>CACMTJ010000001.1 GCA_902616595.1 uncultured Prochlorococcus sp.
AATAGTTCCAGTTTTGAGAATTCAAAATTTATGGGCCCAGAGTATAATGAATGGAACACCTGTAATCCCAGGCTTATGCGAGGGACTTGCTAGTCATAAAGTTTGCGAAGCCATAAGAGAATCTTCCAAAAGTGGATTAAGTATCAAAATTTAAGGCTATACATTTATAAGTAGCAATTATCACCCGATAAAGTATTGGATTGATTTTATTTTTTTTTCATATTCTGGAAAAATCAATTGAACTGAATTATTAAAGAATGGCTTTAAATTATTACAAAAATGAGCTTAAAGAAAATGCTCAATTACTAGCTTCTAAAGGAAAAGGAATATTAGCGGTAGATGAATCCACTAAAACAGTAGGTAAAAGACTCGCTGGAATTGGCGTTGAGAATACTGAAGACAATAGGAAGGCATATAGATGAATGCTTTTTACTACAGAAGGTCTTGGCAAATATATAAGTGGAGCAATCCTCTTCGAAGAAACTCTTTATCAGAATCACCAAGATGGCGAGTCAATGGTTAAGAAACTAAGTGATTTAGGTATTATTCCAGGTATAAAGGTCGATAAGGGCCTAAATCCACTTCCAGGAGGAGGAGATGTAGAAACTTTTTGCTATGGCCTAGATGGGTTAGTTGAAAGAGCCGCAAAATAGTATGAACAAGGTGCCAGATTTGCAAAGTGGAGAGCAGTTCTGCAAATTACAAATGATGGTTGTCCTTCAAAACTATCAATTCAAGAGAATGCATGGGGATTAGCAAGGTATGCAAGATCAGTTCAAGAATCTGGGTTAGTACCAATTATTGAACCTGAAATCTTAATGGACGGCGACCATACTATTGAAAAAACTGCTGAAGTTCAAGAAGAGGAAATAAAGCATGTTTATAGTGCCTGTCAAGCAAATGGAGTTTTTCTAGAAGGCACTCTATTAAAACCTTCTATGACTGTTAATGGAGCAGATTGTCCAACAAAGGCTGATCCTATGAAGGTTGCTGAAATGACAATTAGAACTATGGAAAGATGCGTTCCTGCATCTGTTCCTGGAATAGTTTTCTTATCAGGAGGGTTAAGCGAAGAAGCTGCTTCTGTTTATCTAAATAATATGAACACTCTTTACAGGAAAGCTTTATGGAATGTTTCATTCTCCTATGGAAGAGCATTACAGCACTCATGCTTAAAGGCCTGGAAAGGAAGCGACGTTGAAGGAGGTCAAAAAGCATTAATAGCAAGAGCTCAAGCAAACTCTGAAGCTTCAAAAGGTGCCTATGTAGCAGGATCTCAACCTTCATCTGATGAACAATTGTTTGTGGCAGGCTACACTTATTAACTAAAAAAATCCTAAAAATGTACTCTGGGTCATAAAATAAGTTTCTTTAATTTAGTATTTTGTATATCTAATGACGTGACATTTGATACCTCTTTATACTAAACTCTCGGAAAACATATGCTTTATACAGCATTTAACTTATTTTAATTATGGCCCTCGTTCCACTAAGACTACTTTTAGATCACGCTGCTGAGAATGGTTACGGTATTCCAGCTTTCAATGTTAATAACCTTGAACAAGTTCAAGCAATCATGGAAGCAGCATATGAAACTGATAGTCCTGTAATACTCCAAGCTTCAAGAGGGGCAAGAAATTATGCAGGAGAAATTTTCCTACGTCATCTAATACTTGCTGCTACAGAAACATATCCTAATATTCCAGTGGTAATGCACCAAGACCACGGTAATGAGCCATCAACATGTTACTCAGCAGCAATAAATGGTTTCACATCAGTAATGATGGACGGTTCTCTAGAGGCAGATGCAAAAACACCCGCTAGTTACGAATATAATGTTGCAGTAACTAAAAAAGTAGTAGATTTTGCTCATTCAGTTGGAGTTAGTGTTGAAGGAGAGTTGGGTTGCTTAGGTTCATTAGAGACAGGAAAAGGTGAAGCGGAAGATGGTCATGGATTTGAAGGTGAACTTTCTACAGATATGCTTCTTACTGATCCTGAAGAAGCTGCAGATTTTGTAGCCAAAACAAAAGTCGATGCTTTAGCTATTGCTATAGGAACAAGTCATGGTGCTTATAAATTCACAAGAAAACCTACAGGAGAGGTTCTTGCAATAAGCAGAATTGCTGAAATTCATAAAGCACTTCCAAATACCCATCTTGTAATGCATGGATCTAGTTCAGTTCCTCAAGAATGGTTGGATATCATTAACAAATATGGCGGTGAAATTCCTCAAACTTATGGAGTTCCTGTTGAAGAAATTCAAGAGGGAATAAGAAATGGAGTTAGGAAAGTCAACATTGATACTGATAACAGACTTGCTTTCACTGCCGCGGTTAGAGAGGCAGCATTTGCTGATAAGGCAAACTTCGACCCAAGACATTTCAACAAGCCTGCTAGAAAATACATGAAGCAAGTTTGTCTTGATAGATACAAGCAGTTCTGGTGTGAAGGTCAAGCAAGTAAGATCAAACAAAACAGCACTAATTATTTTGCTGATCTTTACGCAAAAGGTGAATTGGATCCAAAAGTAAAAGCTACTGTTTAATTTCTTCCCAAATTAAATAAAAAAAGGCCTCCAAAATTGGGGGTCTTTTTTTATTTCAATATTAATGATTTTAATGTAAAGAGACCATCAGTCCCACCAATTGTCTCGTCGCATGCTCGCTCTGGATGAGGCATTAAACCTAGAACATTTCCCTTCTCATTAGTTATGCCTGCGATATCGAATGAGGATCCATTGGGATTATTTTTATATCTCAAAGCGATCAATTCATTATCTACAAGTTTCTTTAAAGTATCAGAATCACAATGATATCTTCCTTCCCCATGCGCTATTGGCAATTTAATTGTTTGTTTTTCATCTACATTATTAAACCAATCTCCTTTTGAAGAAACGATGTCCAGTTCAACGTCATCACAGATAAAATTAAGATTTTTATTTGTAACAAGAGCACCAGGCAAAAATCCTGATTCTGTCAAAATTTGAAACCCATTACAAATTCCTAAAACTCTTTTCCCGCTTTTAACAAACTCATCCAAGGCATTTATTAAAGGAGAGAATCTCGCAATTGCTCCGCATCTTAAATAATCACCATAGCTAAATCCTCCGGGTAAAACTATTGCATCTACATCACTTAAATCTGAAGACTCATGCCATAAGTATTTTGTTCTTATGTCTAAACAACCTTCCAATGCCCATGAAACATCACGATCACAATTAGAACCAGGGAAGACAACAACTCCTACAGTAAAATTATCCATCTTATAATTTTTCTAGTGAATACTCATAATCTTCAATAACAGTATTTGCGAATAACCTATCACACAATAAATCAATTTTTCCTCTTACTTCGTTTTCACCATTACCTTCTATTTTTACCTCAATCATTTTTCCTATACGTAATGATTTTATTCCCTCGGCTCCAAGTTTTATAGAGGCACATTTAGTAGCTTCCCCTGCTGGATCTAAAACTGAGGGTCTTAGTCTTACAAAAACTTTTACAGCAAATTGGTCCAATTAAAAATTAATTTCTACTAGAAGATTAGTTTAAATTTTAATAAAAAGTACTATTGATTAATAAACAAATATTTTTACCTTAAGGTTTTCTGAGTTATTAGATGTTTATGTAGCCTCTACCAAAACATACTAAGCAAGTTCTTCTTGAATTTTCATGTGTTTTAAAATTTCCTGCCCCTCCACATTTTGAACATTTTATTTTATCAATTGATGTAACTTCGTCAGAGATTATTTGTTTTAAAGCAATTTTTGGATTTTCCATCTTGGGCTGTCTACTGTTTAAGTATCCCGGCAGCTAACTATAATGTCAAATTGCTATTTTTGGTTCACTTAAAATCTTAAATTTCTCTTTAATTTTTTTATTGAAAGTTTTTATAGATTTTTCATCAAAGGAAATTATTACTAATTCAAGCCCAGCATTATCATTTGGTCTCCAACAATTGTCTGGAGCTTCTTCAAACCAAGTATTAATTTTCTTTCCAACAATTTGTATTTGTAAAGGTAATAATTTGTTTGGTATCCAAATACGTCCTTTTATTCGAAGAATGTTTAATTCATCCAAGATTTTTGACATCTCCTTTTCAAAGTCATTTTTTTCAAGGAAATAATTTAATTTAATTGAATCTGATACAAGTTCAACATGATTATGGTCATGTTCTTCAGTTAAAAATTCTTTATAAGTTTCTTTTTTAAAATTAAAATCAAATAGATAGTTCAAATCAATTTTGCCATTATTGGATTTAAGGACTGGTGTAGATGAATTTAGACTTCCTTGAATTTTATGTTTTACAACGTCAAACTGATCATCATTTAAGATATCTGATCTAGAGACTAAAACGATATCAGAAACTTCTAATTGCTCCTCAAAAAGTTCATCTAAAGTGGCATTGTGATCAATTTTATCTGTTTCATTATATTGTTTTGTTATTTTATTTAAATCATTAATTGGTGAACCATCAAGCATTGATTCTCCATTAACGATACCAACAACAACATCAAGGTAGATGGAAGACCTAATCTCAGGCCAGTTAAGTGCTTGAATTAAGGGAATTGGCAGTGCCAAGCCACTTGTTTCGATAATTATTGATTCGATAGGAGGATTAAATTCTAGGAGAGCTTTTATTGATGGAACAAAATCATCTTGAACAGTACAACATAAACATCCATTGTTTAATTCGATTACGCAGTCGTCTTCAGATTCATCACATTTATCACAACTTTTAATCAAATCACCGTCAATTCCAACATCACCAAATTCATTAATTATTAAACCAAATTTTTTATTACTCTCTTTTAATAAATATCTTAGAAAAGTTGTTTTACCTGAACCAAGAAATCCTGAAACAACTATAACTGGTATTTTTTTTTTCATTTTTTGTGATTAACAACCTAAGCTATATTCTGTACTCTCTCCTGTAGAACTATTTGTGCCATTAGCAATCGCACATAATTGTTTTTGTTGAGTACGACTAAGAACTGCATCAGTAAAATCTGCACCATCTATTTTTGCTCCTTCAAAATTACTCTCCATTAATAAAGCATTTGTAAAATTAACATCCGAAAGATCAGCATCTGTAAAATCTGTTGCATAAGCAAGTGCATCTCTTAAATTGGCTCCATTAAACTTTGAATTTTGCAATTTACTATTATTGAATACCGCGCCTTCTAAATTACTTTCACTGAAATTAAACCCATTCAAATCAAACTTAACGTATTCGTTACCGCTTAAATCTTGACCATGCATATCTGGCTCTAAATTAAGGTCTTGCTGGTTTCTAATCTCAGGAGGTCGTTTAGCCCATGCAGAATTTACAGAATTAAAAAATAAAATCCCAACAAACAACAAAGTAATTAATGCATTCTTTAGTGAGGGGAAAACAATTGATTTAATCATAATAAGACTGTATTTTAGAACTTAAGTATTTAAAGTTTGTAAGAGTATCTTAAAGGAAAATATATGGCAATGTCACTAAAGGTTATTGTTCCTCCTCATCCATTAATAAAACATTGGCTTTCAATATTGCGAGAAAAAAATACTCCAGATATTTTGTATTCCACAGGATATGAGCAATTAGGGAAATGGCTTACATATGAAGCATTACGTAATTGGCTGCCATATAAAAAAGAAATAGTAAATACTGATAATGGGGACACAGATGGATTCTTTATTAATACTGATTATCCAATAAAAGTGCTCGCAATGTTGCCCGAAGGGTTATCTCTTTGGTTTGGATCCAAAGAAGTAATTCCTAATTCAACCCTCTCATTAGGAGAACTTCCTAAAACTATTGAATCAAATGAAGGAGTTATATTTTATTCAGAACAAATAACGACAAAATCAACCACATTAGAAACCTTAATTAAATTAAAGGAATTAGGTGTTGATTCAAATAGGATTCTTTTAATAACTGCTATTTGCTCAAATAAAGGGTTAAATGAAATTGCGAAATTATTCCCGAATCAGGTAATTTACACTTCTTGCATAGATGAGGAAGACGAAAAAACACCATTATTGGTACCCGGTATTGGGAATCCTTTATCGCGTTTAAGTACTATATTTCAAGATAAGAACTAATATAGAATATAGAAGTAAATATTTTACCAATGTCTGAATACAGAGATTCGTCTTCAAATAATCTTTTATCATTAATAAGTGGTGCTTTTATTGGAGCAGCAGGTCTAGCATGGTGGTTAATATCCGAAGCAGACAAAAGAAAGGAAGAAAAAAAACAAAAAGCAATGATGTATTCATCCAGAATTCAAGACGGCTCAGAAGCGATTGATTCAAATGAAAATATAAATGAAGTTGAAGGAGAGAATCTGGAGAAGAAAGTTGAGCAACTTAATTCTGCAATTGCTGATGTGAGGAAGCAACTTGAAGAGTTGGGGCAATAGAATAAAAAAGGTTCTCAAATAATATGAATAAACTCAGATCATCTGCAATAACCCAAGGTGTGCAAAGATCACCTAACAGATCGATGTTAAGAGCTGTTGGATTTAATGATGAAGATTTTAATAAACCTATTATTGGAGTTGCAAATGGATACAGCACCATAACACCATGCAATATGGGTTTAAATAAGTTAGCTCTAAAAGCTGAAGAGTCTATAAAAAGATCAGGTGGGATGCCTCAGATGTTTGGGACTATAACAGTAAGTGATGGGATTTCTATGGGAACAGAGGGCATGAAATATTCCCTAGTTTCAAGAGAAGTTATTGCTGATTCAATTGAAACAGCATGCAATGCTCAGAGTATGGATGGAGTACTTGCTATAGGTGGATGTGATAAAAATATGCCGGGTGCCATGATTGCGATTGCAAGAATGAATATTCCCTCAATTTTCATTTATGGAGGGACAATAAAGCCTGGGAAATTGCATGGAGAAGATCTTACTGTTGTTAGTGCATTTGAAGCTGTTGGACAATTAACATCAGGCAAAATTAATGAAGAAAGGCTAATCCAAGTTGAGAAAAATTGTATTCCTGGTGCTGGTAGCTGTGGAGGAATGTTTACAGCTAATACAATGTCTGCGGTTATTGAAGTTTTAGGGTTAAGTCTTCCTCACAGTTCCACTATGGCTGCTGAAGATCTTGAAAAAGAACTAAGTGCAGATAAAAGTGCTGAGATATTAGTCTCTGCAATAGAAAAAGATATAAGACCTCTAGACCTAATGACTAAGAAAGCATTTGAAAATGCAATATCAGTAATTATGGCAATTGGCGGATCAACAAATGCGGTATTGCACATCTTAGCTATTGCTAATACTGCAGGAATAGATATCAACATTAATGATTTTGAGAGAATCAGACAAAAAGTACCCGTTATTTGTGACCTTAAACCGAGTGGTAAATATGTGACGGTGGATCTTCATAAGGCAGGTGGGATTCCACAAGTAATGAAAATACTTTTGAATGCAGGATTAATTCATAGCGAATGCAAAAACATTGAAGGAAAAACCATCTCAGAATACTTACAAAATATTCCAGATAAGCCTCCAACAAATCAAAATGTCATAAGAGACATAGATGACCCTCTTTATAAAAAAGGACATCTAGCGATATTAAAAGGTAACTTAGCGAGCGAAGGTTCTGTAGCCAAAATTAGCGGAGTAAAAAACCCTGTATTAACAGGTCCCGCAAAGATTTTTGAAAGTGAAGAGGAATGTTTAAAATCGATATTAAATAACGATATCAAAGCTGGTGATGTTGTTGTTATTAGAAACGAAGGTCCTGTAGGAGGACCAGGCATGAGAGAGATGTTAGCTCCAACATCTGCAATTGTTGGTCAAGGGCTTGGAGAGAAGGTGGCTTTAATTACCGATGGCAGATTTAGCGGCGGTACCTATGGTCTTGTTGTGGGTCATATAGCTCCAGAGGCTGCTGTAGGAGGAAATATTGCTTTAATAAAACAAGGTGATTTAATTACAGTAGATGCTGTAAAACAACTAATTGAAGTTGATTTATCTGACGAAGAATTAGAAAAAAGAAAAAAAGATTGGGTAAAACCTATTCAAAAATACAAAAGAGGAATTCTTTCAAAATATTCGAGAATCGTAAGCACATCAAGTTTAGGGGCTGTTACTGATTTATAAATCAGCTCAAATTTTTTTTCTTAATCAATAAAACTTTTTATCCTATTTGCTAAATTTTCCAATCTAGCGCTGTATTTTGGTGAATTGCATTTTTTCCCATTATTGCTATCCATCCATAATGTTTTAACTCCAAACCATAATATTGGTTCATCAGGGAAGTTAAGCTTAGAGATTACTAAAACCAACTCTTTATTTGATTTAAAAAGTTCTAATTCAAGATCATAAATTTCTAATCTTTTACCTTCTTTATCTCTACATAAGATATTAACTGTTAAATCAATATCTTCATCTTCGAATTCGTATTCACCATTTATTTTTACTACAGAATGAACAAAAGGTTTATTTGTTAAATCTGCTGACTTAGCGATTAAGCTCTCTATATTTTTAGGTGGATTTTCAAATAACACTTATTGATTTAATTAAAACTTTTATTGAACCCTGTTTAAACTCATTATTAAGTAATCCATCATCACCGAACTTAGAGTGTAGTAGTTGCAATCTTTTAATTTTAGATGGCTTGAATTTAAATGGAAAACGTACTTTATTAGCTCTTACTGAAGGTTTTAACTCACTAAAAGGAATTTGAACATTTGTTGTTCCGAATTTTTTTGTTGGGAATGATTTAATCCACCTGAGACCACCTGGAATAAATTCGGTAAGTCCAAGGAGATCGTCTTCACAAGCGACCGCAAATTTAAAAGTTCTTCCTTGTCCATCAATGTTTAATTCAAAAGATGAATACTCAGATACATTTAAAGAAGGTTTATATATAGACGATCTACAACTAACAAATCCTCCTGCTTTCTCGACAATATTACCCTTTAATATCAAACCAGAATTTGAAATTTCACAAAATGCTGAACTTGATCCGCCCATAACAGTATCATTTAATGTTTTCCAACCATCGAACTCCTTTCTCTGGAATAAAAATTTTTTCTTACTCATTAAATAATTTAAATTATTAATAGACTTTAACTAAATTTCTAATTCTTTTGCTGATTCCTGATCACAAAATATTGAAATTTGATTAATAGATTTTATTAATTTTGATGGTGTTCTATCTGGTGGCTCTTTTTCATCTAATAACCTCTCAAGAGCAATTCTTTTAGAAGCTCCACTAACTAAAAATACTATCTTTGAAGAAGCTGAAAGAACCTTTGGAGTTAATGAAATTCTTTTTAAACCTTTACCTTCATTAAAAATAACAAAATCATCTACATTATTATTTTTTTGATAAGGGAATAGTGAGGCTGTATGACCATCATCTCCAAGACCTAATAATGTTAAATCAAAAGTTGGAGGGTTTGATCCGCATTTTTCAAATAATTTAGAAATAAATTTATTTTTAGTAGTTTCATCATCAGCGTTTAAATCATTGAAAATTTCATAAAAATAAGCTTTAGATCCAAAATTAGTTAGCAAAGAATTTCTCAACATTAACGAGTTACTTAATTCTGAATTTGGATCAACACATCTTTCATCTCCTAAAAAGACATCAACCATATCCCATTGAAGATCATTATTAGATAAGAGATGATACACAGATTTAGGAGTTGAACCGCCGCTTACACAAAACTTAAATCTATCTTTCTTTTTTAAAATATGAATAATATGGCTTTGAATAAACTTAAAAACCGCTGTTGATAGTTCTAACTTGTCTTTGTAAATATTTAAGGTATATCCATTTTTGACCTTTTGAATCATTTCATCCATTCAGTATGAAAACTACCTTCCCTATCAATTCTTTCATATGTATGAGAGCCAAAACAGTCTCTCATTGCCTGCACAAGATTCTGAGGAAGTCTATTGGTTCTATAACTATTCATATAATCTAAAGTACTGGATAAACATGGGACTGGTATACCTGCCTTTGTGGATAGAGAAACTACCTTAGCTAAGTTATCTAATCTTGTCGCAATTTCATTATTAAACCAATCATCAAAAATTAAATTTTTTAGATCAGGATCTTTGTTATAAGCATCTTGAATTTTACTTAATAATTTTGATCTAATTATGCAACCACCTTTCCATATTTGTGCAATTGACGGCATATTCAAACCATAGTTATATACTACAGATGCTTCTCTTAAAATATCCATACCTTGGGCATAGCTGGCAATTGTGGCAAGGACTACAGCATCAAATAAAGGTTTCATTCCATCTGATACATTTCCTAAATCAAAATCCTCTATCTCTTTAGATGGAATAGTTTTTTCAATCTCACTACGTTGCTCTTTTAAAGAACTCATTACTCTTGCATTTAAAGATGCATAAATAGTTGGAACTGATACCCCCAGTTCTAGAGCACTCACAACAGTCCATAAACCTGTACCTTTCTGGCCAGCTTTATCTAATATTTTTTCCACGACATCATCTCCAGTTATATCATCTTTTGTATTTAGACAAATCTCTGTTATCTCAACAAGATAAGAAGCTAATTCATCAGTATTATTCCAAATACCAAATACCTCTGACATCTGCTCTCCATTCATACCTTTGACTCTCTTCATTAGGTCATAAGCTTCTGCAAGTATTTGTTCAATTCCATATTCAATTCCGTTATGAACAGTTTTTACAAAATGACCTGAGCCGCCTGGGCCAACATATGCAACACATGGTCCGTCTTCAACTTTGGCAGCCATTTTTGTTAGTAAGCTCTCTATTGCATCATATGAAGCCTTAGTACCACCGGGCATCATGCTTGGGCCCTCTAGAGCTCCTTTAGCACCTCCAGAGACTCCCATTCCGATGTATCCAAAACTTTTACTTTCAAGAGTATTCACCCTTCTTTCTGTATCTTTAAATTGAGAGTTACCGCCATCTATTAATAAATCTCCTTCCTCGAGATATCCAGAAATATTATCAATGACAGCATCTGTTGCTGGCCCAGCTTTAACCATCATAAGAATTCTTCTAGGTCTCTCTAACTTATTAACAAATTCCTGAAGAGTTTCAGCTCCTTCTATATTCTTCCCAAGGCCTCGACCCTTTAAGAATTCTTCAGTTTTTGAGTAAGTTCTATTAAAAACTACACTAGAAAATCCATTTCTCTCTGCGTTAAGAACTAAATTTTCGCCCATAACACCAAGACCTACTAAACCAAAATGTGCCTTGGACATAAAAAATTAAAAAACTCAATAAATATAGTGTGCATGCAACTAAACAAAATTGCTCAAAAAAAAATACTTATGTCAGCGAAAAATGATCGAAAAAATTTAAATAACAGTTCCGTTTGCAATAGTTGCATTTTTAACAACTACAACAATTCCATTTCTTATGTAGAAGCCTAATTCTGGCTTATCTGCTTCTTCTACTCGATCTTTATTAATTATCACAACATTATCCCCAATCCTTGTATTCTTATCGAGAATTGCTCTTTTTACGGTAGTTCCTTCACCTACTCCAAGAGGTGTTCCGCCTCCTTTTCTTAATTCAATCCTCTCTTCAGGCGATTCAAAGAAATCGGCACCCATAACAAGAGTATCCTCAAGAACCGAATCACTTTCAATCCTGCTTCTTACCCCTAAAACACAATGTAAAATACTGCATGACTTCAAGATTGTACCTTCACAGACTATTGAATCAGTAATTTGAGCATCTACAAGTTTAGAAGGAGGGAGAAATCTTGGTCTTGTATAAATTGGAAATTTTTCATCATAAAAACTAAATGGAGGTCTTGGTTGCTCAGTCAATGCAAGGTTGGACTCAAAGAATGCCCCAATGGTTCCGATATCTTCCCAATAATCATCGAATACATAACTTTTAAGAGTATCGCCTCTTTTGAGGGCTTCTGGAATTATGTCCTTACCAAAATCAGTATAATTGGGAAATTTATTTAGAAGATCGAAAAGAGTATTTCTGCTAAAAACGTAAATACCCATAGAGGCTAGATATGGTTTTTCGGCAGCTGACTCCTTGCTTAATCCAAATTTTGAAGTATCAACTGCCATTGCCTTCAACTTCTCTCCAGTGGGCTTTTCACTGAATTCTTTAATATTCCCTAAATCATCGGTTCTCATGAGGCCAAAACCTTCTGCTTGAGCTTCATCAACAGGCAAAGCTGCAACAGTTAAATCAGAGCCATTATCTCTATGATGTTGAACAAATAAACTGTAGTCCATTCTGTACAGTTGATCACCTGACAATATTAGATATTCATCAACATCCCATTCTTGAAATAACCATTGGTATTTTCTTACAGCATCAGCAGTACCTTCAAACCACTTCGGACTATCAGGAGTCTGTTGTGCCGCTAAAACCTCCACAAATCCCTGGCCGAAAGGGCCATTTAAATTATAGGTTCTTCCTATATGTCTATTTAGAGATGCACTATTGAACTGGGTCAATACGTACATTTTTTCAATCCCTGAATTTATACAATTACTAATAGGAATATCTATCAAACGATACTTACCTGCCAATGGAACAGCAGGTTTAGCCCTCATTTTTGTTAGAGGGTAAAGTCTAGAACCTTTTCCTCCTCCGAGGATTATGGCCAACACACGCTTCATTCAATCTAATGGAGGTAGATATACAATTACTTAAAGTAACTGATTATGGGCATATTTAGAAATACAAATGGTCAGTTTACAAAGGTATTTCGATAAATCACTGGAAAAACTTAATATAAATCGAAAAAAGTTAGTTATTTTTATCCTCTTCTACCAAAGAAAACAACTTTTCAACGATTTTCAAAGAAACTTGTCTTTCTTCTCTTGATTGAGGACTTCTTAACTTGGTGACCGGCGTATGAAGTATTTTATTAATTATTCCTTTAGTCAGTGCTTCAACAACTTTTCTTTCTCGAGCCGAAAAATCTGGTCCCATTCTGCTAAGTGCTTTTTGCAATTCCTCTTTTCTAATTAACTCTAAATCTGATCTAAGTTTATTAATTACTGGAACGGCCTCTAAACTTGCCCACCATTCTAGAAAAATGATCCTTTCTTCTTCGACTAAAGATTCCGCTTCCTTTGCTATTTTCTGCCTAAATTCTTGATTTCTTGAAACAACCTCTTGCAAGTCATCAACATCAAATGATTTTACGAATTCATGCTGTTTGACATCATTAGATATATTTCTAGGTACACCAATATCAATAAATTTAAGTCTATTACTCAAGTTTAGTTTTTCAATTTTTGCGAGATCAATAATTGGCTCTTCAGAAGCAGTACTGGTGAAAACAATTGAAGATAATGATATGTTTTCTTCTAATTCGTTTAACCCTCTACAAACAATCTCTAAATCAGGAAAGTCTTGAGCAAGATTTAATGCTCTATTAATATTTCTATTTAAAAGGATAAGTTTATGACATCCTTTTGATTTTAAATGAGTTATTAAAAGCCTACTCATTCGTCCGGCGCCAACAACAAGAACATCCTCTGATTCCAAACTTACAAGAGTATCAAAACCCTTTTCTTGTCCAATTTTTAATTGGGCAAGTTCTACCGCTGCTGAACTAATTGATACGGCTCCAGTTCCTAAATTTGTTTCAGATCTTACTTTTTTACCTGTACTAACTGATTGAGTTAATAATCTATTAAGAATTGGTCCAGTAGATTGATTCTCTTGACCTAATCTCATCATTTTTTTTACCTGCGAAAGGATTTGTCCTTCACCTAAAACGAGGCTATCAAGTCCTGCCGAGACTTTCATCAAATGCAAAACTGCTTCTTCCTGTCTAAAGCAAAAAAGATGTGGATTTAAATCCTCAAAAATAATTCCAGAATATTCTGATATGAATTCTTTTATAGATGAAATTCCAGTATTTTTATCTTTTACTAGTGCATATATTTCAAGCCTATTACAAGTACTTAAGATTGACACCTCTAATACATCAGAGAAAGCTTTTAATGCTTTCAATGATTCTGTTATGGATTGGTCAGGAATACTTAACTTCTCACGCACTTCAACAGGTGCCGTGCGATGACTCAGTCCGACGACAACAATATGCATAGTATCAACAATGAATTTTTAAAGGCTAATACTCTTAGCACCATCTTTTATATGGACAGTATTTGTGAACCTTGCAGTACTATCTAATGTACTAATAACTAGGCTGCTTGTTCTAACACAATCCCTCTCAAATTTAACTCCGTCAAATAGTAAACCATCAGTTATTCCACTTCCAGCGAAAACAACATTTTCTCCCGATGCCAATTCATTAGCTTCATAGATTTTATCTATATCGGTTATGCCCATTTCATTAAGACGTTGTATATTTCCTTCTTTTGTATAGTCAGCCCATTCAGAAGTTTGAGCGATTGCCGGATCATAAACTAGTTGTCCTTGAAAATGTCCGCCTAAAGCTCTCATTGCAGCAGCTGATATAACACCCTCAGGCGCTGCACCTATCCCCATCAAGCAATGTGTTCCAGTTCCTGCAAAACCACATGCAATCGCAGCTTGAACATCACCATCAGAAATCGGTTGCACCTTTGCACCACATCCTCGAATCTCTTTAATCAAATCTTTATGCCTAGCTCTATCCATTACAACAACAGTAAGCTCATCAATAGAAAGACCCAAGCAATCACTTAGTATCTTCAAGTTTTCAGTAGCTGAATTTCTAATATCTACTTTACCTTTTGCAGCAGGAGGAGCTGCTAATTTGTTCATGTAAAAATCAGGAGCATTAAAAAGACCCCCTGTGTCAGAGGCGGCTAAAACAGCCATAGACCCTCTTTGATTATTCGCACAAAGATTAGTTCCTTCACAAGGATCTACTGCAAAGTCGACCCCTGGGCCACTTCCACTACCAACCTCTTCACCTATATAAAGCATTGGTGCTTCATCTCTTTCACCTTCTCCAATAACAATTTTCCCTTTCATTTCAATTTTGCCCATTCGCAATCTCATCGCTTCGACAGCTGCAGCATCAGCTTCATCTTTTTGACCAAGTCCTGTAAGTTTTGCTGAGGCAATAGCAGCTTGCTCGACAACTTCGAGAATTTCTTGAATTAAAGTTTGATTCACAATTAAATTTTGAGGATTTTCTAAAAGGTTTTTGAGTATGATCTCACAAAAAATGGCATTTTTTATGAGAATTATTATGCTAATAAGCTTTTTTAACTCTTTACAGCTGTTACTTTATCAGGCCGTGACTTGAAATTAGGAATAAACAACTAAATATAGTATCTTTATTAAATATTTTAAAAATTAAATGACCGAGTCAAATCAAGCAAATTTAACTGGTGCTAATAGACCAATTCAAATAATCCCTTCAGTTTTACCAGCAGATTGGGCAAATATGGGTGCATGTGTGAAAGAGCTCGAGGAGGCTGGAGTAGATAGAATTCAATTTGATGTGATGGATGGAAATTTCGTACCAAATCTTACATTTGGTCCTGAAATGATTGCTGCATGCAGGAAATATTGCAATGTCCCTTTTGAAACTCAATTAATGGTGAGCCAATACAACTGTGAAACCATGCTTGAATCTTATGTAAGCGCTACAAAAGGGGCGAATGGTGAACCAGGAGTAGTAATAGCTCATGCCGAAGCAAATATTCATTTACATAGAGTTCTTGGAAGAATAAGAGATTTAGGAGGATCCCCTTCTGTTGCATTAAACCCTCATACTCCTTTTGAGATGATTAAAAACATTATGGATATGGTTGATCATGTTTTGGTTATGACAGTTAATCCAGGCTTTGGAGGACAAGCTTATATACCAACAATGCTTAATAAAATTAGAGAAATAAGAAATTTTATTATCGAAAAAAACTTAAATGTTGACATTGAAGTTGATGGGGGGATAAAAGCAAATTGGACTATTTCGCAATGTGCCGATGCTGGCGCGAATTGTTTTATCGCAGGTAGTGGAATGTTTGCTTACCCAACATTAAAAGAGGGATGTGATGACTTGAGAAAAGTTGCACAAGAGGCTCAAAAGGGTAATGTTCTTTCAGAACCTTAATAAATATTCTGGGTAATTAACAAATCATCCAAAGATCCATCCATAACTATGTAATCCTATTCCTAAGAAATTAACTCCTAAATAACATACTAGAACCACTAAAAAGCCTGTAGATGCTAATAATGCTGGTTTCCGTCCTTGCCAACCCTTGCTTATTCTCATATGTAGATAAGCGGCATAAAATAACCACGATATAAATGCCCATGTTTCTTTTGGATCCCAACTCCACCATGTGCCCCAAGCCTCATTAGCCCATACCGCACCAGAAATTAAACCAAGAGTCAAAAGAACAAAGCCGATTAAAATGGAACGATAACTTAATGTATCTAATTCTTCAGAATGAGAAAATTCAAAAGGTTCAACTAAATCATTTACGGGATAGCTGTTTGAAAGTTTAAATCCTCCTATACCTGTAGAACTACTTCTGATTTGAAGTGGCTTATTTTTATTAATAAACAAAACAGACATTGAAAGTAAAGAACCTATTATTAGTGCCGCATAACTCAGCATTACGACACTAACATGCATTACTAGCCAACTAGATCTTAAAGCTGGAACCAAGTTTGATGATAACTTTAAATTTTCAGGCAACACAAAACAAGCAAAGGCCACAGTCAGCAACTCAATAGTTATGGCAATTGAGGGAATTATTGGAGATTGATATTCCCTTTCAATCAATAGTTGTCCCATTGTGATTCCCCAAGCAAGGAAATAGAGAGATTCATACAAATTGCTGATAGGAAAATGTCCAGAAATTGACCACCTAGAAAGCAATTGAAAAGATATTAATAAATTCACTAAGATAGTTAAGATTTTTACAGTAAGAGAAGACTGTTTTTTGAAAACTGCAAATAAAGATATTGGTAAGTTAATTAATAAAAAATAAAAGACTAAAAGACCCAAGACTGGGACTGGGTCATATATAAAATTTTTAAAAAGATTATCTAGTATCATCAAAGAAATTTATCCAATTTTAGTATTCTATGACAACCAAATAATAATTTAAATCATTCCTATATGAGTAAATCTTTAATAATTAATTTTTAATTTATTTTGAAAAAAGATTTCAAAGTTTAAAATTATTTCCTAGATAATACTTTTTGACTATTGGATTATCAGCCAATTCACTTGATGAACCGTTAGCTAAAATTTTTCCTTCACTTAATACATATGATTTGTTAGTAATTAAAAGTGTTTCTCTCACATTATGATCTGTAATAAGAATCCCAACCCCATCACTTCTTAATTTGAGAATTAGTTTCTTTAAATCATTAACAGCCAGAGGATCGATCCCAGCAAACGGTTCATCTAATAACAAATATTTAGGTCCTTTTCTACCGACAGTCAGAGCCCTTGCAATTTCACACCTCCTCCTCTCTCCTCCTGAAAGTTGATAACCATAATTATCTACAAAGTTATTCAAATTAAATTCATTAATTAATTGTTCTCTTCTATTTCTAATTGCCGCTCTACTATAAGATGAATTCTGCAAAGCCAAATCTATATTATCTTTAACAGTTAGGTCTCTAAATATACTCGCTTCTTGAGTTAAATAACCTAACCCAAGTCTTGATCTAATTGGGAGAGGAAGATTGGTTATATTTTTTCCATTCATTAAAATTTCACCTTTATCAGGTTTTATATTCCCAACGGCAAGATTAAAAGTGGTAGTTTTCCCCGCACCATTAGGTCCCATCAAACCTACAACTTCCCCAGGATTTACAGTTATGGAAACATCATTTACGATTGATCTTCCTTTAATTGAAAGGGATACCTTATGAATATTTAGGTTCATTTTTCTTATGATCGATTATTTTTATTGTTTTCTTGAAAAAAAATTGGGATAGAAAATAATAATTTCATTAAAGATAAAGATATATTCATAATCATCAAAGAGGTTTCAAAAAAGGCTTATCGTTCTCATTTAATAGCTCTTTATATTGTAATTTCCTCAATAAATCTTCCAAACATTGGCAAAAGGATTCAAGATCAATGCCTAAATTAATCTTAGTTCTAGTTTTTATTCTACCTAAACCCTCTCCAAGCAAAATAGTAGCTCCATTCAAATTACCCTTACTTAAGTGAAACTGAGAAACAGAGACTTGTAAAATTCCCTGAATTACTTGTCTTTCATCACCATCAACGGAATTCCATATTTCTTCAAAAGCATCATGAGCCTCATACCATTCATGATTGTTAAAAAGATTTAAAGCAGTAAAAAGAGAATCTTTAAAACTTTTTGTACTTTCTTCGTTCATGAAACTAATTAATTATTTCTTTTCTTTTTATTTATTTTTCTCATTCTTATTGAATTAGGTGTTACCTCTAGCATTTCATCTGGACCAATATATTCGAGCGCTCTTTCAAGTGTAATATCAACTGGTGACTGCAAAGTATCAAGTTCTTCTGCCCCTGCAGACCTCATATTAGTTAATTGTTTAGTTTTACATATATTCAACTCAAGATCTTGTGGTCGATTATTCTCCCCAATTATCATTCCCTTATAAACTTTAACTCCAGGTTTAATGAAATATACTCCCCTATCTTCAGCATTCTTTAATGCATAAAATGTGGCTACACCTTCTTCAAAAGCTATAAGGACTCCGTTTCTTCTAGTTTCAAAATCTCCTGTTTTAGGTTTATATTCATAAAATGAGTGACTCATGATACCTTCACCTCTTGTTATTCGAACGAATTCACCTCGAAATCCAATTAGACCTCTTGATGGCACAAGAAACTCTAATTGAGTTCTTCCATCTGAACTTGTCTGCATATTTTTCATCTCTGCTTTTCTCGATCCAAGTTTTTCTATACAAGAACCAACGGATATTTCAGGTACATCTAGGACCAAAGTCTCTATAGGCTCACATTCAACATTATCAATTTCTCTAAAAATTACTTGAGGTTGTGAGATTTGAAACTCGAACCCTTCTCTTCTCATGGTTTCAATCAAAATTCCTAAATGTAACTCTCCTCTTCCTGAAACTGAGAACCTGTCAGGAGAATCAGTTTCTTCGACCCTTAGCGCAACATTTGTTAAAAGTTCCCTTTCCAATCTATTTTTTAATTGTCTACTAGTAACAAATTTCCCCTCTTTACCTGCAAATGGAGAATCATTAACAACGAAAGTCATATTTAAGGTGGGTTCATCAACTTTGATTAATGGAAGTGGATGGGGAGAGTCGGGACATGCTATGGTCTCACCAATATTGACGTCATCGAAACCAGAAACGGCAACGATATCTCCTGCAAATGCTTCATTTATATCAATCCTTTGTAATCCTTCAAATCCTAAAAGCTTACTAATCTTACCTTTAAGAGTTTTTCCGTTTTCTTTAATTAAACTAGCCTGTTGGCCATTTTTTATAGTTCCATTGTGGATTTTTCCAATTACTATTCTGCCTAAGAAATCAGAATAGTCCAAAGTAGTTATTTGTAGCTGAAGAGGCTTATTAGAGTCACCTACTGGAGGAGGAACGTGTCTAATAATAGCCTCAAAAAGAGGCATCATATTGTCACTATTAGATTCCATCTCTTCTTTTGCGAAACCAGATAAGCCACTCCCAAAAAGATAAGGAAAATCACATTGATCATCATCTGCTCCTAATTCCAAAAACAAATCAAGAACCTTATCAATTGCTATTTCTGGTACTACTCGTGGTCTATCAATTTTATTTACAAAGACTATAGGCCTAAGTCCTTTTTCTAATGCTTTTTTCAAAACAAATCTTGTTTGAGGCATAGGTCCCTCATTCGCATCAACAATAAGTAGACAACCATCAACCATTCCCAAAACCCTTTCAACTTCCCCTCCAAAATCAGCATGTCCAGGTGTATCGATTATATTAATTCTGGTGTCTTTATAGTTAACTGCAGTATTTTTTGAGAGAATTGTTATCCCCCTTTCTCTTTCAAGATCATTTGAATCCATTACACATGTAGGGATAACTTCATTGTCCCTAAATATTCCTGATTGAGATAACAATGCATCTACAAGGGTTGTCTTCCCATGATCTACGTGAGCAATAATTGCAACATTTCTAATTTCTTTTATCGAAGATGACATTTATAGAATTTATATAAATATTAGATTGTCTTTACTAAGGCTAACTCAAAGCATGCTTATTATGAGAATTTTCTCTTTAAGACTTTGGAAAATATAATCTAATTGTATAGTTAAATTAATCAATTGGATTTATAATTTTCTATTTGAGCTTTCAAAAACTTTTAATGCTTCAATTGATCCCTCATATCTCCAATGCCAAGGTTCATAATCTATAAATTTATTATCTTTGGTGAAAGATAACTTAAAATGAAATTTAGCTGCATTATTTATTAACCAATTAAAGGCGTCGGTATTTTCGAATTCGGTCTCAAAGTCTGTTTCTCTTTGAGTAGCATCACCAATATCAATTGCAAAACCAGTACTATGCTCAGAATATCCAGGGGGGGCTGAAACTCTAGCTCTCTCTGCAGCATCCTGTTTTCTAAAAGATTTAAGAGAATAAAAGATTTCGTTTTGCAAATTTATTGATCTATAACCACTTAAGAAAACTAAGTATATCCCATTCTTTTTTGCTTCATCCCTCATCTCTAACAAAGAATCACGCATATCAATATGAACTTGAATATTGGGCTCAATTAAAACTAGTTTCTCCTTAGGAATTTCCGCATAGGGTAAATGGCCTAAAATTCTATGGTCATGATTTATCTGAGCCTGAAAATTAATATTGCGAAGAGATCCTATTTCTATATTTCTAATTAATCGCAATATAAGTAAAGAAAAAAGGAGGCAAAGAAATGGAGAAAATATTAATAATTTTTTTAATAATATTGAGTTGTAATTATTTAAGTAGATTCTTTTAGCTAGAGGTATATCAAATTGATTTAAATCCTTGTTTTGTTCCAATATTTATATTTGAACCTGAAAAACATATTTCGATATTAACTATTATTTTACGAAATGCACTTTTATAAGCAAAAAAGATGTAGTTTTTATATACAGTATTATTTTTTTTCATATGTTGAGGGTAGCTGTTATTGGTGGAGGTCCAAGTGGTTCATGTGCTGCAGAAATACTTGCTAAAGCGGGAATAAAAACTTGGCTCTTCGAGAGAAAATTAGATAATGCAAAACCCTGTGGAGGAGCAATTCCACTTTGCATGGTCGAAGAATTTGATTTACCTGAGTCGATTATTGATAGAAAAGTAAGGCATATGAGAATGATATCTCCATCAAATAGAGAGGTAGATATAAGTTTAGATAGAGTTTATGGGAAAAGTGATAATGAGTTTATTGGGATGTGTAGAAGAGAAGTTATGGATGCCTTTATGCGCAACAGAGCATCGGATCTTGGCGCTACATTAATAAATGGATTAGTTACTTCTATTGATACTGGAGAGAATAATCAAGGGCCATATAAGCTTTCCTACTCAGATTTTACGAATGGAGATAAAAAAGGGGAACTCAAAGAACTTACTGTTGACCTTTTGATCGGAGCTGATGGAGCCAATAGCAGAGTCGCAAAAGCAATGGATGCAGGAGATTACAAAGTTGCTATAGCATTTCAGGAAAGAATTAAATTGCCTAAAGAAGAAATGAGTTACTACGAAGATCTTGCCGAAATGTATGTTGGAACTGATGTTTCTCCTGATTTTTATGGGTGGGTATTTCCTAAATATGATCATGTTGCTGTAGGCACTGGAACCATGCAAAAAAATCAGTCACTAATTAAAGGTCTTCAAGAGGGTGTAAGAAATAGGGCAAAGAAAAGACTTGTTAATGGTGAAGTAATAAAGGTAGAAGCTCACCCTATTCCTGAGCATCCAAGGCCAAGAAGAGTAGTTGGGAGAATGGCATTGGTTGGTGATGCAGCTGGCTATGTTACAAAAAGTTCTGGAGAGGGTATTTATTTTGCTGCAAAAAGCGGAAGAATGTGTGCTGAAGAAATTGTTGAAGCATCAAAAAATGGTCAAGTAATTCCATCAGAAAAAGATTTAAAAAACTATCTTAAAAAATGGGATAAAAAATATGGCACAACTTATAAGGTGCTTGAAATCCTTCAAAATATTTTCTACAGAAATGATTCTGCAAGAGAAGCCTTTGTTGAGATGTGTGATGACATGGATGTACAAAGACTAACTTTTGATAGTTACTTATACAAAAGAGTTGTATCCATGAAACCAATACAGCAACTTAAAATTACAATGCTTACACTTGGGTCGATTTTAAGAGGGAAAGCCCTAGCACCTCTAAAATATAAACCCGTTGATAGTGCTGTTAGGGGAAATAAAGAAGTAGAAAAAATGCTAGAAAATTATTCAATCAAGGGAGGTATTAAAGTTAAGAGTTCAAAAGTGTAAAGTCCGCTATTTTTAGAGAATAATTTCTAATTAAGCTCAACAAATTGAGTCTATTACTTCTTATTTTTAGATCCTCTGACATTATTAGGACTCCCTTTTCATTATCAAATAAATCCTCGATAGTCTTTACATTAACCTCAAACAAGTTTAGAAGTTCCAAATAATTGCAATAACCTTCCAAAAAAAGTTTTTCTAATTCTTGAATAAATTCAAAAGCTTTCAATTCACAATCTTTTTCAAAAAGTTTTGTATTTAAATAATCTCTTGTTGAGAGAATATCTGTTGAAAGATCGCTATTATTAGCTAATTTGCTCACCCTAATAATTATCTTCTGGATTTCACCAAAATTTTCCTTTTCTTTAAAATTCATAATAGATTTAATCCTATTTTTAAGATCAACAATATTCAATACTCTTTTTTGAGATAATTCATCAGAAGAGCATACCGCCTTAATTAATTCTTTACTTAGTGATATTTCTTCTAGGTGACTAACAATTCTTTGAACTAAAAATTTATTTAAATCATTAAATACTTTTTCTCTTGGGAAGTTTAAATTCGGAAATGCGATTTTCCAAAGATCAATAAGTTCGTTAAATAATTTATCTAAAGGTAAATCAAGTTCATAATCCCAAATTATTTTAATCACTCCATTCAAATTTCGTCTTAAAGCATAAGGATCAGATGATCCACTGGGACGCTTACCAGAAATAAATATACTTATTAAAGTTTCGACTTTATCTGCTATAGAAACTATTGCACCATATTTTGTGGAGGGCAAAGCATCTTTATAAAAAGAAGGTAAATAATGTTCAGCGACGGCCAAGCAAACATCCTCACTAAATCCCTCATGTTTAAGATATTTACCACCCATTATTCCTTGCAACTCAGGGAATTCAAAAACAATTTCGCTACATAAGTCGTTTTTACAGTATTTGGCAGCTTCTATTATTTTTTTTTCTTCTAAAGACCTATCATTTAAAAATTTAAGAATTTTTTTAGTAACTTCCTCTATCCTTTCTACCCTCTGAAATATATTTCCAAGTCCTTTCAAATAGGAAACAGATTTAAGCTTTTCATTTCTTTCGATTGAAGCAACTTTTTTGTCACTTTCTACGAAAAACTTTGCATCTGAAAACCTTGCCCTCAGTACTTTCTCATTACCTTTGGCAATATTATTATTTGATTCTTCAAGACCATTTGAAATAACACAGAAAGTTGTACTAATGTTTTTTTCAGAACTTAAATCTAATTTAGAAAAACTTTTGTTTTTCAATAAAAGAGGAACGTATCTCTGATGACTTTTCATGACTGTTGAGAGAACTTCAACCGGAAGATCAAGAAATTCATCACTAAATTTGCCAATAATTAAGTCTGGCCATTCAACTAAATCAGTTAGTTCATTTAGTAATCCTTTTGAAAGGTCAGGTTTCAGATTTAAAGACTTAGATGCCTGATTTATTAAACTTTCAATTTTTTCTTTTCTTTCTTTTCGAATAGCTACTACTCTATTTCGTTTTAATAATTCAAAAAAATCATCAGGATTATGAACTTCTAAAACTTCATTGATTAGCCTATGACTTTTTGTTTTATTACTTATTTTAATCTTTGGATCACATTCGTCAAATTCAAAATCAAGAATTTCATCGTTATAAATAGAAGCAATCCACCTTATAGGTCTTGAAAACTTTATGTTCCCAGCCCCCCATTTCATGAATCTAGGGCCTTGAAGACTCTTTACTAATTTTGGGATAATCGAAGACAAAGAAATTTTTGTTGATAGTCCTTTCTCAATTTTCTTTCCAAATACAAAATCACCCTTTTCTGTATTTTTTATTTCTAGCTCTCCAACATCTATATCCAAGCTATTGGCAAATCCTAAGGCAGCATTAGTAGGACATCCATTCAAATAAGCTGAATTAACTTTAGGCCCTTTTCTTTCTATTATCTTATCTTTTGCATAATCAACTAAACCTTCGAGAAGTAGAACTATCCTCCTTGGTGTGGAGGTAACAACTATGTGTTCAAATTTGATTAACTTTTTATCCAATTCAAATTCTATTAGAGATTTAAATTGCTCTAGAACAGAATGAGAAAATTTTGCGGGCAATTCTTCTGTTCCTATCTCAAGTAAATATTTAGACAAGAAAAAAAATATGACTTAACTTACTATAATTTACTACCAGTTAAATAAGCTTTTCGCTAATGTATAAAAAGAGATATGTTTTGGTCCTTTGATCAAGGTTGAGAAAGTAAAAAAGAAAAAAGATTCCGCAAAGGAAGATACTGTTTGTTTGGCAAATGGACTAGAAGTATCTAAATTTGAAAATTTTAAAAAAAATAGCCAATTTCTTAAGGAACCACTTGCTACAGAATTAGTCAATGAAAGTGATCATTTTACTAATGATGCAGTTCAATTATTAAAATTTCATGGCAGTTATCAACAAGATAACAGGGAAAATAGAAGGCCCGGCAAAAGTAAAGATTGGCAAATGATGCTTAGGTTAAGAAATCCAGGCGGTGAAGTCCCTGGAAAATTATTTCTAGCATTAGATGAATTATCTGAAAAACTAGGTAATGGAACACTCAGGGCTACTACAAGACAAGCCTTTCAAATGCATGGAATCAGAAAGGAGAATCTAAAGGAAGTAATTCAAACAATAGTAAATTCAATGGGCTCCACATTAGCTGCATGTGGAGACATTAATAGAAACGTTATGGCCCCTGCGGCCCCATTTGATTCGCCAGACTATAATATTGCAAGAGCATTGGCAAAAAAAGTTGCGGATCTTCTTACCCCAATGGCTGGCCAAGGCACTTTTTTAGAGCTTTGGGCTGACGGAGATTTAGAGTACACCATAAAGCCTGACAAAGATATTGAAGCAATTAGGAAACTCCAATTTAAAGATAATGTTTTTAGTGGGATAAAAGATGAGCCTCTTTATGGTTCAACTTATTTACCGAGAAAATTCAAATGTGCCGTGACAGTTCCTGGGGACAATTCAGTTGATCTTCTTACCAATGACATAGGAATAGTTGCCTTTACTTCTAAAGATGGAAACTTAGAAGGGTGCAATTTCTATATTGGAGGTGGTATGGGTCGCACACATAATAATGAGGAGACCTTTGCCAGAATTGCAGATCCACTTGGATATGTTGAAGAACCTGATGTTTATGAATTAATACAAAGCATTGTGGCTATTCAAAGAGATTATGGTGATAGAAAATCAAGAAAAAATTCGAGAATGAAATATCTTCTTCATAGAAAAGGTATTAAATGGTTCAAAAAGATACTGTCTGATAAGTATTTCAAGAAAGAAATTAAAAAAATTAGAAAAGAACCTGATAATGTTCTTATTGATTACTTAGGTTGGCATAAACAAAATAAAACCTCCCATTTCGTAGGTTTACCATTATTATCAGGAAGATTATCTGGAGAGAAGAAGTATACCATCACAAGTATTGTAAAAAAATATAATTTAGATTTAAGACTCACGCCTAATCAAGATATCTTACTTTGTAATATCGCCAATAAAAACAAAGATGAAATTCAAAAATCTCTATCAAAAATTGGATATGAAAATTTAGAAAACATTAATGAAATACAAAGACACGCTTTAGCTTGTCCTGCTCTACCACTTTGTGGTCTTGCGATGACTGAAGCTGAAAGAATATTACCTGATGTACTAAAAAGGATTGAAAATTTACTATTAGATCTAAAAATACAAAAGACAATATTATTCAGAATGACAGGATGTCCGAATGGATGTACCAGGCCTTATATGGCCGAATTAGCACTTGTTGGAAGTGGGCAAAACAAATACCAATTATGGTTGGGAGGGAGTAAAAATCTACAAAGGCTTGCTAAACCATTTTTACAAAGAATGGAACTTAATGATTTAGAAAAAACTCTTCAACCATTATTTAATAATTGGAAGAATAATTTGGATTTGGATTTCGGAGATTTTATAAATACTCAAGATGAAAATTATATATTAAATTTACTAAATGAAAATCAATAGAATTTAAATTTTTCCATAAAGGGCATTTGCTTTTTTATTTTTCCAAGCCCATAACTGATCACCATAACTAAAATGCCACCATTCATTAGGATGTTGAGCAAATCCGAATTTAGTCATAATTTCCCTTAATAAATTTCTTCTACTATTCCAAATAATTGCTCCTTCATTCTGTATGTTTGCATAAAAATAAGGATTTGAGGTCTCATCCATTTGATCAACCATGCTTCCCATTTCAACAAGATTTCCATCTTTATCTGAGAAACAAACATCCAATGCACCCCCAGTTGAATGAGGGGGAGGACACCTAGTGTCATGAGAAGGATATGCCCAAAATTTTTCAACTTTTTTTAAAATGGAAGGATAAGATTTTATATTTTCAAAAGAAATATCCATATTGGATTTTTCACACTCTAATAAAAATGCTCTTTTAAACATAAATTCCTGTACTTCTAAAGGTCTCCAACTGTCATAAATTAAAAGGTTAAAACTACTTTTTGATATCAAATAATCATTTACTTTTACTAATCTATCTACAACCTCCTCTCTTAATTTCCAAATAGAAGTTTTATCTTTGTAAGGCGCTCCTAAATGAAAGTAAGGGTGGGGATCTAAAAACTTTAGGCAGCTAGGTATAGCTATTAATTTATCTCCATTATCTTTAATTGGTATTTTATTCCAAATTTTCAATTGAAATTTGCAATTGATTTATAGTGGCATATATATCAAAAATTACAATGATAGTTTTTAATTTAAGAAATCATGAATGAATTTATTATCAGAATTATCAATAAGTATATTTCTTAAAACAATATTTTCTTTTAAATCAGGATCATCACTAACAATCTTAATAGCCTCTTCGCGAGCCTTATCAATAAGAAATTTATTGTTAGGTAAATTGTCCAACACAAAATCAGGCAATCCGGATTGTCTATATCCTAAAATTTGGCCTGGTCCTCTAAGTTCTAAGTCTTTTTCAGCAATATAAAAGCCATCATTAGATTTTTGCAAAACAAAAAGTCGTTTATTTTCTAATCCATTTTTATCGGGGGTTACCAGATAACAAAAAGATTTTGTTGATCCTCTACCAACTCTCCCCCTTAATTGATGTAGCTGGGACAATCCAAATCTGTCCGAATTATAAATAATCATAATTGTGGCGTTAGGCACATCAATGCCAACCTCAATTACTGTAGTTGAAACCAATATATTAATTTCATTCTTTAAAAAAGAATTAATTACTTCATTCTTTTCTTGTGAACTTAATTTGCCATGTAATAATCCAACTTTTTTGTTAATAAAGACCTCTTCTGATAAATGTTTGAATGTTTTCTTTGCGGAGCTTAAATTCATTTTTTCTGAATCTTCTATAAGTGGCAAAATCACATAAGCTTGCTTTCCCTTATTGATCTCATCTTCAACAATCTTAAACAAGTTAGTTAAATCATCTTCTGAAATTATTTTTGTTGTTATGGGAACTCTCCCAGGAGGGAGTTCTGTAATTTGACTCACATCTAAATCACCATAAATAGAAAGCGCAAGAGTTCTTGGAATTGGTGTTGCTGTCATTGATAACAAGTTAGTATTTTCTCCTTTATTTAGTAATCTATTTCTTTGATTAACTCCAAATCTATGTTGTTCATCAATTACAACCATGCCTAATGCATTGAAGATGACTTTATCCTCAAATAATGCATGAGTACCTACGAGGATATCAACTAATCCATTGTTCAAATTTGAGAGAATTTCTTTTCTCTTTTTTTGAGGAGTATTCCCAGTAAGTAATTCAACAGTAACTAAAAGGGGATTCAAATATTCTAATAAATTTTTATAATGCTGTTCTGCCAATACCTCAGTTGGGACCATAAATGCACCTTGCAGGTTTTTTTCAATGACAAGTAAAAGAGACGCTATTGCAATTATGGTTTTACCGCTTCCCACATCTCCCTGAAGCAATCTAGACATTGGTACGGGATTAGATAAATCTTTCTTAATTTCATTTAAAACATTTTCTTGAGATTTTGTTAATTCAAAAGGAAAAGTGTTTAAAAATTCTTTTAATAAAGATTTCTTTTGAGGTAATTCTTGGGAACTTACATTTTTATTCGTCTTTCTTTTTCTAAGCAGGAACTTTATTTGAAGTAGGAATAACTCATCAAAAACCAAACGTTTTTTTGACTCAATAAGTGCCTGTTGATTTGGTGGGAAATGAATATTAATTAACGACTCTCCTTTTGATAATAAAGATAATGAATCAAGTTGCTTTTTATTTAAAATTTCTGGATATTGATTTGCATAAATTATTACCTTTTTCATAAGTTTTATAAAACTCATATTTGATAATGATTCACCTAATGAATACAAGGGTAATATTTTGCCTGAGAAATTAAAATTATCATTGTTATCCTTAAGAATTTCAATCTGCGGATCTACAAAAGTTTTGCCATATTCTGTCAATTTAACCTTACCCGAAATTGCTAATTTAGTACCAGGAGTATACAAAGATTTTTGAGATGTGAAGAAAGAGTAAGATCTAAATCTTCTTCCTAAAAAAAATTTTGTAACCTTTATTGAGGAAGTTTTATCAGAAACTACAATATTCATTATTGATAAATTACTATTTTTTTTACTCTTATGAATATAAAATCTTTTAACGTTTGCGATGCAAGTGTATAAATTATCTGGTTTTAAATTTATTATCTTAACTCTATTCGTATAGTCTAGATATGTTCGTGGGAAATAATTAATTAGATCTTTTATATGAAATATCCCTAATTCATTAAGCTTATTTTTATAAACTTTTCCTACATTTTTTATTAATGAAATGTCCGAATCAAAAGATAGATTTGAATCAGCTTTATTCAGAAAAACATTATTAAAAATATTATTAGAACTTTCTATTTCTAGAGTTTTACCTAGTTTATAAAGATTTTTTCTTGTATCTATAATTAACCTTTTTCTTTGATTTTCATCTAATTTATTATATTCATTATATTTTTTAGAAAATTCATAAAATATCCTTAAATATTCGTCTGGGAGATTTAGATTATCTAGTTTTTTTAAGGATTCATGCAAATAGTCATTAAAATATTTTTCTCTTCCTAAAGTATTGATAAATTTGTTTTCAGTTTCGATGGTAAGAGATTTTTGAAGAGGTCTTATCCAATCTTTAATTAATTTATTATTCCCGCTAATAGTCAAATTTGAAAAAAGAGTTATTTTTTCAACGTATCTTATTCAAAGTTATTTCTTTTTGCCTCCAATACGTCTCTTTTTTAATCAAACGCTGAAATTGACTTTTTAGCTCATTTATTTTGTTCCTTTGAATAGAAAGATTTAAATTTTCAAACTCTAACTCAACAGTAGATATATTGAAGAAAATAATGCTTGGAAAATTATTACCGATTAATGATGACCCATTTAATGGTAATTCGAAATTAATAACAAAAGGATATGGATGTTTTTTCATAAAATTTTTGCTTACTAAGTAATCAAAGTTATCTTTAGATATCATCTTTTTTATTAGATTTGCCTTGAATAATTCTCGGTTAATATCATATGAAAGATTCAATAGTAAATTTTCCAATGAGTTGTCTATTAAATCAAAATCATTAAGAATTTGGTTTTTTGGTAAATTATCCAATTGATTGCTATTTTCTTTTTCTTGATATCTTTGTTTTTCCACCTTTTCTTCTCCTATTAATTCAAGTAAGGAGGAAATAAATTGTTTTTCAACTCCTAAATTTTCAAAAATATTGTTTTTAGATAAATAATTATTATGTTGGTTATTATCTAGATCAAGTGATTCAAATCTCTCATAATTATGAGCTTGATAATATTTAGAAGTATTTGATAAGTCTTCAGTAATCTCGAACTGAACGGATTCTTTTAATTGAGAACCATCTTCATATTGAAATTTTTCTTTTTGATCATCCTTTATTTTTGTGGAACTATCAAAAATAGTAAAATTAATTTCCTTATTTATATTTTTTTCAATTTCATTTATCTTTAATTGCTCTACTGTTAAAAAGGGCAAATTCGTAAATATTAATTTACTTATTTTTTTTTCAAAAAGACTATAGAATTCATTTTCATTTAAGAAATTATCATTAATTGTTGGATAACTATATATTTGATTAAGGCCTTTTTTTACAGAGACGAGAAGTAGATCTCTTAATAGATTAAGGTAAAGTTCATATTCCCTATAGATGTTTCTAGTAAATATTCTTTTTTGTATTTCTGCTCTCTCTAATTGAGAATTAATTTTATCTGTATCTATGTAATTATTGAAATTATTCAAATCATTCAATTGACTAGTTTGTTTGCATTGATGCAACCTCTTCAGCAAAGTCCATCTGATTTTTTTCGATACCTTCACCCAATGTATATCGTGTAAAGCGTCTTACTTTGATATTTTCACCAATTTTTGCAGCTGCTTGTTTAACAAGATCCCCAACCGTTAGAGAACTATCTTTAATGTAGGGTTGTGAAAGCAAAACGAGCTCATTAAGTCTTTTTGCAATTCTCCCTTCAACTATTTTTTCTTTAATTTGTTCTGGTTTTCCAGATAGATCATCCCTACCCATTTCAATCTGCTTTTCTTTTTCCACAACATTTTCTGGTATTTCGTCAATTGATACATACTCAACGTTTGGGCATGCTGCTACTTGCATTGAGACATCCTTCAACAAAGATTGGAATATATCGCCTCTAGCAACGAAATCAGTTTCACAATTTAACTCTAGTAAAACTCCGACTCTTGATCCAGTATGTATATAACTACCAATTGAACCTTCGGCCGCTACTCTTCCCGATTTCTTTTCAGCACTAGCTATGCCTTTCTTTCTTAACCATTCCAAAGCTTTATCTAGATTTCCTTCAGTTTCGTTAAGTGCTTTTTTGCAGTCCATCATTCCTGCACCAGTTTTGTCTCTAAGATCTTTTACAAGTTTTGCTGTAATGTTTCCCATTTGAAGTAATAAAAAATAGTGAATAGTATGTTTTAAATTAGAATTTAATTTTTTCTTTCGGCATTAGAGCCCTTTCTACCCTCATTTATGGCATCTGCAAGTCTTCCTAAAATAAGTTGAACAGATCTTACGGCATCATCGTTACAAGGAATTGGAACTTCACACAAATCCGGATCGCAATTTGTATCCAACATTGATACTAATGATATATCTAATTTTCTAGCTTCTAATACTGCATTAGATTCTCTTCTCTGATCAACCAATACAACTACATCTGGTAATCTTCTCATACCCTTAAGTCCACCTAAGTATTTTTGTAATCTTTCAAGTTCTCTCCTTAATACTGCAGCTTCTTTTTTAGGCCTCATTGCTATTGAACCACTACTTTCCATTCTTTCTAGATCCTTTAATCTTTCAATCCTAGCTTTCATTGTTGTCCAATTAGTCAACATCCCTCCAAGCCATCTTTGATTTACATATGCAGCTCCACAGCGAGAAGCTTCCTGAGCTACTACATCTGATGCTTGTTTTTTTGTACCGACAAATAGGAAACGTTTACCACTTTTTGCAGCGTTTCTCGTCCATTTATATGCATTGTTCATACACAATGCTGTTTTTACAAGATCGATAATATGAACTCCATTTCTCGCGCAATATATATACTTAGACATCTTGGGATTCCAACGTCTTGTTTGATGCCCAAAATGAGCACCAGCTTCCATCATTTCTGATAGTGATACAACAGCCATAATTTAAAAAGGGTTTCGGGTTAGCCTCCATCTAACGGGGAATTAATATTAATAATTCACCCGAAACTGTCAGATGTGTGAAATTGATTCAGTTATTCTAGCAAGTGATGTGTATTTCTAAAAGTTTTTTATCTTGATTTGGTTAACTGTTTAATGTAAATCATATTTAGAGGGATTCTAAATATCTCAAGTGCAAGTCTATTTTTTCTTATATTTACTAGAAATCGTAATAAAGGAAGGATTCTATCAACACTGATAAGTCCTCCCAAGCAAAGAGTTTGCCAAAGTAAATTATGGAGAGGAGTTAATTGAATCATAAATCTAACCCTTAAATTTGGGTGTTTCTTATAAAACACTAAAGCCATTTTTGCTCTCTCTTTTTCTTGAGCTATTAATGAATCTATTTGTTCGCAATTAAATGGCGGATGCCAATGAAAACCTACTGCATTTGGACATTTAATTAATTTTGTTCCAATTTTTTTTAATCTTTCTCCAAGTTCTAAATCCTCCCAACCGTAAAGACTAAACGAAGTATCAAATAATCCCACACTTAAAATCAATTCTTTTGATATCGCTACATTCCCAGTAGCAAAGTATGCAAAAGAAGTGTCCATTATTTTATGTGTTTCACTCTGAGGATTTAGAAAATTAGATGTATTGACTACCGAGCCATAGGTAAAACATTTTTTATCATTTTTTCTCCAAGAGGCAAGTAATTTTTCTACGTGGCAATTTATAAAATTATCTAATACAACTAGATCACTATCAATGAATATAATAATTTCATATTTTGATTTAATTACTCCCAGATTTCTTCCAAGTGCAGGCCCTCCATGTTCTTGCTGAAATAGAATAACGTGTGGGAGATTAGTTTTGTTTTTATTTATCCATGAGGTTGTCCCATCAGTTGATCCATCATCAACTACTATTACTTCATAATTACTGATATTTGTATTTAATTTTTGATTCTCAAGAGCAAATAGACATTTCTCTAATATAGGTAATCTATTGTAAGTCGGTATAACAATACTTACGTTCATGATTATGTCTTAAATATGCATAATATATTAAATTCCAAAAGATAAAAATAAAAGATATTCCCTAATCAGCTGCACCGCCATTATTTGCTGTACCTGTAACATTTCCACCATCAGGTCTTCCATCAGTTCTTAATTTCCTTTTTTTGAATTTTCTAGCATAGGCTCTATTACGTTCCTGCTTTTCTTTTTTTAGATTCCTTCTCTTAGACATAAAATTTTTAACTTTTAATTATATTAGCTCACTATGAGCACTATATATTTTACCATCTTCCATATTCAATATCCTATCAGCCATATCAGAAATTCTTGGATCATGCGTCACCATAAGTACAGAACAATTTTGCTCTTTTGCTAGTTTCCTTAAAAGGGTTACTATCTCTCTTCCTGTGACGCTATCTAAAGCAGAAGTGGGCTCATCAGCTAATAAAAGTTTTGGGTTAGCAGATAAAGCTCGAGCAATTGCTACTCTCTGTTTCTGCCCACCAGATAAGTCATTTGGCAACTTTTTATGATGTTCTTCTAATCCTACTGCTGACAACCAATTCCTTGCTATTTCACGTCTTTGCAAATATGTTAAACCTTTTATTAAATCGGCGCCCATCTGGACATTTTGTTCTGCTGTTAAACATCTCAGAAGGTTGTGACCTTGAAAAATCATTCCAATACTTCTTCTAAGAATCTGACGAGTTTTCCTTGATGCTCCATTTAATTGATTATTTAATACAATCAAATCTCCACTTTGACAGGTTCGCAAGGCACCAATTAATGTTAAAAGAGTCGTTTTACCACATCCAGAAGGTCCTTTTAAAAGAACCAACTCTCCTTTATCAATATTTAAATTAACGTCATTAAGAACTTGTTTTTTATTCTCATTTTTTCCATAAAAGTGACTCAAATTATTTATTGAGACTGTTTTAAAGTTTGTAACATTATTTTTTGATTTATTAGCTTTAACCATTTATCTTCAATTGTTAAAAAATTTCAGCAGGATCAGCGTCAACTAATTTACGCATCGCAACAGCTGCGGAACCCATACACATAACTAAAACTAAAACGAAAATTAAAAGGGTTTTTTCTGCATCCATTATTATTGGGAGTTTAGTAGAACTTCTTATAACTGAGTAAAGTATTTGACCAGAGAAATAAGCAGGTAAATAGCCAAACAATGCTAACAAAAACCCCTCTCTAGCTACAACAAAGAAAAGGGACTTAAGTCTATACCCCATTGCCAATAAAGTGGCATACTCGGGAAGATGATCTGTAACGTCACTATAAAGAATTTGATAAACAACCACGCACCCTACAACAAAACCCATCAATGCTCCCAAACTAAATATAAAACCTATTGCAGTACTATTTTTCCAATAATTCTTCTCAAATTCTATAAATTGATTTTTTGTAAGAACCCTAACATCATTTGGGAGTGAGTTATTTAATATCCTTGAAATCAATTCAGGATCAGATCCTTTTTTTAGCTTTACCAAACCAATTTCTATACTGCCAGAAGGATTAGCAGGAAAAAGTCTTAAGAAGGTTTCTCGACTAGTTATCAAATTACCATCTGCACCGAAAGATGGTCCCAACTCCACAAGGCCCTCAACAATTACTCTTTTTCCAGCAACCTCAGTCTCAACTTTTTTTTCAGATAAGTACCATTCTTCAATCGGTCCAAATTCAGGTCTAGATAATTTGTCAAAAAGAACTCTTGATGGATTTCTCAATTTATAAGCTTTCTTTGAGAATCCCTCATCTAAAAGAAGTGAATCGGAGGGATTAAAACCTAATGCAAGTATTGATCTAGTTTTAAGATTTTCGGGATTTCTCCAAAGTAAATAATTTAGATTAACGGGAGCAGTTTTTTCAACATCTTCTACTGCGAGAGTTTGAATTAATCTCCTTTTTGGGAATCCACTCATGCTTATAGAACTTTTTGATCTGGGACTTATCAAAACAAGATCGGCATCTAGAAGTTTATGAATAGTTACACTCGTATCAAATAAACCATCTCTAAAACCTAATTGCATGAACATCAAAATCCCTGCAAAACTGATTCCAGCTATGGCAACAGCTAGCCTTAATGGTTGCCTAGTTAATAACAACCAAGCTAATGGAATTTTTCTGAATTTTAAAAAAGAAAAACTCATTAAGGAATAAATTTTGCGATCACTTTCATTCCTGCATAGTTTTGAACTATATCTATAGAATCTTGATCTAGTTTTACTAGTACCTCGATAATTCGTGAATCAGCATCCCCTGTTGGATCAGTAGATAGAACTTTTCTTTGTTTGACCTGAGGACTAATCCTAATGACCTTTCCTTTAAGATTTTTTTGGAAACCTCCATTCTCACTTCTCAATTCAACATTCTGAGAGATAAAGACTCTATCGATATCAGATTCATAAACCTCTATCAAAGCTTCCATTTTTTGACTAGAACCGATCTCCAAAATCCCTTCATTTTGAGGCCTTTCACCAACTCTCGTGTTTATTCCAAGGACAAAACCATCGATTGGGCTCCTTAATTTTGAATTAAATAGATCTATCTTGATATTTTTTTGATCTCCGATTAGGTTTATTTTCTGTTTTTGCAATTTTAATAATTCATCTTTTCTCTGTGAAAACTCTACAAAAGAATATACATCTTTGCTCAAAGCCAACTCATACCTTTGAATTTGATCTTTCTTAAGGGTAATTTCTTCGTTAACAGTATTAATTAGATTTTCGTTTCTTTCGAGATCAGCAATTAATTTTTCTACATTTTCAAAGATTGCAAGGATATCACCTTTTTTTACGAAATCTCCTTCATTTACTAAAATTTCGACAATTCGGGGGGAAGAGCCAAACTGACTTATTGGAGCTGCCAATTGTCTAATCTCTCCCGAAGGAGAAAGTTGACCAAGTGCGGCAACCGCTGTAATAGGAGGTATGAAATCTGAAGTTATTTCCTCTTTAAATTTTGAACTAGATTTATTATTTCCAGAACAGGAAATAACACCAAGAGATATTGGTGTAAATAATAAAAAATAAATAAATAAATTTTTTAATATTTTTAATTTCATTAAAAATCGAAGAGCACTGTTTTTATATAGTTATTGACCCATTTTTCATCAAAATATTTTAGAAGAACCATGCTAGTCTTCTCATTTTTCATTTGTTGAACACAATAATTTTTTTGAAAAGCTATTCTCTCTTGGATAATTTCCTCATTAACTTCCGGTTTAGCTTTCTTACTTAATTGGATCAAAATAGTGAGGTATTGATCCACAACTCTGCAAAAATCATTTCTTTCAGATTTACTTTTTAAGGAAGCAAAAAATACATTATTAGAAAAAATCCCCCCCCATTTAGGAATCTCTCTCAAAGAGGTAAAAGAACTTTTATCAACTTCAGAAAGTAATTTTTCGTATTTCAAACCTTGGTTTTGTGATGACGGGGATAAATCAACAATGGCAGCAGAAATAATATCATTTATTTTTACCAAATCCATCCCAAAAATTGGGATATCAAACTTTGGATCAGGAAAAAAAACGCAGTGTAATATTTTAAGATTCTTTGAAAATTCTGCTACTTCAATATGTAATTTTCTAAAACCTTTTGCTTTATGAAATTCATTTTCAATGTAAAGTTCTCTGCCTATTTCTTTAGATATTATGTTAGTTAGTTTTGGATCAATTTTTATACTCTTAAGGTCCTCAAGCATGGACCTATGATCTCTAATATTTTGTAGTAAATCCAAAATAAGAGGGTCATTTAATTTTGTTTTAGTTAAAGATTCAGACAACAAGGCTAAAAAGTACCAAAATAGAATTTAAAGAGAGAACTGAAATGAACTTAGGAGAAGTTAACTACTACACCCATTCAAGCAAAACTAGATGTGTGTTTGTGGATAATAAAGAATTGCCGCTTATAAGCATTGATATTTGGTGCAAAGCAGGTTCTTCATTTGAGGATGTTAATAAAAACGGTACTGCTCATTTTCTAGAACATATGATTTTTAAAGGATCTAACAAAATAATGCCAGGTGAGTTTGACCATAAAATTGAATCACTAGGGGGATTAAGTAACGCTTCAACAGGTTATGATGATGTACATTACCATGTACTAGTTCCACCCTGTAACTTTAGAGAATCACTTGCTCTTTTGACAAATATTGTCGTTGCTCCAGATTTTAATCGTGATGAATTTATAAAAGAAAAAGGGGTAGTTATTGATGAAATAAAGCAACAAAATGATCAGCCTGAAGAAAGATTATTTAATTATTTTTTGAACAGGGTTTGGCTAAGTCCGATTTATGGCAATTCGATTCTGGGATCTGAACATAGTATTAAAAACTTAGAGATAAATGACCTTGTGAAATTTCATAGCAAACATTACACTTCCGAAAAAATATGTATTGCAATTGCTGGGAATCTCTCAGAAGAAATTTATAAAATTTTTGAAAAGAGTGATCTATCTGGTATTAATAAAAGTTCAAATTTAATAAATCTAAAAAATAAACCTTCTTTAAAAATTAGGAATGGTAGAGAGTCAATTAAGTTTGATAATTTAGAGTTTTCAAGAATATATATGGCTTGGTTTATCCCAAACCTTAATAATCAAAAAAATATTATTGGACTGGAAATATTAGCATCAATACTCTCTGTTGGAAGAAACAGCAGATTAGTTAAAATTTTAAAAGAAGATAGTAATCTTGTTGAATCGATATATGTAGATGTAAATGTTGGAGAGTTAGGCGGATTATTTATAATGGAAGCAAGTTGTGAGTCCAAAGATATTGATTTAGTAGAAAAGCAAATTAACAAAACAATTGATGAGATCTTAAATTGTAAAACCTTGACTTTGGATGAAATAAAAAAAGCAATAAATATTGTAAAAAGTAATTATATCTTTAATTTAGAGACATCTACACAACTTTCTTCATTCTTTGGAAATGAACTTCTTTGGGGGAGAAATTCTTCAATCAAAAATTTAGAAAGTCATTTAGATTATTGGAATGATTTAGATAATTTCAAGGAGATCACAGATTATATCCGTGAAGAAAAATTCACTTTAGTTGCATCCCCTGGTTAAATGTTAAAAAGATATTTTTTAAATAATAAAAAAAGGGATTTTTCAATTGCTTTAATATGGATTAAAGGAGGGAGTGATGTAGATAGTTTTGGCAAAAAAGGTATAAACAAGATCCTCAGTTCATTACTTACCAGAGGATGTGAGGGTTTTAATAATTTCACTCTTTCGGAGTATATTGAGTCCTATGGAGCAGAATTAAATCAAGAAGTATTTGAAGATGGGATTTCAATAAGCATAAAATCCCTAAATGAACATTTCAGTAAATTATTCCCCTTATTAGATTTAATAATTAATAAACCAACTCTCTTAGAAATTGAATTTCAAAAAGTAAAAAAATCCTCCATTAATAATATCAAAAGAGATAAAGAGAATCCATTTAATATCTGTTTTGAAAAATGGAGAAGAATTGTTTACTCAAATCATCCTTATGCCTTTAATACAAATGGCAATGCAAATGATGTCTCAAAGATTATCTATGAAGATGTTTTGCTTGAGTTTAAAAATTTTAAAAGTCGAGATAAGTATTTAATTTCAAATAATTTAGAAATAAATGGTTTAAATGTAGAAAAATTAGAAAAAACCCCCATAGAAGAAAAATCAAGAACTATAAATAACGAATTAAGTACCAACGATAGATTTGATTTCAACAATAATAATTCAAATCAAACAATAATAATGTTGGGCAACCAAACTTGCTCTCGTAAAAGTAGTGAATATTTGCCTCTTAAGGTTTTGGAGTCGTATTTATCTTATGGAATGAGCGCTACTTTATTTAAACTTTTTAGGGAAAAAAATGGAATCACTTACGATTTAGGAGTTTATTATCCAGTTAGGAGCGGGAATGCCCCATTTTTAGTTTATTTATCAGTATCAAATAAAAAAGCCCTTTTTGCTTTTGAACTTTTATCAACTTTATGGAAAGATTTACTTTTAAATCCTTTGATTGATAATGAAATATTTTTGGCTAAAGAAAAACTAAAAGGTTCTTTTCTATTTGGAAATCAATCGCTAGATGAAATTTTACAAAGAAAGATACAGTTAATTAGTTATGGTATTTCCTCAATTTCTGAACACGATTTAAATTCCAAAATAGACGAAATATCTTCATTAGATATTCTTAAAATAACTAACAAGTATTTTTCAAAACCTTTTCTGAGTATTTCTGGCAATAAAAATATATGTTTAGAAATTTCAAAAAGGTGGAAGCAAAACTTTTAAATTAGTTTTTCTCAATTTTATCAATATCGATTAAAAAAGAACCTCTTCTAAACTTTACTTCAACAGTGTCTGGAGATTTTATTGATAGAATTTCTCCAACTTCATCAATTGCCACTAGATCAGGTGGTCTTAACATCGGCATATTATCTGATGTCTTCAAATAAGAAACTGGAGCGATCAACTTAACCTTATCGTTGATTTCAAATTTCATTTATAAATTAGATACATTAGAGAGTAGTGTAAGCATAAAGTTAGGGAAAATATCAACGAAATGCACTGATTCATTCTACAATCTTATAATAAACTTTCTACAAATTAATGAATCAGAAATTTAAAACATTAATTTTATGGGCTTTACCTATACTTTTAGTAATTGCACTTTCGTACCAATTTTTATCTTCAAGTAATGTTGATTCCCTTAAATCCAATGGGACTACTATTGCACCAAGAAATTCTGCGGTGGCAAGAGTTAGTTACGGTAGATTTTTAGATTACATTAATTCAGGTAGGGTTACATCTGTTGATATTTTTGAGGGAGGAAGAAATGCAGTTATAGAAACAATAGATTCAGACTTAGATAATAAAGTTCAAAGGTTGCGAGTAGATCTTCCCGGCTTGACTCCAGAGCTTATAAACATCTTAAAAAATGAGGGAATCAGTTTTGATGTGCATCCTATTAAAACAGCCCCTCCTGCATTAGGAATTTTGGGTAATCTACTATTCCCAGCTATTTTAATCGGAGGCCTAATTTTGTTAGCTAGGAGGTCAAATGGTATGCCTGGAGGGCCTGGCCAAGCAATGCAATTTGGAAAAACAAAGGCAAGATTTGCGATGGAAGCTGAAACAGGAGTTGTTTTTGAGGATGTTGCAGGTGTTAATGAAGCCAAGCAGGATTTGCAAGAAGTTGTCACTTTCCTGAAAAAACCAGAAAAATTTACTTCTGTAGGTGCAAGGATTCCTAAAGGCGTTCTATTGGTAGGGCCTCCTGGTACTGGTAAAACTCTTCTAGCGAAAGCAATTGCAGGTGAAGCAGGTGTACCATTCTTCTCATTATCAGGTTCTGAATTTGTTGAGATGTTTGTTGGTGTTGGTGCTAGTAGGGTTAGAGACCTTTTCAAAAGAGCTAAAGAGAATAGTCCTTGCTTAATTTTTATTGATGAAATCGATGCTGTAGGAAGACAAAGAGGTGCAGGTATTGGTGGAGGTAATGATGAGAGAGAACAAACTCTAAACCAATTACTTACTGAAATGGATGGATTCGAAGGCAATAGTGGCATAATAATAATTGCAGCAACAAACAGGCCCGATGTTCTAGACTCAGCTCTAATGAGACCTGGCAGATTTGATAGACAGGTAACTGTAGACGCACCTGATATTAAGGGCAGACTATCAATATTGGAAGTTCATGCTAGGAATAAGAAACTACAAGAGGATTTAACACTTGAAAGCATTGCGAGAAGAACACCTGGGTTTACAGGAGCAGATTTAGCAAATCTATTAAATGAGGCTGCTATATTAACCGCTAGGAGGAGAAAAGAATCTATCAGTATTTCTGAAATCGATGACTCTGTAGATAGGATTGTCGCAGGAATGGAAGGATCTCCGTTAACAGATGGCAGAAGCAAGAGATTAATTGCTTATCATGAAGTTGGCCATGCTCTCATAGGTTCACTTGTGAAAGCACATGATCCTGTTCAAAAAGTAACCGTCATACCAAGAGGTCAGGCCAAAGGATTAACTTGGTTTACCCCAGACGATGAACAAACTCTTGTTAGCAGGGCTCAACTAAAAGCAAGGATAATGGGTGCTTTAGGAGGAAGAGCTGCTGAAGATGTAGTTTTTGGAGAAGGTGAGATTACAACAGGAGCGGGAGGTGATTTCCAACAAGTTGCTTCAATGGCCCGTCAAATGGTTACTAGATTTGGAATGAGTAATTTAGGTCCGATAGCTTTAGAAAGTGGTAATCAAGAAGTATTCGTTGGTAGAGATTTAATGACTAGAAGTGAAGTTTCCGACTCAATTTCTAAACAAATAGATGAAAGTGTAAGAGTAATGGTCAAGGAATGTTATAAAGAAACCTACGATATAGTAAGCAAAAATAGAGAAGCTATGGATAAGATAGTTGACGTATTAATCGAAAAAGAAACATTAGATGGAGATGAATTTGTAAGTATTCTTTCCAAATTCACTAAAATTCCTAAGAAAGAGAGAACACCTCAATTATTGAGCTAAACTTTTATAGGTTTCTTATCTAATACCAGATCAATTAAACCGTATTCGACCGCTTCGTTAGGGGACATATAAAAATCCCTATCAGTATCTTCTTTAATAGTTTCATAATCCTTTCCAGTTCTTTCTGATAATTCAGTATTTAGTCGTTCTTTTAAGAACAAAATTTCATCTGCTTGAATTCTTATATCACTAGCTTGCCCCCTAGCTCCTCCAAGTGGTTGATGAATCATTATTCTTGAATGTCTAAGGCTGCTTCTTTTACCTTTAGTACCTGCCGCAAGCAAAAATGCACCCATACTAGCTGCTAAGCCAACACAAACTGTGTGAATGTCAGGCTTTACATGTTGCATTGTGTCAAAGATACCCAATCCGTCATATACTGACCCACCAGGTGAATTTATATACATATAAATGTCCTTATCAGGATCCTCTGCCTCGAGGAACAATAATTGAGCAACAATTCTATTAGCAGTTTCACTAGTAACTTGTTCTCCCAAAAAGATTATTCTCTCTCTTAATAGTCTCGAATAAATATCAAAGACTCTTTCGCTACCGCCTGATTCTTCTAAAACTAAAGGGATCATAATAATATTTATCTGTTTATTAGATATTAACGATATTGAGTCAACATACGCTAACCTTATTAAGGTTTACATATAAAAAATTGAAAGAAAAATTGACTGTTTCAGATAGCAAAAAGTTATTTCATGAAAGATTTCCCTACGTCATTCCAGGCTTATATAAAAAAATAGTTGATGAAATGCTTGTCGAACTTAATCTTTTAAACCATCAAAATGAATTTATGCAAGATTATCTCTTTTGTGTTGGTCTAACCGAAACATTTAAAGAATTAATGAAAGGATATCAACCCGAAAAACACTTAGATCTACTTTTTGAATCCTTATGCAGTTCTTCAAATTTTGAGGCGAAGGAAATTAATGAAATATCTAAAAAGTCTCAAAAAGAATTAAAGGATAAAACATCTAAAGATATTTTAAAATTATTAATAGAAAAAATTAATTCTAAACTTTACCCTTCAAGGATTTTGAACTTAGGAATATATATATTAATTTCAAACGCCCAAGATTTTAAAGAAAAAGATGAATCAGAGAAAAATAAGATAATTTCTGATATTTTTGAGAAGTTAAGCTTATCTGCTAATAAAGCAGAAAAAGATATTGGAATCTATAAAAGCAGTATATCAAAACTGCAGCAAGCAAAAGAATTAATTGAAGAGCTCAGAATTAAGGATAAGAAAAGAGATCAAAAATAATAATAATTATTTTTTTAATCTTTTTTTATCTTTCCAAGAGACATAGGATATATAAATTACAGCTAATGTTATGAATATGAGTAAAACAAACGATGTTAAGATAAGAAATTTATTTAAATATACTTCATAATTTAAAAAAGAAATCATATGTCAATGGATCCGTCCCCATTTCTTCCCCAAACAACCATGGCAATTGAAAAAGTAAAAATAGCAGCTAGTGCTGCCCAACCTATTTGAAAAATCATTAAATTTAAATCACTAATTTAAATATAACAGAACTTCATTTTTTTTAATCATTTTAAAGCTAAAGTTAATTTCTCAGAAACAAAATTTTCTCAATAGAATAAAAATAAATCTAAATTGGGAAGATTAGTTTTAAATCATAGTACAAATATAGAAGGTCTAATACCATTACTCCAGAGGTTAGCACTGGACAATAATATCAAGACAATAACTCCAGCTGCTATTTCAAGATCTAGGGGAAGATCTTCTAAATTGATAATTAGATTGTCAGTAAAAACCATAAACGGATATAAAGCAATAGCAAGAAAGGGTAAAACAGCCCAAGAAGTTTTTATTTCAACAGACTTAAGTAAAAATGAATTGAAACAAATTATTGATATTTATAATAGAAAGTAATTAAATCAAAGAAAATTAGAAAATAGTGAGGAGAGAACTAATGAAATTGGTAATAAATTTTTCTATGTTTTTATTGGCCTTTTTTTCATTTAGTAATGAATCATTTTCACTTACTGACTTCCAAATAAAAAAATTTTGCAGAAAGGAGAGAAGGGTATCTTTATGCATAAAAAAATTACAAAAGAAAAGATCTGATCTCCAAGAAGGAAATCTAATTGAAATACCTGTAAAACCTTACAAAGGGTAATTAGAAAATGAATTTAAATTTCAAATTCCGATTCGAAAAGATTAAACGCATTTTTGTAGTTTGTGAGAAGTTCTTCAGAATTACCAGAAAATCCTTGTCGTTCATAATCTTCTTTTAATTCATCATATAAGTAAACCACTTTGTTAAAAGCACTCATATATTCTTTTTGTATTTCCTCATCATCGATATCATAGATTTTTGCCAGTACTAATTCGACATTTTTTTTTGATGAATATATTTTTTTCTCGAAATCTTTATTTAACTTCCTTCTTTTTTTTGCCATTTAAAATTTCTAAATACAAATTAACAATACTCAAATTCATAGATAAATTAAATTAAAACTTATAAAATAAAAATATAGTTTCCAAATCAAAATAAAACCTCTACATTCCAAATAAATCATTAGATGATATGAGTAAAAAAGAAACAACTAATCCTAAAGAAGCTAGAAAGCAAAACTATGAAGCCAAGAAAATGAATACTTCCGATAACTTTAAGAAAAAGAAAGATAATGATCTTCCATGGTGGGTAGAGTTGTTATTTGTTCAAATAGGATTACCAGATAAATTACTAATAAAAATATTAAAAGCTCAAAAAAAATCTAAAGAATTTATTAAAAATGAAAACAAATCAATAATAATATTTTTGTTTGTAATTACTACATTAGCCTATTTTTATCCAGTTATTAAACATGCAAAAAATAAATTAGATTGTGAAGCGATTGCAAAAAATTATATTATTAAAAATAAAAATATAATAGGAATCAATAATAGGGAAATAAAAATGATATCTACAAATTTTTGTTATGGTGGCGAAGAAATCTATGAAATAGAAAATTTAAAAAATTAAATTTTGAATTATTATCTATAAATAAGCATTTCAATATTATGATAGTGACTTTAAGCTTGATAAAGTTTTAATTCTAATCCAATGACTGATATAAAACAAAAGAAAGAAAACGTAAAAATGCATTTAAAAGATTTGAGGCAAAACTTAAAGAAAATGCATTTAGAAGTTACGGAAGAATTAATATTACCTAAGCCAAGGGATGTAAAAGAATTGATGCATAAAATGGATAAACTATTAAAATTAATAGAATCAAAATAAACTATAATTTAAAAAATTTAGAATCATCAAAAGTTAAAAAAATGAAAAGAATAAAACAATTTACATTTATAAGTCTAATTGCAATTTTCTTAATTTCTTGTAAGACATCAGCTAATAAAGAGTATCCCATAAATAATTTGGAAAAAAATATTGAAGAAAATCCTAATTCAGAAAAGAAAAGAATGGAAATAAAGTTTTCTTGTGGAGAGGATGGTATTTCAGAATACTTAGATAATGGATGGAATATTATAAGAGAAGATTCCCAAGAAAAAATTTGTACTTGGAAATCTGTTCCTGCCACAAAAGATTGTAATATGGAAAAAGATAAAGGATGCAAAATAACACAGCCAGATAAAATAGGTGAAGAGAAAATTTATTTATTGGAAAAATAAATTTAATATATGACTCCAAAATCAGAACACATAGTTGATTTAATTTTTAAGAAATTAAAAACCTATAAGAATAAAAAAATATTTTTAGAAAAAGAAAGTTTGAATAAATTTATTCTTTCTCTTTTCAAAGAAAACTGAATGCAGGACTTATTTAACTTAACTGCTATATTTAAATAAATTTTATAACAAACAAAGTTATGGATAATTTTTCTTCATTAACTGTTATCTTGGCAATTATATTTATTGCGAGTCTTTATTTTTTATATAGGGTTACTTCTAGTTCGAAGAATTAGAAAATATTTATATCATTTTCAAATAATCGGATCGTCTCTTAGTAGTAAAACTGTATGCTTATTTAGACCATCATTAATCCATTCCTTATATTCTTCTTGGACACACTTTTTATCAGAATTATCTAAAAGATTAATTCTTTTTTTTGCATTATCTAAGGCCAACTTAATGCAGAATTTATAATCATTTGTGTTTTCTTTCATAAGTTTTTATTAAATCCTAGTAAAAATAATTACTTATTCTGTATTGAAAATTACAATAATAAGCGATGATTTAATAAGAGTATCAAGCAATACGGAAGAATTTTTAATATATTTGAGATAATAAATTTCCTTATAAAAATCCTATGTCATACGAAGCGGGCAGTAAAGAATGTAGACATTTAATTGAAGCCAAAGAAAGCCTTCTATCAACATTAGATGCTTTAAGTAATATAAATTCAACAGATTTAATACAAATCCAAATTAAAGAAATTTACAACAAATTAGAACAGATGCACGATAATAGAAAAAAAATAGAATCAGCTACAAATTATCTTTAAAATATTCAAATTCAACTAAAGTTTTCAAAATTGGCTTTTTATATTCGTTACTTTTTTTTCTGATAATAAATCCAATAAAGCATCAAGCTGTGCGAGTACTTCCTTTGCTTCATTAAGATCTGGCAACAAATCTTCTTTGATGAGCATTTGATGCATTTCTCTAAGCTCTAACCTTATATATCTAAGGTGAGAACATACTTCCTCTCTCTTAGTTGCACTCATATTTCCTTTATAGTCTTTACATTATACAATACGATCTTTTTTGAATCCCATATCAATTTTGCAAAATTGAAAATTATTTAAAACCTAATAACATATCAAAATCTTTTAAAGTCGAGTTGTAGTAAGATATCTTTCATGAAAAAGAAAAAATCAAAAAAAAATCAAACTAAATCAAATTTAAAAGATCAAAAATTAGGTCAAACAAAAAATTCTGCGAAATTAGTACTGTTTGTTTTCGGGATAGGTCCAATTATTGGCATAATAATCTTTTTATACAGTAAAGGATTTTTTAATTCGCCAACTATCTAAAACTAAAGTAATTAAGGTTAATTTTAAAAAATTCGTTTTAATAAAATTTAAAATAATTATTGAAATTTTTTCAATGAAAATATCCTAAATTCCACCATTTTTCTAGCATTTTCTGGATTAGATATTAAAAAAGGGTGCTCTGATAAAAGTTCAAATACCTTATCTATCTTTAATCGCATATCATCACAATCAATATTTTCCCATTCCTCATCAAATGACATTGCAAAGCTATCAGCATTATCATAAAGTTTATCTTTCATAATATTTAAAATTTAAATTAAGAAATTTTCAGATATCCGAGGCAATCTGAAAGAGTAATTAGAAGATGCATATAAACTATCCTCATGACTTTTTGGGAAATAACTTTATATGAAGGTTCTCTAAAATTATACTTTAATCTCATTATTTAAATTTATACAGAAGTGGCATCAATCAAATTGAATTTGACAGAAGTGTTACAATATTGACATATGAAAAAGACTTATGGAAAATCAAGTTAAAAGAATAGGATATCTCCCTAGAAAAAGAGTACTTGAAATTATTGATGAAATATCCAAGAGCGAATCTATAAGTAGATCTAAGGTAGTTGGTATATTAGTTGAGGAAGCATTAGATGCCAGAGGAATTGCGAATTTTGGATATAGTAATATCAGTAAGTCAAAAATATACAAATCGGATAATTTTAAAGATCTCCAAAATGATAATGTCTACTTAAAAGATGCGGAAGACGAATTTGTTGATGATAGTGGTTACACAGTTTCCTCTCACAAAAAATTAGACCGCTCAATATCTTCTGCAGATATTGAATTAGCAAATAAAATAAATATTCTTAAGGAATCAGGATTAATATGACTTTTATTGCAAAATTTATTTTATTTTTTAATGCATAACATTGGATCATTGTTTATTCTTAGTCAAGAGTAATATTCTTTTTAAATAATTCGAATATTAAATCCTTTCTAATATTAATTTTGTAATTAAAAAATGAAAGATATTAAATGTCCTTCATGCGGCAAAACTTTCCGAATTGATCCCAGCAGCTTTGAAGAAATACTTCTTCAGATAAAAGACGAAGAATTCAACAAACAAATAAAAGAAAGGCTTATTTTGGCTGAAGAAGATAATAAAAAAGCTTTGGAAATTTTAAAGCGTGAGTTAAAAATACAGTTAATAGAGCAAAATCGCATTAAAGAGTCTGAAATCCAAACTCTTGAATCTCAATTAAAAATAGCTGAAGAAAAGAAAACAAATGCTCTAAATGATTTAAAAAATCAAGCATCAAATAAAATTAATTCATTGAATAATGAATTAATCAAGTTGAAGGATGAAATCAAAAACCAGTCTTTAATTTCAGAAATATCTTTAAAAAACAAAGTAAGTGAGGCTGTTACTAATTTAGAAAAAGAAAACGCTTCATTAACAAATTCCATTGAAAATATGAGACTTGAACATGCAATTAATGAAAAATTAATTGAAGAAAAGTTTAAAAGCAAAATTAGTGAAAGGGACCTTACTATACAGGAATTAAGAGAAATGAAATCTAGATTATCTACAAAGATGGTAGGGGAAACCTTAGAAATCCATTGCGAAACCCAATTTAATTTGAATCGTGCCTCTGCGTTTAAAAACTCATATTTCGAAAAAGATAACGATATCTCTTCTGGAAGTAAAGGGGACTATATCTTTAGAGAATTTGATGAAAATAAAACCGAAGTAGTATCAATAATGTTTGAAATGAAGAACGAAAGTTTAAATGGAACTAATAAAAGAAAAAACGAAGATTTTTTAAAAGAATTAGATAAAGATAGAAGGCAAAAATCTTGTGAATACGCAGTACTCGTTTCTCTGTTAGAACCAGATAGTGAACTTTATAACTCAGGCATAGTTGATGTGTCTCATAGATTTCCAAAAATGTATGTAATAAGACCGCAATTTTTCTTGCCGATCATTTCTCTTTTAAGAAATGCATCTATGGAAACTTTAAAATACAAATCACAAATCGATTTAATGAAACGCGAAAATTACGACATAACTAATTTTGAAACTACTCTTGAGCAATTCAAAAATTCAGTTGGTAAAAATGTTTCACTTGCCAAGGATAGATTTAATGATGCAATTTCAGAAATTGATAAATCAATAACCCATTTACAAAAAACCAAAGAAGCTTTAATTCTCTCGAAAAAACATCTTTTATCTGCTGACAGCAAATCTCAAGATTTGACAGTAAATAAATTAACTAGAAATAACCCAACCATGAAGAAGAAGTTTAATGATTTAAATAATTACGAAGATGAAGTAGCCTAGTTAAATAAAGTGTTTGAAATGAATAATAGTTAAAAATATATTTAATTTCTAATTTATAAATATACTATAAATAATAAACTACATAATAAAGAAAATAATGTCTATTAACACTCCAATTTTTACTATTGCCAAAGATCTCAATGTCGAAAGTAATAGAATATTATTAGCCTGCAAGAAACTTGGAATCAATGCAAAAGGTGCAACAAAAAGATTAAATGAAGAAGAATTAGAAAAAATTAAAAGTTATTTTGAAACGGGCAAAAATGTTTCAGATGAAGTGATCAATTTAAATAAAGTTAAAACTAAAAGCAGTTCTAAAAAAATTGTAGAAAAGGTAAAGATAAAATATTTTGCTAACAGACTTATTCGTAAATCTTAAATAAAAATAATTTTTTTAATTACTTAAAGGAATAAGCCACAGAAGAAAAAAATAATAATTTATGATAGGTAAAAATACTTAAAATGAGCATAAGCAAAATTTTAAATTCTCTTGAAAAATCTTGGGAAAGAGATGATATTCTTTTAAATATAAAGAAGGGGTTAGGGACAGATGAGATTGTTAATAAATTTCTTATGAAAAACGAAAGACAAATTAAAGAATTAAATTCTTTATTAAAGCCAGAAGATATTGAATTATTAAATCAAGTAGAAAAACTCTCAACTTGCGAATCTAAATTAATAAATGAGATTAAAAATTTAAATTACTTAGAAAATAATGAAAATCATCACATTATGAATAAAAAAAAGATTGTGCCATCTAATAGACTTTCTTCCAACAAAATTAGTTCATTCATGATTAATTGGAGTAACAAATTTGTAGTTATTGCTTTACTGACAATTTCAGCCATAGCTTTATCAAAACAAGCTTGGGCATAATTAGCTAAATTAACTTCATTGTAAGAGATGTAGTTTTGAGAACTAAACAAGAATATTTAATTAGATATAAAGATGGAAATCTTTATTGTGAACTTGCTGATATTTGGATTGATCCAAGCAAGCCAGTAAAAAAGGCATTAATAACTCATGCTCATTTTGATCACTTTACATTTGGCTGTGAAGAATACATTTCTACTAAAGAAACTGCAATACTTCTTAAAGAAAGAGTTGGAGATAATATCAAAATTAAGACTTTTGAATATGGAGAAGAATTTAAGATAAATGGTATAAATATTTCTTTTCATCCATCTGGTCACATCCTTGGATCTAGTCAAATAAGGTTTATTTTTGCTGAAGAAAAATGGCTAATTTCAGGTGACTTTAAGCTTCAAAGAGATCAGACTTGCAAACAATTTGAAATAGTAAAAACTGATTATTTAATAAGCGAATGTACTTTTGGTTTGCCAATATTTAAGTGGGATGAATCAAATAAAATAGCAAATGATATTTCAAAATGGATAACTAATTCACCAGAAAAAACTTCTTTACTTTTCTGCTATTCACTTGGAAAAGCTCAGAGATTGTTAAACGAACTTAGTCAAACAAATTTTAAAGGCAATATTTATTCCCATGGCAGTATTCACAAAATGAACAATCGTTATAGGGAACTTGGAATTGATATTAAAGATACTATAAAAATTGAAAATAAAAAAAAGATAGATGAACTTAAAGGAAGTCTGATATTATTACCGCCATCTTTAAGTAAGGGTTCTTATTTAAAAAATTTCAAAAACATTCAAACAGCTTTCGCGAGTGGATGGATGTCAATAAGAGCTCTAAGAAAAAGATCAGGATATGATAAAGGATTCGCAATCTCTGATCATGCGGATTGGGATGGAATTCTGGAAGTAGTAAAAAAGTCTGAAGCAAAAAATGTATTTTTTCATCATGGAGATAGTGAAGCCTTAAGTAAATATTTAGTTGAAAAGGAATCAATAAATGTCCTTTTATTCGGTAAATAAATATGAGCTTAAAAAAGTTTTCAGAATTATTTGGTGATCTAGATTCAATTAATAGTACAAATAATAAAATTGAAGTTTTAAAGAATTATTTTTTATCTAATGATCCAATAGATAATTCATGGGCAATATATTTACTAACTGGAAAAAGTAATAAGAGATTTATTAGTGGAAGATATTTAAAAAATCTTTTTTCTCAAATATATGAATATCCTCAATGGTTAATTGATACTTGTTATTTAAAAGTTGGTGATTCTGCGGAGGTAATAACGTTATTGCTTAAAAATAAAACTAATTTAAGAAAAAAGAAGTTATCAAATATAAGTCTCAATGAATTACTAAGCGAAACAATACCTGCATTATCAAAACTTAATGAGTATGAGAAAAATTTAGAAATTAAAAATCTTTGGGAAAAATTACCTGAAGATAACCATCTAATTTTCAATAAAATTCTTACAGGAACTTTTAGAGTAGGAGTCTCTATCGGATTAATCACAAAATCAATATCAAAACTAACTAATATTGAGGAAGAGATTATTTCTCATAGGTTGATGGGTGATTTTAAACCTTCAATTGATTCATATCAAATTTTAATTAACAAGAATATCAATCTTCAAGAGTTAAATTCCAAACCATTTCCATTTCTTCTAGCAAATACTATTGAAGATAAAATCTTCAAAAATTCAATAAATGATTTTCAATTTGAATGGAAATACGACGGTATAAGGATGCAATTAATTAAAAGATCAGGCAATGTTTCGTTATGGACAAGAGGGCAAGAATTAGTAAATCAATCTTTCCCAGAATTAGTAGAGAAAATGTCACATATAAAAGATGATTTTGTTCTTGATGGGGAATTATTAGTTTGGAATTTTAAAGAACAAATTGCCTTTGATTTTTCATTACTTCAAAAAAGAATAAATAGAAAGTCTCCTACTAGATCAATCCAAATAAAATATCCCATTATTTTTATTGCTTATGATCTTTTAGAGATTAATGGGAGAGATATAAGAGAAATTAAATTAGAAAATAGAAGAATTGAGTTAGAAAAATTTTTTTCAAAATGGCAAATTAAAACTGAGAATAATATCTCTGATATTTTCAAAATATGTGATTTAATCTTTCCTAAAGATTGGCCTGATGCTTTAACTTATAAAGAAAAATCCCGAGAAAATAATACTGAAGGATTAATAATTAAGAAAAAGACTTCTATATACTCCTCTGGTAGAAAGAAAGGTATTTGGTGGAAATATAAAGTTGATCCTATGCAACTTGATGCTGTTCTAATTTACGCTAAGGGCGGTAGCGGTAGAAGAGCTGGTTTGTATACAGATTACAGTTTTGCATTATGGAAAGACAAAGAATTAATTAAATTTGCAAGTGCATATTCTGGTTTAACGAATATTGAGATTAAAGAGCTTGATAAATGGATAAGAAAAAATACAATAGAAAAATTTGGTCCTGTTCGATCTTTAAAACCAGAAATGGTATTCGAAATATCTTTTGAGAAAATACAAATTTCTAAACGTCATAAGTCAGGCATAGCAGTACGATTTCCAAGAATAACAAAATGGAGAAAAGATAAAAAAATTAATGATGCAGATAGCCTAGATAATGCTTATGAATTAATGAAAAAAATATTATGAAAAATATTACGAAAAATAATAAGCAAAATAATAAGCAAAATAATTTAATTTCTAAAATTAAACAGTTTTTCTCCACAAATGGATGGGAGCCACTACCCTATCAGATCGAATCTTGGGAAGCATTTTTAAATGGAGAGAGTGGAATAATTCAAGTTCCTACTGGATGCGGCAAAACTTATGCTGCATTAATGGGACCTCTATCAAAGATAGAAGATCCTAAAAATAATAAAAGTGTGAATATATTATTAATAACTCCTTTAAAAGCACTAAGTAGAGATCTAAAAAATTCCATACAATTAGCAGCTTTGCATTTTAATAAAGAAATCACTGTTGAAATTAGAAACGGGGATACAACCCCATATGAAAAGAAAAAGCAACTAGCTAAACCACCTAATATTCTTATTACCACTCCAGAGTCTTTATCTCTTTTACTTTCTAATAAAGAATCTAATAATCTGTTCAAGGGGTTGACGTCAATAATTATTGATGAATGGCATGAATTGATGGGTAGTAAAAGAGGAAACCAGTGCGAATTATCTTTAAGTTGGCTAAGAGGTAGTATAAAAAATTTACAAATTTGGGCAATGTCTGCAACTATTGGAAATATTGAAGAAGCAGCAAAAGCAATAGTTGGGATGAGCGATATTAAACCCAAAATTATAAGTACAAATATTCAAAAAGAGATAGAAATTATAAGCGTTTTGCCAGAGGAGAAAACCACCTTTCCATGGAGTGGCCATTTAGGAATCAGAAGTCATTCTTCACTTTTAAAAATCCTAGATAAAAATAAAAGCACCTTATTATTCACCAATACAAGAAACCAATCTGAAAGATGGTATCAATGTCTTAAATTTTTTCTGCCAGAGATGGAAGACAAAATCGCACTTCATCACGGTTCCCTCGATAAAGAAGATAGAAAAAGAGTTGAAGAAGGGGTTAAAGATGGATTAATAAAATGGGTAGTCTGCACCAGCTCGTTAGATTTGGGAGTTGACTTCCAACCTGTAGATCAAATAGTTCAAATTGGTAGTGCAAAGAATTTAGCTAGACTTATCCAAAGAGCTGGAAGAAGTGCTCATAGACCAGGGGGTAAATCAAAAATAATTTTTATGCCTACTAATTCTTTGGAGTTATTTGAGATTAGTGCAATGAGAAGAATAATAAAAAGTGGTATTTCTGAGGAAATTAGACTTCCTGAATTATCTTATGATGTACTTCTTCAACATCTAATAAGTTTGGCATGCGGAAATGGCTTTGATCCGAAAATTGAGAAAGAAAGAATTAAAAATTGCTGGAGTTATAGAAACTTAAAAGATCAAGATTGGAATTGGTGTCTTGACTTTTTAGAATATGGAGGAAAATGTCTTAAAGCATACCAAAAATATAAAAAGATAGTTAAAGAGGAATCACAAAATAATAATGAAAACTTTAAATATTTTGTAAAAGACAAATCTTTAATAAGAATGCATAAGTTCAATATTGGGACAATTACAAGTGACAAATTTGTGAATGTCAAATATATGAAAGGAAAATCTTTAGGTAATTTAGAGGAGAATTTTGCTTCAAAATTAAATCCTGGGGATACATTTTACTTTGCTGGCAAAATGCTTCAATTTGTAAGAATAAGAGATATGATTTTATATGTTAAAAAATCAACAAAAAAAAGTTCTCTAATTCCTGCATGGGTTGGTGGTCAAATGGCAATTTCTGATCTACTTTGTGAGAGTTTAAGAAAAGAAATAGATATATGCAACGAACTAGAAAATTATGATTGCTTAAATCCTGAACTAAATTCATTACGCCCAATATTGAAGAAACAAAAATTTCTTTCAAATATTCCAAAGAAAGATGAATTCCTTATAGAAATATATAAAACCAAGGATTTATCAAATCTTTTTGTTTTTACACTTGATGGCAAATTTGTAAATGAAGGAATTGCATTTTTATGGGCTTTGAGATTGGCAAAATTAAAACAATCTACATTTAGTATTACTGCTAATGATTTTGGATTCAGCTTAACTACTGCAGAAGATTATGATTTTTCCATAATAAAAAAAGAAGCTGATTACTTTTTGAATAACAAAAAATTAGAAGAAGATCTAGAAAATGCAATTAATTTTTCAGAATTAACAAAACGTAGATTTAAAAATATTGCCCAAATAAGTGGACTAGTAAATCAAAATAATCCAACCAAAACAAAAACTTCTTCTCAACTTCAAATAAGTTCAAGTCTTTTCTACGATGTCTTTACTAAATATGAAGAAGGCCATCTTTTGATAAAACAATCGCATCAAGAAGTTAAAGAATATCAATTAGAAAATAAGAGAATATCTAGATCATTAGAAAGATTAAAAAATTTAAAAATGCTACTAAACGAGATAAAAAGTCCAACGCCTTTTGCTTTCCCTTTACTGGTTGAAAGACTTAAAAATACTTTAAGCAATGAGCCAATAGAAAAAAGAGTAGAAAAACTTATAAAAAAATATAGTGATTAAATGAAAAAAAGTTCTTTTAAATTTTTTTGGGAAGATACATTGTTAGAGATGCTTCCTTCAAGAGCGTTATTTCTACCGGAAACAAAAGAGTTGTTAATATGCGATATTCATCTTGGGAAAGCAGAGTATTTTCAGCAAAATGGTATACCTCTTACTAATAATTCAGATAAAAACAATTTTGCAAGAATAAAAAAAATAGTAAAAAAATATAGTCCTGAAAAGTTAATAATATTAGGAGATTTATTCCACAGCAAATATTCAATAGATAAAACTCTTCAAAAAAAAGTTGAGGATCTTCCTGAACTACTAAAAACCACAGTTGAACTAATCCTGGGAAATCACGATGTAGGTTGTGATTTTAAAAATATAAAAATTTTTGATATTAGAAAAACTAAAAATATTACTTTTAGCCATGAACCAGTTAATTTAGAAAATAATAAAACCTTGAATATTTGTGGACATTATCATCCAAAAATCTATTTAAAAAACAATGGAGATAAATTATCTTTTAGGTGCTTTGCAATGGATAACAATAAAAATGTTTTATATCTGCCTGCATTCGGAGACTTAACAGGAGGATATCCCTGCAAAAAGTCATTTAAAAAATGGGCAATTGTTTCTGAAGAAGAAATTATCGAAATTTAATCTTAATTGGAATCATACTGAAGTGACTTAATTTTTTCATTTAGATATACCAATTTATACTCCAAGTTCTCGTTTATTTTATTTATCAATTATTTTGAATCTATTAATCTATTTCTATTAGTAGAAATTGATAATAAAAAATTTATACAGCTAATGACCCTTTCTTTAGCAGGCAATTCACGTTATAAAAAAAATAAACACATTTTATAGAAATGAAAAAATTAATAGCCTTGATTTTATTTCCATTTCTTATCAGCCCATTTGGGGCAAACGCAAATGATAATTTTTCCGTTGAGATAGAAGCACTTACACTAGTAATGGAGCAATATAAGGAAGAAACCGAATCAAGTGTTGAATTAGACATGGAAAATAAAAAGCCAAGTTACATGGCTCTTAAACAAGACGAATGCAACGCCACTGTTGAAGTTACAGAAAAAACAGGATTAGAAGTTGTAAATACTGAATCTTTCGATGTAAACGTCTGCTTGAAAGAAATCTATAAAGTAATCAACTAAATAAGCAGATTATAAAAATACAATAAAAACAAAAAATTAAAGAGGTCTTTTTCTTAAAGAAGGTAAGACCTCGAGACCTAACAGAAAACTTTGGAACGGGTTCTGCATACCCAATTAATAACTGCAAAGGAATTGCAGAGGTGTGATTAAAAGTACAAAACCTAAAATTATTTTTTAAATAATTATTTCTTCTTTGATAATGTTTGTGATTCTTCTCTAGACATTAGAGCTTCAATTTGAGCAAGAACTTTTTGAAGTTCATCCGTTTTTGTGAGAGATGCTTCTGCTACTTCTCTTAATTTTTCTAACTGTTCTTTAGTTTTATCCATGATAAATAAATTAGAAATTAACCACTTTAAAAAATGGTTTTAATACAGATTTTTCACTCCCACACAAATTCATATTCTCTCTTTTTTTTATAAAGTCAAATAAATTTCCATTTATTAAGGTTTTATGAGGACTTCCAATTAATCCTTTATTTATTATAGAAACCATAAGATTACCTGAAATAGAAATACTCTTAAATTATGAAGTAAATACAGGTAATCCTATTGTTGCAGTTGTTATGAGAGCCCCTGCAAAAATCAAGAAAGGTAGATAAGGATAGTTTTTCAAAGATAAACTTACTAATTCGAAATAACTATATAGGTATTTATACTGTTTGTCTACCCTTTATCCGTTTTAAAGCTAAAAATCTTTCTTTTGAAAGTAAAAATTAAACATTAACCAAATTTACCTGATATGTATTCCTGAGTAGTTTTTTCTTTTGGAGAGTTAAAAATTCTCTCTGTCGAATTAAATTCTGCAAGATAACCAACCTTTCCTCCATCACCATCTTCATATTCAATAGCATTAAAAAATGCAGTCATATCACTGACTCTCAATGCCTGTTGCATATTATGGGTAACGATAATTATTGTGTAATTCTTCTTTAGTTCATGCATAGTCTCTTCTATTTTCAAAGTAGAGATTGGATCTAAAGCTGAGCATGGCTCATCCATGAGAATTATTTCAGGCTCAATTGCGATGGTTCGAGCAATACATAATCTCTGTTGTTGTCCACCAGATAAAGAGTAACCACTATCATTTAATTTATCCTTACATTCACTCCATACAGCAGCTTTTCTCAAGGAACTTTCCACTAATTCATCCATATCTCCCGTAAAGCCATTGATTCTTGCTCCGAATGCAATATTTTCGTAGATAGATTTTGGAAAAGGATTAGGTTGCTGAAAAACCATTCCGATTCTTCTTCTAACTTCAACTGGATCTACTCTTTTGTCATAGATATTAGTTCCATCAAAGAGGACTGTCCCTTTTAACGAACAATTAGGGATTAAATCGTTCATTCTATTCAAAGCTCTAAGAACGGTTGATTTACCACAACCAGAAGGGCCAATGAGTGAAGTTATATCTCCTGCTTTAAAATTTAAAAAAACATTTTTTACCGCTTCAAAAGTGCCATAACTAATAGAAACATCCTCAAGAGATAAAATGTTTTTCTTTTGCGACTTTTTAGTGTTTTTAATCATTTCATACCCTCTTAGTTTTCTCAGTAAAAGCGGCAAATATCCTTGAAAAAATATTAACTGTTAGTATTGATATGACAAGAATAAAGGAAGCCGCCCAAGCTAGTTTATTCTGTGCATCATAAGGTTCAAGGGCAAAATTATATATCAAAACAGCTAATGAGCCCATCTCGTAAAACAAATCTTCAAAACCTACTATGTAGTAGTAAGAAAATAAAGCAGTAAATATCAAAGGTGCTGTTTCGCCTGCAGCCCTTGCGATTCCAAGCACAACCCCAGTAGCAATAGATCTAAATGCTGTGGGTAAAGTTATTTTTAATATTGTTGTATACATACTTGCTCCTATGCCTAGAGAAGCATACCTTAATTCATTTGGTACTAACTTTAAACCTTCATCAGTAGTTTTTATAACTGTAGGCAACATCAATATTGAAAGAGCCATACCTCCTGCAAAACCACTGTACATACTGCCAAATAAAATTTTTGTTGAAACGATTAAGGCATAAATAAATACACCGGCAATTATTGAAGGAACACCAGCTAAAACATTAACTCCGAATCTAATAAATTTTGAAAAAGGTCCTCCTTTTGAATATTCAGCTAGATATATGCCACCGCCAACACCTACTGGTATGGCAATAATTGAAGCAATAGTTGTAATAACTAGTGTCCCAATTAATGCAGGATTAATTCCTCCCGCATCTAAATCATCTCCAGGAGGATTTGGTTCTAAAGTAAATAATTCTGGTGTGATTTGAGCTCCCCCTTTAATAAGAATATATGTAACCACAAAAATCAAAGGAAGAATTGCAATGAGTGCACAAAAAACTGATAAAGAAGTAAAGAATTTATCTCCTACATTTCGTGATAGTTTTTTCTGGTAATAAAGAGAATTCATAATCATCTAATATTTGAGACTAAATTTCTTAACTAGCCATTGAGCAAAGATATTAACCACTAAAGATAGGATCATTAGTACAAAAGCCGCATAAAAAAGTGATGAGACCTGACTTCCATCGGCTTCACCAAACTGGTTTGCAAGCATAGAAGAGATGGTATATCCAGGAGATAATAGTGACCAACTAAATACATTAGAATTTCCAATAATCATCGTGACAGCCATGGTTTCACCCATTGCCCTGCCTAACGCCAATAGAACACCTGCCATAATTCCTGATAATGCCGCAGGCAAAATTACCGAAAATATAGTTTTCCATCTACTTGCACCAATTCCATAGGAAGCATTCCTAAGCTTTTTGGGAACTTGATTCAGACTATCTCTAGCTATCGAGGTCACTATTGGTAAAAGCATTACCACTAAAATTATTATCCCTAAAAGTGAATTCCGACCTGCAGGCTCCGTACTAAATAAAGGAATCCAACCAAAGAATTTATGTAAAAAAACAAAAAACTCTCTAAAGAAAGGTTCCATAACAAATATCGCCCATAATCCCAATACGACAGATGGTATAGCTGCTAGTAATTCAACAAATGAACCTACTATTTCTCTGACAAATTTCGGAACAAAATCCTCTGTAATAAATATCGCAGTTCCAACACCTAAAGGGATAGTAATCAATAATGAAAGAAGAGAAGTAACTAATGTCCCATATATTGCTGTAAAAGCTCCATATTCATCTTTTACTGGATTCCATTCAGAAGTTACTAGAAAATTTAAGCCATACCTTGAAAATGATTCAAATGACTGAAAAAAGACTACTAAAATAATTCCAAAAAGTACTATTGCAACAATACTAGACAAGGCTAGGGTTGTATTTTTAAAGATTAAATCTATATTTTTTTCAATTCCGAATCTTTTACGATTCTTGAAAAGAGTTAATTTCTCTTCCATTAAAAAAAGAATATTTCTACAAATCTACTATTAAATATTGGAAAAGACTTTAAGATGGGTTAAAGGTATATGAAAGTCATGAAAAGTTAACATCCTTAAATTAATTTTTTCAAAAATTTTTTCTTTAACTTTACTTAACCATAGGTGAATATTATTTATTGAATAGAAACTGAGGGAATGTTTAAATACAGGGAATTTATTGCTCAAATCAAATATAAAGAAGTAATATCTTCCCCTGTATATTTTATTCCTGTTTTGCTTCTATCAATAATGATTATTATAGAAGGTTTTCACATCTTTAATCACAAACAAAATTGCAAAACTAAAGCTGAGTGGATGGAACAATCAGGAATGACTTATGACAGGGAATCAGAAGTTAATTAATAAAATCTAAAATATAATTTATTCGCAACAACGTTTTCTATTTGAGGAATAATCTGTCAAAGAAGTTATCCATTCCTTGATCAAAAAGAGAGATTCTTTATTTAGGCTGTAATACACCCATCTACCTTCTTGCCTGTCTGCGATAAGACCAGCTTCCTTCAAAATTTTTATGTGATATGAAATTCTTGATTGAGATAACTTAGTTAATTTCATAATATCGCAAACACAAACTTCTCCATCCATGATTAGGTCAATTATTTCTAGCCTAAAAGGATCAGAAAATGAAACCATAAACTTAGATATATTTTCTTTTTTTACTTTGCTACTCTCTTTTAACAATTTTAAAGTATTTAGATTCTTTTAAATATAGCTTAAATAAAAAAGATTTCATTAATCAAAACATCTTGATACATCAAAATATTTTGATGTATAATTTATATAGAAAATTTCAAGAGTGATGAAAATTGGAATTAATGGTTTTGGAAGAATTGGCAGATTAGTTTTCAGAGCATTATGGGACAGAGCTGATATAGAAATAACTCATATAAATGAGATAGCAGGAGATTCGAATGCTGCTGCGCATTTACTCGAATTCGATTCAGTCCATGGTAGATGGGTGAAAGATATAAAGGTTAAAGAAGAAGAAATAATAATTGATGGACAGAAATTAACCTACACATCTTTTAAAAATTACCTTGATGTTCCTTGGGAAAAATCTTCTGTAGATATTATTTTGGAATGTACAGGAAAGAATAAAAAGCCAGAGAAACTAAATCCCTATTTTGATACTCTTGGGATGAAAAGAGTAATAGTAGCTTGTCCAGTCAAAGGAATTGTTGCAGAAGCTGAATCACTGAATATTGTTTACGGTATAAATCAAAGTCTTTATGACCCTTCCAAACATAAATTAGTAACTGCAGCATCCTGCACTACAAATTGTTTAGCTCCGATAGTAAAGGTAATTAATGAAAATTTTTCTATTAAACACGGTGCTATTACAACTATTCACGATGTAACGAACACTCAAGTTCCTGTAGATTTTTATAAAAGTGATCTGAGGAGAGCAAGAGGATGTATGCAAAGTTTAATACCTACTACCACTGGATCTGCTAAAGCTATCGCTGAGATCTTTCCAGAATTAAAAGGAAAATTAAATGGACATGCAGTAAGAGTTCCTCTACTTAATGGTTCTTTAACAGATGCAGTTTTTGAATTAAATAAAGAAGTGACAACTGAACAAGTGAATATGGCACTAAAGGAAGCTTCAGAAACTTATTTAAAAGGAATTCTTGGCTACGAAGAAAGGCCTTTAGTTTCTGCAGATTATGTAAATGACTCTAGAAGTTCAATAGTTGATAGTTTATCAACTATGGTTGTTAATTCAAATTTATTAAAGATATACGCTTGGTATGACAACGAGTGGGGTTACAGCTGCAGACTTGCAGATCTTACTGAATATGTAATCAAAAAAGAGATTTAATTTATGTCTTTATGAAGTTATCTAATATTCAACAATATAGTGTTGTAACAGCAAACTATTGGGCGTTCACGCTTACTGACGGCGCATTAAGATTATTAGTTGTTGGGCACTTTCATGAGCTAGGTTACACAACTCTTCAAATTGCTTTACTTTTCCTTTTTTATGAGTTTTTTGGAATAATTACTAATTTATATGGTGGTTGGATAGGAGCAAGATATGGATTAAGGCTTACTTTGTGGATTGGGACTATCCTGCAAATCATCGCTCTTTTTATGCTTATTCCAGTTAAGGAAGATTGGCCGGTAATTTTTAGTGTCTCATACGTTATGGTTGCTCAAGCAGTTAGTGGGATAGCAAAAGATTTAAACAAAATGAGTGCTAAAAGTGCTGTTAAGACAGTAGTTCCAGAGACAAATGATGGCAATGATACTGGCCAAAAACAACTTTTTAAATGGGTTGCTATTTTAACTGGATCTAAAAATGCTCTTAAGGGAGTTGGCTTTTTCTTAGGTGGACTTTTATATAAGTTATTTGGATTCAATAATGCTGTAGGAATTATGGGTTTTGGACTCTGCTTAGCCTTTTTATTGACATTAATTTTGCCTGGAGAAATTGGCAAGATGAAAACCAAACCAGCTTTTAATGATCTTTTTTCAAAATCAAATGCAATAAATATTCTTTCAGCAGCAAGATTTTTTCTTTTTGGAGCAAGAGATGTTTGGTTTGTTGTGGCTCTTCCAGTATTCCTAGATATGGCCTTTGGTTGGGACTACATGGAAATAGGATTATTTCTTGGGGCCTGGGTAATAGGTTATGGAATTGTTCAGGCTTCTGCTCCAGCAATTAGAAAGATGTGGGGACAAAAAGAAAGTCCAGATCGTAAAGCTATTCAATTTTGGAGTGCCGTATTAATGGTCATACCATCTTTGATAGGAATCGCATTATGGAGAGAAAGTTCTCCATCGATAGCAATAATTTTAGGACTCACTATTTTTGGATTTGTTTTTGCAATGAATTCCTCTACACATTCTTATATGATTTTGGCCTACTCTGATAATGAAAAAGTCAGTTTAAATGTTGGCTTCTATTACATGGCAAATGCTGCTGGAAGACTAATTGGAACATTACTCTCTGGCTTGTTATTTATGATTGGGAGAAATGCAAGTGTTGGTCTTCAATATTGTCTTTATTTTTCATCACTTTTAATATTCTTATCTTGGATCTCCAGTCTTAAATTACCCTCGTTCAAACAAAGCCTATCAGCTCCATAAAGACTAATTTTTGGGAATTAGAATATTTTAATGGCAAAAATATCCTTAATTGAACTCGCAAAAACTTTCTTAAAAATTGGTATTTTAAGTTTTGGAGGACCCTATGCTCATATTTCCTTTTTCGAAGATGAACTAATAAATAATAAAAAATTCATATCAACTCAATCTTTTGAAAAAGGTATTGGATTATGTCAAATACTTCCAGGACCAATATCTACTCAATTGGCAATATATATAGGTCTTAAAATTAATGGTTATCTTGGTGGATTGGTATCCGGTATAAGTTTCATTATCCCAGGATTCATTTCGGTAATAGCTCTTAGTTTTTTTTGGCAAATTGGTTCTGGATCGAAGTTCTTAACAGATTTAATTTATTTTAATCCGCCTATTATTGCAGGAATAATTTTTTCATTCTCATTAGTTCTATTAAAAAAAAGATTAAAGTTTGATCGAATATTATTCTCTAGCTCAATATTATTTCTACTTATATTTGCCAAATATAATAGTATTCAATTTCCACTAATTACAATACTTACTATTGCAGGATTGATAAATATATTTTTAAAGAAATTCAAAGATATTTTTTATAGCTTGGTCCCTTTATCTATATTTTCAACGACCTCATTTTTGAGTAGCTCGGTCTTTTTAGATATATCTAAGTTTTTTAATTTTTTAAGAGAGTCTATAAACTTAAAGTTTCTAGTAGATTATCTTAATCTGTTTTTTTTCTTCTTTAAATCGGGACTTTTTATTTTTGGAGGTGGATTAGTAATCATTCCTCTAATGAGTGATTATGTTATCTCGCAAGGATGGTTAACAAATAATGAATTTATAGATGGAATAATGATTAGCCAAATAACCCCTGGTCCTATCTTATTAATTACAAGTTTTATTGGATACAAAGCAGGGTTTTCGGTCGGAGGAATAAATGAAGCTTTAAAGTATTCATTAATATCAACTTTTGCAATTTTTTTACCAAGTTTTTTATTGATTTTTGTTTTTGGAAAAGGCCTTATAAAAAACAGAATTAAATCGATTAATTACTTTATCGAAGGAGTGATTAATACAATTCCAGGAGCAGTTATTTTTTCTGGATTTAATTTAATTGAAGATAGTTTTTCATCAAAATCCTTTTTAATTAGCTCTATTTTTATAGTTTTAATCTCCACACTATTATCTTTTTTTAAAATAGTTCCAACATACATACTTATTCTTTTTTCTTTAATATTAGGCTTGTCAAAATATTTGTTTGCATAAAAAAAGGAGGAAATAAATTCCTCCTTTTAAATATTGTCTTACGGTTTATTTTCCGATTCTTTTTACAGCAGCTCTTGACTTCTCAAGAATATCTCCTTTTAAGGGGACAAATCCAAGTGATGGAGCTTTATCTTGATACTCATCACTTAACAATGTATTAAAGGCTTGTTTGATAGCTTTAGTGTTTCTACCATTACCCTCTTCATAAGCAAGTATCCATGTTAATGAAGCTATAGGGTATGCTCCTTTTGCAGTTGGGTTAGGATTTTTACCAGCAAGATTTTCATCTAGAGTAATACCATTAAGAGCCTTAGCTCCTGCTTCTACAGATGGTTTTAGAAACTCACCTGAAAGATTTTGAAGTGCAGCAGCTTTAACATTACCTTTTATGTAAGACTGGTTAACATAACCAATTGCACCAGGTGTATTTTGTATAACACCTGCAACACCTGAATTACCTTTAGCACCAACGCCTGCTGGCCACTTAACTGATTTACCAGTTCCTAAAGTCCAAGTTGGTGAAAAAGCTTCCATAGAGTTTGTAAAAGCTTTAGTTGTACCTGATCCATCAGAACGATGAGCCCAAGTTAACTTACCTGATTTACAGCCTAATTCTTTCCAGTTTTTAACCATACCCATAGCAACTCGAACAGCTTGTTCTTGTGTAAGTTTCAAATCGCAATCATAGTTATAACCAAAAGCAATTGTGCCGCCTACCATAGGTATCTGAACTAAACCTCTGGTAACCTTGGCTATATCTGCATCTTTCATTGGATCATCTGATGCACCGAAGTTAACAGTTTGATCAATAAATGCTTTTCTTCCAGAACCTGAACCAACAGCTTGGTAATTTACTCTTGGCCCACCAGAAGAGGCTAAATCTTTGAACCAACGAGTATAGATTTTGGCAGGAAATGATGCCCCAGCACCACTTAATCTTGTTCTAGCAGAAACACTTGTGCCAGGAACACTTGTACCAGCAGCAATGGCTACTGCAGAAGTGAAAACCAAAGCTTTCTTAGCTATGTTCATGGATGTCATGATTAAATTAAAGACTCCATATATATAGCACCGAATTTATACTCAAATACTCATTAATTAAAATTTTATCCTGTAATTAATTAGTTCTTAACTCAACCTTAAACTAAATATCAATTAGACGTTTTTTCGTTTTGTTTTAAAAATATTTTGGAATAAACATAGTATAGTTTTTAACTTTATATTAAAAAAATCTCGGAATAAATAAACATTTTTTGATTTAATTTAAGGGAAGTTTAAGGTCTTTTTAAATTTTCCTTTTTGATTTTATTTCTTACCCGTTTCTTAACCTAAATTAGTTCATATAGATTTGGATATTTATCCATTTTTACGTGTTGAGGTTTATGAAACTTTTTCAAAAATTAATTGCTGCTCCTGCCATCATTTCTATGGCATCAGGTTTAGCAGTAAACGCTACTGAGATCAATTCAACAGATCTTGGTAACTATTCAAATTCTAACAATCTAGTATCTTTAGGTGATTTTAAATCAGATACTTTATTCCCAGGAGATTGGGCTTACGATTCATTAAAGGATCTAACAAATAGTCCAAGATTCAATGGTAACTCAGTTACTCGTTTAGAAGCTGCTGCTGAATTAAACAACTTAATTGCAGGTGGTGAAGGCTTAATGAACGGAGCTGCAATAGGTAGGCTAAGTGATGAGCTTGGTTCTGAGTTGGCAATTATGAAAGGAAGAGTTGATGGCCTCGAAGCTCGTGTTAACGGCATAGAAGCTGGCAGTTTCTCTGAAACCACATCTATGAGTGGTTCAGCAGGTTTCCTAATAGGTGCAACTGATTCAGCAACTGAATCTAAAGATGCAGTTCAGTTTGAATATGTTATGGAAGTCGACATAAATACAAGCTTCACAGGTGAAGATAAGTTAAACATTGAGTTTGAAGCTGGAAATGGTTTGACAAATGTTGGTGCTGACAAAACTGGTTTAGACTGGGGTTCAGGTTCTAGTGACGCAGTAGAGATTGATGACATTAACTACACTTTCCCATTAGGTTCTTGGACAGTGGCTGTTGGTGATTCTATGGATGCATCCAAGACTTGGCCTAATGCATGTTCCATGAATAACATGGTGGATAACTTAGGAGATTGTGGTGCCGCAAACTCTGTTGACTTAAGTGGTAATGTTTCACTTAGTGCTGCAACTGGATTTGCAGATGGTTGGGAACTTGGACTAGGTGTATCTGGAATTGCAGGCAAAACCGATACTACCTCCGATGGTTTGTTTACTAAAGAAGGTACTGACCTTTATGGTTTAGCTCTTGGTTATGAATCAGATTCATTCGGTTTCACAGTAGCTTACTCAGATAAAGATACTGCCAACTACTACGGTTTAGTTGCATATTACAGCCCTGAAGAATTACCAACTACATTTAGCGGTGGTGTTGAAGTAGGGAATCCAGATTCAGGAGAAGACACAACTCAGTGGGCTTTCGGTATTAGTACTGATGTAGGCGAAGGTACATTAAGTGCAAACATTGGAACTAACGGAAAAATAGCAGACAATGCAGAAGAAATTTATGCATATGATCTTTCCTACGAATATCCACTTAACGACAGTATGAGTATTACACCTTTCGTTTACATTTCTGAAACAACAGGTTCATCGACTGACACTACTGGAGCTGGTGCATTCGTATCATTCTCTTTCTAAGAGGATAAAAAATCTTACACACAAAGAAAGACCTGCTTAATAGCAGGTCTTTTTTTATATATCTTTAAAAGCTTAAATTGTTCTTAATAATTATATTTTTTTTTCTTAACTTTTTAAAGGGACTATAGATGAGTGTTTCCTTACGCACTCAATGAAAAAAAAATTAGCTGCTGCAAGTTTTTCTGCATTACTTGCAATTGTCGCCTCCTCTACAAGTAGTGGATTTGCAAATTGGAATACAAAATATTGGGCAAATGAAAAAAACTTTAACAGAATTTCTTCTTTTAATGTGAGTGATAATTTGCCAGACGGATCAAAATCTACAACCAAAACTTCTTCAGAAGTTGTTACAGCATCAGAAGATGGTAAGACTTTGATGTATACAGATAGCGATCTAGGAGTAGTAGGTTTAGTTGATATCTCTGACCCTGCAAAACCTAAAGCATTGGGAGTTGTTGAACTGGAAGCAGAACCCACTGGAATTGCGGCACTTGGAAACAATGCTTATATAGGTTCAAATACATCTGAAAGTTATACAAATCCTTCAGGAGCATTAGTTCAATACAATTTAAAAACAAGAAAAGCAGTAAAAGAATGTGATTTAGGTGGGCAGCCTGATAGCGTTTTTGTTTCACCAGATGGAACATTTCTAGCCGTCGCTATAGAAAATGAGAGGGATGAAGAATATAAAAATGGATTTATCCCTCAATTAGATGATGAAGGTAAACAAATTAATCCTGCAGGTTATGTTTCTCTTGTGAAGTTAAACAAAAGAGGGAAAATACAATGCAATTCAATAAAAAAAGTTGATTTAACAGGATTATCTGAAATAGCTCCTAGCGATCCCGAACCAGAATTCGTTGCTATTAATGATCTTGGTGAAACAGTTGTCTCTCTTCAAGAAAACAACCATCTTGCAGTAATTGATAAAGATGGAAATGTAATATCACATTTCTCGGCAGGAGTTGTAAAACAAATGGCAGGAATGGATACAAAGAAAGATGGAGCACATAAATTTAAAAGCAAACTAAAGAATGTAAGAAGAGAACCCGATGGTCTTACTTGGATTGATAATGACCATTTTGCAACAGCAAATGAAGGTGATTACAAGCATATTGATCCAAATCAGGCAAAAAGAGGTGGTTCAAGATCCTGGACTATTTTTAAAAAAGATGGAACAGTAGTTTATGAAGATGCAAATAGACTAGAAAGAGCAATTGCACAAATAGGTCATTTCCAAGATGGGAGAGCAGGTAAAAAGGGAGTAGAACCTGAGTCAGTTACATATTCAAAAATTAATGGAACGCCCTATTTATTTGTTGGTGCTGAACGAGCTGGGATAGTAGCTGTTTACGATATCACAGAGCTAAATCAACCTTTACTTACTCAACTACTTCCATCAGGCATTGGACCAGAAGGATTTGTTGCCATCCCAGAAAGAGGTTTAATTGCCTCAGCAAATGAAAAAGACTACAACAAAAAAGAACCTGGTTTATCTTCTCATGTGACTATTTATCAACTACAAGATGCTCCAGCTTCATACCCACATTTAACAAATGAAAATGGCCTTGAATTTGTATCTTGGGGTGCGATAAGCGGAATGGTGGCTGGTGATGACGGTAAGATTTATGCTGTAAATGATGGGACTTTTAAAACTCAGCCAAGAATTTACGTTATTGATCCTTCATCTTCGCCAGCACTATTAGAAAGAGCTATAGATATAAAGCTAGATGGTAAGACTGCATTATTTATGGATCAAGAGGGTATTACTACTGATGGTAATGGTGGATTCTACATTTCTACTGAAGGAATCAAGAAAAAGCTAGATGAACATCCTCCTGCAATCTACCATGTAAGCTCAGATGGTGAAATTTTAGAGAAGATAACTCCACCACCTTCATATCTTAATTATTCTAAAAATCCTGGTTTTGAAGGCATAACAAGGAATGGGGATATTGTTTATATTGCTCAACAGAAGCCTTGGGGTGATGATACTTTCAATACTACTAAGATCCTTTCCTATAATTTAAAAACCAAACAGTGGGGGGCCGTAAATTATCAATTAGATAGGATCAAAAAAGGTGGCGTTGGCATTTCAGAATTGACTTACCATGACGGGGCACTTTATGTAATCGAAAGAGATAGTTTCTATGGAAAGAAAGCAAAATTGAAAGCTATATATAAAATAGATTTAGATGATGTTATTTTCGAAGGTCTTCAAACTAATATTCCTCCAAGACTTTATCCATTAGTTGAAAAAGAGTTAGTTACTGATCTAAAACCAGTAATGAAATCAACGGGTGGTTTTATCCTCGAAAAGGTTGAAGGCTTAGCAATAACAAGCGACGGGCAAGCATGGATTTCAACTGACAACGACGGGACTGGAAAGAAATCAACTGGTGAAACTCTTTTCCTAAATATTGGGAAAATCTAGTTAAAACTACTAAAAAAAGTCACCTTTTATAAGGTGGCTTTTTTTTTGCAGTTCTTATAATTAAAAAAAGTTAAATCATGAAATACCTTATATTTATTACTTTATTCATCGCCCCAGTCAAAGCTGAAACAAAATATTATTGGCAGGGTGTCAGGCATTATTTAAATCGACCCAAACTAATGATAGAAGCATGCAAAGATATGAAAGAAGAAAATGACATTGGAACATCTGCTTTCGAGAGTATGTACATGCCAACATTACCTGATAGGCTTTGGTTAGCTATTGGCAAAAGAGATTCTTATTGGGCAGATGACTCCAAAGAAGGAAGCATTCTTTTTACAAGAGAAGGGGTTTTGAATTTAAAAAAATTTATTGCAGAAAAATCATGTCCTAATATTTTTTAAATTTTCCCTATAAATCTGTATTAAGACACGGAAAGATAGTTTCAATAATCGCTCCACCATCTTTATGATTAAATGCCTTTATAAAACCTTTATTGTTATTAATTATTTTTTTTGTAATTGAAAGACCTAAACCACTTCCACTTTTCTTAAATTTAGTCCTTGATGGATCCCCACGATAAAAACGAGAAAAAATGTCATTTGATTCATTTTCTTCTAATCCAATACCTTTATCTCTAACTCTTATAACAACAGAGCTAGCTCTCTTAAAAATTTCAATTTGTATGCCCTCTTTTGTTGGGGAATAACGAATAGCGTTATCTAAAATATTTATAAATGCTCTTTTTAAATTTTCAATATCCCCAGATATATAATATTTTGTTGGAGAAAATAAATTTATTTTTATATCCTTTTTTTCTGCAAGCGGTTTTAGTGTTTGCCAAGATTCCATAATCAAATCTGAAATAGATATTTTTTTGTTTTTATTAAAATCTTCGTTACTTTCTAGCTTAGAAAGCTCTAAAGTCTCTTCGGCCATTTTTCTTAATCTTTTTGACTCTTTCTTAAGTCTTTTAACAAGATACCTATCCTTTTTTGATACTACTGATTCAAGTCTTTCCCCAATTAAGATAAGTGATGTAAGAGGAGTTTTCAGTTCATGAGACACATCATTAATTAATTGATTTTGTCGTTTTTTTATCGATTCAATTGATAATTTACTTTCCAATAATATTAAATAATTCTTTTTCCTTCCTCTAACAATATTTACCGAAATGGGTACTCCCGCAATTATGAAATCAAGGTTGAATGGGAAATCTTTTTTTCTTAAATATAGAATTTTATTACTAAGTACTTCAAGCTCATTAATATCATTAATTGCTTTTCCAATAACATCTTTATATTTGATAACCCTAATAAGAGATAAAGCTTTCTGATTGATAAATTTTATTGTTAGATCAGATGATAAGATTATCCACCCTTGCGATGAATAATCTAACCAAGACAACACTTCTTGAGGTTTAATTTTATCAAATGGGAAATCAATAGTTTTTTTATACTTATTTTTATCAACTTCAAATTTTTTTTCTTTTGATTGAGAAAAATGCTTGACTTTTATTTTCCACTTCTGATGTAAAAAAAATAATACTTCTTGTAGTGTTTTCATTTTCATCCAAACTTATATCCAAAACCTCTTACAGTTTTAAGAAACTTTGGAGCTGAGGGATCATCTTCTAATTTCTCTCTGAGCCACCTTACATGAACATCTACAGTTTTAGTATCACCAATAAAGTCAATTTCCCATATTTTTTCAAGTATTAAATCCCTTGACCATACTCTTTTTGGATTTTTCATAAATAACTCTAATAATTTAAATTCTTTTGGAGATAATGTTATTTCTCTATCAAAAGAAGTTACCCTACATTCTTCCAAGAACATTTTTATATGATTAAACTCGAGAACAGTTTTTGAGTTTTCTATATATTTTTTATTACGTTTAGATCTTCTTATTAATGCTCTAGATCTAGCAATTAATTCATTTAAACCAAAAGGTTTTGTTAAATAATCATCTGCACCAACCTCTAATCCAAGAACCCTGTCTGATTCATTATCTTTAGCACTCAAAATTAGTATGGGTGTATAGTCTTCATCATTTCTTATTTTTCTACATAACTCTAATCCATTTAGTCCTGGCAACATTAAATCTAGAATTATTAGGTCAACATCTTTTTTAATATCATTATTAATAAAATCTAAGGCACTTAAACCGTCTTTGAAACTTGATACTTTGAAACCTTCGCTGATCAAGGTTTCACTGACAGTAAGCCTAATACTCTTATCATCCTCTACAAGAAGAATTCTTGAGTCTTGCAAACTTTTATGATCTTTAATAGCCATTTAAAGTTCCAACAATTTTATTTTATATAATCAAAATTATTTGATCTAATTATTTCATAATTACTTTACATTGAGACCTTATTTTTTTATTTGATCTTATTTTCTTTTTAATTTACCCTTAAACTTTTTTAATTAATGTTAGATTGTCTCTTTAATTTCCTCACACAAAATTTTAAAGAGACAAACTTATTAAATTTAATAATGGATATTTAGATTAATATCCCGTCGAAGCATAATAATAATCGTCATCTTCATCTATATTTGTTACTACCCATTCTGGCGAAAAGCCACCAATTTTTAAATATTGATAAAGCTTATCAACATCTGGATCGTAATAAGTATCGTTGATTTTTGGATCTTTGACTACTTTGCTTGGATGCATAAAAAAAGTTATTTCTACTCTTTATCTATAGATTATTTAGTTTAAAGCAGCTTTAAATCTCATTTAAATATTTTCATTTAATTTATTCCACACACAATCAACTTAGCAATTAATTCTGAATCTCGATCTACTTATTTTAATAGTTCTACTGCTACGACAAGATTTCCTAATAATCCGTTCAAAATATTTAGTTGTTCTTTACTACCAAATGCTATTAATACCTGTCCTGGTTGAAGTATGAAATTACCTCCAGGATTAGTGAACAACTTTTCATTTTCTTTAATGGCTAATATTTTTGCACCACTCTTTTTGCCTATTCCAAGTTCTGAAAGTGATCTTTTCTCTGCTGTTTCAAAAAGACTAATATCATTACTTAATTCAAATTCTTCAATTTCACATTCACTTCCTGCTAGAAGATCAAGGAAGTCAATAGCTATTGGTCTTAAAGCCATTGATGCCATTGCTCTTCCTGCTGCGATATAGGGGCTTACAACTATACTTGCTCCAGCCAATCTCAACTTACTTGCAGCCTCTTCAGTTCCAGCTCTTGCAATTACTCTTATAGAACTTCTTATACCTTTAGCACTTAAAACTACATATAAATTTGCAGCATCATTAGGTAAGGTAACGACCAAACTTTTGCATTTTTCTAATCCTGCCAGTTTTAAAGTCTCATCAAGAGTGGCGTCAGCACAAAGCACTTCTAAACCATTTTCTTCAGCAATCTTTTTTCTATCTTCATCGCTCTCAACCACAATAATTGGAATATTTTGCGTTTTTATTTGATTAGATATTTCCTGACCTACCCTCCCATATCCGCACAAAATTACATGATTTTCCATTTTTCTAAGAAGTCTTTTAAAACGTAATTCGTTTACTCTTTGAAAATAGCCGGATTCGAATAATCTTACAGCCTTTTGAAAGGTAAATTGAATAAAGATCAATCCGCCGACGATTACTAAAACAGTTACAATCCTGCCTTCAGGGCTTAAAGGTTGAACTTCTCCAAAACCAATTGTGGTTATAGTGATAAGAACCATCCATAAGCAATCACTCCATTCCCATCCCTCCGTTATTCGATAGCCAATTGCACCTAAAAAAAACAGAAAGAATAAAGAATAAATAAGACCAAACCAAGGCCTTAAATAATCTTTAATAAAATAGAACTCAAATAATCTAAGCTTCATATCCCTTATTATCGTTAACTATTCAAAAATTTCAAAAAAATTTTCTATTATGTTCCTAAAACTATTTATTTGTTTAAGTGAAATACATATTAAGCAGGATAATAATATTTATTTTCGTAGCTGTATGCATTAAACAAATGATTACTGTCTCAGGTCTTATTTAATTCTTCATTTAAATTAATTCAAGGTTTTACTTGTACCGATTCAATAAGAAAATCAGAAGCTGCTTTTAACCAATCAGCGACCGTAAGACGAAGGTCAGGTTGAGAATATACAAGAGCGACAATAATTCCAACTAAGATTATCTTTACCATGTCAATTCAAATATTCTTATGAATTAAAGCACAACTATTTAGTAAAAAGAACCTTAAATTTATAAAAAATAGATTAATTAAAATTTCTCTAATTGATTAAACAAGTATTCCACTCTTCTTAGATTAACGCCTAAATCTGATTGACCTAATCTTGCTGCAGATCTTATTTGAATGATTCCTTTTGATCTATCTACATAACTTCTTACATCAAGCTTTAAAATTTCAAGGTCATCAGGAAATCTAAAAATTAAGCTTCTACAAACACCTCTCCAATAATTCCTTCCACTTTCAATAACTTCTGTACGAGGTAGACCTTCTGCCAGAGAAACAAGTTGAATAAACTTTTGATCAACATTTATTAGTTTCTTTTCTACTAAGACACTATTTAATGGATTAGTTATTGGGGCAAGACCTTGGATGGAAGAAACCATATTTTTTAAAACGTTGTAGATGTTCTAACCGATTTCGTACGCAAAGTGAGAGAAAAAAGTAAAGAATTTTCCCATAAATTTGATCTCTTTATAAAAATTCCTTATTTTGTGGTCAAAATTCTAAAATTTGAGATTTTTTATTGTTTTTTTTGATAGAGATGGTTGCCTACTTTTTTTACTATTTAGTTTCCTAACCCATAAAAAAACTCCCACAAACAAAAAAATTTCAACAATGATTCCAAGCTGTATCAGGCTCATTTTTTATCCTCTTTTTTCTTGTTGGTGCCTTCTATGTATGGCAAAAGGATATTTAATAACCATTTTTTAAATGAACTCAACAATTTCATAGTCTATTTACTTGCCTTTTCTCCACATACTCCTCCCTTTGATGAGATCCTCTATATTTGGCCAAGCTGCGATTAATTCTTTAAGTGCTTTTCTATTAGGAGTATAGAAAACACATGACAATGCACTTATTACATAAAGTATGAACCATAACTTACTTTCTGAATAAGCTAAAAACAAAGAGAAAAGAAAACTTCCAATAAAGAAAAAGAAAAATGACCTATTTAGTATTTCTAATGGAGTTCTTTTAAGTCTGTAAAATTTAATCTTTTTACTAACTTCTTCAGTATCTTTCTGAAATTTACTTTCGTACGAATTAATTATTTCTTCTTCTAGAACTTTATCATACTCTAAATTATCAATTGGATCGCTTTGATCCTTTTTATTTATCATTGGTATCTATACAGTACAAATATGGTAACTAATTTAAGGTATTTTAAAAAGTATCAAATTTTTTCTGTTAACTGGAGCTATACGAACAGATCATGGTTTTGAAAATACTTCAAGATTGTCTTATTTATAAAAGTTAAATTAGTCAAAATATTCTTTTTAACTTTCCAAAATCTTTCAGACATTAAAAAAAATCACTTCTATAAACTTCATAGCATTAATTAAATTGGGAGGCAATATCTAAAATCTAGAGTTAAAATAATTTAGAGATTTTAATAATAATCTATATGCAAAGGTATTTGATTTCCTACGAATTTACAGATGGCGAGGATCAAGAAGAAGGGGCAGAAATGCTAATTAATTGGTATGAATCAGGTGGTCCCCAAAACAGACCTGAAAACTACGAGGTTCATTCTTGGATTTTTATGGTTCAAAATGGGATTGGACATTCTGTAGTAAGTGCAGATTCTCTTGAGACAATTTGGAAGCAATGGCATCCCTGGAGAAGGTTAATGGATATAAGTATTCAGCCGTGTATGGATCTTGATGAGACAGTCGGATTATTCAAAAAACAAAAAATGAATACACGGATAGTTTAAAAGTATTTGACTTCCAAATATAAATTTCTTTTTAGTAGCACCTAATACTTCATACATATCTCACTGCGTTAAAAAGGATAAGATTAATTTTCCATGATGAATGATTCTTATCACATTTACTTCAAAGGAGATATTCTTTTCAAGAATTTAAGTAAAGATGAATTTGAATTTGTTTGGGGAAAACTTTATACATCCTATATAAACGCCCTAAATAAAGAGCTAACCTACGAATTAATTAGCGAAAACAATATTATCGAACCGGCCTTTAACCTTGAGCCATCTTACTAAATCAAGAATAAAATTCTAGATTATGAATAAAACAAGAAAAGGTGTCTCCCTTTTATTTTGAGATACTCTTTCTCTTCTTTAGTTATATCCAAAGCAATTTTATTTGCCTCAATTTCGACATTAGAGCTATAAGTTTCAAAGTTTTCCTCTCTTTTAAATAGGGCAACTATGCCAATGTCTGTTATGAACCAAATAAAATGATCAGTTTGTCCAATAGGCTCCTCTTTTAAAGAGTCAAGAATCAAATCACAGGTTGAATCCATTTAATCAATCCGTGAGGAATTTTAATTTCCCCCATTGCAATACCTTACCGCCTCAGAATTGGTACCACCATCTTCAATTATTTCTGCAACACATTTATTGAAAAGTTTAGATTCCTTTTTTACTGAACAGAATCCAAAAGCGATTGCAGCTAAAGCTATAGCAGATACAAAACTAGAACCTAGTTGTATAAAACCATAGGCAAACATAATGTTTTTCTTTCCAGAACATTTTTTTGAATCCTTTTTTTCTTCTGTCATTTTTAATTATTAAGTTAATTAAACCTATTTGATTAAGTTTAGGTTTGAGAAATATTTGCATAGAGAAAACCGAATTAAACAATTTTTAATCAGCTATGACAAAAATTAAAAATTTCAAGTTTAGATTGATTTTTCTTCACTTTAATTTTTAATTTAATACATCATGAAGAAAAAACTTTTTGAATTTTTTATTAACATGAGCTTCTGGTATAGAAAATTTATCTTTTTTAAAAAGTAATGATCCCATAGTTATAACAAGAGATTATGCTACTTTTTAAACTATATTTTATTTTTTTTGATGAAGTATTAATACTTAAAAATTTTTCCAGAAAAGCTTGTTTTTATAATGCTCCCGAAGAGTTATCCACTTTTTAAGCATTTTTCAACAGGGTTTTCCACAATATGTTGATTAAATTTGAATTTCTATGTGCAAAATAAAATATTATCTTCTTTTAAGAAAAAACTATCCACAATTTTTTTTGGGGATCAGTATGATCTTTAAGTCTTTATGAATTTTAAGTACAAATCCTATGAATCTAAATGAGACTAAAAAGGATTTAAATCCCGAAATCAAAAAAGAGTTGGAAAAATCTAAGCTTGAAGTTCTTACTAATGAAAATGATTTTTTAGTTAAAAATCTTAAAAAGGCTGGATGATCTACTAGAGCTTTAAATATTCTTCAAACAATAAATTATTCAAACTTCCTTCCAAAGACAAAATAATATTTTCTTGAATGATCACCCAAAAAAGTTTAAGTTTGTCAAATATAAAATTTCTATTAAATATACAAACTAATACTCCTGATACTAAACATATTAAGCAAATCCTAGTTATATTAACCAAATCTCAGTAAGAGATCAGATTAGAAATATAAACGGGAAATTGAAAGTTTAAAAATTATTTAAAAATTTAATTTTTCCTGTATTTGCATCATAGTTTCTAAAAAAGATGAATATCCAAGAACTTAAAGTCAACTACAAAAAGCTATTAAACAAAGCTGCCAAAGCAAACGGTCGTAAAGAAACAGTTTCTTACTTGAATCGTGCTGCTAAAATTAAATCAAAGATCTATTCAAACGCTAAAGTAAATTGCTTTAGTTGTAATGGAGCAGGTTTTCTGAGAATTTCATTAGATGAGACTAAAACATGTCTAACTTGCTATGGGAGGGGTTTTTTAATTAAAGAAATTCAGCAGGTTTAAAAATTTTTGATTGTTCATGAAAGATCTCATTCAAGCTCACAAAAAATTGATTAAAACAGTTAAAGAACAAATGGGATTTTCTGATTATGGGATGTATTGGTTAGCTTTCCTGGAAGGGGGTCTAACTATATGGCTGCTGGATAGAATATTTTTCCACTGGTTAAAGTTTTAATTTTTATTTAAGTCAAAAAAATTTCTACAGGTATTAATTAAATTAATTTATCGAAACCATTTGAAAAGTTGTAGGATAGTAAAAAACTAATATGCAATTACTCGGATTAATTCTTCTTTTAGCTAGTAGCTGGTATTTATGGAAATTAACATCAAACTTTCTTGATGAACCAACAAAAAAAGAATTGACTAATAGTTTAAATAACCTCAAAAATAAATTCTCTGAGGGAAAACAAAATTTCTCTAAAGCAAAAATAAGCGAAGCTTGGGAAAAATACAAAGAAGAAGGTGGTGCTTTATCTAATAAAGAAAAAAGCTAGTGGACTTTTTTATTATTTCAAGCCTCACTAAAAATATTTCTAGAATTGATCTAATTGGTATTTTGTTTGGTCATTTAATTTTTGGTGTTGCATTGACACAGCTTTTAGATTGGACGTGGTTAAAGAACCTTATGAGTGAAGAAGATAAAACAAGGATGCTTAAAAGTTATACATGGAAAGACTTATTAGTAGATGGAGCAATTGTCACGGTAGTTCTAGGAATAATCTTTTTGATAATTAGCATTTTTCTATAAATGAACGTAACTTACATCCTTTTAGTTTTTTTAATGATATCAATTGTGATTTTCACTCAAATAATCAATTCCTCCGATAAATCAAAATAAATGACCGAAGTAACTAGCAACTCCTCAACTGGATGGTACTTAATCGCTTTGGTAAGCACTTTATCTTTTTTAGCCTTAATTTACTTCGGCCAAAAAAGGTAGAGTAAATTTTGAAAGACTATTTAAATTCATAAAAAAAACTCTGCAACTTCATGAGATGCAGAGCTTTTAATTATTAAGTAACTGATTTATATAAATCTATTGATTATAAAACCTTTTTTCTTAATCAAAGAAAAAGAGACCGATGAATGTGATGAAGATACTGAATTCACGGCCCCTTTGATAACCGCATTTTTCGGTAGATACGACAATGAATCACCTCCTTTACTAATGTTTTTTTAAAAATAACTAAAAGAATGAAACAAAGAAAGAAATTCGTTAAAAATTTAAAGGTTTTTTAACAAATTAACAATATAAATCTCTTAAAAATAAAAATATAGATATTACCAAGGCAAAACCTCTCCGTTGGCATGCCAAAAAGTACCAGAGTTATTTTTATTTAAAGAATCAATACGTTTTAAAAGGCCATTTGCTGATTCTTTAGGACTAATTCCATTTCTTGTAAAGCCAGTCATTCTTGTACTCACTAAACCAGGATGCAAAATAGCTACATAAATATCATCTCTTGAAAAATCTATAGAAAGTGATTTTGCTGCCATTGACAAAGCTACCTTAGACATCCTGTAACCATAAGAACTTCCAGATGAATTATCTTCAATAGATCCCATTCTACTTGTGATAAAAGCAACTTTAGAAGATCTTTTTAAAAGGTGTTTAAGTGATTGGGTCATACATATTGGGCTCAATGCATTAACTTCAAATTGCCGCAAAATACTTTTTTTATCTAAGTTTTCGAAAGAATTAAATTCATAAATTCCTGCATTATGAATTAAGCAATCTAAATTAACTCCAGATAGTTTTTTACACAAATTTGTTATCGACTCATCAGAAGAAATTTCTATATTCTCTTCAATTCTCACTCCTAAATCTCTAAGTTCTTTTGAAGCTTTCCTACACGTTGCAATTACATTATCTCCCCTCTTATGAATTTGCCTACATAGTTCTAATCCAATACCCCTATTTGATCCTGTAATTAGAAAAGTCGACATCTCTAAACTAAAAATAAAAAATTAATCTAAATCTAAATATAAAAGAAAACGAACTAGAAAAAGAAAAAATTTATAAAATTCCTTATTAGATTTTTTAAGGTTATGATAGGTTATGAAATTCAAAAGGATTTATAAAAGAAAGCAAAGATATTTTTATCATCAAAATTTAATGTATGGAAATTTTCAATCAAGAATTTATACAAGAGATTATTAGGTTAACGTGGAGAAATCCTGCTTTCATGGCTGTAGCTATCGCGTTAGTTTGGCTTATCCCACAATTATTTATCAGAAAAATAATGGCAAAAAAATATGAAAGAAGAAAAATAGAAATACAGAAAAATAAAATTCAGAAGCTTTACCCAACTAATACTCCTAAATAAGATTTTTATTTATAAGATGATCTAATAATTCAAAAAATACTTTTGCATCTAAGTGAAATATGACCTACAAAATAATTAGAATTGATGGGAAAGATGACGAATTAACAGCTCAAAGTTTTGATAAATATTCAGATGCGTACGATTTGTTAGAGGAACTATATGGAGATTTATGTTGTTCAGATGCTGATTATGAAGACATAACCTATTACGATATTGTGGAAAATAATTTAAAAAATATAAATGGAGAATAAAAAATGGGCTCCCTCCCAAGAAGAAAATTTAGGGGTAATAACGAGTGTATATGAATTCATTAAAGAAGAACTTTCAGAACTTCAAAAAGAAACTGGATGTCCCGATTCATTTATTTATGATTTTATTGGCAAAATTCAGAATGAATGGCATCCGGAATCTTGCCACTCCATAGTTAGAAATAAAAAAGGAAAAATTAGAAAATATTAAATCTTCAACTCAAATTTATAAAATTTCTCTAATATAATTTGAATTTAAAAAAATTAAATCATGATTATTAGAATACTAGGTATCGTTCTTATCCTTGGTACAATTGCATATTATGGTTTAGTTTTAACTGGGCAAAGCAATCTTTAGTTTTTCAACTTTTAAAATTTCTCATGAAATGGCCTCCTACTCTTTGTTGGACAGCACCAAAAACTATTAATGGTAATAGGCATTTTCAAGTTAAAGCTTATGGTGGTAAAAATGAAGATAGATGGGTTGATATTTTTCCTACCAAAAATAAAAAAGATATTAAAAGGATCCTATGGACAAAGCTAAAATCAGAATGGACTTCAGGATGGTTAAGGCTCCCAAAAGATAAATAATAATTTGTCTATGTAAACAAATATTATTAACCAGAAAACTGTAAAAAATAATACCTAATGCAAAAATAATAACTTCTAAAATTTTTAAAATGCTGTTTAATATGAAGCCAGAACCTAAGAAAAAACTCCCTAATAAAAAAGTTATAAGTTCAGCAAAATTTGAGGCTAAAGAACAATTCACAAAATCTGCATTAGAAAATTTAAAAACAGAAAATGAAAGGCTTGTTAATTCACTAAAAAAATCTGGGGAAATTAAAGAATCAAAAAGAAAATAGACTTACGGTATTAAAAAATTTTTATTATGATATTAATTTACAGATTGAGAAATGATTGAAAAAATCTCTCTAGCAAACTCTCATTTACCTCAACTTATTGGGTTCGTACTCATGTCGATTGGTTATACATTAGGCAATAAATTTTACCTTCCTGAAATCAAACAAAAGTATTAATTACTAGTTATTAAAAATTAATTTTAATAAATAACATTGAAAATAAATTCCTATTAAAAATTTCAATACTCAATCTAATTCGGAGAAATAGGACTTTAAAACTTATATTGTAATTTAATTAGGAATACTATTGAAAAAACACTGACACATAAATGTAACATTAAAGTTCTTAAAAATGTGAAATCCAAAGAAATAGTAAGGATTCATACTAATTTTTTTTTAAATATGTTACATTAATTAATAATTCAAGTTAAGATTTCCTCTGTCAATAAAGCGGAATTAGGAAATATTTGATACTTACAATTGTCATTCACTTTTTGGCTTACTAAATGATCACATACGAAAACTAAAAATGGATGCACTTAGTAGTTTTATAGTTGTTATTATCGCAATTACAATCCAATTCTCTTTGTACGCTATCAAAAGGTTGCAGGAACCTTTAGAACCAAATTATTTGATGGATAATAATTCTAAAAAAATTAAAAACTACATGGGTAAATTCTGGAAAAATGCCGAAATAACAAATGGGAGATTAGCTATGATTGGTTTTTTAGCTTTGATAATAAACTACGGTTTTTTTGGGTGGATAATACCTGGTTTTATTTAAAGTATCAATACATTAAGGTCTTAAAGAAAATAAAAATAAATCTCTCGTTCAAAACAAACTCTCCTTTTAAAAAAAAAATTTTTATTATAAGTAAAAAAGCAATTGAGTAATTCTGATTTTGATAAAAATGGATTCGATGGCTATGGAATACATTGGCTTCAATATGCTGCTTTTGCTGTCTCTGGTTTTGCCATATTTACAACTTGGGCATTTTTTTATGATGAAAGATTCCACAACTTTGTAATGAATATTTTCAGGGTTATTAACTGCAGTGGGTTCAACTGTAATGGAGCATTTTAAAATTCTATGGCTAATCCAGATCAAAAAACAATATTAATTGATAATGCTTTTGAGGAAATAAAAAACATTTGTATAAATCTTCAAAAAGATACTGATGCTTCGAATTCAGAACTTAAAAGTTTACTAAAACTAATTATTAATGAATGGGAAGAAAAGGAAGAACAAAAAACTGGTTTTGGATTCAGGTAAAGTTAGCCACTATCTAAGAAGAGACTTAGGCCTCAAATTATTTAAATATGAAAAGATTTTTTACTTTTAAAATTTTATATGTAATTTACATTTAAAAAAAAATTAAAAAGGAATGAATCTCAAGTAGAAGATTCATTCCAGATTTAGCATTAGTTTTATCTAGATTTAAATTTTATAATTTAACTCCTCTGGTGGACTGTCAATCATTAGATCCCTCCTATTCAACAAGTTAAACTTACGCCTTACTTATTAAGAAAGTAAATCAGTAAAAATGCTGATTTATTATTTTCTAAAATGTTTGAATTAAAGATGCCAATTCTGGTGCATCTAATAAAAGTGCAAAAAATGTAAGCACAACTAATAAAAAAATGGAAAAGTAGAGTTGAATCATATTTCAAAATTACTTAAAAAGAATTTTTTAAGTTGTATAAAATAATGCTTTGTTTACATAATTAAATATCTCTACCTAGAGAAGGTTAATTAGAGAATAATTAAGATGCTTTAGGAGAAAATATCGTCCTATTTTTTTGCCAATACTCACAGCCTTTAAGTAAATGATCACCCTGTGGTATGCGTCTTTCGTATTTTGGACAGATCAAGATAGTAGCAAAAGTTTCTGTAGTGCTGTAGCGAAAGTGATTGCAAGTAATACAAATCTTTGTTCGTTTTCGTTTTAGGGTAGATTCTTTTAGATATTTCCATTTTGACGGATTTATCTTGATCATGATTACTGGAATTTATTAGTAACAATTTGCCAACCTCTCGAAATTAATTCATTCCATGTTTCGCAAGCACAGTCAATAGAATGAAGTCTTGAATTTTTAATTTGGGTTGGTTCACCTAATTCATTTGCATAGAAAAGATGAGTATATACTTTTAAGTTATTAGATACAGATTTCTTATAACTCTCAAAAAAAATTAATAAACCACTTTTTTTGTTAAACAACCAGCCAGTTGGGGGGTCAATAAGGCTGCCACGATAAAAATAAGTCCGAACATTAGCGACTCCTGAAGTCATAAAGATAATACAGTTGTACTAATAATATAAATGTACTACTCGTAGACGTCAAGTATTCCTCTGGAAATTATTTAAATAGTAAAATTACTTACTAGAAATAATCAGCCGTAAACTTCTTATTTGGTAATAGTGAATACAAGTAACTCCTTTAAAAGGGAAATATCATTTAAAGAGTATCTCAAAAAAGAATGCAATGTATCGAAATCCCTTCTATCTAGGATGGAACAAAGGTTGGTCTTTTTTATTTTTTTTAGAGGGTGGCATTGCAAAAATTGAAGCAAAAGGTTTTGGTATTTCTATTACAACAAAAGTTGAGAAAGGAGAATCACCCCTAGAATCTGCGGATAGATTAGTCTTAAAAGAGCAAAGGATTAGAAAATCAAGATATTATTCTTGGGTTAAATCTATTAATGAAAAAACAATAAATTAACCAATCCTTAAATTTCTAAAGTAATTTGTTGACAGTCAATTTAAAATAGAAAATAATCATTTATTTTTCGTGTCCAATAAATTTTATGAATGGTGGAAAAACCATAGAAAAGTTGTAACCTATGGGGCTTTTATCATCTTGTTTGGTTTTTATTTATCTCCTGTTGTCAAAGAAGCAAAATACAAAAACCAATGTATTAAGTACTCTACTAAAGGAGCTTTAGCTAAATTTAATAAGGACGATATAAGAGAAACTTTACTAGAGGAAACAGGTTTGAACATTGATGAACTAGCAAAGATTGAAGGTTATAAGAATTGCATTAATTAAAAAGTTCGCAAAAATTACGCTGAGTTTTTAAATGATTAAAAACATGTTTAAACTTGTTTTATTAATATTATTATTTGGATTTATATCAATAAGTCTAAAAACAAGATATTTGGTTGCCATAACTATAAAAGAAATTTCTTCATTTCTTTTATGGACTGTTAAATATGAAGATAGAGAAAAATGGATCATAGATAAACCAAGTTGGATACCTAGTCAAAAACTTAAACCATCGTATTAAATGAAGACTTATTTAGAAGAACGAATTGAATGGTATGACGATAATTATAGAAATGGTAATGCTTTAATCTCTGATAAGCAGTTCGACCAACTTGAAAAAAATTTATTAAGAACAAACCCAAATTGTGATTACTTTAAAAAGAAAAATAAACTAGTTTTACCTTCATTAGAAAAGGATTCAATAGATGAATTTTTGAAAGGATTATTAGTAGATACCAGATTATTAATTGAACCAAAAATTGATGGTTGTGCTGTTGCTTTGCAATATAGGGATGGAACCTTTGAGAAAGCAATTTCAAGAAAAGGGGCAGACGTTACTAGTAAACTTATTAAAGTCCAAGACATTCCCAATAATCTCCCTTTACGAGGAGTTCTTCAAGTTAGAGGTGAATTATATGCACCCAACCAAATTCCAAATATCTCCCAGAGAATCGCCTCTGGATTTCTAAGAGCTAAAGAAGGATTTTCTGAAAATCTTAGCTTCTGCGCATTTCAAATACTTAATTCAACGCTTAACCAATATGAGTCCAAAAAAAGTCTTTCAAAGCTTGGCTTCACGATCCCTCAGGATATTACATGCAACTTTACGAGCCAAGTTGAATTATTTAGAAAACAATGGCTAGAAGGGAAGCTTTTTAGCAAATATCCAACAGATGGCATAGTAGTAAAAATAAATTCTAGAAAATTACAATTGATTAGAGAAAAATCAAATTTAGATTATCCTTATTGGCAAGTAGCAATAAAACGTTAATGGAATTAATACACCAGATTTTTCCTACTTGGCATATTTACTTGGATATGTTTTTGGTTGGCTTTGCAACTTACGGTTTTCTGAGAATTAAGAAAAAAATAAAAACTAAATAAAGTTTTTAAATCATCCGTGGTCCTTAAGCATGGATTTAAGTTGTTCGGTATCTAATTGTTCAAGATAATTTCTCATTGCCAACCAAGATCTTCTACTTTCTAACTTTCCACTTTGTTTAAATAAATTTGCGGAAACTTGATCTATCAATTCTTTATGAGTCATATTTATATTCTTCATCAAGTTCTATGACAACACCATTAAAAAATTCTGCTAATAATTTTGATGGGTCTTGCATAGATATCTTTTTATCTACTTTTGATAATTTCTTTTTGATTGGATTTAAGTTAGTCATACAGATTCAGGTAATTCAAGTTCTTCAAAAGTCCAACCTTCTAATTGAAGGTCATGCCATTTATCCCAAGCATTATCCAAATACATTTGAGTGGATGATTTAATTGCCATTGGATCACCAAGATCATTTGCATAATATGTATGAGCAAAAATTCTCATACTATTTCTTGGAGATTTTTTATTCCTTATAAATAAAATTAATCTGCTGCGGTCTGGGCTAAGCAACCAACCACTTGGGGACTCATTACGATAACCGTAAGAAAAATTAGTCCAAACATTAGCTCCTCCTAAAGTCATTACTTAGTAATACATGTGTACTATTAATATAAATACATAAGAAATGGATCGTCAAGTATTTTGGCAAATAAATTATTTAAACTGATAGAGAATAAAAACAGCTCAGTTATTTCTAAAAAATAAAATACCTACCAAAAGCCTGTAATAACATGCAGTTTGATAGGTAATACCGGATCCCCGTCAGTTCTCTGCTGCATCGACCTGGAAATGCCAGAAGAGGATTCAAAGTGGGCTTTCGTTTCCGATTACAAGATCGGTTTACTACCGCATCACGACAGTCTCCTCATGTCGAAAGAGAGTCAGATCAGAGCACATAAAGAAGAACTTAACCAAAGATCCAGTGACTTAACTTTAACTTATTTTTTTATCCATTTGGAGATGGCCAAATGTCTCTTACCATAGTTAATAAAACTTGTGCCTCATCATATCTTTCTGAATGCGTTTTGCCATTTAATAAAAATGTGACATGAGCCATTTTTCTTCCCAGAATTTCTCGAGATTTGCCATAACAATGAATATTAGAACCCTCAATTTCAGATAACATTTTAATTCTAGTTTCCATTGAGATTGGGAAATTCTTTTTTAATCCCAGTAGATTTATCATAATTGCTCCTTCACAGTTCATTTTAATTTCAGGCGGCATTATCCCAGAAGAAATGCAAACATATTGATCAAACTGACTTGAAGTGCAAGCTTCAATAGAGAAATGAGCTGAGTTATGTGTTCTAGGAGCTATTTCATTAATTAAAAGACCATTATCTCCATAGAAGAATTCAATAGCTAAAACTCCAACGTAATTAAGTTCATTGACTATTGAAGAGAAAATATTTATTGCAAATGAGTTCAAATCATATTCATTTGTTCCAGGTGCAAGAACCCAATCACAAACATGGTTTGCTTGGTATGTCTCAACTATTGGAAAGAATCTTATCTTACCGGTCCTATCTCTCGAACCAACAAGAGCCAGTTCTTTTTCATACTCTATCCATTCTTCTATTAACCATTCATTAGAGTTATTCTCTATTAAAAAAGAATCCAAATCTTCTTTTGTCTTTATTTTTCTGTTCCCTTTGCCGTCATATCCACCCTTATTTGATTTTGCCATTAGAGGAAAAGTCCAATTATTGATTTCCTCATCAGAGAGATTTTTAAAATCTTCAATACTTATCCATTTTGGGCAGGGAATATTCATTCTGTCTATTAATTTTTTTTGAGAAAACCTATCTACTAATGGCTTAATTGCATTAAGGCTTGGAACAAAAATATCGTTATTGCCAATCAAATTTAATTTATCAATTTTTATCCATTCATTTTCAAAAATTATTTTTTCACACTCATTAATTAATGATTTATTACCTCTTATCTTTAAAGGATCAGCTTCTATGACATGATCTGCTTTTAAACCAGCAGGATCATCAGAAGATTTTGTTTGCACACATACTTCAAGATCTCTTTTTTTTGCTGCCTCGGTTAACATCAAAGCCAGTTGACCACCTCCAATTATTCCTAGGGAATAATTTTTCTTAATATCGTTTATATTTTTTTTTAAACTCATAGCATGATTTTATTACCATTTCTAATTCTTAACAACTGAATTTTTAAGGATCTAGAGCTTAGATTTTGCTAATATATAAATTACTTAATACCAAATATTTATAAATTTTAACTAGGTAATCAATTGTGAATAAGAGAAAGATAATAGTCCAATTAGGTAATAAGTCATACGAAGTAACTCTAGAAGCAGGGATACTGAAAAATATCAGCGAAGAACTTTTAAAAATTGGAATAACAAAGAATAGAAAAATACTTGTTATTTCAAATGAAGAAATATCAAATTTGTATGGGGAAAAATTCTTAAATAATTTAAAAGATAATAAATTTCAGGCCAAAATGTTCCTTATCAAGGCTGGAGAATCATATAAAAACTTAAAAACCTTAAGTGAAATATATGATGTAGCATTTGAATTTGGCTTAGATAGAAATTCAATAATTATTGCCCTTGGAGGAGGAATTGTTGGAGACGTAAGCGGTTTTGCGGCTGCGACTTGGCTGAGAGGTGTCGAATATATTCAGATTCCAACAACATTATTATCAATGGTTGATTCATCTGTGGGAGGAAAAACAGGAGTAAATCATCCAAAAGGTAAGAATTTAATTGGGGCTTTCAATCAACCTAAAGCAGTTTTTATTGATCCAGAAACTTTAAAAAGTTTGCCCAAAAGAGAATTTAGTGCAGGCATGGCCGAAGTAATAAAATACGGAGTAATAAGAGATAAAGAACTTTTCGAATACTTAGAAATTGAAAAAAACAAAAATGAACTTATAAATCTCAAAAATGAATATCTAATTAAAATAATTAATAGTTCAATTAAAACAAAGTCTCATATTGTTTCTCAAGACGAACATGAAAATGGTGTTAGGGCAATATTGAATTATGGTCATTCTTTTGGTCACGTTATTGAAAATTTATGTGGATACGGCAAATTTCTACATGGTGAGGCAATATCAATTGGTATGAATATTGCGGGAGAAATAGCAATTGAGAAAGGGTTATGGTCTAAAGAAGAATTAGAGAGACAGAAGAATCTTTTGAAGAGTTACGATCTTCCTACCGAGATCCCCAAAATAAATAAAGAAGACGTTCTAACAATACTTATGGGCGATAAAAAAGTTCGTGATGGCAAAATGAGATTTATATTGCCGAAAGAAATTGGTGCTGTGGATATATATGATGATGTAGAAGATTCATTATTTTTAAAGTTTTTTTCTTAACGCAAACAGGTTGAATTTATATTCATTTTCTTCTCATTAAACTTTTTGAAAACAAACCACTTAAAAACACCTAAACAAACAGGATCAACGAGTCTAAGTAATGCCTCTCTTCTTAGAAGGGCATTTGATAAATCCTCTGTAATTTCTTTCTGAATCCCATAAAGTCTCTCTGCCAATCCAAGTGCTAACAAAGCCTCTCCTTGTTTAGTTATTCCAACAGTATCAAATCCAAGAGTCTCAGCATCATTAATTAAAGTTTCTATGCACACATGAGATGTTAAATCGCAATTTCCAGGGGAATCTAGAACATTATTCGTCATTTTTTGATTTTCATAAGAAACTATCGTCCCATCAGAATTCTTAGAGGTGTAGTATTTTTTGGATTCTTTAGCGTAATCAATTATCAATAAAATACCATTATTAATTTTTTGGTAAATAGCTTTTAACCATTTTGAGTTTTCTATATGCCATTCTGTCGTCCATCCTTCAAGAGCATCTTCAGGCGGAATAGTTATTCCCAACTCACTTTTAGCAAGTGAAATACTTTTTCTCAATTCACTTGTAATTGGCATTTCATCAAAATATAATTTATGAGATTTTTTGTCTATAGAAACTGCTTGTCGAAGTAATTTCCCTTTTGTGTAAGTTATTCTCTCTACTGGCAAAGCATCCAAAACCTCATTTGCAAGAACTATTCCATTTATATTATTTTCCTCTACTTCTTCCAAACCTTTCCATAAAATATCAATGCCTAAGTTTAAAAATTCTTCCAAGTTATTTTTTTGTTTTTCTACCATCCCTTCATTCGGTTCAATAATTACGAAAGAAACTCCTTCCAAAAAATTCTTGTTATTTTCTAAAAAATATTTAATTAATCCACTCATAAAGCTTCCATCTCCCGCTCCAAATTCAATTACAGCTAATTTTTGATTAGATAAAAAACTATTTTTGAACTGAATCAACCAATCTTCTATTTGTTTACCAACCAAAAAAGCAAAATCATCAGATAGAGAGGGTGATGTGACAAAATCTCCTCGAACGCCTAACCCAGCTTTACCGCTGCCGTAATAACCATTAATAGGATCATTTAATGCGAAATTCATAAAGTCATAAAAACTTATAGTCCCACCCATTTTTATTATTTTTTTTACTAACCAATCTGGATTATTCGCGGGTAAGCTATTCATCGGTGAAAATATAAAAAGACAGAACTTATTTATTTTATGCCTTCAAAGATTAACTATTTATTAGGAATATTTCTATCTATATTAGTTTTAATTTCACATAAACCCGTTTTCGCTATAAATAATCCAAATCTCTTACCAGAAGAAAAAACACCAGTAATTGATTTAGCTAAAACATTAAGCCCTAATCAGAAAAAATCTTTAGAGGAAAAGCTCAATAATCTAGAAATTGAAAGTGGGTGGAAAATTAAATATTTATCTCAGCTTGAAAGTTCTCCTGGTAGCGCAATAAAGGACTATTGGGATTTAGATGAGACAAGTTTGTTGATAGTTGCAGATCCTAGAGGGGGAAATTTGCTGAACTTTAACGTCGGAGAGGCTTATTTTAATTTTATGCCAAGGTTATTTTGGGTTGAACTTCAAACAAGATTTGGCAACCAATACTATGTTAAAGATCACGGTGAGGATGGTGCAGTATTAGATGCAATTGATTCAGTAAAGATTTGCCTCGAAAGAGGCGGATGCCAAGTTGTCCCTGGCCTACCCAAAGAGCAATATCTCTGGACTTTATGTACATCTATTCTTGGAGGTTTAGTAGCAGGTTTTGCATCTGCTCCAAGAAAAGAAGGTCAAGTCATATCAATTGGATTTTTAGCTCTTCTTTCTCCCTTATGGGGCATGTTATTTGGGATTTTTGGTTTGGCACCTATAATATCCAGAACAAATGATTTATTACCTTTATTTAAAAATGGTTTAGCTTTTACAGCCGCAGGAATTACGGGTTATATCTTGTCTCAAACATTATTTTCAAGATATGAAAAGCCCAATAATACTTAAAATATGAACAAAAATATCTAATCCTAGAAAAATTTTTCTTCTTCACGAATTTCACCAGATTCTGAATACCATCGATGAGAAACATAACTTAATCCCTTTTTTTTAAACTCAATCCATGAAAAGTTAATTAGTAATTTTCCATCTTCATCAGTTTTATATCTTGGCACAACAGCAGTGTTGAAATAAATTGTTCCTTTACTATCAATTTTAAACATCTCTCTTAAACCAAGATTTCTTTTAAGCCGATTGTGCATATGACCAAAAATTACAAGATCAACTTTCCTTCTCTTTTGTATTTGAGAAATAGCTACAGACAAATCTCTATCTCCCCAATCTAATGCGGGTAATTTCCAGTCTTTCCCGCAAATGCTTTTAGGTTCTGAGCCTAAACCCGAAGGCCCAGCATGAGACATAATTATTAGAGGTATTTCTTCAACAGTCTCTTCTGAACATTTGATAATTTTATTTATTGAATCTTGTTCGGTTATAGGTCCATAAAGGCCTTTAACTTCTTTTGAAAGATAATACCCCCCGCCAGAACTACATGGTCTAGCAAATAATAAATTTATTTGATTATTAAAAACTTTCACATCCCATGCACAATATTTTTCACCAAGAACACGTATCTGCTTTGAGAGAGTTTCGCCTGTAGAATCTTTTCCTCTATCATGATTTCCTAAAATCACAAAAGTAGGAATTTTGATCTCATTGATTTTTTTAATTATTTTGACACTTCCATCAGAAATATCACCAACAAATAAAACAATATTTGGTTTGATAATCGATAAAACTTTCAAGTCTAATTCAGACCATTGACCATGACAGTCACCAACAATAGCAATTTTTAAATTTGTCAGAATTTTTTCTGTTTAAAGGCATATAATCTATTTAGAGATATTCTAAATCCTGACCAGCATAACTTCTACTGCAAAAGAGAAATCAGTTCAAAATGAAGAGGATTTGATTTCTGAAATAAAGGAGCGTTGCAAAAAAGCTAATGCAATTATTCTTGCGCACTATTATCAAGCTCCAGAGATTCAGGAAATTGCAGATTTTATTGGCGATTCACTAGATCTATCTAGGAAAGCTGCAAATAATGATGCAGATATAATCATTTTTTGCGGGGTACACTTTATGGCTGAAACCGCAAAAATACTTAGCCCTAATAAAACAGTCCTATTACCAGATATTGACGCAGGATGCTCATTAGCAGACGATTGTCCCTCAGATAAATTTCAAAAGTTCAGGGAAGAAAATCCAGATCACTATGTCGTTAGTTATATAAATTGTACTGCAGAAGTAAAAGCTCAAAGTGATCTGATATGTACAAGCAGTAATGCAGTTTCATTAATTAAAAAGATACCTGAAGATAAAAAGATAATATTTGCACCAGATCAGAACCTTGGGAGATGGGTACAGAAAAATTCAGGAAGAGATCTTAAATTATGGCCTGGCAGCTGCATTGTTCATGAATCATTTAGTGAAGAAGCACTTTTAAAATTAAAATATCAAAATCCAGGATCAAAAGTCATTGCTCATCCCGAATGTAGTCAAAATTTACTTCTTCTCTCAGATTTTATTGGGTCAACAAGTAAGCTGCTTGATTTCGTAAGTAAAGATCCATCTAAAACTTACATGGTACTAACTGAACCTGGAATAATTCATCAAATGAAAAAGAAAGAACCTAATAAAATTTTTATTGAAGTCCCAGATGTAGAAGGTTGTAAATGTAACGAGTGTCCATATATGAAATTAAATACTTTAGAAAAAATTCTTGATTGTTTGAAAAATAATTCCCCGTTTATCGAACTAGACCCAGAAATAATAAGAAGAGCCTATGTGCCAATAAAGAGAATGCTGGATATGAGTAATTAATTTAATGAAAATACTTTATCTTCCTTATTAATTTTTAGGAATGCATTAAGGTTTGTGGTGTCGGGCTTAAATTCGCTTATCTGATTCTTTCTATTAATTATATTTATTAGCTCTTTTTCACCAGCTCTATATTGTTTATCTTTTCTAGTTCCTATCTCTCTTTGAAGTATAGGGTTTATATTCATTTTTACTTCTATGTCTGGAATAATTCCAGATTTGTTTATATCAGTGCCGTTCGGAGTTAAATACTTAGCGACTGTAACAGTTAGACCTGAACCATCAACTAATGTTCTCATAGATTGAACTAGACCTTTACCAAATGTTTTCTTCCCAACTAATTTTCCTCTTTTGTTATCTTTTATTGCACCAGAAACTATTTCACTAGCACTAGCAGAACCCTCATTAACTAAGACAACTAAGGGCTTTTTTGTTAGAGCTTGACCGTTTCCTTTTTTTGTTTCTTTTAAACCATCTTTACTTACTGTACTTACTATTACTCCTTTGTTAATGAAATGCCTTGAGATATCAATGCTTGATTCTAATAAACCTCCAGGATTACTTCTTAAGTCAAGAACATATCCTGCGACTTTTTTTGTTTCTAAATCCTTAATAGCATCTCTAGTTTCTTTGGATGCATTTGCATTAAATTGTTTAATTCTTACATAGCCAATTGATAAGCCATTTTTGGTTTGATTGACTTTACTTGATACAGATTTTATTTCAATTTTTTCTCTTGATAAAGTCTTAAAAAAGGATTGAGAACCTCTAAGAATTTCAAGCTTTACTTTAGTACCTCTTTGTCCTCTTATTAATTTCACGGCATCCTCAATATTCATACCTTCAGTAGAAATATCATCTATGGATAATATTTTATCTCTAGCTTTAATTCCAGCATCAAATGCAGGGGTGCCCTCTATGGGAGAAATAATTATTAAATCATCAGATTCTTTATCTTTAACTATTTGGATACCAACTCCAGTTAATTCGCCAGAGGTATCAATTCTCATTTGATTAAATTCCTTAGGTTCTAAAAATCTTGTATAAGAATCATCTAAATTAGAAAGCATATCTCTAATCGCATCATATGCTTCATTGCTGTCTGAATATGTTTTTGATAAAACTTCTTTTCTTAGATTAATCCAATTGGACTTTTGAAATTTGCCGTTTGAATCAAGAAAATCTCTATATACAATTTGCCAAACATGATCAATTACTTCTTTATAACTATTATTTAAAACAGTTGCCTCTGCAAAATTATTTAAAAATAACCCAGAAAAGGATGTCGCAAACAGAAATATATATTTTTTTTTAAGCAATTTTCTTATCTTCAAATAATTCAATATTTTTTATTATAAAAAGAATTTATTTATAATTCAAAAATTTGACAAATCCTTAAGGATCAATCCACTTCCCATCATCCTTAATAAGTTGGATTAAAGCATTAACACCCTCATCTTCAGGTACTCTTTTTATCTCTTCTTTTCTTCTATATAAGGCAATAGTTCCTTTACCTTTTCCAACATAACCATAATCAGCATCTGCCATTTCTCCTGGCCCATTAACAATACATCCCATTATTGCTATATCTAGACCCGTCAAATGTGAGGTAGCGTTCCTAACTTTATCTACAACTTCTTCTAGATTGAAAAGTGTTCTACCACAACTGGGGCAACTGATGTATTCAACCATTGTTTTTCTTAATCCTAAAGATTGCAAAATTGAATAGCAAACTGGTATTTCCTTTTCTGGAGCTTCTGTTAAGGAAACCCTGATGGTATCTCCTAATCCCTCTGCTAAAAGTGTCCCAATTCCAGCAGTACTTTTAATCCTTCCATAATCACCATCACCAGCTTCGGTCACTCCTAAATGTAAGGGATAGTTATATCCTTCTGAGTCAAGCCTATCTGCAATCATTCTGTAAGCTGCCATCATGACCGGAGCCCTAGAAGCTTTCATAGAAATAATTATGTTATGAAAATCAAGCTCATCACAAATTTTGACGAACTCCATCGCAGATTCTGTCATTCCTAATGGCGTATCTCCATAAGTAAAAAGCATCCTCTCAGATAGAGACCCATGATTAACTCCAATCCTTAGAGCTTTGTTTTCAACCTTTAAAACTTCAACTAAAGGGGTAAATCTTTTAAGTATTGTTTGCTTAATAGTTTCAAATTCCTCATCTGTATATTCAGTTCTTGTAGGGTCTGATTTTTCAAAAACAAACAATCCAGGATTAATTCTTACTTTATCAACATGTTTTGCAACTTCCATTGCAATTTTCATACCATTATGGTGAACATCAGCCACCAAGGGGGTATTGATATTATTTTCTAGTAATTTTGCCTTTATATCTCCTACTGCTTTGGCATGTGCTAAGGAAGGGACAGTTAACCTTACTATTTCACAACCCACATCATGAAGTCTTTTGATAGCTAAGTAAGCATTTTCGACATCCATAGTATCTTCATTTATCATCGATTGAACTCTTACTGGATAATCACTTCCAATAGCTATATCACCCACCATTACTGTTCTAGTTATCCTTCTCTCAATATGAGTTGAATATCTTTTGGAGAGACTATTAACCTCTTTAGATTGAGTTAATGACATTAAAATTCTTGATATTCAAAAAGGATTTCACTAAATTATACGGCATATAGTTTACCACTTACATTCTCTAGGTCTTTCAAAGTTAGATGGTAAGGTTTATTGATTTCTTTTGAAGGAAATCTCAACAAATAAGATGGATGAAAAATTACCATAATTTCTCTCCCATCTTTTTTAATCCATTGACCTCTTAAATTACTTATAGGATCTTTAACTTCTAAAATAGCTCTCATAGCAGTAGAACCAGTAAGTAATATAAATTTTGGATCGACTAACTTTATTTGCTGTAATAACCAAGGTTTATGAATATTAATTTCTCTAGCAGTGGGTTTTCTATTATTTGGTGGACGACATTTAATTACATTACAAAAATAAACATCTTTCTTATAATCAATTCCAGCTTGTATTAATAATTCGTTTAATAACTTACCAGATTTACCTACATAAGGTTTTCCTTCTAAATCTTCCTGGGCTCCAGGTGCCTCACCAATTACTAACAAATCTGCAAATACACTTCCTCTCCCAATTACTAACCTTTTCACCGAAAATAAAACTTTAAATATTTTTATCTTAAGAACTCAAAACATGAAAATAAAATAGATTAAGAAAATGAACTAAATTAAACCATTGTGTGATAGTTTTATTTATTCTTAATTTATGCATTTGTCATTATTAAAAGTCATATTTGAAAAGTCATAAGTCAATGAGTCAAGTTAATTTATCTGATCGGGCACTTTCAATTGAGCCTTCCCTTACATTGCAGATAAGTGCTAAAGCAAATCAATTATCTGCAGAAGGAGTAGATATTTGCAATTTAAGTGCAGGTGAACCTGATTTTGATGCCCCAAAAGAAGTTATAGAGGCTACAAGTAAAGCTATATTTGATGGATTTACAAAGTACGGGCCCGCAGCGGGGAATTTAGATCTCCGAAAAGCAATTGCAAATAAACTTCAAATTCAAAACGTTTTAAATTATGAATTTGAAAATGTAATAGTCACAAATGGTGCTAAGCAAGCAATATATAATCTTTTCCAAGTATTGTTAAATACTGGAGACGAAGTTATTATTCCTTCTCCATATTGGTTAAGTTATCCCCAGATGGTTAGATTGGCGGGTGGGAAGCCAATTTTTACAAATTCTTCTGCGGAAGATGGATTCAAAATAAATATAGAAGATTTGAAGTCTAAAATCTCTTCAAAAACTAAATTTATAATTATCAATTCCCCTAATAACCCTACTGGAAGAGTTATGTCAAAGGAAGAATTATTACAAATTGCCGATTTAGCTAGAGAAAATCCAAATATCAATATTCTTTCTGATGAGATTTACGAACTAATCCTTAAAAAAGAATTTAAACACTACAGTTTATCTTCATTAGCAAATGACTTAAAAGATAGAATTTTTATAATAAATGGGTTTGCGAAAGGATGGGCTATGACTGGCTGGAGGATAGGTTATTTAGTAGGTCCCAAAGATGTAATCAAAGCATCCTCAGCATTACAAAGTCAAAGTACAAGTAATGTTTGCTCTTTTGTTCAAAAAGGTGCTTTAGAGGCTTTAAAAATTAATAATGAGTTTTTCTCAATGATAAATAGCCATTATGATCAAAGAAGAAGACTTCTCTATGAGGGCCTTAATAATATAAATGGGATTTATATTGAAGAACCTAACGGAGCATTTTACGCATTTCCAAAATTACCCAACTCCTCAATTACTTCTGTTGATTTCTGCAATAAAGCTCTTCAAGATTACGGATTAGTTGTTGTACCTGGAAAGGCTTTTGGAGCTGATCAATGTATAAGAATATCTTGTGCAGCTTCAGATATTAAAATAAAAGATGGACTACAGAGGCTTGAAAAAGCAATCTCTGAATACTATTAAATTAACTAAGTTATGTTTAATTTAAAGAATTTCCTAGTAAGTTCATCTCTATTATTTTCTATTTTTTCATCACCTGTATTTTCAAATTCCAAAGTTTTAAAAGTTGGAGCAATACCTGATCAAAACCAAGATGTTTTGGACAAAAGATTTAATTTATTTTCAAAAGAATTATCCAAACAACTTGATGTAGAAGTTAAATACATTCCTGTTATTAATTATGTTGCAGCAGTAACTGGATTTAGAACTAAAGATTTAGATTTAGTTTGGTTTGGAGGTTTATCAGGAGTTCAAGCAAGATTACAAACACCTAATTCAATTGTCGTAGCTCAAAGAGATATCGATAAGGAATTCAAAAGTGTTTTTATAGTAAACAAAAATTTAGAACTTAACTCAATTTCAAACATTAAAGGACTTAAAAAACTAAAGAATTTAAGATTTACTTTTGGCTCTGAAAACTCAACTTCAGGAAGATTAATGCCAGAATATTTTTTAAATCAAGCAGGGGTAGAAATTAAACATTTTAAAGGGAAAAAAGCAGGTTTTAGTGGGAGTCATGATACCACTATAGCTTTAGTTAATAGTGGGGCATTTGATGCTGGAGCTTTAAATAAACAGGTTTGGGAAAACAATCTTAAAAATAATCCCAAAAGAACAAGTAATTTAGAATTATTCTGGATCACACCAGAATATGTTGACTATCATTGGGTAGCTCAAGGTGATCTTGAAAATAGATTCGGGGAAGGGTTTACAAAAGAACTTAAATCAGTAATTCTAAATTTAGATATAAAGCAAAAATCACATAAACAGATATTAGATATGTTCAATGCAAAAAGATTTATAAAGGCAGAATCAAAAAAATATAAAAATATAGAGGAAATCGGGAGGAAATTAAATAAAATTAGATGAATAATACTGTCTTAGAATTAGAAAATATATCTTATAAATACAAAAATGATCTGATCCTAAATAAAATAAATTTAAAAATAAATTCTGGGGAAAAAATTGCACTTTTAGGTAAAAGCGGTTCAGGAAAAACTACACTTATATCAGTACTTAATGGCACTATAAAGCCAACTCAAGGTGAGGTTAAATTATTCAATGAAAGTTTCGAGGAATTAGATAGAAAGCAGAAAAGTAAAATAACAACTATATGGCAAGATTTAAGATTAATAGAAGATCTCTCTGCAGAACAAAATGTTAATTGTGGACTACTAGCGGAAAACAATTTTTATTTCGCTTTTAAAAATTTACTAAATATAAGTTCTTTTAAGAAGGCGCATAAATATATGAAATTATGTAGACTTCATAACTCTATTTACGACAAAAAAATCAGAAAACTATCTGGGGGGCAAAAACAAAGGGTGGCTATAGCTAGATCATTAATTCAAGAATCAAATATATTACTTGCAGATGAACCTTTTAATAATCTAGATCCCAAATTAATAACAATAATTAAAAACCTTCTGCTAGAAAATGTAGATAAAAATAAAACAAAAAAATCCCCAAAGACGGCAATAGTTGCATTACATAGATTAGATTTGCTGAACGATTTCGATAAAGTTATTGGAATAAGGGATGGTGAAATTTTTTTCAATATCAAAAGAAATAACTTAAAGAAGAGTCACTTAGAGAAAATATATTAATTAGTTGAACAAATTAAAATTAAACTATACCTCATTATCTTTTCTTCCAATTTTGGTATGCATACCTCTAGGGTATCAATTAATAAACAATATTCATTTTGGAGGATTTAAATTATTCCAAGAATTCTTAATTTCTGCATTTAATCCCAAGATCGATAATGAAATTATTATTACCGTAATTAAGCGATTAAATGAAACTATTTTAATTGGTTTTTTTAGTTGGTTAGTAAGTATTATTTTTGGAGCAATTTTTGGAATAATCTCCTCAAATATTTTTTATAAAATCTTTAATATTCCAAATTTTTTCTACCGCATAATAAGGTTTTTTCTAACAATAATTAGATCTATACACGAAGTGGTTTGGGGAATACTATTAATGCAAATATATGGAATAAATTTTTCGATAGGAATAATAGCTATATGTATACCTTATATTGCTGTAAATTCAAAAGTTTTTGCTGAACAATTAGAAACTATTGACTACAAAAGTTTTGAATCTATAAATCAAATAAATGCACCTAAATTTTCTTCTTTACTAACTTTAATATGGAATCCAATAATAAATACATTTAAAAACTTTGGTTTATATCGATTAGAGTGTTCAATAAGAAGTACGGTGATTCTGGGACTTTTTGGGATTGGAGGAATAGGTACCAGTATTTTTTTATCTTTCCAAACTTTAAATTTTAGAGAGTTATGGACTTATTTATGGTCCTTAGCAATTTTGATAATTCTTTCTGGATTAATATTCAAAAAAATAAAATTTAACACTACAAATAAAATCCTATCTATTCTTTTTATTTCAGTTTTTTTCACAACAATTTTTTTTTCTTTTTCATATTTTCTTTTTTTTATTTTTAACAATAATTTTGAAAATTTTAATTCCGTTAGTTCTCTATTTAAATCAAGCTCAGATTTAGGATTATTTGATCTCTTAAAACTTATATTAGAAACAATAATTTTAAGTCTTTTATCAACAGGAATCGCAATTAGTTTACCTCCATTAGTAATAGGAATTTTTAACAACAATACTTCTAAAATTTTTATAAAAATTTTTGCATTTTTATTACGTTTAATACCTACCCCTGTAATACTTCTAACTCTATTAACTTTTAATAATCCTTCTGTATCTTTAGCAGCTTTAACATTAGGTATCCACAACGCTGGTATTACTAGCAAATTACTTTTTACAAATCTAGATAGCCAAGACAAGAGAAATTATATTGCAATGAAATCTCTAGGAATCTCAAAAAAAACTAGTTGGCTATTTGGTTTATTTTCTCAACAAGCAAAAAGTTACTTAGCATATTGCACTTATAGATCTGACATTATTATTAGAGAAACTGCAATTGTTGGGGTTATTGGAAGTGTTGGTCTAGGTTGGCAATTGCAAGAATCACTAAGTGCCTTCGCATGGCAAGAAGTTACATTAGTTTTGATAGCTTATAGCTCCATCGCAATAGTTGGCGAATTAATAAATGGTAAAATCAAAGATAGTTTAACTTGATTTGTAAGAATAATTTGTTAAATCAAGTAATTATTTTTTCCCGGTTATAGTGATTAGTTTACCAAAACAGCTAGTTGTAATTGGAGATAGCTCAGTTTATGGATGGGGAGATAATGAGGGTGGTGGATGGTGTGAGAGGCTTAGAAAAGATTGGTGCAATAACCACAATGGGCCAGTTATTTATCAACTTGGCGTTAGGGGAGATGGGATAGAAAAAGTTTCATCTAGATGGGAAAAAGAATGGTCATCTAGAGGAGAAACGAGAAGAAATAAACCTAAAGCAATACTACTAAATGTAGGTCTTAACGACACAGCAGCAATTGGTCAGAAAAATGGAAGACATCAATTAGATATAGATGGATTTGAATATGGATTAGAGAGGCTAATTAATGAAATGAACTCTCAAACAAATGTATTTGTTATTGGTCTTACACCAGTTGAAGAAAGCAAAATGCCGTTCGCAGGATGTCTATGGTACTCAAATGATTTTTGTAATTCTTATGAAAGGAGAATGGAGGAAGTATGCCTCAATCAGAATGTCCCATTTCTTCCTACTTTTAGAGAAATGTACTCTGATAAAAGGAGTAAAAATTGGATTACGCATGATGGAATTCATCTAAATTCCGAAGGTCATTTCTGGCTTTTCCAAAGACTTAAAAGCTGGGAGATTCTTACAAAATGGAAGGAATCTTAGGTCTTTCCAAATATTATTAATTTAAAAAATATGAATATAAAATAAGAGCAAAGATAGCAAAAACAGAAGCAATACTTGTCTGAATAGCATTTACCAACTCATTACTTAATTTATATTTGTTTTGAAATTTAGCTCCAATAATACTTTCGGAAAGTGTTGCCAAGAATCCAGAAACTACAACAACTATAAAATGATATTTTGTAGAAATAATTGATAGACGAAGCATTATAAAAGCCATAAATATTGATCCCAAAACACTAGCTAATGTTCCTTCTATACTTATCCCTCCCTCAGTTCCCCTATCCACCTTTTTAAGTGAAGTAATTAAGTATGTGTCTTTACCAAATCTTTTCCCAATTTCGCTACCAAAAGTATCCGCCAACTTTGCAGCAAAACTTGCAGCAAAACCTACTTTAAACATCACTGCATTGGCAGCATTAAATTTGGTCATAATGGCAAGAAATAATCCTGTAGCTGCTGAGCCCCAGACATTCTCAGGACCTCTCCTCCCTCCTCTTTTTTCAGCAATTCCTTGTGCTTTTTTAAATTTAAAACCTATTTTGGTAACGAGGGATCCAAATAATAAATAAATTACAACTGACATCCATCCCTCCCAAGAAAAACATCCCCACAAAATTGTGCCTAAGATGCCTGCACTTACCCAACCACTTTTCGTCATCAAAGGAATCCTGCAAAATATATAAATCAAAATAAAATTAATGCAAAAACCTATAAAAAATTGATTTCTAATTAAATCCATATTTATCTAATTCTTTAATTTCAAATCAATTCTCCACTGATTTAGAATTGATGATGCGTTAATACTAGCCGTTGAAGTTCTCAAGATAGTGTCGGAAAGCTTAACAAAGGTAATATTATTTTTTTTAAAAAAATCAATTTCTTTAGCGGACCAACCTCCTTCAGGACCAATTACATTCCAAAAAATACCTCCTTTTCTATTTCCAAATTCTTGTTGTTTTCTTAACCATTGATTTAAGTCATATAGTGTTTCTTCTCTAGTTATGGAAATTGAAACTCTTTCTTGATTATCTCTACTTTTTAGCCATTCAATAATATCCATTCCATTTAAAATAGATGGTTTCCATAATCTCTCACTTTGCTCAACAGCTTCATTGATAATTAAATTCCATCTCAAAAGTTTTCTAGAAAAATTTAAATTTTTGTTTACCTGTCTTTCTGAAAATAATGGCTGTATATAATCAATTCCTATTTCAGTACACATTTTTAAAATATCCTCAAAACCACTTTTTGGTATAACAACAGCTATTCCTAATAAGTGAATTTCTTGTTCTTGAAATAAGTAAGGTTTTTTTGATTTAATTATTTCTAAGCAATCATTTTTAACTTTTATAGCTTTCCATAATGAACCCTCTCCGTTAGCTATAAATATTTTTTTACCATTTTTTATCCTCATTACTTTATTTAAATAATGAGCCTCTTCTTTAGAAAGTTCTAAATTGTTGTTCTTAATATTTTCAATTCTTTCATGGGAAATAATTAATCTTGTTAAGTCTTCCATCTGAAATACTTAATCTTTGAAAACTAAATCTTCATGTTCTTCAACTGACCAATCATTATTTTCACCCCCAATAATTAACTCTTCAATTTTTACATAATTATTTGATATCTCATTCAAAGAATTAATTAATATATCTATTGAAATGGAGTCTGAAGTTCCAAAATCAACCCAACATCTTCCCCAAAGATTTTGATATTCCATAATTCCTAAATTATGCATTAAGGCTGGAAGAGATGCATTTTTTTGGTCATTATCATAGGACATCCAACTTAGATCGGAACCCTCTTCATGAGTTTGCAAATTTTCAGAATTAAATCCACCTAACCTTCCTAAAACGTACCAACTATCAAAAACACCATCTAAATAATTTTTTTCATCTTGAGTTGGTGATTCTGAAAACCTGATCCATATCCAACAATTAAAAGGATCAACCTCCCTAAAAATAATATTCATATTGACTAATAGCTTTTTAGATCTATAGCTATTATAAGTAAGTTATTACTAGATTAAAATTCATACCTATAACTTAATTAATAATGCTTGATTTAAAAGAAATATCTTATCAACCCCAAACTGGTGAAAGAAAAATAATAGACAATTTAAATTTAAAAGTTAATGAAAATGAAATCATTTTAATTTGCGGTAATAGTGGTTCTGGGAAAACAACACTTCTAGAAATAATAAGCGGATTAACAAATCCACAAAAAGGAAAAATTACTTGGAAGAATAAAATTTTATCTCCTAGGCAAAGAAGATGGGTTTGTGGAGTAGTATTCCAATTCCCTGAAAGATACTTTATAGGTACAACCATTGGGAAAGAGTTAAAAATAGGCCATAAATCCTTAAGAGAAAAAAATATAGAAATAGTTTTAAATAAAGTTGGTTTGAAAAAAATTAATCTGACCCAACCACCAGAACAACTAAGCGGCGGTCAACAAAGAAGATTAGCTGTAGCAGTTCAACTTCTTAGAAACCCCTCAATTCTTTTACTTGATGAACCAACTGCTGGATTAGACTATTCAATGAGAAATGATGTGAAGAATTTAATTCTTGATTTAAAAAATAAAAATACAATTATTATTGTTACTCATGAACCTGCCTTATTTGAGGGAATTCCTTCTAAAATATTATTCTTGGAAAAAGGGAAAATCAAAAATTTTATGAAAGAAAATCATGCAGGATAGGATAGTTCGGGCTACTGCAGCAAATGGAGGAATAAGGTTAGTTGCGGTCTTAACAACAGAATCTTCTTTAGAAGCAAAAAAAAGACACGGTCTTTCTTATTTAACCACCTGTATCTTAGGAAGAGCATTTAGTGCTTCACTACTTTTGGCAAGCTCGATGAAGATAATGCATGGGAGGGTTACTTTAAGAGTTAGATCTGACGGACCTTTAAAAGGATTACTAGTTGATGCAGGTAGAGACGGAAAAGTTAGGGGTTATGTAGGGAATCCTAATCTAGAATTAGACCTAGTCAAAAAAGGTAATGATAAATATTCTTTTGATTTTACAAAAGCATTAGGTAGAGGATATTTAAATGTAATTAGAGATAGTGGATTTGGAGAACCCTTCACAAGCACTGTTGAATTAGTAAATGGAAATATTGCTGAAGACTTAGCTTCATATTTATATCATTCAGAGCAAACTCCCTCTGCTGTATTTATTGGAGAAAAAATCCAAAATAAAAGTGTTATTTGTAGTGGTGGCTTATTAGCTCAAGTTCTACCTAAAAAAGATACTGACCCACTACTAATCTCACTACTTGAAGAAAGATGTAAAGAAATTAATTCTTTCAGCGAAGACCTATTTAAGTCAAAAAATAATCTTCTTTCGTTAATTAGAAATATATTTCCCGATATTGACGATAAATCAATCTCTGAAAAAGCTCGTTCCCAAGAAGTTAATTTTAAATGCAAGTGTTCCAAACAAAGAAGTTTAAATGCGATGAAAATGCTTGATAAGAGCGAGTTAGAGGACATCCTCAAGAAAGATGGCAAAGCAGAGTTGGTTTGTGAATTTTGTAAAAATAAATATCTTATAAATTATGAAGAAATTAAATCTATGATAGAAAATCAATCATAAAAAAATTACGCCTAGCCATAAAATAACCATGGCTGGAATACTTTGAATTTTTTGTATCGATAAAGAGTTGTTTGATACTTCCTGAATGAAAGAATTATTTTCAAGCAATCCACCAAATATTAATCCTATCGAGAGAAAGGTAACACTCCAACCCAGAGAACCTATAAATCTTTTCCCCGATTTAATTTGAGTATAGGTAAGAATTAATGTTGAGATAGAGAGTAAAAGTCTATTATTAGAGTCAGGACTGATAAATAACAAAATTAAAAATAATAGCCCAACAGATATTTTTATTGAAAGGTTATCAAATGAGGGGGTAGTTATTTTTGGCAGGCTATACTGACTTGAATTGTTAGAGTTATTATTTAAATTTTTTATCTTAGAAAGAAGTGGGAAATTATTATTTGTAAATTGATTAATTTGTTTTTCTTTTTTTGAGGCACTCACAGCTTCATAGCTTACATTACCTGATTGCCTTGCTTTCAAACTCCCCATGAGTAATTGATCAAAGGAAGATTCTATTTTCGCTTTTAAAATTAGATCTTCACCAGCCTCTTTAACTTTAATATCTCTAGCCTTCTGAATATCCTCAAAAGCAGCACCTTCTTTTACACCTAAAATTTCATAAGGTGATTTTTCGTTATTATTTTTATTACTGTTTGAATCCAAAATTTTTTACCAATACTAACAGATTAACTAATTTTATAATCCATTAAGACTTTATAAAACAATTGGTTCGACTCCACTAACAACCGGTGCAACTTTGTTTAAATTTAATTGATTATTGTCTTCAACAAATTGATTTAGATTCCACTCATTTTTAAAAAGAATAACTGGCCTATTCCAACAATCTTTAACTATTTTACAGTTGAATATTCTGCCTAGTTTTTCAATGGCTGGCCATCCATCAGAAATCCATCTAGCCAATTGATATGGCATTGCTTCAAGATTTGCATCTACACCATATTCACTTTTTAATCTGTGAATTACTACTTCCAACTGCAATTGACCAACGGCTGCGAGTATAGGGTCTCTTTTACTCTCATCAAAGTCATAGAGAATCTGAACAGCTCCTTCTTCTCGAAGTTCATTAACACCCTTTCTAAAGTTTTTAAATGCTGAGGGATTTGGATTTCTTAACCAGCTGAATATTTCAGGGCTAAAGGATGGTATGCCCTCATATTCCAGATGAGCACCAGTATAAAGGGTATCTCCAATAGAAAACATACCTGGATTATTTAAACCAATAACATCTCCAGGATAGGCATCATCAACTACTTCTCTATCTTGCCCAAATATTTTTTGTGGTCTTGATAATCTAATTGTTTTACCAGTTCTGGAATGTTTAACTGACATATCCTTTTCAAATTTGCCACTACAAACTCTTATAAAAGCAACCCTATCTCTGTGCTTTGGATCCATATTTGCCTGAAGCTTAAAAACAAACCCACTAAATTCATCGCTTGCAGGTTCAATATCCCCTTTATTACTATTTCTTGAAGTTGGTTTTTGTGCCATTTTTAAAAAACTATCTAAAAATGGCCTTACGCCAAAATTAGTCATGGCAGATCCAAAGAAAACTGGGGTTAAAGAGCCATTAAAAACTTTTTCTTTTTCAAATTTAGATCCTGCCTCATCAAGAACCTCCAATTCTTCAAGTGAATTTTCAAGTAAATCTCTCTCTACATATTTTGATAGCTCTTTATCTTCAAGACTTAATCTTTTCTCATTCGATTGTTTCCCTCTTACTGCTTTATCAAATAAAATCACCTCTCTCGAAAATCTATCAATAACCCCTCTAAATTCCTCGCCACTCCCAATTGGCCAGTTTATAGGTAGGGTATTTAATCCAAGTTCTGATTCAATTTCATCAAGTAAAGAAAATGGCTCTCTTCCTGGTCTATCCATTTTATTTATAAAAGTAAATATTGGTATTTTTCGCATCTTGCAAACTTCAAACAATTTTCTAGTTTGAGGTTCTAGTCCTTTAGCAGCATCTTCCAACATAACTGCATTATCAGCGGCAGCTAATGTTCTATAAGTATCTTCGGAGAAATCTTGGTGTCCTGGTGTATCTAATAGATTAATTACAGATCTTTCATATTCAAATTGCAATACAGTTGATGTAATAGAAATACCTCTTTGTTTCTCAAGTTCCATCCAGTCTGAGGTAGCTTTTCTCTGATTACCCCTAGCTTTTACTGCTCCTGCCTGTTGAATGGCACCTCCATACAAAAGAAGCTTCTCGGTAAGAGTCGTTTTCCCAGCATCTGGATGTGAAATAATAGCAAAATTTCTTCTTTTATTTACCGCATCCAGTATTTCTTTATTATTTAGAATTTTAGTATCTAAGCTCATTTATATAATATAAGGGCCTTTCACTTAGTTCTTAAACATTACCATAGACTATTAAATAATTTTCACCTTCCTCAAACACATCTAAAGAGGATAGATCATTCTCTAAGGTGAAATTTTTCAACTCTTTAAAAGTATAAGACGCTCTTAAAGAGGCATAATAATCATTAGTTAATATCTCATTATATTTAGTTGAACATTGTGCTTTGAGTTCTAAAGCAGACTTTTCATCTAATGGCCTTTTTAAGTCCTTGTGAAAATTTACAGTAATCTTACTAGATAAAATTCTTATTGTGTTGAAGAAATCTTCAAGATTGGTAATGTGATGAATCAAACTGTTGCTTACAAGTAAACTAATTCTTTTTTTAAATAAAAAATTATTTGATTTAATGTCTTTGATGTCAGAACAAATGTAGCGTAAATTTTTTAATTTTTTTTGATTATTAGAAATACTCTTATTATATTCTGCTCTCAAAATCATCTCTTTAGAACCATCTATTCCTACGACTGCAGTATTAGGCCATTTTATTGCTAACTTCTCAGAAATATTTCCTGGGCCACATCCTAAATCAACTATTAAATCTTTTTCACCTAAAGAAATATTTTTTTTCAAAAGATATTGATTTATTTGATTAATTAGATTATCTTCCCCTTCTGAAAAATCAGCTTCGTCATAAGAAATGACCTGCTCTTTTTCTTCCATTAATTCAGGTTCGGGAACTCTTTCCATATCTTTTCTTGAAACAAAGATTTCATATTAAACATAATTCTACACAAACCGTTAAATAGTGGTAAGAATAGTTGCAGACGCCACAGGTAGAGTTATTCTTCCAGTACGGGTTATTTACATACGTTTTTTTATCGTGACTGTTGCACCAAATAAAGCTTCTTCAGAGAGCAATTCCAATAATCTTAAAAAAGATGATTTTCCAAAGACTGCGCCAGCTGCTTACCCAGTTTTTTTCAGATCTTATAGTAGAAAAACTTCATCTGGCAAAAGGGAGAACTGGAGCGAAGTAGGCGAAAGGAATTTATCGGGATTAAAAGAATTAGGAAAACTTTCTGAAGAAGAATTGATCCTAATGAGAGAGATGCAAAGTAACCAAAAAGCCCAACCTTCAGGAAGATGGTTATGGATAGGCGGAACCCCTTGGATTAATAAGAACCAAAATTTCTCTGGAGCATACAACTGTACCTCAACAAACTTAATTGATTGGGAAGCCTTCGCATTAATGATGGACTTAGCAATGATGGGATGTGGAACAGGTGCAATAATTGAACCTCATTTTATAAACAAACTACCTACGGTTTTAAACAAAATAAATATTAAATCAGTCAGTGAAGTTGGAATAACCCCTAAAGATCAAAGAGAAGAAAAGTCATCATTAGAAATCAAAGGGAAAGAACTTTACATCAAAGTTGGAGATAGCAGAAGAGGCTGGGTAGATAGCTACAAATATCTGCTTGAGGCATCAAGTAATGAAAATCTTGAAAGAGAAATTGATGTTTACATTAATTTAAAAGATATTAGACCTGCTGGAGAATCATTAAAAGGTTTTGGTGGTATGGCAAATCCTATTAAATTGAAAGATCTCTACTCAAGAGTCGCTTCACTTCTTGGGAAGGCAATAGGCAGGAAATTAAGTACAGTAGAGTGTTGTTTATTAATTGATGAAGCTGCAGTAACTATAGTTGCCGGGAATATAAGAAGAAGTGCTGGAATGAGACAATTTGCCTCAGATGATAAGGAGGCGGCATCTGCAAAAGAAAATCTATGGAGTCAAGATGCAAATGGAAACTGGAGAATAGATCCTGAAAAAGATGCCCTTAGGATGGCTAATCATACTAGAGTTTACCATACTAAACCTACATATCAAACTGTTTTGGATGCCGTAACAAAACAATTCCATTCTGGTGAGGGAGCTATTCAATTTGCTCCAGAAGCAATCGCAAGATCAAATGCAGATATCCTCAAAGACGATGAATTAAGAAAAGAATTTATTGAAATCTACTCAGAACAAGGTAAGGATGAAGCGAGAAATTGGATAAATAGTAGTTATGGTCCATTTTCTGAAGAAGAGCTGGATCACAGGATGAGCAGATATGGACTTAACCCCTGTGGGGAGATCTTGGGAAATGATTTCCACTGCAATTTGGCTGAAGTTCATCTAAATCAAATTGATCCAGAAAATTTTGAAGAGCAAAAAAAAGCTTTTAAAGCAGCAGCTCTTTCTGTAGCATGCTTACTTAATCATGAATTTGAAGTTGAGCGTTACAGAAAAAGTAGAGAATATGACCCTATTGTAGGGGTAAGTTTCACTGGATTATTTGATTTTTGTGTCCATGCTTTTGGGACTCCATGGTTGAAGTGGTGGGAAGCAGGAAGGCCAAATAGCGAAGAAGGGAAAGCCTTCAAAGAAAAGGAAGCTAAATTCTTAGATTCTTGGAGAAATATAGTAAAAGAAACTGTATGGGAATATTGTGATAAGCATAACCTAAGGAGACCAAATAGATGCACAACAGTTCAGCCGGCTGGTACTAAAAGTCTTCTTACAGGCGCAGCTCCAGGATGGCATCCTCCAAAGGCTCAAAGATTCATAAGAAGAATAACTTTCAGGAAAAATGATCCAATTGCCTTAGCTTGCATGGATTATGGCTACTCAGTTGTTCCATCTCAATCTGATAAAGATGAAAATGGTTGCTTGCTCGATAATCCATTTGATCCAAGATGTACAGAATGGTTGGTTGAAATCCCTACAGAAGTTAGTTGGGCAAATATAGAGGGCGCAGACCAAATAGACATCAATAATTTCTCAGCATTAGCTCAATTTGATTTCTACATGCAGGTGCAGAAATTTTACACAGAGCATAATACCTCTGCAACCGTAGAATTTAGAGAAAATGAAATTGAGGATTTAGCTAAAGCTATTCATAATGCAATAGAAAATAATGAGGGATATATTTCAGCGGCATTGCTAGCTCGATTTAGTGCTAACGCTACTTTTCCCAGATTACCCTTTGAACCAATAAGTAAAGAGGAATATATATCATTGCAAAATAAAGTAATAGAAAGGAAAGTTAATAACGATTTCTTTGACGCTCTTAATAAATATGATGTTGGAGAACTATCTGAAGCAGGACCAGCAGGTTGTGATTCAGATAAGTGCCTACTTCCTCTTGCTAAACCAAAAGATTAATTTTTGAATTATTTGTAAATAAAAAATATAAATTAGTTTTTAAAAATTTAATTTATGGCTACCTCTTAAATAGGGACATAAATTATTTATGACATTAAGCTTAAATATTGGGAACTTATTTAATGATTCCTCTAGTCATGCATTAGTGGATGAATTAAGAAAAAGAACATCTGAAGAGGATATCTTAGATTTTGAGGAAAAATTTAACTCCAAAAACGAAAAAAATCTACACGTTTACATATGCAGATTTCTAAAAAATAGATCAATATCTAGAGGGCTAGCCTCTAGATGGTTAATAACCATAATTAAAAATAAAGAATCAAAAATTGATGCTTTGCAAAAATTAAATAATTAGGTCAGTCCTGATAGTTTCCAAAGAGCAATTCCAAAAATTGAGAATCCCATAATAAAAGTAAAAGCCAAAGCATTTACCAATTGAACCTTATCATTCATTCTGTTTGCGAATGGTAATAATTGAGCAAATAATGGAGTCTCTTCAACTATTGCAGATTTTTTTACTGTAGGTTTTTTGCTTCTAGAAAACATAAAACAAATTTTATAATCTTAAGAATTTTACATTTAAAAGTTCATTAAATAAAAAATACTTCTCAAAAACGAACAAAATGTAACCTGCAAGAAACTACATAAAGAAAAACATAAATTTCTTTAGTAGGAACCTATTTCATTATTAAAATATTAACTTTTTTATTAGCGACCTAGACAAATAATTTTCTTGAATGTTATTGTTAAATTGTAGCAACCACTACCAAAACGTTCAACTTGCTTTTAGCAAGCCGCAAATCGACTTAAGCCATGGAACGGGGACTTAAGCGAAACCGGAGCTTAAAAAATGACTCTAATTTACAGAGGACAAAAGTACGTCCAGAACAAAGAAGCAGCTAAAAAACAGCACAATCAACTAACTTATAGAGGAAAAGCTTACACAAGCTAGTTTATTTAACCATTAAAAGGAAAAGCCACTTTTAGTGGCTTTTTTATTGTCCATTCTCAGACTTAAAAAATAACTTAATACTTCTCTCAAGCATTAAAATAATATGATTCAATTGCATTTATATAGTAGATAAAAATGGCAGACCAAAAACCTCTATTTAAAGCACCTTATGACATAAAAGATGTTAGTGCTCTTTTCGCCATAGTTGCCTTCGTTTTAATAATTGCTGCCATAGTTGGGAATAACTTATTTGGTTTATTTCAACAAAATGTCAACTTTGGGTAATTTTTTTGGAGGCAGACTAGATTTTTTGTAGACTCATTTTGTGGACTAAATTTGACTAATAATAGATTGTTATGACGATTTAACTCATCATTATTTATAAAAATTCCTATCTTAAACTAGTTTCTTGAAATAATTTTTAAATCTTTGAATTTATAGACTGTGACTAATTTCTTATGTTGTAGTTATTAAGTACAATAAAACTGAATAACCCTTTGGAGGGGTGGTAGAGTGGTTCAAGGCTCTAGTCTTGAAATCTAGATTTTGTTTTAGTTATACCAGTGATTTGAAAGACAACTTGACCTGCAGTTCCGGATCGGTTCCGAAAATTTTAACCATCTTTTGATATAATTAAAAAGCTAAAAATTAAATAATTTTTGCCTGGAGGGGTGGTCGAGTGGTTTAAGGCTCTAGTCTTGAAAACTAGCGTGTCTGCAAGGGCACCGTGGGTTCGAATCCCACCCCCTCCGTTCAAATAAAGAGAACTTAATAATATAAACGCCTTTCTGAAACGTTTTTGTTAGGATTGATTTTATTTAGATTATGAGTAAAGGATTTGCCACAGATAATTTAATATCCAAAAAATCAAAAAAAAAAGTTATTTCAAATGAACCGCAACGAAGGTTGATATCATGGTCTCCTTGGCCACCTGCTAATTTTCAAACACGATATCCTGCTTTCCCTTTTGTTCTTACAATATTGATTATAGTAATCGGGCAATGGTACATTTCTCTACTAAGGTAACCCTAAACTGTTTTTTTATTTAAATTAGGGATGAATTAAGTTTGAGAATTTATCTTGTTTTTTTCAATTTTATTATTTGCCCACTTTCAAGCGGCGATCATCCCAATATTATTAGGTATTAGATCGATTAATAAATTCAAACATATAAGCAAGCACAAATTGATACCTTTCGGTTTTATTTTTTTAGGATTGGCATCGATTTCTGAAATAATAGATCATACCCAAACATCTTGGATTTATGTAGATCACTCCTCTTTATTTAATTGGTTATTTTATTCTTTCCTATCTTTAGGTCTAACATGTTTATCTATATCAGTTATAAAAAATAAATTTATTCAAAAAACTAATATTTGTATTTCTTTATGTTCAATAATCTCATATTTTTTATTTGATAAAACTATTGCTCTCCTTTTTCAAGTAATAATAAGTATCCTTCTGATTATAAATTGGCAAAGATTTTTTAAAGATTGGCTTTTTATTCTTTACCCAATATTTGGTATTTTTTTCACAACTTTCCTTGGCACAAGGCTCTCAATTAGTGGCGATCAATTTTGGCATATTTTAATAGGCCCATCTGGAACAATTAGCGTTCTTATCTTTTATTTAGTATTAAAGAGATCGGACAAAAAATTCACTTAAGATTCTTATGAAAATATTTGTATTTATAAGTTTTATAGTGTTCTCAGTCACAATAATTTCCCCAGTTGAAATCTTTGCTGATACGGCACTTGATGTTTATATGAATTATTTTTATTCTAAATCGAATGAAGCTAGACAGATTCTTAAAGAAATCGAAAATAGTCTAAAAGAGGGATCAAGAAAAAAAGTATGCTCTAGGCAAAGAGAGGCGGCAAGATTAGGCCTATTAGCTAATAAATCATTAATTAAAGCCTTTGAAATAGAGGGGGCTAATCCGCCAATGCAAGCAATAAAGGCAAGTCAACAAAGATGGGAATCTATTCTGAATGAGTGCTAAAGAAAGTCAGTAAATGTAAAAATCTTTTTTAAATTTGCATTCTTACAGATTTACTAATTAAGGGGATTTCAGGTTCAACTCCATAAATACATTGAGAAATCGAATAAATAAAAATACATAGTGTAAATATAAAAATTATTGAGCCTAATTCAACTATGGGAAATATTCTCAAGAGATATGAAATTATTATCAAAGCAATATCAATAAGTAACGCTTGGCATGCGTTATATCTAACGAAATATGGAACATTTGCATTTCTTACTAATCCAGCAAACAAAATTATAAATAATAAAAAACTACCAAAAGGCAAAGATTTTTCAATTATTGCTATCGGAAAAGTAAGTAATAATAGTATTTTTAAAAATGAATATTTATAGAACAAATAATATCCAAAAGGTATTGATGCCTTTAATGGCAAAGTATACAAAAATACTGATGAGAGTCTTTGGAATATCTGATTCAATATATTACTGAAATTTGTAATCATATTTTAACTTAATTTTTTTGAACTTAATAAAAAGACTTACTTTCGAAAAAATCAACTTTGGCAGATGGTTATTAAATATTAGATAATTGATTCAGATTCATAATTCGAAATGCGTATCCTACATACAATGTTGAGGGTTGGAGATTTAGATAAATCCATTGATTTCTACGTCAATAGATTAGGAATGAATCTATTGCGAAAAAAGGATTACCCTCATGGAAAATTCACTTTGGCATTTGTTGGTTATGGCTCAGAAAAAGAAAACTCAGTAATTGAATTAACTTATAACTGGGACAAAAAGTCTGAAGACTATGAGCTTGGAGATAAATATGGTCATATAGCTATTGGAGTAAAAGATATTCATCTAATTTGCCAAGGATTAGAAAAAAATGGTTGTAAAATAACAACCAAACCTAAAACAATGAAAAACAGTACTACTGTCTTGGCTTTTGTTGAGGATCCTGATGGTTATAAAGTTGAACTTATTGAAAGAAATTAAAAGCTCAGAAGTTTTTAATTAAGAAACAAATAACTAAAATTTAAAAAAGATTGAATTATCACATATATCGTTTTCAATTAGCGAAAAAATACCTCTAAGATCACATTGGATGGATTCTGCAGTTTCAATTATTGTAAAAGATTACTTCTAAGGGGGAATTATTAAAAATAAAATTTAAAACAATCTATATTAATTCTATTTAGAATTCATAGACAATCTATCTAGATTTATATATTATAGAATTATCTTATAAAGCTTATGCCTAGTAATTGGTCAAAAATAAGAGATGAATGGCTTGATAGAACCGCGGTTGCGAAAGATGATGCCAAATGGGCATTAGAAGCTTTGATTAATTCTGAAGAAGAGTTATTTAAAATAGAACAAAAAATAAAGAATAAAGAGGACGCTATAAGCCAAGTAAAATTTTTGAAGAAAAAGGTTAAAGAAACTATTTCCTCTAAAGAAATTAGTCTCGATGATATTGCATTAAATACTTCAAATTCAAACAAAGTACAGATCTCAGTGCCATCAAATCTTACTTATCTTTTGAAAGTTTGGGCAGCAGCAGAAGGAAGAGATCTATCAAGTGTTGCTTTTCAATGTTTAGAAACTGGTATAAGGGAAATGAAAAGCAAAGGTTCAATACCTTCAGTAGCAGTAAATAGATATGACTCGGCCTGTCAAAAGAGGATTGCACTAGCAGAAGTAAATAATCTATTGGAGAAATACGAAATAGCTCAGAATGAAATCAAATAATTATGAATAACAGAAAAATCATTAAAGGATATAAAACATTAATATCATCAACGTTTAATGTAGATACTTCTATAGATAAATTCAAAAATGGAATAATTTATACTCTTTATTCTGATGAATTTAATTCACTTAATGTTGGTTTTGCTGAAAATGATAGGGTTCTAGAAAAAAAATTATCAAGTGAAGAATTGACATTATTAGATATGAAGAAAGGCAACAAGAAAGATCTATTTTTATTAATAACCACTCTAAAAGAACTTGGTATCAACTATTCAGACAATTTTTATTTCAAATACTCAAGTTCTTTAATCAGACATTTATCAACTTTAGGCTGGCCTGTTGGAAGATCACTTTATAAGCAAAGAAAGATTAAAAAAGAACTTGTATGTGCATAAATTTAAATGTAATCGCACTCTAAAGTTTCTCTGGTATCTCTATTTGTGATTGGATTAGTTCCAGTGGCACTTTCACAAAATTTCCTAATAATATCTTTTGGCAAAAAAACATTTGTAAAGTCTGCGCCTTGTATTTTTACATTTTCAAACTGGGTACTATAAGCAAAAGAATCCTCCAAGTTAGTATTTGATAAATCTGTTCCATCTAAAACAGCCGAGTCTAAAGTTACCTCTCTTAAGTTGGAGTTACTTAAATTAGTATCTTTCAATTTTGCTCCATAAAGAGTCGCATTTTGGAGCTCACAACCTGACAAATTTGCGTCTTGTAAATCAGTCAAATAGAAAGTTGCTCCTTTTAAATCAGATCCAGAAAAATCAGCCCCTACTAAAGATTGTTTACCATAATCCATCGCAGCGAAGCTTCTAGAAGGGAGGGTTAAAACAACTATTAAAAAAGTTAAAATTATAAATCTCATTTGTTTGAGTAGTATTTCAATAAATTCTAACTTCTTAAGCTGAAATCTAAAAATTAATTATTTACTGAATGCTATATTTATTGAAATAGCAAATCACGAAGTAGGTTTTGGATATAAGTCCTTATGATGCAATTGTTGTTGGTTCTGGAGCTACGGGAGGAATAGCAGCACTTTCATTGGCAGAACAAGGGATCAAAGTTTTAGTAATAGAAGCAGGGCCTCAAGTTAAAAGGCATGAAGCTAGTAATCATGAGCCAAAAAGTACATTAAAAAGATTATCAGGAGTCATAACAAAAAAACATGCCAATCAGTGCCAACATCCTGGTTATTGGAAAAATAATCCTGACTTATATTCAAATGAATTGAAGCATCCTTATGACTTCCCAAAAAAAAAGCCATTTCTTTGGACACAAGGTAAACAATATGGGGGGAGATCATTAACTTGGGGAGGCATAACATTAAGACTTTCCTCAGAAGACTTTCAACCGGCTAAAAAAGACGGATTCGGACCAAACTGGCCTATTTCATACGAAGAAATTTCCCCGCACTACGATTTTATTGAAAATTTCTGCGGAATTTATGGACAAAAAGATGATATCAAGGAGGTCCCAAACGGTAAATATATTGGTGAAATTCCTCTTACAGAAAACGAAAATATTTTTGGCAGCAAAGTTAAATCAAAATTAAACTATCCATTTATCCAATCAAGGGGATTTGACCGTAATTCATCTGTAAAAGAAAAAAATTGGCCCAAGTCCTCTAGCTTAGGAAGCTCTTTAAAAAAAGCTTTAGATACTGGAAATGTACAAATAATCTCTAATTACTTAGTGGAGTCTTTTGAGATTAACAAGATAACAGAGCTTGCCTCAAAACTAACGATTGTAAACATAGAAAATGGACAGAAAGAAGTATTGGATTGTGATTTGATTCTTCTTTGCGCATCAACAATTTCAACACTGAGAATACTACTGAACTCAGAATACAAATCAAATTCCTCAGGGTTTAAAGATAATTCTGGGAAATTAGGTAAATACCTAATGGATCACATATCTATCTGTAGATTTTTTTCAGTCCCAAAAGCAAAAAACTCAGATAAATCACTAGATAATCCTCCCGATCTTTCTGGGGCAGGCAGCTTCTTTATTCCTTTTGGTTCAAATTTACCAGAAATTGACGACATAAATTTCCTTAGAGGTTATGGAATCTGGGGGGCAATTGATAGATTAGGGATACCAAAATTTTTACAAAAAGACGCAAACGAATCCATTGGCTTTCTTATCGCCCATGGTGAAGTCCTTCCTAGAGAGAAGAACTCAGTTTCTCTCTCAAGAAAAACAGATGAATGGGGAATACCAATTCCCTACATTGAATTCGAATGGAGCGAGAATGAGTTAAATATGGCAAAACATATGGAAAAAACAATTCAAAAATCAGTCAAAGCTGCAAATGGGCAAATAAAAAATATTGATGAACTAATGAATATTCCATTAGGGAGTTTATTTACAAAAAATTTGATAGCACTTTCAAATAGTCCTCCTCCTCCTGGATATTATATTCATGAGGTAGGGGGAGCCCCAATGGGGTTAAATGAAGAAAATAGCGTAGTTGATAAATTTAATAGATTGTGGAGATGTAAGAATGTACTGGTACTAGATGGAGCATGCTGGCCCACATCATCTTGGCAAAGTCCCACACTTACAATGATGGCCTTGAGTAGAAGAGCCTGTTTAAATATTAAAAAGACTTAGAGGGTGTAAATAATTGATTTAAATAAATTTCTGAGACAGAATTATCTGTACAACCGTTTTGAACGAGAAAAGTAGCTAATGCTGAATTTATAAGCATATATTGATCCCAAGTCGGGTTACTTAATACGAAATCTTTCATAGTGTTATAAAGAGTTTCTGAAAGCTCTGTTTCTAATGAGACCTTATTTGAAGAGCACTCTACGAATTTCTTATCAGTTAAATTTGATTGGCTGATTTGATCCATAAATTTATTTTTTTACCTCAACAATAATGATATTTTTCTCTAAAAATATCAATAAAAATCTTCTTGTAAACTTTTCAAATTATCAAATAAGACTCATGTTATAAGTAGGTTTTTAAAAAACTTCTTTTTCAAATAAGGAAATTGAATAAATCTTAAAAAAAAGTCAACAATAATGTTGAAGTCCTGTTTTTTTTGAAAAATACTGCCATTTCTAATCCAGTGTGGATTTGGACGTGGAAAACAACCTGCAAATTGTGGAAAATCTAGCTCAAAATACTTTCACGATTTTATATTAAGAATACTTATATATACTGAGTCTATTAAGACTAAGTCGAGAAAGAGACAGGTGATTCATTATTTTCAACGGATTTTCTTAAGATTTAGTCTTTTTTAGGCAAGCGAAGCGTGACAGGTCCTAAAGGGTGTTTTGAATTTGGATAAATACTATGGTGATGGTGATGATGATGGTGATTATGTTCATGTTGATGAGCCTCTACATGGTCATGTTCTAAGTAATCACCTCCTCCTGTGTCTGATTTTTCTTGATTATGAGTTAGGATTTGATTTTGTATTTCACAGGCACCATTACATTCAGGATCACATAAATCACAGCTGATACCCAAGCCCTCTACATGGTCATGATGACTTTCTTGTACCATTCCAACTTCTTTTTCAAAGCCAAATAAATTTGATCTATACTTACAAGTTGAGCAATTCATAAAATTATTACCTTCATTATTAAGAATCTCTTCAATCCTTTCTACAAAAGTGTCGACCACATAAGACTGTGAGGAAAGATATTTTGCATGTATAAATGAAATATTTGGATTATTAATCGCAACTAAATCACTTTGCCTTTTTATTCTTGTAACAAGGACACCTGAGAAAAGGAAATAAGGGAAAACAATTATATTTTTATAACCAAGTCTCACAACATTTTTCAAGCCAGGTTCAACAAGGGGGAAAGTTACTCCAGAAAAAACTGTTTCCCCCCACCCTAAACCAATACCCTCTACGATCATTCTCGTAATTTTTGAAACATTGGAATTCGCATCTGGGTCAGAAGAGCCTCTACCTACAACAACTAATAATGATTCTTCAGGTTTGAGATTATTATTTTGTTTAAATACATCTTTTACTCTTTCACAAGCTGCACTAATCATTAAATTATTAATACCTAATTCTCTTCCATAAATTATTTCAATTCCTGTTTTACTTGAATAATTCATAAGCAGACTAGGTATATCATTTTTTACATGGCCAGCAGCGAAAAGCATTGCAGGTATTGCAATTACTTTTTTTATAGAAAGATCTTTTAACTTGTCTAAAGCATCAACAATCGAAGGTTTAGCAAATTCCAAGAAACCATATTCAACTAAAAAGTTTGGATATCTTTTTTGGATGAAATTAGTTAATTCTTGAAATTCAGTAATGGCTAGTTTATTTCTACTCCCATGTCCACAGATAAGTATCGCGACTTGATTATTTAACTTCAAATCTAAACTATCCAAATTCAAATTATTACTTATACCATAATAGTAAAGAACAATATCATGTAGTGAAAAATAATAATAACTTGCTTGAAGTTCCAAATATTAACTCAAAGGATGCAAAATTAAAGAAATTAATTTATGACGTGGATGAATCCTTATTTAATGAGGATAACTATTCTTACGAAAAATTCGAGCACCTTTGCGTGTGTAGTGGAGGTACAACTTCTAGTTGTGCAAAAAATGGTTTTACAACTCTCGATCTAAGAAAAAATCACAGCAAAATTCATCTAGATAGAAAAACCAATTTAGTAACAATTGGAGGTGGTGTAATAATGGGGGATCTATTAAATCATTTACAAAAATATAATCGAAGTTTTCCAATCGGACTTTCTAAACTTCCTGGAGCAGGCTATATACTCACTGGTGGAGTAAGCCCGCTTAGTAGGACCTACGGATTAGCCATTGATCATATTGAATCAATAAAAGGTTTCTTGGGTAATGGCACATTTATTTCTTTAAAAAAAAATCAAATAAATACAAAAGAACAATTAATTTGGGAAGGAATTAAAGGAGCAGCACCCTTCTTTTCAATTATTACCGAATTAGAACTTAAGACTATCCAATCTAATTCAATTAAGGTTACTGAAGGATTTGTAAATCTAAATGAACTTACAGAAATAATAAAACTATCAGAGGAATTTCCAGAAAATATTAGTCTTCAATGGATTTATGCCCAAAAAATTTACATATATATTTTGGCTGAACTAAAAAATAATTTAGAGGATAAAAGAACAGAAGAATGTCTAATGCTTCTAGACAAATTCCCTAGTTTAGAAAAACAATCTTATGAAAACTTTAACAAAATAAATTTCTTCCCTAAGGAATTGAATTTATATGAGCTGAATGCAAATAACCATTCTGAGGTAATTAGTCTTCTTGGAGAAGATTTAAAAAATGATATCCCAAGTTTCATAAAATGTTTGAATGAAATAATAGACAATAGACCTAATAATTCCTGTTATGTTGCTTCCCAACAACTTGGTTGCAAAACAAAAGAGTCAAATCATGGTTCAAGCTTTTTTGTTCATAGAAAAAGTACTTGGAAGCCATGGATATATGCATCATGGAAAAAAAATGATCTTAAAGAAAAAGAAGTCGCTTTGGACTGGATTTATAAATCGTGGAACGACCTAAAAAGGTTTTATCCAAATATTCACTTAGCCCAATTACATAATCATTTAAATTCTCATGAGGAAGAACTTACATTAGCTTTTGGAAATAGAATGAATGAATTAAAAACTTTAAAGAATATTTTTGACCCACAAGGTATTTTGCCTCCTTTATGAGGTAACTTCTTAATTATAAAGAAACTTAAAATGTCAAATTTCTCAAGATATTTATCTAAAAATTGGTTAGATGATCCAAAATCAAATATTCTCTCAGGCTTAGTTGTTGCTTTTGCAATGATCCCAGAAGCAATTGCTTTTTCAGGTATAGCTGGTGTAGATCCTAAAGTTGGCCTTTTTGGTGCATTTTGCTTATCTATAACAATTGCGATTGTTGGAGGGAGAAGGGGGATGATAACTTCAGCCACAGGTTCAACAGCTCTTTTAATGACTGGACTTGTTGCTTATGGAGAATCACAAGCTCCTGGACTAGGAGTCCCATATCTTATTGCAGCTGGAATATTAACTGGAATATTCCAAATTCTTTGGGGTTATTTAAGACTTGCCTACCAAATGCGATTCGTTCCAACAGGAGTATTAAGTGGATTTGTAAATGCACTGGCACTTTTAATATTTCAAGCACAACTGCCTCAGTTAGGAATAGGTATTAAAGAATCAAAAGGATTAATTGAACAAACTATAAGTCAATATCCAATTAACTCTCAGATTCCAGTAGTTTGGATTCTTGTAATCCTAGGATTAGTAATTATCTATGGGCTTCCAAAAATCACAAAAGTAGTCCCATCTCAACTTATAGCAATTGTAGTAATTACGCTTATAAGCATATTCTTTAATCTAGATGTCCCAACAGTTAGCGATTTGGGTAAATTACCTGACGGATTACCAAGCATTTCTCTTCCTTTTGGATCAATAGAAAATGGGAAAGTACCTTTAAGTCTTGAAACATTAGGGATAATTTTACCGACCTCACTCGCAATATCTCTTGTGGGTTTAATGGAAACCTTTTTAACTCAAGACATTTTAGACGATGTAACTGATACAAGTTCTAATAAAAATAAAGAAGCAAGAGGACAGGGGATCGCAAATATTGTGGCATCTTTATTTGGTGGAATGGCTGGATGTGCCTTAGTTGGGCAATCTGTAATGAATACTGAGAATGGTGGTAAATCTAGATTATCAACCCTCTCCTCAGGTATGTCTCTACTAATTATGATCATCCTCTTGAAGTCTTGGATTGGAGCAATACCAATGGCTGCTTTAGTAGCAATCATGATAACGATCGCAATAAGTACAGCAGATATAAATGGATTAAAAAATATTAGAAAGATTCCTAAAAGCGATACTGCAGTCATGCTTATGACTTTTGCAGTTACTATGCTTACAAAACCTCATAATCTTGCACTTGGAGTTATTGCAGGAGTTGCATTAGCTGCAATTCTTTTCAGCAGAAAAGTTGCAAAAGTTATAACTGTCTCAAGAGTAAAAGAAAATAATTTAACTACCTACAAAGTAAAAGGACAATTATTTTTTGTAAGTAAAATTTATTTTTTACAAGGATTTGATATTCATGAACATCCAGAAAATATTGTAATTGACATGTCTTTAGCGCATATTTGGGATCAAAGTGGTGTTGTTGCACTTGAGCAAATTATTAGAAAATTCCAGAATGGTGGTTCTAAAGTTGAAATTCTAGGGTTAAATAAAGAAAGTCTTAACTTATTTGAAAGACTAGGCGGTATAGAAAGCTCTCATTGAAAAAAGTTAATTAAGACTAACTTGTTGATAACAAAACCAAAGCCATTGCTGAAAAAGCAAATTCCTATGAGATCTCCAAGCGGTTTTTGAACTATTTAGATCGAAATTTTCAGGTGGAGGAACATCTCCCTTTTCTTTGTCTCTTTCAATTTCACTAATAATTCTATGCACCGTATACTCAGGATGACCTAAATGCATAAGTTGTTTTTGATCATTAGATTCAAATATTGTATATCCAACATTTTCTCCATAAGCCAACAAATTCAACTTTCCTTCTTTTTGGGCCTTCTCCATTTCCAAATCTGGTAATCCAGCAAATCTACTTTGAGGACAAATAAATTCGTCATCTTGTGTACCCATCAAAGGGTGTCCAGGAACAAGACTTTTTAAAGGGAACACCCCAAATAATTTCCTATCAAAAACTTGCTTATCAACCCCTGCCAAATAAGCCAGAGCAAAGCCAGCCCAACATAATCCAAGAGTACTCGCACAAGAATTTCTGGCTTCATTTACAATTTTCACAAATTCATCCCAATACTTAACCTCCTCAAAGGCTAGGTGCTCAATAGGTGCTCCAGTAATGATGATTCCATCTAACGGTTCTGGATGATTTGCTTCTTCCCAAGTTATGTATAGATTATTTAGATGATTAAGATCCCATGTTTTATAAGAGTGAGTTTTAAGCTTTATCCAAACTGGCTCAATTTGAAGAGGAGATAAACCAAGTGGATGTAGTAAGTTAAATTCATACTGTTTGCCAAGAGGCATGATATTTAAAATACCAATCCTAAGAGGACGTATATCCTGTCTTTTTGCCAATTCTGGTTCGATCCAAGATATATGATTTTTCTCAACATCACTAATCTTGTGATAGTTACTAGGAATTATTAAAGCCAATAAATCTCCTTTCCTATGTGATTTGTGAAAGTGCTTGTTCGAAATCTGCTTTTATATCATCAATATGTTCAATTCCTACAGAGACTCTTACCATCGTAGGAGTCACACCTGCAGATAATTGTTCTTCTTCAGATAATTGCTGATGAGTTGTTGAAGCAGGATGAATTACTAATGTTTTTGAATCACCAACGTTAGCAAGGTGGCTCGCCAATTTTAAGGAATCAATAAATTTTACTGCATTTTCATAACCCCCATTTAGGGAGAACATAAGCATGCAACCCATTCCCCTTCCAGTAGTATATTTTTTGGCACTAGAGTAATACGGATCAGATTCTAGGCCAGGATAATTAACGCTACTTACATTAGAATTAGAATCTAACCATTTTGCTAATTCAAGAGCATTAGAAGTTTGTCTTTCTATTCTTAAACTTAGAGTTTCCAAACCCTGCAATAGTAAGAAAGAATTAAAAGGACTTTGAGCTGACCCCCAGTCTCTGAGGCATTCAAGTCTTGCTCTTAACGCAAAAGCTATATTTCTGTTATCAGGTACTCCCAAAGATTTGCATATATCACTACCGAAACCAAACGCGTCCCAATGAACGAGCCCATGATAAGCAGCGCTTGGCTCACTCATTAATGGGAATTTACCATTCCCCCAATCAAAGGTTCCCGCATCAACAATAACCCCACCGATGCTTGTGCCATGTCCACCGATCCATTTTGTTGCACTTTCTACAACAACATCTGCTCCAAAATCAATTGGTCTTATTAAAGCACCACCAGCACCAAGGGTATTATCCACTATTAGAGGAATTCCATTCTCCTTCGCCAAAGCGGAGAGTCCCTCAAAATCTGGAATGTTGAACCTAGGATTTCCCATTGATTCGACATATATTGCTTTTGTTTTATCATCAATTTTATTTCTAAAACTATCGATACTATCACCATCAGCAAATTTAACTTCTATTCCTAATCTTGGAAATTGTACTTTAAATTGATTGTAAGTCCCACCATAAAGAAAAGATGTAGAGACAAAATTATCTCCTGATGTCATGCAGTTCACGATTGCCAAGAATTGAGCAGCTTGACCTGAGGATGTTGCGAGTGCTGCCATGCCTCCCTCCAAAGCTGCCACCCTTTTTTCAAAGACATCTGTGGTGGGGTTCATAAGTCGAGTATAAATATTTCCAAATTCTTTTAATCCAAACAGATTTGCTCCATGCTCGGCATTATCAAAGACATAGGAACTAGTTTGATAAATGGGTACTGCTCTAGAATTTGTAGTTGGATCAGGCACTTGGCCTGCATGTAACTGAAGCGTCTCGAACTTTTGGTTGCTCAAAATTTTAAAATAATCCTATTATCTATTTAACTTAAAAAAGTTCAAAAAAAAAACAAAAAAAAGATAAATATTTATAAATCCTTTTTTAATGAGGGGTAATTATCTTTCATATATAAACTCAAATCCTCTTTTATCGCAGATCTGAGTTTCTCAATATTTGCAGAATCAATTATTGGAAAAGTTTTATTAGCCTCAGGATCTTTTTCAGTAATTGATTTCCAATTCTTACCTACATCTTTTTCAGAGTTGTTAAGAACCTCATCAAAATTGAAACACTTATCATTGTTCTTAGCATCAAATTCGCTAAAAGCTTTATTTATAAGCTCTTTTCTATTTTCGAATAGATTCTTAGCTTTTAAAGTATCTGGAAGACCCATAACTGGTTGTAATTCCTTAAGAAGTTTTATTTCCTCTTCGATTAAGAGTGTCCAAACACCATATTTATTTTTTGGAAGATTAGAATTACTAAAAATATTAATTTCATTGAGGTAAAAATTTAACCATAGATAATAAGATTTTTCTTCAATAGTTTTTTTAACAGATATCTTTTTATTTTGGATCTTTGGGAGTAACTTTTCTGCCTTCTTTAAAAACTGTCTGTCTTCTCTTTCTAAATTTATTAATCCCCATCTTTGACTGTAGTCCCATAAATCTTCGTATCTTGTTAAGTCTTCTTGATTCCAACCAAGAGCTTTAAGTTCATGAGAACGATGAGTTAATTCCTTTTTCAAAAAAAACCTTTTAAACCATAATAATTCTAACCCTGCAATCAAGATTAGTAAATAAATTAAGAACTTTACTTTCTAGCAAATTAGAAAAATAATCAATTATTAAAATATTTATTAATAATTTTCAATACATTGATATAACTAGGATCTTTTTTAGAAATTTGATTACTATATTTATTTGTTTTAAGGGCGTTTTGCTCTTTGTCAATAATTAATTTCTTATAAAAGTTTCCAATATCATCAAAAAGATAATCTCCTTTTAATTTTTCATTTAGTTCGAAAGAAAATTCAGATTTCACAGATTCTTGGCAAAAATTAGTGATTTCTTCTGAACTAATTAAAACCTTATAAATTTCTTTTTTTTCTTCTGAATTAGCATTAAAGCATAAATAAATCAGATTAATCATTGAACAATTGTTATTTTTAATTTTGAATTCTTTATAAATGTCTGGCCAAAATTTTAAAGATTTTAGACCTTCTAAACCTCCTTGACTGAGAGAGTATTTATTACACCAATTTACAAATTCTGAGACATCTTTTGGACATCTGTTGAGTTGCAAAAACATATCTGATAAAACTTGTCCTGCTTGAAAATTCCGTGTTGGTTTTCCTTCAGTTGGCAGAGTCATACTTCCTAAAACATCAGCCTTAACAGCATTTAATTGAGAAAAAGTATAATCTCCTTTTTCACAAAATTTATCTTCAATTATTTCCCTTGCACTAATTATTTCTTCACCATAACCAAGTTCTTTTAATGAAAGATATTTATTCTCTAATTTATTTTCTTTTCTAACTTTTATTGATACTGATGCGGCCTGATCTAAACATTGAGTTAACAAAATCGTATTAATGGTAGGCAGCATTCCTGGCTTATCGGAATGAAAGTTATTTACAAAACCTGCAAATATTGATGAGATATTTTTTATTGATTTTATATATTGACATTCAATATTGTGAACTCCGGGAGAAACTTGAATTTTCGGTGATAATTGATTCAAAATGCGTGCACCTATTAATGCTGTTAGCGCATCAGGATGGCAGAAATTTGCAGTAAAACTATCATTAGGATTTCGTAAAGCTCCGTGACGATGAAATCCTGTAAAAAAAGCTAAATTTGGATATTTATTACAAAGAATAAAAGGGTTTTTATTTTTATTATCAATACAAAAAGAACCGACTAGACAGCCAAGAACCACATTTTCTCTTTTTAAATTTTTTCTTAGTTCTAAAGCATTTTTAACATCATCTTGTATGTGATTACTATTTGAAGCAAGAATAACTATTTCACATTTCAAGAAAAGATCTTTTAGATTAAAAGATTTTATTTTTCCCTCTGAAGAATAATTTCCCATTCTCTTAATCTTTTCAATAATCTCATTATCCATATCAGAAATAACATCATTTGAGAAAGCACCTAACAAATCTCTATCTTCCCTAGGAGCTAAGAGAATATTATTTGATTTTCCATGCATAGCACAGTTGTATGCTAGTGATGCAGGATATAAACCAACACTGTAAAATCCTACTTTGCTATTCTCTATATCTTCAATCAATGAATAAAAATATTTTTCATCTTTGATGTTTTCTACGAAATTATTCTTCATTTTTGAAACTCTTGATAATTTTTTTAATTTCTTACCCATACCAACATTTTTCTACATTAAAGCAATTTTTGACCATAGCAAATTATTTATTGAAAATATTGAGTTTTTTAATTTATAATTTCTGAGAAAGTGGAATTAAAAAAAATAATTATAAATATGGAATATATGGCAAGTAATTTATATGAACAAAAACAATTAATTTCTTCTAAAAATATCTTATTTATTCAAGATATTGACGGAGTTTGTATCCCTTTAGTTAAAGATCCAATGACTAGAGAATTAGAATCAAAATATATCTATGCAGTAAAAGAATTTGCGGAGGAATTCTTTGTATTAACTTGCGGGGAACATGAAGGTCTAAGAGGAGTTAACAGAATAATAGAGAGGAGTTTAAGGAGCACTAACGAGCCAAAAGACAAAGAACTATATTTAAGAGGTTTAGCTGCCTGTGGAGTAGAGTATCAAGAAAGTAATGGAGAAACAAGTTTTGAAGGAGTATCAGAAAAAGAACTAAGTTTTTTATCTAAAGTACCTAGTTTAATAAGACCAAAATATAATTATATAGTTAAGAATATTTTTCCTGAACTTAGCCAAGAGGATATCAATTTTCACGCAGTAAAATCAATATGTGAAACACGCTTCTCGCCAACGATTAATTTCAATAGTCTATTTGATTTAGTTCATGAAGATTCTGATAAAAGAAAGCTTATTCAAATTAGTTTTGAAAAAATGATGAATGAAATAATTTTAAAAGCTGAATCGGAAGGGCTTAAAAACTCATTTTTCCTTCATATTTCACCAAATTTAGGTAATAAAGATGGTAGAGAAACAATTAAACTTTCTTGTCAAGATGATATCGGATCAACAGACATACAATTACTTATTAAAGGAGCAGTTAAAGATTCTGGAGTTTTATTTCTTTTAAATAAATTTATTGCGGATAAAACTGGTAAAGCTCCTTTTGGAAGAAATTTTAATTTTAGAAACACTCCAAATTCTATTACGGAAAAAATTGATTTATGCAAAAGAAATATTCAAAAAGAGGATATGCCTTTGATTGTAGGAGTAGGGGACACAGTCACATCAAAAAAAAATAATGATGGAATAAGTTATTCAAGAGGAGGAAGTGACAGGTCTTTTCTAGAATTAATTCAAATATTAGGTAATGAATTTGGGATTAAGAATAAAATAATTTTTGTAGATAGTAGTTCTGGTGAAGTTGAAAGACCCTCTACAAAAAAAACTGGTTTAATAGGGATCAGTGATGTTCATGACAACTTAAAATTTGACATAGTTTTTAAAAATGGTCCCAAAGAATACATAAGTTGGTTTATTGAACTTGCTAATGAGAGATCAAACTTTAAAAAAAAATAGTTGACTTTTTTATTTTCGAATGACAATTTATAAATAATAGATTCATGAAAGAAAAATTCCCTTCAATATATAAAGAACCTATAGAAACATTGCAAATTAACATAGGTTATAAATGCAATCAGGCTTGTAAGCATTGTCATGTCAATTCGAGTCCCCTAAGGACTGAAATGATGTCCAATGAAATAGTATCTCTTATTCCAAAGATAATTGAAAAATATAAAATCAAGACTTTAGATATTACAGGTGGTGCGCCAGAACTTCACCCGGAATTTAAAAACCTAATAACCAGCTTAAGCACAAAACAAGTTGATATTATTGATAGGTGCAATTTGACAATTTTTTTTGAAGAGGGTTATGAAGATCTTCCTCAATTTCTTGCAAAAAATAAAGTGATAGTTACTGCTTCGCTACCGTGTTATAAAAAAAATAATGTTGATTTTCAAAGGGGTTTTGGCGTTTTTGAAAAAAGTATTAATGCCATTAAAATTCTTAATGATTTAGGCTATGGAAAGAAAGAAAATGGATTACAATTAAATCTTGTTTACAATCCTGTAGGCCCAATTCTTCCTCCTTCTCAGGTAATGTTGGAGAAGGATTATAAAAAAATTCTATTCGAAAAATTCAATATCGTTTTTAATAATTTATACACAATAACTAATATGCCAATAAATAGATATGAAGAATCACTTAGAAGAGAAGGGAAACTAAATACTTATTACAAATTACTAAAAGAAAATTTTAATGAAAAAAATTTAGAAAATCTTATGTGTAAAAAGACAATTAGCGTAAATTGGCTAGGAGAAATTTATGACTGTGACTTTAACCAACAGATGAATTTCCGAGAGAAAAAAGGACCAAAGACACTTTTTGATCTATTGGATGCATCATTTACTTTTGACTACGGGGTAGCTGTAAAAGAACATTGTTTTGCTTGCACTGCGGGTGCAGGATCAAGTTGTGGAGGGACTTTAAGTTAAAACTTGCTAAATGCAATTAGGACAAATAGCTCTTACATTTAAAGAGGATTCAATTAGTTTAAAACCATTAACTTTTGCTGCAACTTTGCCTGCCTCTAAAACCTCTTCATTTTCGAATTCTTCTGTTCTTCCACACCTAATGCAAATCAAATGATGATGATCAGGTGTGTCGTTACTAAGCAATTCATATCTGTGTCCACCCTCACTGAGTTCTAATTCATGAAGCAACCCCATTTGCACTAAAAGTCTTAAAGTTCTATAAATTGTTGCAAGTGAAACTTTGGAGCTTGTTTTAACTAACTTTTCATGAACCTCTTCAGCACTAAGATGCTTTCCAGAGCCAATATTTTCAAATAAATTAAGAACTTTTAGCCTCTGAGGAGTTAATCTCTTCCCATCTTTATGTAATCCATCACCAAGAGGAGATGTGATGACTTTGTATTGAGAGGATAATGACAAAATTAACCCATGGCTATTCTCAATAATAACTCTTGATGAGAGTTAAACAACTTATTGATTTAAAATGTTTACTAAAGTTCTTCAAAATATTATGTAAAATGTATCTTTATTTATAAATGATGAATAATCAAGAAATCTCTTCTGATAAATTATCATCGAAAGTAAACGCCTTGATAATAATTGATATCCAGGAAAAAATAATAAGACCAATTTTTAATAAGGATTCAATAATCAAAAACATTAAAAAGCTTATAAATGCTTACCAAATTTTAGAAGAAAACATATTTATATCTGAACAGAACCCACTCAAATTGGGAGTAACGATACCTGAATTAACACCAATAGCAGAATTTAGAAAATTTGAAAAAATGGAATTCAGCCTAGCTAAATTAGAATATTTTTTAAAAGAACTTAAAGATAAGAAAATTACTAATTTGATAGTTTGTGGGATCGAAACGCATATTTGTATTCAACAAACAGTCTTAGATTGTTTACAAAAAGGATTTGAAGTTATTCTCATATCAGATGCCATGGGAAGTCGAAATAGGGTAGATCATGAAATAGCATTACAAAGAATGACTCAGAGTGGGGCGATCTTAACAACAACTGAATCAATAATTTTTGAATTATGTAAAACTGCGGATAGAGAAGAATTTAAAGAAATTAGAAACATAATAATAAATTAAAGAAAAATAAAGACTGGTTTGTTGTTTTGAGATAATTTAAAATTTTATTAGAGATAAATTTTAAGGGTTTATTTGAATATGGAATTATTTACTGAAAACTTCCTTCTGGCAATATCTATTTTTTTTATTGGAACTTTATTGTCGATAATAATTTCAAAAGTTTCAAAAATATTTTTTAAAAAGATTTCCAAAAGAACAAAAACAAATTTCGATGATTTTATTTTTGAGGTGATCTCTGGAATTATAAAACCTATAGGTTTCCTCCTATCATTTTATTTTTCAATTGACTATTTTTTTGCTGATGAAATAACTTTCATCTCTGTCTTATTGAATATTTTGAAATTATTTATATTAATAATTATCATAAAAGCTCTCAACAAAGTTTTAATAAGATCTTTAACAGAAACGACCTCGAAAATTAATGATTCCTCAATTAGTTCGATGGTATCTTCACTAACTCCATTGATAAAAGCATTAACATGGACTATTGGCTCAATTTTTTTCTTACAAAATATAGGTGTTCAAATGACTGCTATTTGGGCCTTACTAAGTGCAGGAGGTATTGGAGCAGGATTAGCTTTGAAAGATCCAGTTCAGGAGTTCTTTGAATATATAACAATTTTGCTTGATAAACCTTTTCAAAAAGGTGAGTTTATAAAATCTGATGGGGTCCTAGGAATGGTTGAGAGAGTGGGAGTACGATCATCAAGGATAAGAAGTATTAATGGAGAAGTAATAGTAATGAGCAATAGCGCCCTAACAAATGGAATAATTTCAAATTACGCACAAATGGAAAAAAGAAGGTTAGTGCATAAATTGGGAGTAGTTTATGAAACCTCTCCAAAACTTATGAAATTGATTCCAATAATAATTAAAAAAATAGTTGAAGAGACAAAAGATGCATCTTTTGATAGATGTCATTTTACAGATTTCGGCGACTTCAGTCTTAATTTCGAACTTGTTTATTACATCCCAACAAATAATTATCTCGCCGCAATGGAAGCTCAACAATCTATAAATTTAAGAATTATTGAGGAATTTGCGGTTAATAATATACAGTTTGCATTCCCAACACAAACCTTAAATATTGAAAGTAACAAAGCCAAATGATTTACAAATCTCTTCACTTAAAATCCAGAGTTTTGAAGCCAACTCAGAATTATTTGCCTCATCACTAACCTTACTTTCAACTAATTTATGTTTTTTAAAAGATATAAGTTTATTGCTTAAATGAACGTATCCAATATTATTTAAATTTGAATCAAAAACAATTTCAGAAAGTATCCTACCAGCATTTTCTATACTTTCAGAAATTCCTAAAATATTTTTTGCAGCTTTAGAAAAAATTAAATATCCAAAGAGATTAAAACGCTTACTGTATCTAAAAAAACCAAGATCATCATTTGGTATTACTAGACCAGGAGCCCAAGTAATTACAGAAATTTTACTAGAGGAAATTTTTAATTTTTTTTCAAGTTCTTTAGCAAACAAAATATTACATAACTTACTATTTTTATAAGCTTCATCAGCATTAAAATTTAAAAATTGTCCAGTTACTTTTTTTCTTAAATTAACTAGGTTATTAAGTCCCGCTTTCTTTCCTATATTTCCACCTGAACTTTTGGGGTCGTGTACATCTGATGATGTAATAATGATTCTAGATTCTTCTTTATCTCTAATAAAATCTTTTAGGACATTTACCAAGTAAAAATGTGCGAGATGATTTACTGCAAAAGTTAGTTCTATGCCTTGTTTTGATACTTTAGGGTAAAAAGAGCCTGTATATTGCAATCCTGCATTTAAAACAAGAACATCTAAAAATATCTTTTTACTAATAAAGTAATCTTTAATTTTTTTAATATTCTCTAGATCTGAAAGATCACAATTTTCAATAATATTTAAAAATTTACTAAGGTAATTTTTATCAAAATGTTTCTCGATTTTTCTAAGAAATTCATTCTTTCTAAATTTATTTTTTATTACAACATATAAAATATTTTTCGTCTTCAGTAAATTAATAATGGCAAAAAACCCTATTCCTGAATTACCTCCAGTAATCAAAATATTTTTATTTTTAATCATTTAAATTCCTATATTTTATTTATGATAAAAAAATAAATAAAGTTTTTTTTATTTTGTAATCTTATAAATTATTGTTAAAACACTGAAAACTTAGTCACTAGTATTTGAGTAATTTGATTATTATTAATCTACTCTCATTATAAGTATTGGATGAAAAATATAATTCTAGGCTCAGAAGTAATAATTTGTTCCATAAATTTCTTTAATCATAAGATTCATATTTAATGTCAAAAGAAAATATGCCAGATGTTCTTGTTTTGGGTGCAGGGCCTGCAGGTATGGCTATTGCCTCAGCTTTAGGGAAGGAAAAATTAGATGTTGAAGTGCTTTCTCCTAATGGCCCAGATGAACCTTGGCCAAATACATATGGCATTTGGGGGAAAGAAGTTGATCAACTCGGGCTTCAGGATTTACTTGAATATAGATGGAAGAACACCGTAAGTTTTTTTGGGCATGGCGCTTTAGAAGAGCAGGACGACGAGAATAAAGCCACGGAACATTCACTAGATTATGGACTATTTGATAAGAAGAAACTCCACAATTATTGGTTTAACGAATGCAATAAGTCTTTTATTAAATGGCATCAAGGCTTTGCAAACAAAATACATTTTGAAAAATACAAAAGTACAGTAACTACAAAAGATGGTAAAACTTACTCTGCAAGATTAGTAGTAGATGCAACAGGGTATGATCCTGTTTTTCTTAAATTAAAATCCTGTGGTCCGTTAGCAGTCCAAACTTGTTATGGGATAGTAGGTAATTTTAGTAAACCTCCACTTAAGAAAGGGCAGTTTGTATTAATGGACTATAGAAATGATCATCTTAACGATGAGCAAAAAAAAGAACCGCCAACTTTTCTTTATGCCATGGATATGGGGGATGGGAAATATTTTCTTGAAGAGACATCTCTTGGTTTGGTAAATCCTCTAACAATGGAAAATTTAAAAGAGAGACTAGAGAAAAGGCTTTCTTATCGAAATATATCAATCACAAGCATGCAGCACGAAGAGCTTGGCTTATTTCTTCCTATGAATATGCCAATCCCAGATTTCAAACAACAAATACTTGGATATGGAGGTGCTGCTTCAATGGTACATCCTGCATCTGGATATTTAATTGGTAATGTTTTAAGAAGAGCTCCACTTGTCGCAAAGGCAGTCTCAGAAGCAATTAAAAACAAAAATCTAAGTACCTATCATATTGCTAGAAAAGGTTGGGAAACTTTATGGTCAAAAGAATTAATTAGGAAGAAATCACTTTACCAATTTGGATTAGAAAAACTCATGAGGTTTGATGAGAAACTATTGAGAGAATTTTTTGGCAGTTTTTTCCAACTACCTAAAAATCAATGGTATGGGTTTCTAACTGATACTCTTTCTTTAAAAGAGATTGTATATGCTATGTGCGTAATGTTTGTAAAGGCTCCATGGAGCGTAAAGAAAGGTCTTATGATTATGCATGGAAGAGAATTTAAAATGTTACTAAGGATAATATTTCCAAATATATAGTTAAAAAATGAGAACCATATTAATAAGTGGAGCCAGTAGAGGTATTGGACTAAATATTGCACATAAAGAATTAAAAGAAGGCAATAGAATTAGTGTTGGCATAAGAGATTTAGAATCATTAAAAGGGAGCGCTATTGATCCAAAAAAATGGCCAGAAGGGAAAATTATAATCAACCACTATGATGCTTTAAAAAAAATTACAGCCGAAAATTGGATAAAGAATACCTTAGATGAATTTGGAGGATTTGATTCAGTAATAAATTGTTCTGGAGTATTATCGAAAGTCCCTTTCTTATACAAAGATGGTGATGAAGAAGATATTTTAAATACATTAAATATCAATTTTTTGGCAATTTGGCATTTATGTAGGCTTTCTTGGGATCATTTATGTAGCTCTGGAAGAGGAAGAATTATTGTTTTAGTTTCAATGAGTGGTAAAAGATCCAAAGGTGATTTAGCCGCTTATTCTTCTTCAAAGTTTGCTTTGATGGGATTATGCCAAACCATGAAAAATAAAGGTTGGGATAAAAATATAAGGATTTCTGCAATTTGCCCAAGCTGGGTTAATACAAAAATGGCCCAAAATATCTCTTCTTTAGACAAATCAAGCATGACACAACCTGAAGATATTGCTGAAATATGCTCAACTATTCTTAAGTTACCTACCCAATCAGTTCCATTTGAAATCGCCTTAAATTGTAATTATGAAATTTAACCTAAATTAAAAATTAAGTAAGCCATTGAAAGCATTGCAATTGCAATAAATAAACCTTTTATTCGATTAGTTAACAATGAAAAAAGAGATAAATCTTCAGAAAAGTAGCCGCCAAAACTACCTGTTATAAATAATATAATCATTGGTAGAGATGCCATTCCGAAAGAATAGGATATAGATCTTACAAATCCAAAATTTAAATAATTAAAAATAAAAAAGCCTAATGAAAACAATAAAAAAGATGCAAATAGAGTTATAGAAACTTCAGCATCTAAAGTGTGAGGTAAGCTACCCTTTAATTCAAATTGCTTTTTACATTCTCTAATTTGTCTTTTAGAAAGCTTTAAATAACCAGTTTCAGGAATTCTTTGCGACTTATATTTTCTTAGTAATCTTGCTTCAAGAGTTTCTGGCTCCTTAGTCATAATTGATGTTAATAATTCATCTGGCTTTAATTTTTTAATTTTTTTTTCAAGATTATCCGTTTTCCCAATCCTATAAAGGTCTCCCACTCTAATAAGATAAACATATCCCGACATTTGCGTTGTAAAATTAATACTGTTCCTACTTAGATAATACTAAAAGAATTAGGGAAATTAAAAGTTTTTACAATATGAAAAACGATATTTTATATTCATTTCGAAGATGTCCATATGCAATTCGTGCAAGATGGGCCCTTTTAATTAGCGAAATAAAAGTAGAGATAAGAGAAATTGATTTAAAAAATAAACCTCAAGATTTTTTAAATAATTCAAAGACTAAAACAGTTCCAATTCTTATAAAAAAAAATAGTGAAGTTATTGAAGAAAGTCTTGAAATCATCCTGTGGGCTCTCTCAGAGTCGAAAAAGGAAAACATCAAATTAATTTATTTTCCTGAGAACAAAAAGGAAGATATTTTTGAAATAATTAATGAAAACGATAACGAATTCAAATATCATTTAGATCGATTTAAATATGCTACAAGATATAAAGATAGTGATGAAGAATTTCATTTCACAAATGCTATTAAATTTATAAAGAGATGGAACGAACTACTTGCTAAAAACAAATATTTTTTTGGAGATTGCCCCACAATCGCTGATTGGTCTGTTTGGCCTTTTGTAAGACAATTTAGAATCGCTTGTGAAAGTCAAAAAAGGATTAATTATTTTGAACCCTCGATAAAAAACTGGTTAGATTCATTTGAGAAAAATAAAGAATTTAAAACCTTAATGTATAAATATGAATTTTGGGAACCAAATTATAGAAAGAACTATTTTCCTTTTAATTAACTTTCTAACAACTTCCTTTTTTCAATTATTCTTGCTAACTCCAAAAAATATCCTGCAGTCCTAAATTTTCCAATATTTTTTTCCTTAAAATCAAGATCGCTTCTAATTTCTGCAGTCTCCGCCATTAGCAAATCTAAATCATTTGATCCAAGACTATACAATTCTCCTAGTTCGATTTCCCTTCCGAGTAAATGACTCCTAAACCACTTCCCTTTATTTTCTTGAGGTGGAATATCGTAGGGAGTAAATGACATTAAAATAAAATTTAGGCTAATACTATTCTAGGGTTCTTATTGAAACTTTTTCATCTCTACTTTATTAAAAATCAATGCAATGAAAAGAATTGAGAATGTAATTAGGGCACAAATTTCTGTCCAATAATCTAACCCAATTTTAGAAATCATTAATGGTGCAAGAACTGTAAATAGTCCCCCAGAAAGAATTAACTGAGCGAAAAGCTGTTTTGACGTAAAAATTGGCAAAGTCTTAGAAATATTTTTAGGATCTGCAAGCCTTAAAAGAAGTAACCCTGAAGCTACTACACCTGTAGAATTCCCAAACTCTATCAAGCTTTTTTCAAACCAATAATCATCAAAAATAAAGTATGCGAAATAAGCAATGCAGATTAAATTCCAAAATAAACCGAAAATAGTAAACACTAAAATAAGTATCCAATTATCAAAAACAACTTCGATATCTAAACTCGCCATAGCTGTAAAAATCAATAAATCTGTTGATAAAATACCAATCTCCCTTTGCAGAATATTTGAAATAAATTCTGTATTTTTGGTTTTCTCTAAAATATACCTTATGAGGAGCGAACCTATAAGAATAAAAGGGAATACTGGTAGTGAAAAAATAATTTCCTTCGAAAAATCTCCAAAAGAACCTGAAATATACCTTAAAAATTTAAGTAGCAAAATACCAAAAGAAATTGCCAAACCAGAGAATCCAAGATTTATTATAAAAATTCTTAAATCTGCAAAAATTCCTGTCTTATTTTCTCCCTTTAGAGTATCTTTTTGTTCAAGAATTTCCTCAGTATCTGAAAGACCTAAAGTTCTACCAAGGAAGATGAATATGCTACCCAATATTGAAGAGGATAAAAGACCCATTGTTGCCATAGCCAAACCAAGATCTAAACCATTTGGGAAACCTAGTTTATTAAAACTTTCACCGATTATTGATGCGGCTCCATGACCGCCCTCAAAACCTACCTCTATTAAACAGCCCATTAGAGGATTTGCGTCCATAGATGGAGGCAGAAAATATTTAACAACAAGGCCACCGACAAAAAATTGTCCGAAACCTAGTGAAAGAGCTAATAGAAATTGATTAAAAATCGGTTTAACTAAACCATTTATATTCGGAATAGGTCTTCCCATCATTAAAGTTGCGAAGACTAATGATAAAAGAGGAGTAGGAAAATTACTCCAAACATTTATTGTTTCTTTTGGTAAAAAGTGTATCGCACCAAATGGGCCTATAGATATACCTAAAATTCCTGATATGACTGCTATCGGCAATCCAAATCTCTCGAGTTGAACAGCTAGTTTAAATTTCCTTCCAAAAATCAACAAAAAAAATATAATTAACAATCCCAAAAAACTTATCAATAGAGAATTTGAAAAAATATCTTTATTCTGTATTGAAAAAATATTCAATGATTTCAAAAACATATAACTCTAAATCTAAATTAAGAAACAAAATTTTTCAAATAAAAAAGGCTCCGATAAGAGGAGCCTTTTAATATTGGTAAGAAAATTTGAAAATTAATCTTTTAGAGTAACTGTTGCACTATCAATATTACTGATAGCATTTGTAACTCTCTTGAAATCAAAGCCTAGTGCTCTTAAAGCATGCCATAGATGACCTTGAATAAAGAAAAATCCAAAATAGTAATGAACATTAGCTAACCATGCCCTTGAAGTGTACTCACCATCAGGAAGATCAACAGTATCTACCCAATAAGGAGAAATACTAAACTTCAATTCAAGTGGTTCACCAAAGAATTCAGTTGGATAAACTGTTGTGTTAGCTGCACTCCAGAAGGCTGCAATAATAGCCATCCAGCCTATTCCAGCTAGTGACCAAGATAGAACAGCTTCTGCAGAGAGAAGTCCTTTACCTTTAAATTTGGTATATTCACCAACTTGCTTAGTAGCAATATGCCAAGCACCACCAGTGATCTCAACGAAAGCAAGAAAAGCATGGCCTCCCATTACTTCTTCAAGACTATCAATAGTCAAAAAGTCTGTTTGGTGATTCCAAATTTTGGCCAAATTTAATTCATACTCAACTTGTCTTACAGAACCAATAGCTGGATCATAAATTCCATGAACCCTTGCCCATTCAACAAAAGCGATAACTGCGAAACCAAGAATAATTAAATGGTGACCAAGAATAAATGTCAATTTGTCTGGATTATCCCATTCAATATTGAATTTTCTAGCTCTTGCTACATCAGAATCTTCTAGATTTCCAGGAAGAAGTAAAGAGTGTAAAAGTCCTCCGGCTGCTAAAACCATAGAAGAAACTAAGTGAACTATTGCTATCGCTAGAACAGGTTTAGTATCTCCCATCGCAACACCATTAGCATCAAACCCTATTCCAAGAGTTGCTAAGTGAGGAAGAACGATTAGAGGTTGATGACCCATTGGGACGCTTGGGTCAAATCGTGAAAGTTCAAAAAGGGTGAATGCACCCGCCCAGAAAACAATTAATCCTGCATGAGCTACATGAGCAGCAATGAATTTTCCTGAGCGATTTGCTACACCTGAATTACCAGCCCACCATCCATAGGTGGTATCTGGATTTCCATAGGTTTGCATTTAGGAATTGATTAGCTTAAACGTTTTGAGAATACTTTATATTTCACCAAACAGTTGAATTCATAACAAAATTGTAAAGGTTAGTAATCCTAAACTATTACTAAAAAAAATTATTAGTAGGGCAAGACAAGAGTAAAGAAGGTAGATCTAATGAAGAAAAATTATTCTCAAAGATATAAGTTCTATCAGATAAACCAGTATTTTTAAATTCAAATAAGTTCAATAAATTTCATTTTGCTGACATTAAACGATGTTTTGTTTCATTACACCGTGTTTGTTATTGCCTCATTTTCAAACAATCATTAAAAATGGGATAAGACATCTAATATTATGACTACTTCTCAAGAGTCTTCTAGAAAATTTTCACTAGAAATGAAATCTGAAGTTCATTACAAAAAGGCTGCAAAATCTTACAGAAAATCGAAACAATATATAAATATGATTAACTTATATCCAACTTTGCAAAACACTCTTATTGAGTGTAAGGATGAGAATTTAATCGAATAAATATCTTATATATTTTCCCAAATTAATCAACTCAATATATCATTTTTAGGCTGCAATATTATAGTTTTCTTCAGAATAAAATTTATTAATTATTTCTCTACACATTTTTATATTGTATAGCGCTATGGGTTTCCAAGGTTTTTTCTGACCTAGTGGAGAGCTTTTCCAATGAATCCCAGGCTTGAGTATTCCATTTTCACGTAAAAAAGAAAGTTTAATTTCAGTTATTCCCAGTTTTTTCGAGGTCAACTCAGATGAGCTCCACATATCCCCTAACATTGAATTAAGTAAATATTATTAATCCTTGATAACGTTAATTTAATTTTTTTGAAAGGGGTAAAACTTTTAAATAATTATAAAGTCACAAAAAACCTAGTATTTACAAAGAGAAGAGATTTGAAAGATTTATATCAAATTAAGAAATATTAAATAAAGAATCTTCATTAATGAATATCTCATCGATACCCTCTCCTTTATTGATGGATTTATGGTTAACGTATTCTTCTGTAATCGATTGATGCTTTGAAAGATTGATCCAACCCTTGTGCCAATTTCCACTATTTATTAATTCTTCATAATTAGTTTTTAAGTTAATTTCAGAATCAAGGACAGAAACCATTAAGAAACTAATATTTCCTTTTTCTTTAGTCTCATTTACTAAAACAAAATGTCTTAATCCATTTATAGATTTAATAGAAGTCCAGTAATTTTCCATAATTATTTTTTCTTAATTTTCCCCTCAGAATTTTTTCTAGATATTTTCTTATATTCATTTCTAATTTCGTCTAGTAAAAGTTTTCTTTTATCCATGTAGTTAAGAGAATCTTGTTTTGTTAAGTTATATCTTTCTTTTTTAGTTAAATTCATCCAATTATTGAGATTCTTTTTATTGAAAGTTGTTATTTTTTTAGAATTAAAAACTATTTGTTTTCTATTTAATTTAAGAAAATTCCTTAAATTAAAAAAAATAAATATAAAAAGAAAAATTATCACTATCTTCAAGAACATCACTTTACAAGTAAGTTATTATTTATCCAATTTTCTAATTTAATATCATTCTCAAAAGATATAACCTCCTCTTCATTCCCATTACCTGATTGATCAAAGAGCCTTATAATAAATTCCCCATTAACTGCCTCATCATCACCAATAACAATAATACTTTTAGATTTAAGTTTATTTGCCTTTTTTAATTGCTTAGAGAATGAGGCTCCGCTTAAATCTAACTCAACTAACAAATCGTAATTTCTTAATTTTCTAGATAAATCCATTGCTAATGATTCAGCAATTAAGCCTTGATTAATGATATAGATATCAGTATTTCTTGGAATTTCAAGCTCTTTTCCTGCGAGTAAAATTAATCTTTCTAAACCAATAGCGAAACCAATTGCAGGGGTGTTTGGCCCTCCCATTTGTTTTATTAAATCGTTGTATCTCCCTCCTCCGCAAACTGTAGCTTGGGAGCCCAGAGCCCCACTAGTAATTTCAAAAGCTGTATGAGTATAGTAATCTAAACCTCTTACAAGATTAAAATTTTCTACGTAAGGTATTTTTAAAACTTCTAATTGTCTTTTTAAGTCTAAATATCTATTATGACTTTTTTCAGATAAAAAATTAAATAATCTTGGTGCATTTTCAAGAACTTTTTTAGTTTGAATATTCTTTGAATCCAAAATCCTCAATGGGTTTTTAGAAATTCTATTCTGAGAATCTAAATCTAGAGAATCTTTATTTGTTTCTAACCATCTTAAAAAAGATTTTTGAAAATTTGATCTGTCATTAGTATCACCTAACGTATTTATTTCAAGATTGAGTTCTTTTATTCCTAATTTACCTAAGATATCCCAAGCTAAAGCAATAATTTCAACATCACTTCTAACTGAATCATGTCCTATGTACTCAACACCTAATTGATGAAACTGTCTTTGCCTGCCTGCTTGAGGTCTTTCGTATCGAAACATAGGTCCCATGTACCAAAGTTTTTGAAGAGGATTAGACGATATTCCATTTTGTATTAACGCGCGTGCGACTGAGGCTGTTCCTTCAGGTCTTAGAGTGCAAGATCTCTCCCCCCTATCAAGAAATGTATACATTTCCTTACTCACAACATCTGTTCCTTCACCAATTCCTCTTATAAATAATTCGGTCATTTCCAATATTGGTGTTCTTATTTCTTTGATGGATGCTCTAGAAAGCTGTTCTAATAAAATTTTTTCAACGTTTTGCCACTTTATTAATTGATCAGGAAATAGGTCTACTGTTCCTCTTAGGTTTTTTAAGTTATTCAAAGTTCTAAAAAATAATTCAAAATTTTTAATTCATCTAGAAAATAATCTTTGATTGGTTTATTTTGTGAGACAATTTTAATTTAACATTTAGAAAAACTATTGGGAATTAATACAAGTAAAGAGAATCAACATTGCGGGACAAAACCAAAAAAAATTGCTTTTGGAATAGCACCTCTTGGTATAGTTTCAATAGGAATAGTGCCAATGGGAGTAATAAGTATAGGGGTAGTCCCAATGGGTGTATTTTCTTTTGGAGCAGTCGCAATGGGAATAGTCAATTTATCAGTCGTCGGAATGGGAATTATCTCTTCCGGTGTAACTACTATGGGGATATGGGAGTATTCACCTAATTCTCATAAAAATCATCATAATCATTCCAAACAAATTTCAAATTCAAATAAGGAAAATATGATGCCAGATCTATTTAACACTAAACAAGAGGCTGAAAAGGCTGCTTCAAAATACGGATGTATTGGAGCACATAAAATGGGTGAGAAATGGATGCCTTGTAAGATGCACTAAATATTTTCTTAGTCAAAAATTAAATAAATATTAATTCAAAATCTCAACTCTAAAATCAAGATTTTTTGCCTCATCAGTAGTTAATTTTTTTGACCAAGCTCCTTGCACAGGACTATTCCATCTGAACCCAGCATTTTTAGCTAAAGACCTATCTTCGTAACTAATCAGTGCCTTGTATAAAAACCTCGGTTCAGTAGCTTTAAGTAAAAGTTCCTCTAAATTATTACATTTTTTGAAGACTTCAGATATGTAAAAGCAATCTGATAAAGCTCTATGTAAATTCCAAACTGGTATTGAAAAAGATAAAGCTAGATCAGTTACTGAGGGTCTATTTTTTAGTGATTTTTGAAAAGACCAATTAATATCTTCTAAACTACATATCCATTTTTTATTAAGTTTAGGTAATCTTCCTTTCCCAAACCATTTCTTATCAAACTCTACATTATGCGCGACAATGAAATCCGAGCTATCAACAAGTTTTAAAAAGAAATTCAATCCATCTTCCCATGGTTGAGAGATATTAGTTACTTCTGCAGATATGCCATTAACATATTCCGCTTCATTATTACTAACTGGGAATAAAAATGAGACCTGAGAAAGTACACATTTAAAAGACACATCAAACAAAATACAACCTATCTCTATCACTTCATCTTTATTTTCATCTAAACCTGTTGTTTCAGTATCAAGAATTAAAATTTTTTCAATTTTTTTATTCTGATTAGCAACACTATCTTCAGAGGGATAACTGATAACTTGATCCTGAAGAATATCCAATTGATTTAATTCTTTTTTGTTAAATAGTTCCAATTAGCTGAAAACACTTTTATTTATCTTGACGCATTTAATAAAAATTTCTCTTAAATTAATATTAATTAAGAAACATGATTAGAAAATAATTTTTGAAACATTTTTAGTTTTTAAAAGATGACTTTTACAAAATATCAATTTAATAATTTTTGTTATTGGCCTTCAAATCCTAAAAAAATTGTAGAATTTATTGGTGGAAGTTATCTTGCTTCTAAACCAGATCTAACTTATAAAAGATTCATAGAGAGTTTAATTAATAAAAACTATGCAGTACATGCATATAAATACACTCCACAATTTGATCACCAACAACTTGCTATTAAAGCATGGAGGGATTTCAAGAATTGTCGAATATCTTTATCAAAGAGAATAGGAACATCAATTCCTTCAATAAGAATTGGTCATAGCCTAGGCTGCAAACTTCATCTAATTTCTCCGGATGGTGGAAGAAATTGCGAAAAATTCATATCAATAAGTTTTAACAACTTCAGTGCTAATAAATCTATTCCATTATTGAAACAAATTTCTCGAAAATTAGAATTCAACAGTGAATTTAGCCCAAGCCCTGAAAGAACTTTGCGATTAATTGAAAAAACATATAATCAAAAAAATAACTTCCTTATAAAATTCAACTCAGATGAATTAGATCAAACAGATAAATTATTTTCTTGTCTGAAAGCAAGAAAAGAAGATAATTCAAAAGGAGTAATGTTAAAAGGTACACACACTATAATTGCAAGCGCAGGATTAAGAGAAAATTTTTTGGGAGACTGGGCCGATGATGAATTCAAAAGAAATACTATAAAAAAAATTTCCAATTTAATTGATGAATCTGATTAGGATAATTCTTTCAGCTTTTCCAAAACAGAACTATCTTCAAGAGTGCTTATATCACCGCTAATTTTTTCTCCAGCAGCTAAAGATCTTAAAATTCGCCTCATAATTTTTCCACTACGTGTTTTTGGAAGAGAGTCAGAAATTATAATCTTTTCAGGCTTTGCGATAATTCCAATTTCATTAACAACATGTTTCTTTAGATCCTCTATTAATTCTGAAGAACCGTTCACGTCTTTCTCTAGAGATACAAAAGCAACTATAACTTCACCTTTTAAATAATCTTTTTTGCCAACGACTGCAGACTCTGCAACTGATTTATGACTTACCAAAGCAGATTCTATTTCCATTGTTCCTAACCTATGTCCTGAAACACTTATGACATCATCAACTCTTCCCATAATCCATATATATCCATCTTCATCAATGCGTGCTCCATCTCCAGCAAAATAAACATTTTTTTCTCCTTTAAAGGAAATATATTCCCAATAACTCTCCAAATATCTCTCTGAGTTTCCGTGAATTGTTCTCATCATGCCTGGCCATGGTTTCTTAATAATTAGATAGCCACCCTCATTTTCTTTAACCTTATCTCCATTCTTATCGACGATTTCAACTTCGATTCCTGGCAGGGGGAAAGTAGCCGAACCTGGCTTCGTAGCAACCACTCCAGGCAAGGGACTTATCATCACACCACCAGTCTCAGTTTGCCACCAAGTATCAACAATAGGGCATTTATTTTTACCAATAACATCTTTGTACCACATCCATGCTTCAGGATTAATTGGTTCTCCAACTGTACCCAAAAGTCTAAGACTCTCAAGATTATATTTATCAGGGATTTCACGTCCAGACTTCATAAATGCTCTTATTGCAGTTGGTGCAGTGTAAAAAATTGAAACCTTATATTTTTGAACAATTTCCCAAAAAGCCCCTAAATTTGAAGGTCTTGGCACTCCCTCATACATTAAGGTTGTAGCACCATTAGATAAAGGCCCATAAACTATGTAACTATGACCTGTAATCCAACCAACATCCGCAGTACACCAGTAAATATCGTCATCTTTTAAGTCAAAAATCCATTTAAATGTCAAATGGGACCAAAGATTGTAACCACCCGTAGTGTGAACTACACCTTTGGGCTTTCCAGTAGAGCCTGAAGTATAAAGAATAAAAAGTCTATCTTCGCTATTCATTATTTCCGGTTCACACTGATCCAATTGATCTTTTAATAATTCGTGCCACCATAGATCTCTATCATCAACCATCGAAATATTTTTTTTGGATCGTTGAACAACAACTACTTTTTCAACAACTTTATCTGCCCCACTTTCAATGGCCTCATCAACTGCTTTCTTAAGTTCAATGACCTTATCTTTTCTAAAGCCACCATCAGCAGTAATAACAAATCTTGCGTTCCCATCAATTAACCTATCTTTTAAAGCTTCTGAAGAAAATCCTCCGAAGACAACTGAATGAGGCGCGCCAATTCTTGCACAAGCCAACATCGCAAACATCGCTTCAGGAATCATCGGCATATAAATACATACCAAATCTCCTTTTCTTACCCCAATTGCTTTTAATGCGTTAGCTGCTTTGCATACCTCTTTAAGGAGTTCTTCATAAGTATATTTTTTGCTATCTCCCGGTTCGCCTTCCCATATAAGTGCAGTCTTTCCTCCAAGTCCTCTCTTGATGTGTCTATCTAAGCAGTTATATGTAATATTGAGTTTCCCTTCTTTGAACCATTTAAAAAACGGCGCATTTTTGTTATCCAATACAGTTTGAAATGGCTCAAACCAATCTAATTCAGATTTTGCAAAAGATTTCCAAAATTGAATAGGATTATCTGATGCCTGTTTTTTTAGACTTATTAATTCTTCTTGAGTACTAATATTTGAGTTTTCTGCAAATTTTTTTGATGGAGGAAAAATTCTCTTTTCTTCAAGTATGTTTTTGATTGAATTTTTTTTATCTAATGACATTAAATAAATCTATGCTTAATAAATTTAGTAGAAAAAATTAATGTTTTCAAAAATTTTAATATTAATTTAGCTCAAATATTTATTTCTAATAGATCTAATAAATACGGCTTAGTACAAATTCTGGAAGAGCCATTAAAGCTCTTTTATATTCTGAATCAGGAAGCCAGACTATAGCTTCTTTAGAAAGCATTGCAAAATCCTCAGCTAGTTTCCTAGAACTTTCAATAGCTTTAGAGTTCATGATGATATTTAGAGCATCATCTAAATCATCTTTTTCAGCAAGTTCTCTGTTTATGAGAACTGACAATTGTTTATTTTCTTCTAGGGCATATAAAACTGGGGCAGTAAGATAACCACTAGCAAGATCACTTACAGCAGGTTTTCCAAGTTGTTTATCATTTCCAGTAAAGTCAAGAATGTCATCTACAACTTGGAATGCCAAACCAATATTTTTGCCAAAATCGTACAACGAGGTTAAGTTTTCATTATTAATCCCACTCAAAACTCCAGCTGCTTTACAACTATTGGCTATTAATGATGCTGTTTTACAATAACTTTTGTTGATGTATTTTGAAAAAGATTGAGCCGAATCAAATCTATTTAAATTTTGTTTGATTTCACCTTCTGCTAGATCCATTATTACTCTACTAAGTAATTTAACTACATTGACATTGTCAAGATTTGCTAGGTGCCAACTTGCTTGAGCGAATAAAAAGTCACCCGCCAAAACAGCAACTCTGGTATTAAATCTGCTATGAACTGTATCTACTCCTCTTCTTGTGGATGCCTCATCAACAACATCATCATGGACTAATGAGGCTGTATGAATCATCTCAGTTATTTCAGCAAGCCTTTTATGTTTGGTTGTCAAGCAAAATTCAGGAGATATAGCTTTTGAAATCAATAAAACTATACCAGGTCTCAACCTTTTCCCCCCAGCACTAAATAGGTGTTCTGCTGCGGCTTGAAGAATTGGGTGACCAGCTCCTATTAGATTTTTCAGTTCTAAAATAAGATCATCAAGATCATTTTCAACTGGTTGTAGTAGCTCTGTTACTGTATTCATGATTGCCCTCTTTTATATCTTAAGGAATCAAACATGCCTTCGGAGGTTAACCAACCTAATTTCTTTATTAATTCCAAGCCAAATTTTTATTTTACTGGAAAACTCATCCCTTTCTGAAGTGACAAAAAATTTTACATTTTCGAAAGAAATACTCTCATAGCAGTCAGTTTTTGGAATAGGAAAAGATTCATTAAATTTTTTTATTAATGCTACCGATGGATCAATAATTTTTATATTTGAATCTAATTTTTTTCTTAAAAAGTCATAAATTAAAGGATAATGACTACATCCAAGTATTAATTCTTCAATATTTTTGTTTATTAGTGGTCTTAAGTATAAGTCCGAAAGACTATTTAACTTATCAAGATTTAATTTTTCTTTTTCAATTTCTGATACAAATTTTGGACATTCTTGCTGAAATATTATCGTATTCTCTTTTCTAGCATTTATAGCTTTCTTGTAATACGAAGATCGAACAGTTGTTTGTGTAGCTAGGACTCCAATTATTTGTTTATCAATTATTTCCGATACTGAGTTTATAAGGTCAAAACAAGGGACCTTTAGATTATCTTTTAAAATATCAAGCGCACACGCATTTGTAGTGTTACAAGCAACTAAAAGTGCATCCAAATTCTTATCAACAAAAAAAGTACAAATCTCGTTTGCAATTAATCTTATCTCTTTAGAATTTTTATTCCCAAAAGGTATTCTTTTTGTATCAGCCAAATAAAAAACTTCTACATCTTTACGTGTTTTTAGTAAAGAATTAAGGATAGTAAAACCACCTATTCCACTATCAAATATACCTATTTTAAGTTTCACCCTACTTTATCTAGATATTCGAGAATACCTTTTGCAATTGCATAGGCTAATCTTTTTCGATGGGTTATTTTTTCTAATCTTCTTGCATCTAATCTTCCCGTTAAAAATCCAATTTCTACAAGTACTGCAGGCATCATAGTATTTTTAATTACATAAAATCGACCCTGTTTAACTCCTCGATCAGGACTCCCAGGGGAAACTATTAAAATTTGTTTTTGAATTCTTTTCGCAAGTAATCTTCCTCTCCACCCTCTGTAATAAAAGGTTTCCAATCCATTTATGTCTCTTCTTTTACCTCTTGAGGCATTTGCATGAATACTTACAAAGATATCTGCATCAGTATTATTAGCGATGGAAACTCTTGGAGGTAAATCCAAATCAACGTCATTTGTTCTAGTCAACCTTACTTTGACACCTTTCTCAAAAAGTAAATTTTTAACTATTTTTGAAACCTCTAGAACAACATCTGTTTCTCTAATACCCCTAATACCTATTGCTCCTGGATCAGGTCCTCCATGCCCTGGATCAATTACAACCTCAAACTTATTTCGTTTTACATCTGGTAGTTTCAAATAACCATAATTATTTTTCCTTTTATGAATTAAATCTTGATTTGCTTTGATATTTCTCCTTTTCTTTTTAACTAAGCCTTCACCAATCTTTTTAAATGAGTATTTTGGGTTAAATAGTTTAATTCTCCATCTATTTTGATCTAAGCCAACCATTTGCCAAGTCAAAGGGTTCAAATAAGTCTCTTCCTTAAATTCAATTACTAGTCTTGTTTTACCCTTATCAGGTTTACCTAATCTAATTTCTTTTATTTGGCCATTACCTTTTATTGTTCTAGGATTTTTTAATTCTCCTGGGAAATCTACCCAGAATCTGTCTCCCGAGATTTGGTTAGCCTTCTGAAAGTATGCTTTTAAATTTGTATTTGATTTAGTTCTTAATTCTAAAACCCCATTAGTATTTATAGCCCATGCCGCAAGAGCACTTGAAGCTTTAACTGGAAGGATTGAAGAATTTAAAAATAAAAAAACGGATAAATAACGAAAAAGTTTATTATCTAAAAACTTTATCATTAGTTTGAAAACAATTTATTTTTTCTATGTTTAAGGCTTGGCATCTGCTCCCTAATTTTCTTTACTCTTTCTTTATCAGCAGGTGCTATTGCAGCTCCCTGAGTTTTTCCTGCATCAGATAAAACTGTACCCCAAGGGTCAATTACCATTGCATGGCCATGACTTTGCCTTCTTCCATAATGAATCCCAGTTTGAGCTGGAGCGACTACATATGCTGTATTCTCAATTGCTCTTGCTTGTAATAGGATTTGCCAATGATCTTTACCAGTAAATGCTGTAAAAGCTGCAGGGATCATAATTAGCTCTGCACCATTGGAAGATAAATATCTATAAAGTTCAGGGAATCTAACGTCGTAACAAATCGACAATCCTATTTTGCATAAACCTGGGACGTCTACAACAGGTGGATACTCTGCTCCAGATAAAATAGTAGATGATTCCTTGTATAAATTTCCATCTGGCAAATCAACATCAAACAAATGAATCTTGTCGTATATTGCCAAAATCTGTCCATCTTTCCCAAATAAGGCTGACCTATTAAAAGTATGACTATCATCACCAGCAGGGACTGGATACCCTCCTCCCAAAAGAAATACTTGATATCTTTGTGACATAGTTTTTAGAAAATTTGCACACTTCTCTGACAATTCAGAAGCTAATTTAAGTTTTTCATCATCTCCTCCTAAAAAAGCAAAATTCTCAGGCAATCCTATTAACTCAGCACCTCTTCTAGCAGCTAATTCAATCTGTTCTTCTGCTTCAGTAAAATTTGCTTCAACATTTGAAGTACTTGTAATTTGCAATGCAGCTACCAAAAAATCAGTCAAGACTTTACTCCTAATGAACCAATTCGTAAATCATGAGGCACGAATTACACCTCTTTCAACTTGAGCTGGAACAATATCTAGGCAATCAAGTTCAGAGCAACACTTAAAATCATCCTCATAATTTCCAAGACTTGTCAATCTTTTGCCATGGGTTGCTGTTTTTAAACATTTCAAAATATCATTTTTCCAGACATCCCAAAGTGCCAAAGCAGCTTGTAATTCATCATTCAGAATATTTATTTCGAAATCACAATTCTGTTTTAGGTATGAGGCCAAAGCTCCGGCAGCTAGGGAATCCTCAAGAGAATAAGAGCCTTCCCAACCACTACCAAGTATTAAAACATTTTCACTTTTTAATGCAATGATTTTTTCGGCAACTGCTTTCCTATTTGGGAGACCCATAGCAAATAAATGCTTAGCATTTTGAACTTTTTGCAATGATTTAGTCCCATTAGTCGTACTCATAAATAGTCTTTTACCATTAACAACTTTTTTTGTAACTGATAAAGGAGAATTTCCTAAATCAAAGCCCTCAATCTTCTTTCCACCTCTCTCTCCAAGCATTAGTCTATTTTCAGCTTGCCACTTAATTGCAGATTCTTTTAATAAATTTAAATCCGCAAAAACTTGTATTGAATCAGCTCCATTTTTTAGAGCCCAAGAAATTGTGGTTGTAGCTCTTAAAACATCAATGACCACTGCAATGTCTGGACTAATTTCAGGAACATCCTTTGCAACGTGATAATAAGTAAGATTAATGATCAAATCCTTTTTCTGAATTTATTATAGAAAACAGTTACTTAATTTGATTATTTTTTTTAAAAAACAAACTTATTGATAATATAAAACTAATTTGTTTTTACAGAAACCTTATCAAGTAATTAATTTGGAAATGAATAATATCCGCACAATAAAAGGTGGAGTTAATTTAAAAGGAAGAGTAAAAGTACCTGGAGATAAATCTATTTCTCATAGAGCTCTAATAATAGGAAGTATTGCTAAAGGTGAGACGACTATTGAGGGGTTCTTACATTCTGAAGATCCACTTTCAACTGCTGATTGTCTAAGAAAGTTAGGTGTAAATATACCAGAAATAAAAAGAAATGAACCTTTTACGATTTCAGGATTGGGTCTTGATGGATTAAAAGAGCCAAAAGAAATTCTCAATTGTGGAAATTCAGGAACCACTATGAGGTTATTAATGGGTTTATTAGCCGCACAAGAAGGTAAGAATTTCATTTTAACCGGGGACGCTTCTCTTAACGAAAGACCAATGGGGAGAGTTGGCAAACCGTTATCTTTGATGGGTGGCAAAATTTGCGGAAGGGAAGACGGTAACAAAGCTCCAATCTCAATTGATGGGAAAAAACTTAAGGGGTGTGTTATTGGAACTCCAGTGGCAAGTGCTCAAGTGAAATCGGCAATATTATTGGCAGGGCTCAATGCTTCTGGAACTACTTCTGTAATTGAGCCAGCATCTTCAAGAGATCATACTGAAAGAATGCTAAAAGCATTTGGTGCAGACATCAGTATCAGAGGAGAATTAGGAAGGAATGTAGTTATCAAGTCAGGAAGCAACTTAATTGGTCAGAGAATATTGATTCCTGGAGACATAAGCTCTGCTTCTTTTTGGATGATTGCTGCATCTATTGTTCCAAATTCAGAGGTTTTAATTCAGAATGTCGGATTAAATCCCACTAGAACAGGGATTTTAAATATAATGGATTCAATGGGGTGTAATTATGAGATTTTAGATAAATCGACTATTGCAGGTGAACCTATTGGATCTATTAAAGTAAAGACTTCAAATAATTTAAGATCATTCACTATTGAAGGAGATATTCTCCCAAAACTTATAGATGAAATTCCTATCCTTACTGTGGCTGCTTGTTTTTGTAATGGAGTTTCTGAAATTAAGGATGCACAAGAATTAAGAGTTAAGGAGACAGATCGATTAAAAGTCATGGCAAGACAGTTACAAAAATTCGGTGCTGAAATAAAAGAAAAAGAGGATGGCTTAATTATTAGTGGGCAATCAAAATTTCATTCTGCGGAGGTAGATAGTGAGACAGATCATCGAGTAGCAATGAGTCTTGCTGTTGCTTCACTTCTTGCCAAAGGTACCTCAAAAATCATGAGATCTGATGCTGCTAGCGTCTCCTATCCCACTTTTTGGGAAGAGCTGGCTAACCTAACGAAATAGCCTAAAAAGTTTTTGTCTGAATTAATAGAAGTTTTAACTAAAGATGGTAGTTACTCTTTAAGAAGCGAGTTTTTCCAAGAGAACTTCCATAGTTTATTGGGCGCATTGGAGGAAACAAAGTCAAAGTTTACAGCTACTTCTAATTTGCAAAGATTTAAGGGCAAATCTCTCAATGTTTTGGATATATGTTTTGGTTTAGGATACAATTCCGCTTCTTTGTTAGATGAATTAATTAAACAAAAATCATATTTAAATTTGTATGCATTGGAGATTGATAAAAAGCCTCTAGAATATTCGCTTAGAAGTGAATCTTTCCTTAAATTATGGGATCCAAAAGTCAAAAAAATATTTGAATCACTTTATCTAAAAGATTACTTTGAGGATCCATTTTTTAAATGCTGTATTTTGTGGGGTGATGCTAGAGAAAAAATCAACATTGTTCCTTCCTCTATTAAATTCGATCTGATTTATTTAGATGGTTTTTCTCCTCAAAAATGTCCACAACTATGGACAATTGAATTTTTATCAAAAGTTACTGAAAATCTTAATCCTCAGGGTTATTTAATAACTTATTCTTCATCAGCGGCAGTAAGAAAAACCTTAAGAAATCTTGGATTAGAAATTTTTACTATTAAGCAAAGTTTTATAAACAGACCTTTTTGGAGTCAGGGAACTGTCGCAATATCAAAATTTGACAAGAATAAATTGAAACCTAATTTCAATTTTGAAAAGTTATCTTTAATGGAAGAAGAACATCTCTTAACTAAAGCTAGCATTCCATATAGAGATAAAGATTTGAACTCTAGTAAAGACGATATAATTAGTAGAAGATTAGATGAGCAATTATTCTCAAATCTATTATCTACAAAAAAATGGAGAGAGAAGTGGGGAATGACGAAGTTATCCGTTAAGAGTTAGATTTAAATTAGGATTTCAAATAAACATGTTAAGTGTTGCGATATTAGCGGCAGGCAAGGGCACCAGGATGGAAAGCTCATTGCCAAAAGTTTTACATAAAATTTCTGGCAAAAGTCTTTTACAAAGAGTAATTGATTCATGTGTCGAATTAAAACCTGATCAAATTTTCGTAATTACTGGACACAAATCAAAAGAAGTACAAAATTCAATCCCAAACGATAAAAAAATCCATGTTGTTGTTCAAGAACCTCAATCAGGAACAGGTCATGCTATCCAGGTACTTTGTAAAGAAGTAAAAAAACATGAAGGAAAACTTTTAGTACTTAACGGCGATGTGCCTCTCATAAGGCCTAGCACTCTAAAAAGACTTTTATATTTACACGATTCAAAAAATGCTGATGTTTCTTTACTTACTACAAAGAAAACAAATCCTCATGGATATGGCAGAGTTTTTTTGAAGGGGGACTTTATTGAAAGAATTGTTGAAGAAAAAGATTGTAATGATCTAGAAAGAGAAAATACACTAATAAATGCAGGTGTTTACTGTTTTAACTGGGGTAACTTGTCAGAAATAATTAATACCTTGCAAAGCAATAATAATCAAAAAGAGATTTACTTAACAGATACGATATCTTTGCTAAAAAGTTCCTTAAGCCTCAAGGTAGAGGATAATGGAGAGCTTCAAGGAATTAATAACAGAATTCAACTTTCAGAGTGCGAGGAAATTATTCAGAATTTAATTAAAGAAAAGCATATGCTTAATGGTGTAACTTTTATAAATAAAGCAAGTTGTTCAATTAGTGAAGAAGCTGAAATTGGTAAGGATGTAATTATAGAGGCAAATACACATATAAGAGGAAATACCAAAATAAATAGTCATTGCACTATCGGGCCAAATACTTTTATTGAGAATTCTAATGTGGGATTAAATTGTGAAATTTCAAACTCGACTATTTATGCTTCTGAGATAATGGATTGTATAAAAATTGGCCCTTATAGTCATATAAGACCTAATTCCAAAATATCTTCCTCTAGTAAAATAGGAAATTTTGTTGAAATCAAAAATAGTCAATTAGAGGAAGAATCTAAAGTAAACCATTTAAGTTATATTGGCGATTCTATTATTGGAAAATCTACAAATATTGGAGCAGGTACTATTACTGCAAATTTTGATGGTCAGAAAAAACATCAAACAAAAATTGGTAAGAATTCCAATATTGGAGCAAATACAGTTTTTGTAGCGCCAATAAATCTCGGGGAATCAGTTACAACTGGAGCTGGTTCTGTGATCACAAAAGACTCCAAAGATAATTCATTAGCAATCTCAAGAACTAAGCAAGTAAATATAGAAAATTGGGAAAGAAAGAAATCCTGATCTAATTAATTAATTCAATAATTTTTTCAAGTTGCCAACATCTGCTCCCTTTTATAAGAATAGAATCACCTTCTTTTGTAGATTTGTTTATCTCTTGTGGTACATCTTTAATGCTATTTAAAACTAAAAATTTTTTCTTATCTTTTAAATAATTGGTGTAAATTTTTTCATTTTTTTTATCGCAAATGAATAAACACTTTTCTATGTCTGAATTATTTATTAAGTTGAATATTTCTTTATGATATTTTTCAGATTCTTCTCCCAATTCTTGCATACTTCCAAATATGAAAAATTTATTTCTCGGTTTTTCAAGCAGATTTGTTAAACATGCTTTTACTGACTCTGGCGAAGCATTATATGATTCATCATATATTGTTGTTTTTAATGATTTAAGAATTTTATTCCTTCCACCTAAACTTACAAAATCAAATCTATTAAAACTTGCAAAATCAATACCTAGCTCTTTGGCAACTGCATAAGCAAATATGAAATTCGAAGCATTGTGAAATCCCTCAAATGAAATTTCAAAGGTATTTTCTTCAATTAAAATTGTTTTATTCAAAGGATTATAAAATCCTCGCAAATTATCATCTTTCTTAAAACTCTCCTTTTGATTCTCTATATTTAATAGTTTTACTTTTATCACTCTTCCTTTCCAAACTTCCTTTAAAGTTTTTTCTAGGAATGGATCATTTGCGGGAATTATTACAACTCCCTCTGGATTTAAGAACTTAGTAATTTCACACTTTGCATAAGTAATATTTTTTTTCGAGCCTAATAATCCAATATGAGCTGTACCAATGTTAGTAATAACTCCAATATCGGGTTCACTATATTTAGATAAATTTTCAATCTGTCCAAGACCTCTCATCCCCATCTCAAGAACTAAAACTTTATCTTCTAAATCTGTAGCTAGAATTGAAAGGCCAACTCCAATCTCGTTATTGAAATTTTCATGAGATAATTTAATTCTTCCAAGTTTATTTAAAACTCCACCAATCATTTCTTTTGTTGTTGTTTTACCCACTGAGCCAGTTATTGCAACAACAGGAATATTTAATTTTTTTCTTTTTAGCAATGCTAATTTTTGAAATGCCTCCGTTGTGTCAGTTACAACCCAATAAGGAAAGTTACTAGGAAGTAAACTCTGCATCCCTTTTTTAATTACTACTGATTTAACTCCTTTATTTAAAACCTCTGGGAGGAAACTATGTCCGTCAAAATTTTTACCATTTATAGCTATAAAAAGATCATTTTTTAATATAGTTCTACTATCAATACTTATATTTTTAAAATTTAAAAAATCTCTTTTCCCTTCACTCAGATTTCTAATATCCCCCAAAACATCGTTCAATTCTGATAAAGAGAATTCCATTAAAAAAATTAAGTCATACTTTTTTTAAAGATGGATCAGCAGATTGTCCGTAAGAGAACTTTTCAACTTCAGCAAAATCTGGAGATGGTTCTTTTATTCCACAAACATCTTTATACATAATTTCGTATTCTAATGCAGATCTTTGCCAACTAAACTCTTGGCTCATTGCTCTTTTTTGCAATAGTTCCCAACAATCTTTATGCCTAAAGGCCTCCCAGGACCTTACTAAAGATGTATAGAAATCTATAGGTTCAAAGCGATCGAAGCAAAAACCTGTGCCACTATTATTTTCTGGATCATGAGGTAAAACTGTGTCAACTAAACCTCCTACTCGCCTTACTATAGGAATAGAACCATACCTCATAGCAAGTAGTTGACTAATACCACAAGGTTCGAATCTACTTGGCATTAAAAAAGCATCAGTGCCACCATATATAAGTCTTGATAAGGAATCATCATAGGTAAGAAATACGGAAAATCTTCCGGGGTAATCTAATGCAAGTTGCCATAATCCTGACTCTAAATATCTATCTCCAGTCCCCAAAACAACTATTTGCGAATCTGTATATGCTAAAAGTCTTCTTGAAACTTGTAGAAGCAAGTCAACCCCTTTCTGATCAACTAACCTACTGACCATACCTAAAAGATATTTTTTGGGATTTACTTCGAGACCCATTTCTCTCTGCAGAATCTTTTTATTTTCTAACCTATTTTCTAAATTCTTAATACTAAATTTTGCAGGTAAAACCGGATCTTTAGCTGGATTCCATTCATCAAGATCTATACCATTAAGAATGCCCCTTAATTTACCTGAAATGTAATTAAGTAATCCTTCTAGGCTTTCCCCGTATTCATGGGTTTTAATCTCATCTGCATAAGTCGGAGAAACAGCATTGACCCTATCTGCGTACAACATTGCCGCAGCCATCGTGTGGTCTCCATGCATATACCAAGGACACCAAGTCATTTTTTCAAGTTTCCACCTCCAAGGGCCTTGGTATTTTAAATTATGAATTGTGAAGACAGTACTAATTTCGGGATCCTGATGCATCCACACAGGAATCATTCCAGTGTGCCAATCATGGCAATGGAGAACTTGAGGTTTCCAACAATTCCAGGCAAATTCTGCAGTGGCACTAGCAAAAAATGTAAAGCGCCAGTCCTCATTTTCGCCTCCATATATTTGGTCAGAGTCAAATGTTGGATGACCCACTAGGTAAATCACATAATTATGAATGGGATGTTTTGCTTCATATACGGCAAAATCAGTACCCATTGTATTTGCTCTAAAGACTGGTTCATTCGATACCTCTAAAAGACTCCACAATTTTCCGTATCCTGGAATTATTACCCTTACATCGTGACCAAGTTTTATCAAAGATGGAGGCAACGAACCAACCACATCTCCCATACCTCCAACTTTGATCATTGGAGCACATTCAGCAGCGGCAAGAAGAATTCTCATTGATAATTAATTAAAAAGTTTGTTTGAAAAATAAACTAGGGTGTCCACTTATAGTCAGAAAAGTCTGGAGGACGCTTCTCAAGAAAGGCATCTCTACCTTCTTGAGCTTCTTCAGTCGAATAGAATAATTGAGTTGTGTATCCAGATAATTCTTGAATACCTGCAATCCCATCATTCTCTGCATTGAATGAAGCTTTAAGAATACGAATAGCAGTTGGACTATTTCGTAAAATCTCTCTTGCCCAGATTACACCCTCAGCTTCTAATTCTTCAATCTTTGTAATTGCATTTATCAAGCCCATCTGCATAGCTTCCTTAGAATTATATTTTCTACACAAAAACCAAATTTCTTTTGCTTTTCTTTGACCAACAAGTCTTGCTAAATAACTAGATCCAAAACCCGCATCAAAACTACCAACTCTTGGACCTGTTTGACCAAATATTGCATTTTCAGAGGCGATACTGAGATCACAAATTAGATGAAGTACCTGCCCTCCTCCAATTGCGAAACCAGGAACTAAAGCAATAACCACTTTAGGCAAACTTCTTATTAACCTTTGAAGTTCAAGTACATTTAATCTCTGCTTCCCTTCATCATTTTTATATCCATTTTTACCTCTTACACTCTGATCACCTCCAGAGCAAAAAGAATAAATGCCTTTCTTGTCAGGTCCCGCACCTGTAAAGAGAACTACGCCTATAGTTTCATCATTTCTTACGATATCAAATGCGTCAATGAGTTCATCTACAGTTTGTGGCCTAAATGCATTTCTTTTTTCAGGCCGATTAATTGCAATTCTCGCAATTCCCTCATCTGATTTGTGAAACAATATATCCTCATAAGATTTGCATTCTGACCAATTTAAAGTTGTTTTACCAGGTAATACTTTCATGAAATCTAATTATTCAAAGATAGAGAATGATAAATTTAACTGCCAATTATTTTTTTTAGCAAGGCATTTTTTTCACAAATTTCATTTTCTGGATCAACATCAACTTTAATTATTACAGATTTCTGGATAGAAATGCTCCAATCTAATGCCTCTCGTAATTTTTTAAAATTTGCCACACTTTTAAAGTTTACTTGATAGCCCTCTGCGAGTTTTGGCCAGTTTATTTCTTTTGGCATAAGAAATAGTCTTTTTAATTCATCTTCTTTTAAATTTTTTTTATAAATACGATTAAATATATTTCCGCCATTATTATTTATTAGAAGAATTGTTAAATTCATGTCGATTGAATTTTCAATCAGCCAACCGTTTATATCATGAATAAAAGCCAAATCTCCAGTCACAAGAAGTAGAGGATTTTTAATTCTAGAAATACCTAATGCAAGAGATAAAGTACCATCTATGCCAGAAGCACCCCTAAAGCTGAAACAATTTCTTGTTAAGGTACCATTTTCTGAAAATGTGAGCCAATCTCTAATCGGGCTACTAGCTGAGAGCATTATAGGATTTTCATTTGGCCAAAGTTTTGGAACAAGATTTGCAAGCATATACTCAGTAATTTGATTATCTTGAGTAATTTTCTCTTTTAAAATTTCTTTAATCTGCTCGCCTTCTTCTATTAGATTTAGAGCCATCGGAGTAAGAGACTTTTTATTTTTTTCGTTGATTGATAATTCTTCTAACAATAGAGTAGTGAAATTTGATAGCCCAAAATCATATTCAAATGATTTTTTTATAGGGTCCAATTTTCTATAGTTTTTTTCTTTTATAAGAATTTGTATTCCTTTGAAGTTTTTTAAAAACTTCTCCAAATCAATTGAGGATGACATAGGGCCAAGCCTCAAAAGTTGATGACAATTTATTAAATTTTTATTTTTTCTTAAGACTAATTCCCAATTCACGACTAACCCTCTCAAACCAGAATAAACACCTGAAACAGGATCAGCAAATACTGGCCAACCAGTAATCTCTTGTAATCGTTCTAAAGATTTATTGAAAGAAGTTAAATCATTTATGGAACCTTGATAGGGACCTACCAAAATAATGCCGGATTCATCTAAATTTAAATTTTCTGAAATTTCGAAGAATTTGTTTTTATCAGATTTCATTTCAACTTCCTGAAATATATATTTTTTCTTTAAATAAATTCTCTCAAAAACCTCTAAAACATTTTTTTTATTTGAAAATGTAATATCTAAAGGCTTATCAATAGGAATATTTAAATGAATAGGACCAGGGAAGGTTGATGTTTGTTTCTCAATAGTTCGAACTAAATTCAAGATTTCATTTTCTTGTGTTTCATGTAGTCCATTTAGATTTGTACTTAAAACTCTTCTGCAGACTGAACTCAAAAAAACTTCTTGATTTACTGTTTGATTAGCGCCACAATCTTTTAATCGTAAGGGTCTATCAGCAGTAAGAAATATAATACCTTTACAAGATCGGTCTGCCTCAACTGCTGCTGGCAATAAGTTACTTACAGCAGTCCCAGAAGTCGTAATAACTAAAGAGAGATTACCTGATGCAGCAGAAATCCCAAGAGAGTGGAATCCTGCAGATCTCTCATCTATTGAATTAAAAATATTTACCAGTCCTAATTTATTTAATTCTCCAGCAGCTATTGCTAAAGGTGCTGATCTACTTCCAGGACATATTATTAAATTTTGAACTCCTATTTTTATGAGAAGATTCAAAAGTTGTAAACTTCTAAGAAAATTTTTGCATTCAATAGATGATGTCATAATTTATATAAATGCTTTGGGATTTTTCTTATAACTGAATTAAATAAAACATGTCTACAACTCAAGAAAAAAGAAATTCAATAATAAAGGATTTAAAAAATCTTTTAATCTGGATATCTATAGCTTTAATTATACGATGGCAGGTTATAGAGCCAAGATGGATCCCATCCGGTTCAATGCTTCCAACTCTTCAAATACAAGATAAAATTCTTGTTGAGAAACTAACCCCCAAAATCACATCCAAATCAAATCTTTCAAAATTAAAAAATAAAATAGTTGTTTTTAACGTTCCGGAACAATTAATTAATGCTGGTTATGAAGCAGATACTGCACTAATAAAAAGAGTAATTGGAATACCTGGAGACAAGGTAGAAGTAAGAGATGGTAACCTTTACTTAAATGATATCGTTCAAAATAATTACGTTTTTGATAAAAATATTAATTATTCAGTGGGTCCTTTTATTGTCCCAAAAGAATCATTATGGGTGATGGGGGATAATAGAAATAACAGCATGGATTCACATATTTGGGGATTTTTACCCTATGAAAAGGTTATTGGTAAAGCTATTTTTAGATATTGGCCGTTCAATAAAATTGGACCTATTCGGTTCCCTGCCCTTAATAATTTAGATTAATGGGTACGTGATGTTGTAGGGTTTTTATATCTTGAAGTTGTAGAAATGTTTAATCCAGAATTTCTTGCTACTGAAAATAATGATCCAAACGATGAGAATGATTTAATCCAATATTTACAAAAACAATCTCCAGAAGTTTTGCAAAGAGTAGCAAAATCAGCTAGTGAAGATATTCAAGAAATTATTAGACATAATGTCCAAGGTCTTCTTGGAATGCTTCCTTCAGATCAATTTGATGTAAAAATTACATCTTCAAAAGACAACATTGCTAATTTATTATCTTCTGCAATGATGACAGGATATTTCTTAAGACAAATGGAGCAAAGAAAAGAGCTGGAACAAACCCTTAAAAATGATGAAAACATGTCTATTGAAGAAAAATAGTTTTAAAGATTTACTTCTTCAGGAATTATTCTTAGTTCAAACAACTTTTTATATAAACTCATCAAAAATTTATTATCCTCCGGTAGTTTGTCCCACTTTTGGGAATTAATTTCATTAATTAATTTTTGACAATCTTCTATTGTAAATTTTATCGGTGCCATAAAATGAGCTGGAATTAAATATTCCATATCTTCAAAAGACTTGATATTTTCTAGCCATTTAATTAATACTTCTTTTGAACGGGGAAAAATTAGTTTTTGTAGAACTGGCGCCACTTGAATCTTAGGAGTATCTTCACCCATTATTTCAACAAGAGAGGATTCCCAATCTTCATCCCATAAAAAGGGATAAATACCGAAATGAGATCTCCAATTTCTAAGATCTTTTTTGAACGAATACTTAAATATTTCTTTTAAAGGTGGAATATTTAATTTACCTGGTTTCAAAAAAGATGAAAATAAGACCAACCTTTTCCAGCCTTTTTTTCTTTGTTCAATGGAGTCAATCAAAGGTTCATCTCCTCTCTCTCTAGAATGAAAAAGAAGTGGAGTTGGATCAAAATTAAATATCTCAGGTGGAGTGGAGTCTATTCCAACTATTGCGTCTGTCACATGAAGAGTTTTCGTAGAATAATGGAAACAGCTTATCTCCTGATATCTTCCAAGCCCTAAATTAAGTGGGCCTAATGAAGACCATTTAAAGGAGTTCGTATGTGGAGTACCTTCCTCAAACAGTATTCTTGATCTTTTTGATGGAATTCCTAAAAAATCTAGTGGAAGATTGATGGGGAAACTCCACTGTCCAGGACAAAGCCAAATTTCTGCATCTTTAAAAATTCTTGAAAGAGCTGGTAGTCCGATTTTATGTTCTAGTCCGGAGGCACTTGGGAGAATTATTGTTTTTACTTTACCGTGAATCGCAATTAATTTTTCTAACTCATTTATTAATTCTTTTGTAGGCGGCAGTGGGTTTATTAGCATCAACCCATTATCAACCTTTATTACCGTCATTCTTATTGGAACCGCAACATAATAAAGTCCCTGTATTTGTTCCAAGGACCATATTTGATCAGGAATTAATTCTCTTAAGATTGTTTTCTTTTTCCCATAAGGATATAAGGGAAATAATGGCCACCAATACCACTTTTTATTTAAAGTTTCTTCCACCGCTATCATTTATAACCTGCAAAAAATTTCTTTAACTTAAATATTCCGTATCTTGGAGCGAATAAAAAAGCGAATAAAAATATAAAAGTTTGTGCCAAGACAATTGATCCACCTGTCTCAAGATCAAACCAAAAACTAATGTAGATTCCTATTAGGCTTGAGATAATTGCACTCAATACTGAAATTATTGTCATATTATCAAACTCATCCGTAAGTAAATATGCTGTAGCCCCTGGTGTAATCAACATCGCAACTACCAAAATAATTCCAACAGACTGCAAGCCCACAACTGCTGCCAAAGATAAGCACGTGAGGAGTAAATAGTGAAGAAAAAAAACATTAATTCCAACTGTTTTTGCATGCCTAGGATCAAAACAATAAAGCAATAAATCTTTCCTAAAAATTGACAAAAGGATTACTACCAATAAAGAAATGAATATAGTTTGTTTTACATCTGAAAGTGATATTCCTAATGGACTACCAAAAAGGATAGAGTGCAGATCAATATTACTTTTAATCTTAGAAACCAATACAATTCCAAGAGCGAAAAATCCAGTAAATACCAACCCAATAACAGTATCTTCCTTAACCCTAGATTTCTGCTTAATAAACCCTATCAATGCAACAGAACCAACTCCGAAAATAAATGCCCCTAATGAGAAAGGAAGACCTAATGCATAAGCAACCACAACACCAGGCATTACTGAATGTGACACTGCATCTCCCATTAAAGCCCATCCTTTAAGAGTTAAATAACTAGATAGGAAACCACAAACAGCGGCCACTAATGAACTCATAAGAAGTGCTTTTCTCATAAAGCCATGAGTCAAAGGATCTGTTATGAATGAATCTAAAGTTAAAAAAGAACAGAGCTCCATATAATTTAGAATTTAGGATTCAGGTCCAAACAAGAAATCAGGTGAGATTCCTCCAAAAGTAGTTGTAATATTTTCAGGGGTAAACACTTCAGAGGTATCCCCATAAGCTACAACAGTTTTATTTATTAAAAGAACCAAATCACAAAATTCACGGACATGAATCATATCGTGGGTTGATAATAATATAGTTTTCCCCTCATTTTTAAATTGAATAAATAATTCCGATATAAGTTTCTCAGTTCTTATATCAACACCAGAAAAAGGCTCATCAAGAAGTAATATTGACGCCCTTTGCGCAATTGCTCTAGCTAAAAAAGTTCGTTTTCTCTGACCTCCAGATAAGTTTCCAATAGGTGTTGATAAATGATCATTAAGATCAACTCTCTCAATAGCATCTTTAACCGCCTGAATATCAGACTCTCTAGGACATCTAAAAATATTCATCGAACCATATCTTCCCATCATCACTACATCCCAAACATTTATTGGAAATTGACTATCTATTCCCTCACTCTGAGGAACATAAGCAATTGTCTGATCTTTTTGAGCAGATCTTACAGACTCTCCATTAATTCTAATTTTTCCCTTTGAAATATTTACAAAGCCAGTTAAAGCATTAAAAAAAGTTGTTTTACCAGCCCCGTTCATCCCTACTAACCCACAAATCTGGCCAGGTTTCAATCTTAAATTGGCATCATACAAAGCCACCTTACCGTTGTAATCTACGCAAATATTCTCTGCATCAATCCTAAAGTTTTGATAATTGATTGATTCCATAATTCAAAAAAGCCCTTTTTTAATTAAATCCAAATTATGCTCAAGCATTTTTATATAGGAACTAGCAGGCCCACTATCATCAGATAATGAATCAACAAAAAGATTTCCGCCAAAATTAGCCCCAGTTTCGTTTGCAACAACCATTTGAGATTTGTTACTTACGGTACTTTCGCAAAATACAGATGGGACATTTTTTTCTTTAACTAGTGAGATTGTTCTTGTCATTCTTTTGGGCGTAATTTGACTCTCCGCATTAACTGGCCATAAATAAACTTCTTCTAATCCATAATCATTTGTTAAATATGAAAAAGCACCTTCACAACTTACTAGATACCTCCTGCCTTTATTTAAGTTATTAATAAAAAGTGAGAATTCTTTATCTATTTTAGAGAGTTTTTCTTTATAGATTTTTCCATTTTCTTCAAATAATGTCCTTTTGGATGGCCTCAATTCTGATAAAGAATCCACCAGAATATCTACGTATAGGATCCCTCTTTTTGGAGAAATCCAGGCATGAGGATTGGGTTTCCCTTTATAAAAATCTTCGCTGATAAAAATAGGATCTAAATCTTCCGCGACAGTAATTCTTTTAACTTCTAAATTAGAAACAAATTTTTCAGCCCATAATTCAAATCCAAATCCATTATCAATAAAAACAAAAGCACTAGAGGCATTTACCAAATCGCTCGGAGTTGGTTGGTAGCCATGAACTTCAACTCCCGGTTTCGTAATTGATCTAACAATAAAATCATCTTTAGCAATATTGCTAATTATATCCGCCAAAACAGTGAAACTTGTCAATATTACTTCTTTACTTTCATTTTTATTTGATATTCTCTTGCATGAGCCTGAAGCAAGAGAAAGCAGAAGTAAAAGACTTAAAAAAAGGATTTTTTTTCTCATATTTAACCTTCAAAATTAGATTATGAACTAAAAGATATTTTCATAAGTGGTTTTCTAAGATCAGAAATAAATCCTTGCCAATTTATTTTTTCTTTTTCAAAAGCTTTTTCAACAATTCTTTCAGAATTTTTCTTTATAAAATCCAAATCAGGTTCTTCTACTCCTTTTGTTATTGCCATAAAATCAGCCAAAGAACTTGATACTACTCTTGTTAAATAAGCAGCACTAATAGCCTGAAATGTTCCAGAAACAAGCCAATTTGGTCCATGTAACTTTGTTATGCCAATTAGAGTCTGTCCACTCCATTCAATAACTCCCTGAGCAATTGCAGTCTTTAAAATCTCTTTAGAAACTTTATCTAAAATTTCAGGAGACCAATTGCATCCCCATATAGACTTAATTTCTTTAATCATTAATGAATTTAGTACTGTCATTGCCATAACATCAATTGATGGGATAGGAGATAAGAAAACAGTTGTTGCGACAAGAATTTGATTTTTTCTTTGTATACCTTTTAACTGCATTCTTCTTATCCCTTCAATTTCAGATTGCCAGGCAAAATGTAGTTCTTTCAAGAGCCTTTTTTTTGTATTTTCAATATTTTTAGATGAACTTATAAAAAACTTCCTTAACGAAAAAGGTATATTTGTTATTTCATTCTTATTCATATCAAAAGTAATAATTTTATTTATAAAGTCACTTGAAATTTGCGACTTTAGGTCTTCTATCTGATTTTTGGCTTCTATTTCGTTGGAAGTTAAAGCCACCAACCAGATAGGCATATTTTTAGGAAACTTTTCCAGCCACAAAAAATCATTCGCCGACAAAGGCAAGTTTAAAAAATACAAGATTGCATCACTCTTCAAAGCTTCTGCTGGGATAACTTGAGAAGGATTATATTTAGGCAGTTTTTCGTATAAATCAAAGTCAAACTTATCTACTTTAAAATGGCTTTTTAAAACAGACTGATAACTTTGATAATCTTTTAGTCCAATACAACTTATTTTTTCTTTTTCAAATCTATTAAGAATCGATTCAAGTGTTTTTTGTCTTTTTGAATTCTGTTTTTCTAATTCATTTGTAGCTTCAAGTTCTTCAAAAAAATTTAAATCTTCATTACATAGATTTATCCAACCATCTAAATTATTTGGCTCATTAAATTTAGGCTTATCATTCTTCAAGTAAAAATATCCTCCCAAACACAATGCAAAAAATCCTATTGAGCCTCCTGCAAAATGAATTAGGTCACTGACAAACCATTCACCAAAACCTAACATCAATAGAATAATAATAAGATTTTTTTTCGGAAACTTTATGAAATCCTTTAAAAGGTTCTCTTTACTAATATCAAACACAATACTTTATTTTTCTAATTTTATTTTAATGCAAGTTATGAATGAGAAAAGCAAAATTTCATAAGTCGTTAATCAAAAGATAAAAAATTAAGGCTTTTCAAAAGACTTATTGCATAACAAGATGCTAAGTTAATAGACTATTTAAATAACTTAAGAAACATCAAGATGTCTAATTCAAATTTCAGCAATAATCCTGGACAAGAAAATTATAGAGGTCGTTCTAATAATGAAAGATCTAATTTCAGAGATAGATCTGGCGGCAGAAGAGATGGAGGGGGATTCCGCATAAGATTGAGTGATAACGAAATGAAAGCTGTTAAATCAATACAAGAGGCCTTTCAATTGAGATCTACCGTTGCAGTTCTGGGTTTCTCTGTTAGAACACTTAGTGAAATGATCAAAGACCAAAAATTGATTGAATCAATCACAGAATATGCAAAAAATAATAAAAACTCTTCTCCAAATAGACAATCACAAAATCCTTATGAAAAAAAAGAAAAAATAGCACCTGATCCTTTTGCAAGACCTGTAAAAAGTAAACCAACTGAAGAAATCCAATCTAGCGAAGTAGAAGAGGATGGAAAATAAAAAAAGAATTCTTTCTGGAGTTCAACCAACTGGTGATTTACATATTGGAAATTGGCTTGGGGCCATAAATAATTGGGTTACGCTTCAAGAGCAATATGAAACATTTCTATGTGTAGTTGATTTGCACGCAATTACAGCTTCATATAATCCCAAAGAATTGTCTCAGAACACTATTTCTACTGCAGCTTTGTACGTCGCTTGTGGAATAGATCCCAATATATGCTCAATTTTTGTCCAAAGTCAGATTTCTGCACATTCAGAACTTTGTTGGATATTAAATTGCATGACTCCAATAAATTGGATGGAAAGAATGATTCAATTCAAAGAAAAATCCATACAACAGGGGAATAATGTATCCATTGGATTATTTGACTATCCGATCCTAATGGCGGCAGACATTCTTCTATATGAAGCTGACTTTGTACCAGTAGGCGAGGATCAAAAACAACATCTTGAACTTGCCCGAGATATTGCACAACAGAGAATTAATGCCAGATTTAGTAAGGACAAAAATATTTTAAAAATCCCTCAACCAATAATCATGAAGAATGGATCAAAAATAATGAGTTTAATTGATGGTTCAAAAAAGATGAGCAAAAGTGATCCTAATGAAGGAAGTCGCATTAACTTATTAGATGCTCCTGAAGTAATAACGAAAAAAATAAAAAGAGCAAAAAGTGACAGTTCTATTGGAATTGAATTTAACAACCCTGAGAGACCAGAATCTAAAAATCTTTTGATGATTTATTCAATATTATCTGGCAAAGAGATTTCTCAATGTGAAAATGATTTTTCAGAGACTGGATGGGGGACATTTAAAAAATTAATTACAGAACAACTTATTGAATCACTAGAACCTATTCAGAAAAAATATAAATTATTAATTAATGATCCCTATCAATTAAATAAAATCCTTGATGAAGGGAAGGAAAAAGCTGAAGATTTAGCAAATCAGACTTTAAAAAGAGTTAAATCAAAATTAGGATTCTTTGAAATGGAGAAATAAAATATGCCAATAATTACCTTACCTGATGGTTCAAAAAAGGTTTTCGAAAAATCTGTAACTATTCTAGAAATTGCCCAGAGTATAGGCGATGGATTAGCTAAAGCAACAATTGCAGGGAAAGTAAATGATGTTCTTCTTGATGCAACTATTCCTATAAGTAGAGATTCCGAAGTTGTAATCATCACATCAAAAGATAAAGAAGGAATTGAAATAATAAGACATTCATTTGCTCACCTTATTGGTCATGCAGTTAAACAAATTTACTCTGATATTAAGATGGCGATTGGGCCTGTTATTGAAGATGGTTTTTATTATGATGTTTTTTCTGAATACAGATTTACTCCTGAAGATTTAATAAAAATCGAAAACAGAATAAACAAATTAATAAAAACGAACTATGACGTTGAAATTTTACAAGTTTCTAAAGAAGATGCAATTAAAACGTTTAAAGAAAGAGATGAGACTTTTAAATTAAGAATAATTGAAGAAATTCCTGATGAAGGTCTCATAAATTTGTACAAACACGAAGAATATATCGATATGTGTAGAGGGCCTCACGTACCCAATACTAGACATTTGAGACACTTTAAATTACTAAAATTATCAGGTTCATACTGGAGAGGGAATTGTGAAAATGAATCATTACAGAGAATATATGGAACTGCATGGGCGAAAGAAAAAGAACTCAAAGATTATTTAACAAGAATTGAAGAAGCGGAAAAAAGGGATCATAGAAAACTTGGTAAAAAACATTCACTATTTCATATACAAGAAGAATCTCCAGGAATGATTTTTTGGCATCCAAATGGATGGACAATTTACCAAGTACTGGAAAAATACATAAGAGAAATACTCAAAAAAAATGATTATTTAGAAATTAAAACCCCACAAGCTGTTGATAAATCTCTTTGGGAAAAATCCGGTCATTGGGAAAAATTTAGAGACGATATGTTCACTACTGCATCAGAAAATCGAACTTATGCAATTAAACCAATGAATTGTCCATGCCATATACAAATATTTAATCAAGGTTTAAAAAGTTATAAGGATTTACCTATTCGCCTTGCTGAATTTGGTTCTTGTCACAGGAATGAACCTTCTGGAGCACTGCACGGCTTAATGAGAGTAAGAAACTTTACTCAAGATGATGCACACATATTCTGTACAGAAGAGCAAATTCAAGAGGAGGTATCAACTTTTATAGATCTTGTTTTCGAGGTTTATAAAACTTTTGGTTTTGATGAAATCATTATCAAATTATCAACCCGTCCTGAAAAAAGGGTAGGTAGTGAAGAGATTTGGGATAAATCAGAGGAGGCTCTTACCAAAGCTCTCGATAATAAGAATCTAAAATGGGAACTCCAACCAGGAGAAGGGGCTTTTTATGGTCCCAAAATAGAATTCTCCTTAAAAGATTGTCTTAATAGAGTCTGGCAATGCGGCACTATTCAGGTTGATTTCTCAATGCCTATTAGATTGGATGCAACTTATGTAGATATTGATAATGAGAAAAGAAATCCAGTTATGCTTCATAGAGCAATTTTAGGCTCCTTTGAGAGATTTATTGGAATCTTAATTGAACAATATGAGGCAAAATTCCCAATTTGGCTTGCACCTTATCAAATAATTTTATTGAGCATTACAGATAGAAATATTGAAAAGTGTTTAAAGTTTAATGAATTAATAAATAATAATGGTTACCGTTCAAAAGTTGATGTTAGGAATGAAAAAATAGGATATAAAATAAGAGAGGCTACTCTGGGGAGAGTTCCTTTAATTGCAGTTATTGGAGATAAAGAAGAGGAAATTGATTCAGTCGCTTTAAGAGCTTTAGATGGAACAAATTTAGGAATTTTTGACCTACCTAATCTGTACAATTTAATGAATGAATTAATAGAAAAAAAAGGGAGAACAGAATAGTTTCGAATAGATGAATTTTCTGGCTTGTGATTTAGGAGGTACCAAGGTTCTATTGGGAGTTTTCAAAAGAGTAATAAATGATGATTCGCCTAAATTGTTATTCAAAAAGAAATATATATCTTCTGATTGGAATTCTTTCGAACTTATTCTAGAAGATTTTCTTAAAAATGAATGCAAAAATATTACCTATCCCTCTTCTGCATGTTTCGCCGTAGCTGGTCCTTTATCTAACAACAACGCAAAAATCATTAACTTGTCATGGAATATTTCAGGAAATGCTTTGCAGAAAAAATTTAATTTTAAAAGATGTGAGCTAATAAATGATTTCGCTGTACAAATTTATGGAATACCTTTTTTAAAAAAAGATCAATATTCTACTATCCAAAATGGATCTCATTCTGAAGGTGCTAATAATGATTTGCATGCCATTGTTGGGGCCGGGACTGGTTTGGGCATCGCAAGAGGCATAATATCAGGGGGGAAGGTAAAAGTTTTAGCTAGTGAAGGTGGTCATGTTGAGTACTCGCCAAAGTCAAAATTAGAATGGGAATTGAAAATTTGGCTTAAGAATTATCTAAAAGTTGAGAGGATATCTTGTGAAAGAATTATTAGCGGCACTGGTTTATCAAGAATTGTCGAATGGCGACTAAGCAAATCTGATGCCAAAAAACATCCTCTACAAAAATATTTAAAAGAAATTAAAGTTTTTGATGCAAAAAGAAAAGAACTCCCTGAAAAAATTTGCAATCTTTCTAAAGAAGGGGATCCGCTAATGATTGAAGTTGAGAGTATTTGGTTAGGAGCTTATGCCTCTTTATTAGGAGATGTTGCTCTTCAAGAATTGTGCTTTGGCGGGTTATGGATTTCTGGAGGAACCGCATCAAAACATTTCAAAAACTTTAAATCAGATTTATTTTTAAAACAATTTTTCGACAAGGGAAGATTAAAAGATATTCTTAAAACAATACCTATGAAAGTAATTTTAGATGAGGAGTTTGGACTTTATAGTGCAGCCTGCAGAGCAAAAATGCTTTTAAAAACTTAAAAACAAAAAATGTCTATTCCTGGTGTAGGTAAACAAATAAGGGTAACAGTGCCTTCCACAACTGCCAATTTAGGGCCTGGATTCGATTGTCTTGGAGCAGCATTAGATTTATATAATGAATTTATATTTACAAGAATCGAAGGTGGTGGAGATAGATTTGATTTAATAATGGAAAGTACAGATGGTAATCATTTAAGAGGAGGACCTGAAAACTTAGTTTTCAGAGCAGCTCAGAAAGTATGGGAGAGTGCAAATATTGATCCTTTTGCACTTGAAGCAAGAGTTAAGTTGGCAGTACCGCCTGCACGAGGACTTGGAAGTAGTGCAACAGCAATAGTTGCTGGACTAATCGGAGCGAATGCAATAATGGACTCACCATTATCTAAAGAAAAACTCCTTGAACTTGCCATTAGTATAGAAGGTCATCCAGATAATGTGGTGCCCTCTCTGCTGGGTGGTCTTTGTTTGACAGCTAAGTCTTCTTCTCAAAGGTGGAGAATCATTAGATGTGATTGGAACGATTCAATAAAAGCTGTTGTAGCAATACCTGCAATTCGTCTCAGCACAAGTGAAGCAAGAAAGGTTATGCCCAAGAATGTTCCTATATCTGATGCCGTGACAAATATGGGTGCACTTACTTTGTTACTAAATGGATTAAAAGCAGGAAATGAGGATCTGATAAAAGAGGGAATGTTTGATAAATTACATGAACCCTACAGATGGAAACTTATTAAAGGTGGACTAGAAGTCAAAGATGCCGCACTAAATGCAGGTGCTTTAGGATGCGCAATTAGTGGAGCTGGGCCAAGTATCTTAGCCCTCTGTAAAAAAGAAAATGGTAAAAACATAAGTCAAGCCATGGTGAAAGCATGGGAGAAATTAGGTGTAGCTAGCAGAGCACCATTCTTAAACGTTCAAACAACTGGCAGCCAATTTAGCACTATCTCTAGTAAGTAGTTTTACTTAGGCATTTTTAATGTTATAGTCTCAAGCTAGTACAACTTCAACTAGAATACAAAAATTATTCATTCCATAAATGAATTTAGAATCTTTTCCTTTGTTATCATCTATTGTTTTACTGCCTTTAACTGGGGCATTAATAATGCCTTTTTTGAGTTCGAAGGAAGGAGAAGATAATGCACTCCCACGAAATATCTCATTAAGTTTTTTATTTGTAGATTTTTTACTAATAATTGGTGTTCTTTTACAAAAATTCAATACTTCAGATAGCTCCTTGCAACTTATAGAAAGAGTTTCCTGGTTGCCTTCAATAGGTTTAGAGTGGTCTCTTGGCGTAGATGGGTTATCTGCTCCTTTAGTTGCTTTGAGTGGTTTAATTACATTTCTATCTGCTGCTGCAAGTTGGAAAATCAAGAAAAAATCTAATTTATATTTTGCTCTTTTATTAGTCCAAGCATCAGCACAGGCACTAGTTTTCCTTTCTCAAGATTTCCTATTATTTTTCTTGGCATGGGAACTTGAACTAGTTCCGGTGTATCTTCTTATTGCGATTTGGGGAGGGAAAAAGAAATTATATGCTGCAACTAAATTCATTCTTTATACAGCTTTAGCTTCTTTATTAATACTCATAAGTGGGTTAGCACTTGCCTTGAGTGGTGATACCTTTACTTTAAATATTACTGATTTAACCAATAAACATGTAACAGGCAGCCTAGCTTTATTATCTTATTTAGGATTTTTAATTGGTTTTGGAGTAAAACTACCTATCTTTCCATTACATACTTGGTTACCCGATGCACATGGAGAGGCTAATGCTCCAGTTTCGATGTTACTAGCTGGAATACTCTTAAAAATGGGAGGTTATGCTCTCTTAAGATTCAATGTTCAAATACTCCCTGAAGTACATCTTCAAATTGCACCTGCGTTAATTATTCTCGGAATCATTAATATAATTTACGGAGCTCTAAATGCATTTGCACAAGATAATGTCAAAAGGAGAATTGCATGTAGCTCTGTGAGTCATATGGGTTTTGTCCTGTTAGGGATTGGAGCAGTAGATGCTCTAGGTATTAGCGGAGCAATGTTGCAAATGATTAGTCACGGACTTATAGCTGCGGCTATGTTCTTTGTTACAGGCTCATTTTATGAAAGAACAAATACTCTTTCTATACCAAATATGGGCGGCTTAGCAAAGGTCTTGCCAATAACTTTTGCTTTTTTCTTAGCAAGCTCACTAGCCTCTTTAGCACTACCTGGCATGAGTGGTTTTATAAGTGAAATAACTGTATTTTTAGGTATCACAAGTCAAGAAGGCTTCAGCTCTATCTTTAGATCGATCACTATTCTTATTGCAGCTATAGGTTTAGTTCTTACACCAATATATCTATTATCAATGTGTAGAAGAGTATTTTTTGGCCCTAGAATTCCCGCACTAGCTACAGTCAAAGAGATGAATGGTCGAGAATTGACAATTGGTTTCAGCTTATTGTTGCCTACTTTGGTGATAGGTTTTTGGCCAAAAATCGCGATAAATTTATACGAATCTTCAACCAATGCTCTCAGTCAGCAGCTTACTCTAGCTAAATTAGTTGGATTAATACCAACTTTAGTAAATTAAATTACTTTAATAAATGGATACCTCAATTTTTAAGTATGGAGAATTACCAGAATTTCAAAAATTTACTCCCGAAAGCATAAGTAAACAATTACCAGTAGTACTTGAAAAGATAGCTGAAGATTTTAAAAACATAGAAAATAATTTATCTAATTATTTACTTCAAAATGATTTAAATTGGGATAAGGTAATAAATCCCTTAAATGAAGTAAATGAAATTCTTAGATGGAGTTGGGGAGTAATAAGCCACCTAAATGCAGTAAATAATTCTGAATCTCTAAGAGACATTTATTCAAAATTTCTTCCTGAGATTATTAGCTTGAGAAATAAATTCGGACAAAGTAAAATAATTTACAATTCTTTAGTCAAGCTTAAAGAGAAAAATAACTTTGATCAAATTAAAAACAGAATTTTGGATAAAGAAATTCTTGAGATGCAACATAGAGGAATTTCACTACAAAAGAATGATCAAGAAGAATTCAACAAAATTTCAGAAAAGCTTGGAAAGCTATCAACAGACTTCAGCAATAATGTTCTCGATGCTACTAATAAATGGTTTTTAATATTAAATAAGAAATCTGAAGTTGATGGTCTTCCTGAAAGAGTACTTGAATTAATGGCAATTTCTGCACACAACCACTTAAAAAAGGATGAAGAAGTCGATATCAAAAATGGTCCTTGGAAATTAAGTCTAGATATACCAACTTATAATTCCTTTATGACGTATGCCACCGACCGTAATCTTAGGGAGAAATTATATAAGGCATTCTTTGGTAGGGCATCTCAAGGAGAAAATAATAATTCTCAAATCATTGAAGAGATATTATCTCTTAGAACTAAACAGGCTAATCTACTCGGTTATAAAAGTTGGGCAGAACTAAGTTTGTCAACAAAAATGGCGAAAGAAATTAAAAATGTTGAAACCCTTTTAGAAGAATTGAGAGCACCAGCATTCAAAACCGCAAAAATTGAATTAGAAATGCTCGATAAGTTTTCTAAAGCTAATGGGTTTTCAGAATCACAGAATATCGAGCCATGGGATATTAGTTATTGGTCAGAACTTCTTAGAAAGGAAAAGCTCAATTTGGATCAAGAGTCTTTGAGACCTTGGTTCCCACTAAATGATGTTTTGAAAGGTTTATTTAAATTAAGCGAAAAGCTTTTTGAAATTAAAGTTGTCGAGGCAACTGATGAGGCGCCTCTTTGGAATGATGACGTATTATTTTTTAATATCCTCAATAAAGAAGATAAGAAAATAGCATCCTTTTACCTCGATCCATATTCGAGGCCTGAATCAAAGAGAGGCGGGGCTTGGATGGATGAATGTTTGAATAAAAACAATATTGGTAAAAAGACCCTTCCTGTAGCGTATCTCGTTTGTAATCAGACTCCACCATCAAAAGATAAACCGAGTTTGATGAGTTTTGAAGAAGTTCAGACTTTGTTCCATGAATTTGGTCATGGTCTTCAACACATGCTTACCACTGTAAATCTTCCTCAAGCAGCTGGTATCAATAATGTTGAATGGGATGCTGTCGAACTTCCAAGTCAATTCATGGAAAACTGGTGTTTCCACAAAAACACACTTTTGAATATTGCTAAGCACTATAAAACAGGAGAAAAATTATCCGATGAAAATTTTGAGAAGCTCCTAGAGAATAGAACTTTTAATTGTGGAATGGCGACTCTTAGACAACTACATCTCGCAATAACAGACCTCAGATTACACAGTAGTATTTATAAAAACGAAGATAAAACAGCAGATGAAATAAGAAGAGAAATTGCGAAACAAACTACTGTTATTGAACCAATTAAAGAAGATCAATTTCTTTGTTGTTTTAGTCATATATTTGCAGGAGGATATTCTGCAGGATATTACTCATATAAATGGGCCGAAGTTCTAAGTGCTGATGCTTTTTCAATGTTTGAAGAGGCTGATTTAGAAAACTCTGAAGATTTAAAATTAATAGGAAAGAAATTTAAAGATACAATACTAAGTCTGGGAGGAAGCTTACCTCCATTAGACATATTTAAATTATTTAGGGGAAGAGAGCCACAAACAGATCCTTTAATAAGACATTTGGGGCTATCTGGAGCTACATAATAATTTCATCGATTATTTTGTCAACGACTGATTTGTTTCTTACCAGATTTCTATGTTTAAATACTTTTACTGAAATTTTTTTCCCAAATTTTAAATTTGTCCACCATCCAGGAAAAACCATCATATCCCAATAAGTAAAGAAATTTATACACTCAATATCATCAAGTAAAAAATCATTATTTGCGAGCTCCCTTAAAAACTTACTATTTATTTTCATTTCTGATATTCCTCTAAAAGGGTATTTAGGTATTAATTGAGCCATCAAAGTTCCTTTGTGAGGGGAACCTATAGATATTAATCTCCTTGTTCTTTTACATCCATTAAATTTTTGAAGCCAGTACCTACCAATTATTCCTCCCATAGAAAATCCTAAAATATCTATTTCTTTTTCTAAACCATATTTCTCTAAAATTAATTCGTTTAATTTATTAGTCAAATCAAGAATTGAAGTCATTCCAAATGAATGCTTAAGAGTTGGGGCAAAATATTCTATGCCAATATCATCAAGTTTTGACGTAATAGATGAAAAAATACTTGAAGTATTCCAAAGACCATGAATCAATATAATTGGATTACTTTTTTCCAATACTTTAATTATTTTCAAGAATTCTTACTATTGACACCTGCCCATCGAAACCTGTGATTGGAGGATTGCATTTTGTCAAAATAATTTTAATTTTAGAAAGCTTAAATTCCTGATCAATGATTTCTAGAATAGAGTTTGAATATTTTTCGATTGTGAAACAATATATTTTCTTTGCTTGATCTTTTAAAATTTGAACTAATTTTGAATAGTCAACCGTTTTTTTTATATCATCATTTACTGTACATTTTTCAAAATCAGTCCACAAAAATATATCTAAAATAAATAGTTGTCCTAGTTCCCTTTCTTCATCAAGAACGCCAACCCTAGCCCAAAGTTTAATATTCTCAATTTTTAAAAAAGTTTCCATTTTTAAAAGTTTTAAAGATCTTTATGTGTATAGATAGCTTTTCCTGATGAAAAATCATCAACTATATTCCCATCACCTTTTAGAAAATATTTATAAGTTACCAAACCTTCTAGACCTACAGGTCCCCTTGGTGGAAGAGTTTGAGTTGATATCCCAACTTCAGCTCCAAATCCATATCTAAAACCATCTGCAAACCTTGTAGAGCAATTATGTAAAACACCTGCACTATCAACTACATTCATAAATCTATTTGCAGTATTTGAATTTTCAGTAATTATTCCATCTGTATGTTTTGAACTATATTTTTGAATATGTGTGATGGCCGCCTCAAGATCATCAACAATTTTTATCGATAGAATTAAATCTAAATATTCAGTTTGCCAATCTTCTGCACTAGCCTCATGTTTTAATCCTAATTCAACTGATCTCCTATCTCCGATTAATTTAACATCATTAGAATTAAACAAAGGGATGGCCTTTTCTAAAAAAGCTGGTGCGATATCTTTATGGACTAATAAAGTTTCGATAGCATTACATGCTGCAGGATATTGAATTTTGCTGTCCAAAGCGACTGATAAAGCCATCTCTAGATTTGCCTCAATATCTATAAACAAGTGACAAATTCCATCAGCGTGGCCCAGTACAGGAATTCTTGTATTATCCTGGATAAATTTAACTAATTCATTACTTCCTCTTGGAATTATTAAATTAATATGTTTCTCAAGATTTAACATCGCCATGCTATCTTTTCTGCTTGTTAGTAAACATATTGCATTTTTATCAAGACCTGATTTATTTAAACCTTCTTGCAATGCTTTCACTATTGAAGTATTTGTTAAATTGGCTTCACTTCCACCTTTTAGCATTACTCCATTACCTGATCTTATTGCTAAAGAACTTATCTGCATCACGGCATCTGGCCTTGATTCAAAAATAACCCCTAAGACTCCAATTGGTACAGTTTTTCTTTTTAAGATCAATCCCTTTGAAAGCTCTCTTTTTATTTGAACTTGATTTACAGGATCAGCTAATTCTCCAACTTTTCTTACTCCTTCAATTCCTGAATTTAATTTTGATTTTGATAACTTTAATCTAGAAAGTAAAGCCTTGGAAATACCTTTTTTTTCTGCATTTGAATAATCCGCATTATTAGCCTCTATTATTTCTTTAGAATTTTTCTCTAGATAATCAGCCATAGAATTTAAGGCTTTAATTCGATTTTGATTTTCAGTCTGACTTATTTTTATTGATGCCAAACGAACTTTCTCAGCTTTCTCTAAAAGATCATTATCTGGTTGAGGAACTTCAAAGATATTAGACATAATATTTTTTAGTTAATCCAATAATAATTCAAATTAACGATTCTTTAAAGTAAATTTCTTTTGTGAATTAATATCTAAAAAATAATTGAACTTGACTTTTCCAATCTCCATTGGAATCATAAGAACCTAATAATTCTAAGTTTGGATTTGCCTGAAAAGTCAAAATTCCTAAAGGTGAAATATCATCTCTACCTGGAACGGTTTGAAAGGCAAAATTTATCGCATCAGTAATATCAAACCCTATTTCGGCTACCCAAGCTTGAGAAGAAAATTCCTCATTAGAAGATGATTGACCATCATTCTCTATATCTAAATTTTCATTGGAAAAAATACTATTTAATGAATCATTATTTTCCATTAATGCTGGATATAGAGATAACTGAAATCTTTCACTAAATGCATCAGCTTTATTAAGTTGAGAAATAAATGCTCTATTTATTAAATTTGCAGGGTTACCTCCAATCAAACCAATTATTTGTGATCTGTTATAACTTGGAGTACTTCTTAATTGGATTCTTTTATTTTCATCAGCAAAAGATAATTGATCTAAAAATCCTTCATAAGATGCTTCAATTTTGATAAGCCTTGAATTGCCAATCCCAAATGCACCATTACCACTTGAAGTAGCATCAACTGCAACATCACCTGAGATATTTAAATCCTGATTGTTTTCACTTATAGGAATTATAGAATCTGGGACTTTACTGACTAGAGAAAAATTAATAAATGGAACTACACCACTTCTCGATGCAAATAAAATATAATTATCTTTATTTTTATCAAGTTTAAAAGGGGTAGTATATAGATTTGCTCTACCTTTCTTAAGATAAATAAGACCCCTAGCATTTAAATCTTTTCCAACCTCGCCATTTAAAGTGAGGTCTAATTTAGTTTCTAAATAAGCTTGAACTATCTCTGAATATAGAAGTTTAAATTCTGGTCCAAGTTTTAATTTAAGATTATTAAAACTCAAATTATCCAAATAATTAGGCAAAGTCTCTCCTAAAAGAACTGAATTCAAAATTGTTTCATTTGAAATTATTTCAATATTTTCAGTATTATCCCAATAAAGTTCAGGCCAATCTTTTTTGTCTTTTTTTCGTAGAAGATTATTTTCTTTTTTATTATTTTGATTGGTGCTATTAAAATTAATAAATCCATTATTAAAAGATAGAGAACCTCCCAAGACAGGACTTTCAAATGATCCACTTAAATAGATATCTGAATCTATTAAAAAATTAAAATTATCTTTTTCTAGAGAAAATTTATTTGTTATTAAGTTAATTTTTGCTTTCTCGTAATCATTTTTACTATAAAAAGGCAAAGAACCTTTTATAAAAATTTCCCCAGAATCTTCAGCCTTCGCTTGCAAATTATTGATCTCTAAAGAATCAAAATCAAAAATTATTGTGCTATAAATATCTTTTATTGTATTTTTTAGAAATTCAATTTCAGAATCTTTAACTACGACAAATCCATTTAATAGAGGTTTATTTAAGGTTCCTTTTAGAATCACTCTAAGATTCACATCACCTTCTTTAAAGGTAAAGTATTCATCAGCAAAAATATCTATTAACTCAAAAAATTTTCCATTCCCAATCAATCGTAAATCAATATTATCAGATTTATTTATAGGCATTGAGCCTTCAATATTAATTGGAATTTCAGAGTCATTTATTAGAAGGGAAAAATCAATATCAAGTATAGAATTATTAAATTCAACAAGTCCTCTATCAAATGTTATTTTGTTATTTTTAATTGATGAATTGTTGGAAAGGATTTCGCTAGAGAAAGATTTTGTGTCGAGATCATAAAATAAATTTATATCCAACCCTCCAAGAAAATCTCTTGGTTTATTTAAAAAGATATTTGCAGCATCTAATGGTAATTTTTTAATTCTTAAAGAACCTGTCCCTGTTAATAATCCTCCTTCCAAATCAATAGAAAATTCCTCTTTATTATTGTTGTAGTCATATTTAGGTACATCAAGATAGCCATTTAATTCTGCATTCAATTTATAGTTGTCTGGTCTATCACCCTGCATAGTAATTTTTCCATTGTATCTACTTCTAAATTTATTTAAATATTTTTGCAAATTAAATTTGTCCTCTAGCACATTACTATTTTCAATAAAGTTATTTATAAAATCGATCCTCTCTTTAAATGATTTATTATCATTATTTATTTCCAAATCATCCAAAATATTCGATTTACTTAAAGGAATAACTTTTTTATTATCAAAGTTAAAAATATCAACCGCGGTAAGGATAGTCCAACTCGTGCTTACATTCGTGAATTCTGTATTAATAAAATTATTTTTATTAGAATCATATTCGACTTCAATTACTCCTCCATCAATTGGATACAACGAAGAATTTATATAAAAATAATTATTTTTGACACTGAAATCAAATAATGAATTCGCTAAATTAATATTTCTATATTTACCTAAACTCCAAGCAAGTCGCCCAACAATGGATGACTGGTCTGAAGAAATTGATCCTTCGCCATTAATAATTCCATCAATCCTATCGAATTGATTTTTGTTTAAAGATAATTCAAGTTCATCAAGAGGAAAATTATCCGCTCGCCAATTATAACTATCATCCTCTTTTACTATACCTATAGTCCCCTTATTTGAGTTAAATACTCTTATAAAATTTGCATTATCTAGTTTAAGATCAGAATCCAATTTAATTGAAAGAAATGAAGGGATTGGGGAATATCTATTTTTCATATTTAGCAGAAATGCATTATTTTCATTTTTAATATCTCCCTCCCATGTTTCTCTAATTCGGATACCTTTAAAGTGCGGATAATCAACATTAAAGTTTATAGAAATATCAGGATCAGTAATTTTTCCTTTTAATTCTCCTTCAGCAGTAATAAAACCCCTTATATCATTTTTTCGGAAAATATTTAAATTAGATAATTGAGTTCTATTTATTTTGAAACTAGTATCTATATCACCAAAATTAATACCTCTCCTATCAGACCAATATGGAATACTACCCAATAATTTGATATCTGGATTCAGGCTATTAATGTATCCAATACTTCCTTCTAGATCGATATTATTGGAACTTTTATTAAGTGGTACATTCAGATTAAAATTCGAAGTCAAAGTTCCATAATTTAATTTTTCTGTATTACCAATTAAATTATTATCTTTACAAAAAAACTTAGTTGAGTCTGAATTGATATTCTCTGCGAAATCTTCTGGTTTTATTTTTAAATTAGTAAAAGAAAATCTTCCTTCACAAAATGTACGCTTTGATGATTTATTAAATTTAAAGTTGGATTTAAAGGTACCCTTTTTAAAGCTAATTTTTCTATTACCAATAATATATTCAGAATTCTCAAGATCTAAACCCTTAGAAAATAAATCCAGTTTTAAAAAGTCTTGATTTAACTTTGTATTAAATTTAAATTTTAAAAAACCCTTTTCATGAAAATTTGATTTTACATTTGCAATGATTTGTCTATTTCTTGACTTGTAAATAACATTACCTTTTACTTTTGTTTTTAATCCTGATTTATTAAACTTCAGATCTGAATATTTATTTAAGTTAAAGTTCAATTCATACTTTGATGGTGATTTTTTTATAATTCGATCATTTTCATACGATTCATCCCTTTTAAAAAAATCTCTATCTATATTTATAGCTGCTTTCTTAGGACTTATTTTTACAATCCATTTTTGTTTTAAAAAAGATCTAAAAGGCATAATGCCCACATATAGATTTTCGGCTGTAATTTCAGAATCTATATTTTTTTTATCATTAATTCTTGAATTACTCAAAGAAATACCTAGAAATCTAATCCCGGAATAATCACCTAAATCAACATTTTTATCTAAAAGATTCTCAATACTTTTTTCTATTTCTAATTTCCTAGAACTATATGTTTTTTTTAAAAAATTATTTAATAAAAATGTGCCTAAAATACCCAACGGTAAAAGCATCCCTACCAAAAGAATCTTAGTATTTAAATTTAGAGATCTAATTTTTTTCAAGTTAGAGCCCAAAAATAGAGTAGGCTTACAAAATATAAGAAATTAATCAGGTCAAAGCCACTAAATGTCTTTTTTTGAACTATTAGAGAACACACCCAAAATTTTTGGATTCTTTGGAATATTTCTTTTCTTTTGCACAATAGCGGCTTTTATATTTAATTTTGGTTTTAAATTTCGAATAATTGGAGCAACTATCTTTTCATTATTGCTTTCTTTGAGTAGTTGGGCATTTATACAAAGTTACTCTGAAAAGGTTGTAATAGAAGGTGCAAAATATGTTCCAATTGTTTATGACAATGGGTTCGATTTGATTATTGCTAAAGCAGATGATGACTTTCCAGAAGAATCTATCGAGCCAACTTTAGAACAATTATCGGAAAACTTAAGGAAAGGTAGCAGATCTGGTGCGAATGTAAAAATAAAGATAAGAAAACTTGAAAAAATTTCAGATGGTGTAAGTAAACCAGTTGTTTTAGGAGAAGTTCAGAAAAATGTCAAAATGAATTAGTATTTCAAATAATGGAATTTAAACCTTTTTTAGATTTTTTGCCAACTAACTTTAGACATGAGAAATCTTTTTTTATTAAAAATAATCTAACTGACTTTGAAAAATTAAGTAATCTTTCGGACTTAGACATAAATGCGATTCAAAGAAAATCTTCACTATGTACATTGAATAATCTAAAGAAAATTAGAGCTATAGCTATTTTTAAAAAAGAAATTGGAATTTCTCCACCGCAAGCATATCTACTTTTACATTGCGGTATATCTTCTATAAAATCATTATCACTATCTACCCCTTACGAATTAGAACGCAAAATTGGTAGATTAGAAAGAACTCTTAGAGTGAAAACTGAGATAGATACAACTTTTATTCTCTTAAAAGAATGGATTAAAAAAGCTTGTCAAATCGACAAATCTATTGGAAATCTTGGATAAAAAAAATTTTTAATGTAGAATTTAGAAAAAGTAAGTGATAATGAAACCTTTGTTATTTTTTTTATTTTTGTTTTTCAACTCTTCATATCCTGTTTTAAGTCAATCTAACTTATTGGAAACTGTAAAAAAGAATCCAAACGAAGCTAGGAATTTATGTAATAAGTTTAGAGAGTTTAATTCAAAAGGCATTTCAGCTAGTTCAGATAAAGCTATAGAGTATGTATCAAACAAAAAAAAGTTAACTCCCGTTAACGCAGAGATCTTTTCTATATACGTCATTGGGCTGCACTGCCCAGACATTATCTAAAGCCTAGATGTCTGGTTCAAGATGGTTTGACAAGTCTCTAGTCCTTAGAGATGGAGTAAGGCTTATATCCAGGATTTGGTTACCTAATAGTAATGGGCCATGGCCTGCATTATTGATGAGACAACCATATGGCAGGGAAATTGCTTCAACAATTACATATTCTCACCCAGAATGGTGGGCTTCCAAAGGGTATATGGTAATCATTCAGGATGTAAGGGGGATGGGTAGTTCTGAAGGAGTTTTCAATGGTTTTTCTCAAGAAGCTAGCGATACTTCAGAAACACATGAATGGGTGAGGTCTCTAAAAGAATGTAATGGGAAAATTGGCTTATATGGTTTTTCATATCAAGGATTTACTCAACTAACTGGTGAATTAAATTCAAAGCCGCCCGATTGTTTATCTCCAGCAATGACTGGGATGAATATTAAGGATCATTGGTGCTCAGATGGAGGCGCATATTGGTGGCATAACAATATTGCATGGGGACTTCAAATCGCAGCAATAAAAATGAAAAGAGAAAATAAATTGCTTGAGTGGGAAAAGATAAGATTAGCCTTAGAAAATAAAAGTTATTTAAGGGAAGGAATTGATACTTTAAAAAAATATGATCCTAATAGCTTTGTTTTGGAATGGTTTAAAAATTTAAATAGTGATATCTCATTTGAAGAATTTAAACCAATTTCATCATGGATAAAACAACCTATGTTAATTATTGGAGGACTTTGGGATCCACATTTAAAAGGTGCCTTTGATCTTTATAAAAAATCTAAAGAAGCTGGCGGAAGCCCAGAGATTATTATTGGGAATGCAACACATCTAAATTGGTGGAAGGGATCACAAGAATCTTTATTAAAATTTTTTGATAAACATTTAAAATCAGATGAAAAATTTAATTCTAAGAATTTTAAAGACGAGAAAAAAATATGGAATATTTCATTAAATAAATGGGAAGAATTAGATAATAAATTTCTACCTGAATTTATTTTTGGGCTCAAAAGCGATGGCACAGCAAATATAGATGTTGAAGATGGAAGTCTGAGCATAAATTCAAAAGGATCAGGATGGTTCACAATTGTTCATGACCCATGGAGACCTACTCCATCTGAAGGTGGTCATTTAGGTCCAAATCCAGGAAAGTTTAATAGAAGTATTATTGATAAACGACTGGATGTAGGTGTTTTTCAAACCAATTCTTTTGAAGAAGATCAATATTTAAGAGGAGTTCCCACATTAGAAATCCAAGTAAAAAGTGATCAGCCCAATTTCGATATCTGCCTCGCTTTATCTCTAGTTGAAGAAGGTAATGAAAAGGTGAATCAATTTTCAACAGGATTCTTAAGGGTTAAAAACTCCAAAATAAGTGAAGAATGCATTTATCAAATAACAATGCAGCCAACAAATATTTGTTTAATTAAAGATAGCAAGCTTCGCTTATCTATATCTGCAGCAGCTTATCCTGCTATTGGAGTTAATCCTGGATTTGGGGAGGGTAATGTTGGAGCCCCTTCAGCAAATCATAGAGTTATTACACTAAGTTTTAGCCTTAATAAAACATTTATGAAAATGACCCCTTTTTTTCATAAATAATTATTTTTTTGGTTAATCATTTGATATTATTAATCCTTAATATCTACCAGTCATGATCGAGACATTTCAAGCAGACTGGATTAAATCAGAAGCTATCAACCTAGAAAATTGTTGCAATGATAATCCATTAAAAATATTAGGTCCTCATTTTTATGAAGAACATTGGGTAATAAGGGTATGGATGCCTGAAGCCGACGAAGTTAAAATAAAATTTAAAAACAATACCTATAAAGCGGAAAGCATAAACCATAAATGGCTTTTTGAAGCTATCCTGCCTGAAAATCCAAACTATAATTACGAAATAAATATTTCACGAGGAGGGATCACACATACACAACATGACCCTTGGTCATATAGAGAAGAATGGATGGGAGAAGTTGATAGACATCTTTTTGCAGAAGGTAATCATCATCATATATGGGAAAAAATGGGAGCACATCTCATTGAAGAAAAGAATCAACAAGGAGTCATGTTTTGCATTTGGGCTCCAAATGCAAAAACAATCTCGATAATTGGAGATATAAATTCTTGGGATGGAAGACATCATCCAATGCAAAAAAGATTAGGGGGGATTTGGGAACTATTTATACCAACAATGCAGGAGGGCGACAAATATAAATACGAAATAAGAACACAACAAGGTCATATTTATGAGAAAGCTGATCCATATGGTTTCCTTCATGAAATCAGACCTCAAAATGGTTCAATAGTTTCAAAATTGAAAAACTTTAATTGGAACGATAGTTCTTGGATTTCAAATAGAGATTCTTCTAGTCAAATTAACAAGCCAATTTCAGTTTACGAAATACATTTAGGAAGTTGGCTCCATGAATCAACAGATAATAAATATCTGGAGGACAATGGTGAAGCAAGAGCCGCAGTGCCTGCAGCCGATTTAAAACCTAGAACAAGATTATTAACTTATCCAGAACTTACCGAGAAACTCATCCCTTACGTAAAAGAAAGAGGATTTACTCATATTGAACTAATGCCAATATCTGAACATCCTTTCGATGGTTCATGGGGATACCAAGTTACAGGCTGGTATGCACCAACAAGTAGATATGGCACCCCAAATGAATTTAGAGAGTTTGTAAATAAATGTCATGAAGAGGGTATAGGCGTAATTCTTGATTGGGTGCCTGGTCATTTTCCAAAAGATAAGCATGGTTTAGCATTTTTTGATGGTTGCCATCTTTATGAACATGGAGATTCACGAATAGGTGAACACAAAGAATGGGGAACCCTAATATTTAATTACAGCAGAAACGAAGTAAGAAATTTCTTAGTAGCCAACCTCGTTTATTGGTTTGAAGAGTTTCATATTGATGGCATAAGAGTAGATGCTGTAGCTTCAATGCTTTACAGAGATTATCTACGTCCAGATGGAGAATGGATACCCAATGAAAATGGTGGGAATGAAAATATAGAAGCCGTTAAATTTCTTCAACAGGCTAATCATGTACTCTTCCAACACTTCCCAGGTGCACTTTCTATTGCGGAAGAATCAACAACTTGGCCAATGGTAACCAAACCAACTGATATGGGAGGGTTAGGGTTTAACTTGAAATGGAATATGGGATGGATGCACGATATGCTCGATTATTTTGAAATAGATCCTTGGTTTAGGCAATTCCATCAAAATAGTGTAACTTTCTCAATAACATATAACTATACAGAGAACTTTATGCTTGCACTTAGTCATGATGAGGTTGTCCATGGGAAGAGTCATCTTTTGCATAAAATGCCTGGCGATGACTGGAAGAAATATGCAAATACTCGAGCTTTACTAACTTATATGTGGACCCACCCTGGTAAAAAAACCATATTTATGGGAATGGAATTTGGGCAAAGGCAAGAATGGAATGTTTGGGACGATCTTCAATGGGAGTTACTAGAATTTGAGCCTCACAAAGGTATCAGGAACTTAATTGACGACCTAAACACACTTTATAAAAATGAACCTGCATTATGGAAAAATGACTTTGATCCTTATGGATTTCAATGGATTGACTGTAATGACAAATCTAATTCGGTTATAAGTTTCATGAGAAGAGAAAACGATACCAATGAGTGGCTTGTTGTTGTTGCTAACTTTACACCTAATACTCATGGGTCCTACAAAGTAGGTGTTCCTTTGGAAGGATTCTATAAAGAAATATTTAATTCAGATAGCTCTAGATACGGGGGCAGTAACAAAGGAAATATGGGGGGTAAAGAAACTATAAATTACAATATTCATGATTATCAAAATGCTCTAGAACTAGCTTTGCCCCCATTAAGCGTTAGTATCTTCAAACATCAATCAAAAAAATAAGAAGGTTCATTTAACTTAGTTCTTCATATAAATGTTCATATAACCCTTTTGCTCTGCTTTGCATTGTAAGATTTTTAAGTTGATTTAATTTTTTTTTAAAAATATCGAATAGAAAAATGGGTCAAGATTTACCGCTACTACTTTCTGCCGCATTAGGTAAAAAAGTAAATAGGCCTCCAGTATGGATGATGAGGCAAGCAGGAAGATATATGAAAATCTATAGAGATTTAAGGGAGCGTTTCCCAAGCTTTAGAGAGAGGTCTGAAAATCCAGAACTATCATATAAGATTTCAATGCAGCCTTTTCACGCTTTCAAACCTGATGGTGTGATCCTTTTTTCAGATATTCTGACACCTCTTCCAGGGATGGGCATAAATTTTGAAATAATAGAAAGTAAAGGTCCAATTATTGAGGACCCAATAAGAACCATTAACCAGGTAGAAAATTTACAAGAATTAAATCCAAGTGAGAGTTTAGGTTTTGTTGGACAAGTTCTTACTTCACTAAAAAAAGATGTAAATAATGAGGCAACAGTTTTAGGTTTTGTTGGCGCACCTTGGACTCTTGCTGCATATGTAGTTGAAGGTAAAAGCAGTAAAAATTATTCTTTAATAAAATCAATGGCTTTTAATGAACCAGATTTACTTCATAAACTTCTTAATCATTTTGCAAAATCTATTGGTGAATATCTTAAGTATCAAATAAAATCTGGAGCGCAAGTAGTACAAATTTTTGATTCATGGGCAGGCCAACTAAGTCCACAAGATTACGATATCTTTGCTGGGCCGTATCAAAAAAAAGTTATTGAAATTGTAAAATCGGAATACCCTGAAACACCGATAATTCTTTACATTTCAGGAAGTGCTGGGGTACTGGAAAGAATGGCAAAAACTGGAGTAGATATAATCTCATTAGACTGGACAGTAGATATTGAAGAGGCTTGTAAAAGAATCCCCAGGGGGATTGGAATTCAAGGTAATGTTGACCCTGGCATTTTATTCGGAAACAAAGAATCAATAAAAGAAAGGATAGATAATACTTTCAATAAAATTAAAGACAGGAAATATATTCTTAATTTGGGTCATGGGATTTTACCTGGGACTCCAGAAGAAAATGCTCAAACATTTTTTGAACATGGGAAAAAACTCACTTACTAGTCAAAGTCTTGGGATATAAAAACTTATTAATAACAGGCGCCAATGGATGTGTTGGCCAATATTTAGTTGATTGGTTTTTGAAAAACACAAAATTCCGGCTTTATCTCATGGTAAGAGACAAAAGTAAGTTACCAATTTCTGTTCAAAAAAATAAAAAAGTCAAGTTAATGGTTTGCGATATCAGGGAATCAAATAGGTATAAAAAGGAAATTAGTCAAATTAATTACCTAATACATACAGCTACAGCTTGGGGAGATCCTAAAAGAGCCTATGAAGTAAATGTTAAAGCTTTTAAAGAATTACTAGAGATGCTTGATATTGAAAAGTTAGAAAAGATTATTTATTTTTCAACAGCTAGTATTCTTGATACCCAAACAGAATTAATGAGGGAATCATTGATTTATGGAACAGAGTACATTCAAACAAAATATGAATGTTTCCAGAGACTTAGAGAAAGCTCATTTGCAGAAAAAACATTCGCTGTTTTCCCTACCTTGGTTTTTGGAGGGAATCTTGGAATAAAAAGTAAATATCCTGTGAGTTATTTAACTAGTGGATTGAAAGAAATTGGGAAGTGGCTTTGGTTAGCAAGATTTTTAAAACTCGATTCTAAATTTCACTTTATACACGCAAATGATATCGCCCAGATTTGCGGGTTTCTAATTAAAAATCATAAAGAAGAGCAATACAAAGGCTTTAGAAAATTTGTGCTAGGTCAAAAATTCATTTCAATTGATGATGCCATAATTACACTTTTGAAGAAACATAATATGAGGAGATTTTTTGCGATACCGCTTACAAAAAAAATTCTAAAAATATTATTAAGAATTCTCCCCATCCAAACTACTCCTTGGGATAGCTTCAGTATCAAAAAATATGACTTTAATCATGTCCCCATAACTAATCCTGAGACTTTTAAACTTAAAAGTTATGCCAAGTCATTGAATGATATTTTAAGGTTATCAAAGTTACCAAGCTGTAATAACAATTAAAATTCTCGCAGTTAGGTCTCCAAAGCCTTGTAATATATATAGATAAGAAATTTTTTATTATGTTACGTTCAATCTTTGCAGGGTTATTTGCAATAGTTTTAACTCTAGGTCTAGGTATTTCATCAGTTTCAGCTAAGACTGTTGAAGTAAAACTTGGAACAGATGCTGGAATGCTTGCATTTGAACCAAGTACAGTAACCATTAGTGCTGGTGATACAGTTAAATTCGTCAATAATAAACTTGCCCCTCACAATGCTGTTTTTGATGGTCATGAGGAATTAAGTCATGCGGACCTAGCTTTTGCTCCAGGAGAGTCTTGGGAAGAAACATTTGATACTGCTGGAACTTATGATTACTATTGCGAGCCACACAGAGGAGCTGGAATGGTAGGTAAAGTTATTGTTGAATAAATCTTCTAAATAGTTAAAAACCCTTTCTTACTTAATATTTATAACGGTCATACCCAAATTTTGATTGATGAAAATAGTTCCAAGCGAATTCTCAAATTCTGCTTGGAACTGTTTTATTTTTGCCAAAGAAATTTCTTATAAAAATTATCAACAAAATGTAGACTCTGATAATTTATTATTAGCTCTTATAAAAGATGACAATATTACAAAAAAGATTTTAAAAAAAAATAATGTAAATCTAAAAGATCTTGAGAGGGAAATAATTTCTTCATTAAATGCGAAGGCAAAAATGAAAAATAAACAAGATAATTTATATATTGGTGATGCTCTTCACAAAATATTTTTGAAGGCGAATGATATAAAAAATACTTTAAATGATGTAGTGATATCAACAGAACACTTAGTTTACGGTTTCACTTATGATGATAAATATGGATTTCAAATTTTAAATCAAAAAGGTATTCCAGAATTTCTTGAAACTATAAAGAAAATGAGGTCAGATCCAGCAGTAAAAAATGAGTTTAATGCTTCTAATGAGTCTTTAGATAAATATGGTATAGATCTAACCCAATCAGCAAGGGATGGAGTTTTAGACCCAGTTATTGGTAGGGATGAAGAAATTAGAAGGACAATTCAAATATTGAGTAGAAGAACAAAAAATAATCCGGTTCTTATTGGAGAACCTGGGGTCGGTAAAACTGCCATTGTAGAAGGTTTGGCTCAAAGAATTATTAATGGAGATGTACCTTCTGCGCTACAAGATAGGCAATTAATTTCATTAGATATGGGTTCACTTTTAGCTGGGGCAAAATATCGTGGAGAATTCGAAGAAAGAATAAAGAATGTCCTAAAGAAAGTGAAAGAATCAGATGGTAAGATCATACTTTTTATTGATGAAATTCATACAGTTGTAGGAGCTGGTTCAAGCGGAGGTTCTTTAGATGCAAGCAACCTATTAAAACCAATGCTCGCGAGAGGAGAACTTAGATGTATTGGTGCTACAACTATTAATGAACATAAACAAAATATAGAAAAAGATCCTGCTCTAGAAAGAAGATTTCAGAAAATAAAAATTCAGGCTCCTTCAATAGATGATACTGTATCAATATTAAGAGGATTGAGAGAAAGATATGAAGTTCATCATAGTGTGAGAATTACTGATAATGCTTTGGTTGCAGCTGCAACCCTTAGCGAAAGATATATTAACGATAGATTTCTTCCTGACAAAGCAATAGATTTAATCGATGAAGCAGCCTCAAGATTAAATATGGTCATAACTTCAAAACCTGAAGAAATTGATGAAATTGATAGAAAAGTTCTTCAGTTTGAGATGGAAAAATTATCTTTAAAAAGAGAAACAGATGATTTTTCTATAGAAAGATTAAAAAAAATCAATGATGAACTTATTTCACTTAAAGATAGACAGGAAGAATTAGGCGCTCAATGGAAAAAAGAAAAAGATGAAATTAATGAGATTAGCACCATAAAAGAAGAAATTGAATCCATCCAATTACAAATAGATCAAGCTAAAAGGAGTTTTGACCTCAATAAAGCGGCAGAATTGGAATTTGGGACTTTAAATTCATTACAGAAAAAATTGAAAGAAAAAAGTGAGTCCCTTGTACATTCTCAAAAAAATGGAGAGACAAGTCTTTTAAGGCAAGAGGTGACTTTTGATGATATTGCAGAAGTTGTCTCAAAGTGGACCTCAATTCCAGTTCAAAACTTAAACCAGTCAGAAAAAGATAAGCTTTTAAGCCTAGAGTCTATCCTTAAAGAAAAAATCATTGGTCAAGACAGTGCAATTAGAGCTGTAGCAGATTCTATTAAGAGATCAAGGACTGGTCTAAATGATCCAAACAAGCCATTAGCTAGTTTCCTCTTTTTAGGTCCAACTGGTGTTGGAAAAACAGAGCTGAGTAAAGTGACAGCAAAAATTATATTCGATTCAAATTCTTCAATTACAAGACTGGATATGTCTGAATATATGGAAAAGCATTCAGTTAGCAAAATCATAGGTGCGCCTCCTGGATATTTAGGTTTCGAATCAGGCGGTCAACTAACTGAAGCTGTACGCAAAAATCCTTATTCATTAATACTCCTAGATGAAATAGAGAAAGCTCACAAAGATATTTTAGATATTCTCTTACAGGTTCTTGATGATGGAATCATTACTGATGGTCAAGGTCGTACAATCAATTTCAAAAATTCAATCATTGTTCTCACAAGTAATTTAGGAAGTCAATCAATAAATGATTTATCAGTTAGAAAAGAAGATACAAATGAAATTAAAAAAGTTGTAGATAATGAAATTAAAAAATTTTTCAAGCCTGAGTTTTTAAATCGACTTGATGAAATAGTTATTTTTAATAATTTAGAATTAAATGACATAAAAAAAATTGCAAAAATCCAGCTTCAAAATTTAGAAAAAAGACTTAACAAAAAAAACTTAAAATTCAAAATTACTGATGAGGCAATTAACCAACTTGTCGAAAATAGTTTTGATCATGCCTATGGTGCAAGACCTTTAAAAAGAATTATTCAAAAACAAATTGAGACAAAAATTTCAAATAATATATTGAATAATCATTACCTTAATAAAGAGGAGATTAGCATTTATCTGGTTAATGGTGAGATAATTATTGATTAAAGATCTAAATTAAAGAATTTTATATGGCTTGAAATTTAACAACTTTAATCTAAGATTTAAACCAATAAGGAATTTCCTCATAACTTGCTTTATTAGATTTATTTTCTTTTGATTCTGTTTTCCAACAGCATGTCCTGCCCTTATCCTTGTCCTGCAAATATTCATTAGCCCATCTCCAAATTAATTCAGAAGTGTACTCCATTCCCACATTATCCATAATTCTCAGATCTAAAGCATCTAAGTCATGTAATTTTTCCCAGTAATTCAACAAAGGATCATCTTTATTTACTAAAAAAGTATGGTCAAATTGTTCCTTTAGTCTATTTTCTAGAGGCTTTAGACTTGAAAAATCCACAACAAAGCCATTTAGGTCTAATTTTTTTGCAGTGAACCAAAAAGTGAATGATCTTGAATATCCATGCACAAATCTGCAGTGGCCTTCATGGCGCCATTGCCTATGAGAACAGGGAAAATCGTCGTAACTTTTGCTGCATGAAAATTTCACAGAATGAATATACATCAATTAACTGTTAAGATAATTTTAATAAAAAACATTGAACAGGATTTAACATAACGAACATAATGACTTATTCAACTAATTTTTCAATAAAAGATCTTCGCTTTGATAATTATGGATTAATCCCTGCAATAGCACAAGATTGGCTTGACGGATCAATTCTTATGCTTGCTTGGATGAATAAAGAATCGTTGACATTGACATTAGAAACCAAAAACGTTCATTACTGGAGTAGATCAAGATCAGAAATTTGGAGAAAAGGAGCTACAAGTGGAAGTACCCAAATACTTAAGGAGATAAGATTCGACTGCGATAATGATGCACTAATCCTTTTGATTGAACAAAATGGTTCAGGAGCATGTCACACTGGGGAAAAAAGTTGTTTTTTCAACGAAATCCAAATGAATCAAAATGATAAAAAGGAGAAAAAAACAACTCCCTTCTCAAATATTTGCTCTGAATTATTTAATACAATTCACGAAAGATCAATAAATCCATCAGAAAAAAGTTACACAAATCATTTATTAACAAAAGGCAGTAATACTATTTTGAAAAAAATAGGCGAAGAATCAGCAGAATTTATAATGGCTTGCAAAGATAATGATAAAAATTCAATATCAAATGAAGCGGCTGACTTAATTTATCATCTGCAAGTAGCCCTTATGCATAAAGGCGTTGAGTGGAGAGATGTACTTGCTGTTCTAGAATCAAGAAGAAAAATTAAATAATTAAAATTTTGAATTTATAATTTTTTCTAACCTAAAAACTTGAAAAAAAATATTAAATAACTAACTAATAATTGTTAATTAATTATTAATTAATTATTACATGTATGGCTTATTACTTAATTGACTATAAGTTAAATATATTAACAGTGAGGTAAATCGTGAGTTCATTAAGCGATTTTCTTGGTGAAATAGGTCGTCATCAACTTCTAACTCCCGAAAGAGAACTCACTATGGGCAGAAAAGTCCAAGAAATGGTTGTGCTCGTTAATAGATGTCAAGAGGCAGGTGGCAAAGGTCCTGCTTGTGAATATTCCGAAGCTGAAAGAAAAAAGATCAAAATTGGTGAAAGAGCTAAAAACGAGATGATAACAGCTAACCTAAGGCTAGTTGTCAACCTTGCTAAAAGATACCAAGGAAAAGGATTAGAATTACTGGACCTAATACAGGAGGGGACATTAGGTCTTACAAGAGCCGTAGAAAAATATGATCCTTCTAGAGGACATAGGTTTTCTACCTATGCTTATTGGTGGATTAGGCAAGGCTTAAATAGAGCATTATCAACTCAAAGTAGAACAATTAGGATTCCTGTTAACATTAATGAAAAACTTACAAAACTAAGATCAGCAAAATCAAAGCTTATGCAACTTAAGGGTATTCCACCAAGTAGTGATGAGCTAGCTGAAGAAATGAAAATAACCAAAGAGGAAATTGACGAACTCCTTTCTTGTGAATTGAGAAGCATCACTGTTAGTCTCCAAGGTACTGTCAAATCGAAATCAGATCCCTCCGAGTTAGTTGACATCCTTCCGAGTGACCAAGTTGCTCCAATGGAGTTAGCGGAATTAGCCGAAAGGACAGCCTCGGCGTGGAAGTTATTAGACAAAGCAAATTTAACTGAAAAAGAAAGAAAGATAGTAAGCCTAAGATTTGGTTTAGACGGCTCAAATGAATGGAGAACTTTAGCTGAAGTTGCAAGACATATGAGTTGTAGCAGGGAATATTGCCGACAAGTTGTTCAACGTGCTTTGAGAAAGCTTAGAAAAGCAGGAATACAAAATGGATTAGTTGATAGTATTAGTTAAGATTCCATTAAAAATATTTAAATTTCATTTATAGGGATGAAAGAGAATTACAAAAACAAAGAAAAAATCTATGATGCTGAAGTTTTAGAGAGTTCAACATTTGATGAAAATATAATTATTAAGATTCTTATTAAAGCAGGAAGAACAATTGCCAAGCCTGCCTTAGAAGTTTTGGAGATGGCTTTAGATCCCTATACTCCAGCACAAGTAAGAGTTTCGTTAATGGCTGCGCTAGCCTATCTAATTATGCCATTTGATCTTTTCCCTGACTTTATGCCTTTAGTTGGTTTTAGTGATGATTTTGTAGCCCTCACAGCAGTACTCAGTATATGGAGCAAATACATGACTCCTTCAATAAGATCAAGAGCAGAGAATAAACTTAATAAGTTATTTCCTTTTTATTGAATGAATAAATTATCCATACAAGAAGAAAAAGAACTAGTCTCTTTCATTAAAGATTGGTTGAAATCTCATGGATTTACTCAAAAAGACTTAGCAAATGAATTAAATATTAAATCGAGCAGAACTTCTGAGATTATTCTCAAAATAAAAGAGTTATATAAAAAAGAAGGCATGTTCAATATTGCAAAAAATCTTATAAAGATTGAGCAAAAATGGTTAAACAATATTAAGAATGATTATCTTGAAACAAAACAAACACCTCCATATAATCAATTAGATATCGACTCATTAGTAAACCAGATAACTCAAGATACTTGTGAATAAATATTATTTTTTAGTTAAAATTAATATAACTCTTTAGAAACTTACCTTTTAATAAATATCGTTTTAATTCCTTATTTTTATAAAAAATAAATTATTAAAAAAACAATATTATGTAGTTTTATTTAAGTTAATTTTTTTCAATAAATAATCAATAATTTCTAAAAATAAGTTAGTAAATTATATATTTAAAATGCTTGAATCCAGGGATAAACATCATAATTAATCCATATACCTTTTTCCCAATATATATCTTCCTCAATAAGATCTTTCAATTCGTTTACATCATTAGCATTAAAAATTCCAAACAAATATTTGGTACATTTTGTTGGTCCTAATGTAACTAAAATATCTCGATCTTTTAAGTTTTTGAGTCTATTAAGATGTTGTTCACGAAAAGGTCTCCTTTTAAAATTTGCATCTTCACAGTACTTTCCAAAAACTACAAACTTTTCCATTTTTAGAGATAAATAATAGAATAAATATATACTAAATAATTGCATATATTACATGCAAATTGCTATGTTATTTAATACGACTTTCATTTAATTAATTATGCTAACTGGTAGCGATCTCCTTGCAAAAGTTAAAGAACTTGGTGATGTTAGCAAATCTGACCTAGTTCGCGCCTGTGGATATGTTTCCACTAAGAAAAATGGAAGTGAACGCTTAAACTTTACTGCATTTTATGAAGCACTTTTAGAAGCAAAAGGGGTTAATCTTGGTGATTCTGGAGTTGCAGGTATTGGAAAAGGTGGAAGAAAACTTAGTTATATAGCAACAGTTCAAGGCAATGGAAATCTTCTGATTGGAAAAGCATATACAGCACTTCTTGATTTAAAAGCAGGTGATGAATTCGAAATTAAGCTAGGAAGAAAGCAAATCAGATTATTACCTACAAAAGAATCTTAAAGGCAACAAAAATTGGATATATCATTTTTGATAAATTTTCTTTAATAAATTGTTTTAATTAATAAATAATCTTTGTATTTATTTTTTTTGATCAGCAGCTAAACGCATTTCTTTACAAAATTCACCAACATGATTGACAATATCTTTTTCACTTGAACTAGAAATTCGTTTTACAAATGCACTCCCAATAATTACTCCATCTGCTCCCCACTCACGAACTTTATTAACATGTTCTGGGGTAGATATTCCAAAACCAACAGCAATTGGATTGCTATTTACATCTTTTAATTTAGCAATAAGATTTTCTACTCTATTCTCCATTTTGTTTCTCTCACCAGTGACACCAGTAACACTTACTAAATAAGTAAAGCCTTTTGTATGATTTGATATTTGTTTCATTCTTTCAAAAGGAGTAGTTGGAGCTACCAACAAAATTAAGTCCATAGAATGACTACTAACTACTTTAGAAAATTTATAAGCTTCTTCTAAAGGGAGATCAGGAACTATTAGTCCAGAAACGCCAGCATTAGATGCCATCTCACAAAACCTTTCAAAGCCAAAACATAGTAATGGATTTAAGTAAGAAAAAAGAATGATGGGAATATTTAATTTACCTTTTAAAAACTCTAACAGTTTAATTACTTTTTTTAGGTTAGTACCTGACTTTAAGGCCCGAGAGGCCGCCAATTGAATAACAGGTCCGTCTGCAAGTGGATCACTGTAAGGGATACCTAATTCAATAAGGTCAGCTCCATTTTCTTGTAGCTTTAATAAGATCTCAGAGGTTATTTCAATATTGGGATCCCCAGCCATTATAAAAGGCATCAAAGCTAATTTTTTATTATTTTTTAACTCACAAAACATCTCATCTACCTTGGATAAGGATTCATTTTTAGTAATTTGCATTTTGTTATCTTTCATGATTCTTTAGATATTTTTCTATGAAAAATTTATGTATTTTTTTCTAAATCTTCCATTAGTTTTTGCTGCTCTTCCTTTGACAATGAGTTGAATTTATTCTCTAGTTTATCATTAACAACTTTTTCATACTCTTTTCTATAACGCTTCCTTTGTTCCATAAAAGTCATTTTTCCATTTACAACTCTAAAAACATAAGATGTTACCCATGTAATAACAATCAAAATCAAGATACAACTTGAGAGAGTAGTGGCTGTAAAATTGTCGATCCCAACTTGCGGGGTAAATTTATAACTAATTAAACCTATTAATGAAATAAGTAAACCTATTTGTATAACTTTTCCTTTAGTCAATTATTTATCCTTTACCACTTCCTTTTAGTCTGAGATTTAAAAATGGAGAAAATAAAATTAAACCTGGAAAGAAAAGAAAAACAAGGCCATAAATTCCTAATCTCTCAAATTTGCCCATAATATTCCATCTATTATTCATCCAGTAAAATAGTAACAAAGGGATAAATAATAAATAGGTAGAAATAATTCCAATATATGCAATTGAAATAGCGAATGAATTATTGAAAAAACTTTCCATTTAAATTTATGGATACTTAGTTAAAACATAACAACTATTGGAAGTTATCGTCAGAACTAAAAATAAATAATTAAATTATGGGAGTGGGGGGACTTGAACCCCCACGAGCTAAATCGCTCGACGGATTTTAAGTCCGGCGCGTCTACCAATTCCGCCACACTCCCAAAAGGAATTTGCGCTTTTTTATCGTAGCCGAAAGTAACCCATTTAACCAAGAAAAATTGGAATATTTACACTTTTAATTGTCAGATTAAATCTAATTTTTTAATTTACTATTCCTTCTACTTGCCATTGTAAAGTTTCACCTGCATGAAATGGTTTTATTTGTCCGATAATATTTTTTTCTTCAACAACATCAATATATTCTTTAATTTTATAAGGTCTAGAAACTAATTTTAATTTTTCTTTATTTGGGGGGACATTATAAAAATTAGGGCCATTTAAACTTGCAAACTTTTCAAAATTATCTATAGCATCCTCCTCTTCGAAAACTGTTAAGTAGCTTTCTATTGCTACTGGCGAATTAAAAATGCCTGCACATCCACAAAAAGCCTTCCACTTCCTAAGGTGTGGAGCAGAGTCAGTCCCCAAGAAAAAACATTTTTTTCCACTTGTTGCCGCTCTCCTTAAAGCGAGTCTATTATTTTCCCTCTTAGCAACTGGTAAGCAGTAAAAATCACTATTTAAGCCTCCAAAAAACATTGCATTTCTATTTATATGCAAATGATGCGGAGTGATAGTAGCCCCAATATTATTTTCTTGAACAAAATCCACTGCATAAGAGGTGGTTATATGTTCTAAAACGATTTTTAATTTTGGAAATCTTTTGATTATTTGGGAAAGTTCTTTATCTATAAAAACTTCTTCTCTATCGAATACATCTACTTCAGAATCAGTCACTTCCCCATGAATTAAAAGAGGCATTCCAGAATCTTGCATTAATTCAAAGATCTTATATAGATTTTCTATTTTCCTAACTCCATAACTGGAGTTTGTTGTAGCATTAGCAGGATATAGTTTTGCTGCAAAAAAAACATTATTTTTAAAACCATTTATTAGTTCCCCTTTATCAGTCTCATCTGTAAGAAAAATTGTCATTAATGGTTCAAACTTAGAACTTTCTGGCAACGCTTCAACAATAGATTTTTTATAAGAAATAGCGCTATTGATTGATGTTATTGGACTTTTAGTATTTGGCATGACAATGGCTCTTCCAAAATATTCCGAAGTAAACTGAATAATATTTTTTAATACAAGACCTTCTCTTAAATGTAAATGCCAATCATCAGGTTTTATTATGTTTAAAGTCTTCAAAATTTTTTCTATTTAATCAATCTTAACAGCAAATTAAAATTGACAATAATTTATAGATATTCGAGGATAGTTATTAACAAATTATGAAAATTTTTATTATCTAAATAAAAGCCTAAATATGAGTGATTTTTTATTTCCAATAATAGAAATAGTTTTAGGCGTAGTTCTACTTTTTGCTGGAGGCGAGTTCTTTATTCAAGGAGCCATATTTTTATCTTTAATTTTAGGAATACCTCAAATAGTAATTGGCTTGACAGTTGTTTCTCTTGGAACAAGCTCTCCTGAGTTGTTGGTAAGTTTGAGTTCAATTTTAAAAGGCAGTGATTCACTTGCGGCAAGCAATGTAATAGGGAGCAATATTTTTAATATTCTCGTTGTTTTGGGCATAAGCTCATTGATAACACCTCTTAAGGTAAAAAGCAGAATAGTCAGAAGAGATGTGCCTCTTTTAATGGCAATTTCTTGTGCAGTTTGGGCTATGTCATCAACAGGCTTATTAACATTGCAAGCAGGGGTATTTCTAATATTTTGTTTAATCCTAAATACAATATGGGAAATCAATACCATCAATGAGAAAGGAGAAGAGACAAAGGATGCTGAACCAGAGATAGATGAATTAAAAGATAACTATAAAGGGGATATGAATATTTTACTAAAGTTAATATTGGGAATATTTCTATTAAGCTTTGGTTCAAATATTTTAGTAAATGGTTCTCAAACGCTCGCTACTCTTTTAGGTGTAAATGAAATTGTTATTGGTTTAACTATCGTTGCAACTGGGACATCTTTACCAGAATTAGTAACTTCAATAATTGCTGCATTTAAAGGTAAAACCGATCTTGCGATTGGGAATGTAATAGGGAGCAATTTACTCAATCAACTTTTAATACTTGGAAGTTGCAGTATTTTTTCAGGGTTTGAAGGTTTAGTAATTGAAAAGAGTCTAATAAAAGTTGACTTACCTTTTATGGTGTTAACTACCTTTGCATGCTTACCAATTTTCTGGAGCAAAGGTAAAATCACAAGGATTGAAGGATTTATTTTGCTTAATCTTTATATTTTCTACATTCTCGATAAGATACTTTTCCTGAATGGATTTAACTTCCTTTCTGAATTAAGGATAGGTTTATTTATTTACTTTGCGTTACTTGTAGTGTTTCTGTTTGTTCAAGAAAAATTAAAATTTTCTAATTCATAATTTTATCCGTACATAGTTACAAATTCTTCTGAGATAGTTGGGTGCAAAGCCATAGTAATATCAAAGTCTTTTTTTGTTATCCCTGCATTTAATGAAATTGATACCATTTGAATAATCTCAGACGATGTTTCTCCAAACATATGACATCCTAGGACTTTGTCAGTTAGCTTATGAACTATAATTTTCAACATACATTTTGACTTATTCTTTTTAAAGGTATTAGACATAGGGGTAAATTTGCATTTGAAAATTTTTATATTTTTTTCAGAGTAAATATCTTTAGCTCTTTTCTCACTTAAGCCAACTGTTGAAATTTCTGGAATTGTAAAAACGGCCTTAGGGATATATTCATAATTTACTTTTCTTTTTTGTTCATTAAAAAAATTATCCGAAAAAACTCTCCCTTGTTCTATAGCTACTGGAGTTAAGTTTGGTTTATTTATGATATCGCCAACTGCAAAAATATTTGAGTTGCTTGTTTGATTAAGTTCGTCAACATCTAAATATTGGCCATCCATCTTTAGATTTAAAAAATCTAAATTTAAAGGCAAAAGATTTGGTTTTCTTCCTGTAGCAATAAGGATATTATTAGTTAGGATTTTATCGCCTGAATCTAGGGTAGATTCCAGATTCCCATTTACTCTCATGATAGACTTTAATTGAGTATTGAAGATTAATTTGATTTCAGTAAAAGTTGGTGATTCCTCTAGGCATGAAGAAAGATCCTCATCAAAACCATTAAGTAAATGTTGACCTCTAATTAGTTGAGTTACTTCAGTACCTAAATTTCTGAATATAGAAGCAAATTCACAAGCAATATATCCTCCTCCTACTATTAATATTGATTTAGGAAACTTTTCTAATTCAAAAATATCATCACTAGTCCATGCCAAATCTATCCCAGGAATATTTAATTTCTTTGGTTTACCTCCAACTGAAATAAGAATTTTTTTTGAACCTATTTTGTTTTTAATTTTTTTTGTTTTTGGACAAATAATTTCTAATTCGTTTTGAGTAATAAATCTTCCTAAGCCTTCAAAAACAGTTACATTCAACTTCTTTAAAGAATTTCTATGTAAATTACTTAATCTAGAAACCTCCTCTCTAACATTCTTCAATAAAATGTTTGATGCAAAATTAATACCTTCATTTTTTAATCCATATCCTTCAGAAGAATCCATATTTTTTTTACTTTTGGCTGCATAAACCATCAATTTTTTAGGCACACACCCTCTTATCACACAAGTTCCTCCTATTTGATTTGCTTCTATGATCGCCACTTTTGCTCCATAACTAGCCGCACGTTTAGCCGCCGCGAGTCCTCCAGATCCAGCTCCAACAACAATTAAATCAAATTCAAATTCCAAGATTTTTTAAATCAATTATTATAACGTTAGTTTATAGCTTAATTCAAATAATGAATGGGATTTTGACATGGGATGATTTAAATAAATTTGAAGTTGAAGATCTTGATAGAGTCCATGGTATAAATAATTCCTACGCAAATTTAAGATTATTTGGACATAGTGAAAATGATGTATTAGTTACCCTCTATAGGGATAGACATTCTTGGTGTCCTTACTGTCAGAAGATATGGTTATGGCTTGAATTTAAGAGAATTCCATACAGAGTCCAGAAAATAAATATGTTCTGCTACGGCCAAAAAGAAAGTTGGTTCCTTGAAAAAGTCAGATCGGGTAAATTACCTGCAATTGAATTTAAAGGTCAAGTTATAACTGAAAGCGACGATATCATAGCTTTTTTAGAAAATGAATTTGGATCACTTGGATCTTTTATAACATCTAGTCACCTTATCAAAATTCGAGAGTTAGAAAGAGAAATTTTCAGATCCTGGTGTAATTGGCTCTGCCGAGAAAGCTTTAATTTTATAGATAACTCTTTTAGAAAAAAAAGATTTAAAGAATCCATTTCTAAACTCGATGAAATCTTAAGTAGATCAAAATCAGGGTTTGTTGATCCTTCAGTTTCTAACACGGGTGATATAGAGCCTGGTGTTGGAGATATTATTTTTATTCCTTACATGGAGAGAATGAATGCGTCATTGACTTATTATAAAGGGTTTAATTTAAGATCTAATTACCGTTATGTAGATAACTGGCTTACCCTTTTTGAAGGGACAAGTGCTTATAGAGGCACTCAAGGAGATTTTCATACTCATTCTCATGATTTGCCCCCACAAATGGGAGGATGCTATAGAGAAAGCAACGAACAACAAATTACTTTCTCCAAGTTAATAGATAGTGGGGAGGGTCTAGGTAATTATGAATTAAATCAAAAGTATGAGTCAAAATATTTCGCAAAAATTGCTCTTAAAAGAGTGATAAAGCATAAAGACAATTTACTCAAGGTAAACCCATTCAATAAAGAATCCTTTGACGAATCATTGAGATCAGCTTTGAGCAATATGATCACTGGTGAAGTATTAATCCCTAAAAAACTTTCAGGAATCTCGCTAAGATACTTAAAAAATAGAATCTCAGTTCCAAGGGATATGCCAATTATTTCTGCAAGGTTATTAAGGCAATCATTAAATAAAATTGAATCGCTTAGTAATATTAATGAATTAGATAAGATTCCTTTCAAGCATAGATATGATCAAGATCCTATAAATTTCATTTCTAGTTAATAGTAAAACTATAAATTTTTTCTTGAATCTATTTGAAGTAAATCTCTTATTTTTTGAACTTGACTTGCAATACTTGGATCAATAGATAATTTTTTTTCAACTTGTTCAATAGCATACATAACTGTTGTATGGTCTTTGCCCCCAAACTCATCACCAATTCTTGGTAGGCTTAGATCCGTCCCATGTCTCATAAGATACATACCTATTTGTCTAGCTTGACTTACTGGTTTTCTCCTACTTGAACTGATCAATTCATCAGTAGAAATTTTAAAGAAATCTGACACTTTATTAATAACTTGTTTTGGAGTAACAACTACTCCAACACTATTCGGATCAAGCATTGGAGCAATTGATTGGACTGTCATTGGCAAGCCTGTTATCGATGCAAATGCAACAGCTCTAGTAAATGCACCTTCCAACTCACGAATATTCGAAGTGAATCTTCCAGCAATAAATTGAATTAAATCTCTTGGAAGACTCATCCTCTCTTGTTCTGCCTTTTTTTGAAGGATGGCTGTCCTCGTTTCAAGGTCAGGGGGTTGAATATCTGCAGTCATACCCATTGAGAACCTAGAAATTAATCTCTCTTGAATTCCCGACAATTGATTTGGCGGTCTGTCACTTGCAATAACTATTTGACTTCCTGATTCGTGAAGAGCATTAAAAGTATGAAAAAATTCTTCCTGTGTATACTCTTTGCCTTCTAAGAACTGTATATCGTCTATTAAAATCAAATCTACATTTCTATATTTATCTCGAATAGCTGTCATTCCATCTCTTCTAATACCACTAATAACATCATTTGTAAAAGTCTCTGTAGATACATATTTAACTTTTGCTTCTGGATCTATTTCTACTCGATAATGACCTATTGCTTGCATTAAATGAGTCTTACCAAGACCTACTCCTCCACAAATAAATAATGGATTGAATTCTCTCCCCGGAGATTCGGCAACGGCTAAAGCTGCGGCATGAGCCAACCTACTATTTGGACCTACAACAAATCTTTTAAATACGTAGCGAAAATTTAAACCATTAGGATTTTTGAATTGATTTTTTGAAGAATTATTTTGGTTATTACTAGAAAAAGATCTTGTTTTATGATGAACATTCTGTTCGTTAGGTTTATCTTCATTTGTTAAGTCGCTACTGGTATTTGTTTCAGATTTAAAAACAACTTTCACATCATGACCGCAGACTTCTTTTGCAGCTTTTTCAATAGTTTCACAATAATTCTTTCTTAACCAATCACTAGAAAATGTATTTGGAGCGATTAAAGTTAATAAGCCATTTTCAAAACAATTAAATTTAGCCGGCCTTATCCATGTCTCAAATGAAGGCTTACTTAAAGTTTTTTGGAGTGATTGTTGAACTTCCGCCCAAATAGGATTAGTTGCTTGCAAAGTATTATTCTATAGATTATTAATCTAGTTGGAATTTAATAATTGGCCATTAACAAATCACAAGATCACAACAAATTTAAAATTATTTAACAAAGCATCGACTAAATTTATAAAAATAAATTTTATATTTTTTTATAGGCATATAATTATTTTAAATATCACAAAAGTATTGGATAAAGCATTACTTATTATCATGGCGAAATGGCATGGTTTTGGAAGATGCAAAACAAGATTATCAAAAGATATAGGTAAAAGTAATTCTGCGAAAGTACAAAGTGTTATGACCAAACACACAATTTCAGTTGCAAAATTTCTTCAAGAAAATAATCTGATTGATATTTCTATTGCCATAACTGGTTTAGGAGTAGGAAATTGTAGAAAATGGTCTAGAGAATTAGGCATCAAAAAATTTAATTTGCAGGGGAAAGGCTGCTTGGGAGAAAAAATGAAAAGGCAAATAATTTTCAATAAAAAATTTTGTGCTAGACATAAGATCAAAAATATTATTTTTATTGGTACTGACCTTCCAGATTTATGCCATCAAGATTTATTGAATACTCTAAAAGAGCTTCAACAAAATGATCTTATTTTAGGGCCATCCAATGATGGAGGATATTGGCTTATTGGTTTATCAGAAAAAATAATTTCAACGCATCTATATTTACCTTTTATTAACATAAGTTGGGGAACAGATAATGTTATTCAAAATACAATCGATAATTTTGCGTCTATAAATTTGAAATATAAGCTTTTAGATAAAAAAATAGATATAGATACAATATTTGATATCGAAAAAAGAAATTAACCAACTTGTCTAAAATCTCAATTATCATTCCAACTATCAATGAAGCTAATAATTTGCCATTATTGCTTTCAGACTTGTCAAGTATTCAGAAAGAGAGAGAAATCATAATTGTTGATTGTGGAAGTGAAGATAAAACTATGGATATAGCAAATATTTATGGAGCGAAAGTATTTATATCCAAAGAAAGGAATCGAGGTTTACAATTAGATATTGGTGCTCAGAATTCAAAAGGAGACTGGCTCATATTTTTGCATGCCGATACAAGATTAAATCATGATTGGTTTAGAAAAATTAATTCATATTTAGAGGGAAACAAAAAAAGTATTTACTATTTTGAATTCAAAATTAATCACAGAAAGCCACTTTATAGAGTCCTCGAAATTTTCGTGAATTTTAGAAGTAAATTTTTAAAACAACCCTATGGTGATCAAGGTTTAATAATTCATAGAACTACCTATTTTAAGAATAATGGTTTTAGAAAGATACCTTTGATGGAAGATGTAGATTTTTTAAGGCGATTGAACAAAAAAAAAGATTTAAAACAATTAAATATACCTATTTTTATAAGTTCAAGGAAATGGGAAAGAACTAATATTTTTCTCCAAGCAATTAAGAACTGGCACTTAAGAAGAAGGTGGTTAAAAGGCGAATCTTTAAAATCTATATATTCTGACTACTACAAAAAATGATTAATTTGCATACCAAAAAGCACATTTAGAGCCTCTAGGCTCTAATATCCAACCTTGTCTTTTGTAAAATGAAACAACTTCAGCATCAGCAAAAAGGGTTACTTTAGAAATTCCAATATTTTTCAATTCTTTTAGGACATATTTCATTAATTCTTTCCCCAATCCAAGTCCTTGATAGACAGGATTAATAGCCACATCCCAAACTGTTGCTTCTAGAATTCCATCGCCAGTGCATCTTGCAAATCCTACTAGTCTGGGGAATTTAACATCATGACGCCATAACCCAACCACCAAAATACTGAAATCTAAGGCTCTTTTTACCCTTCTTATGGGTCTTCTGCTCCAACCAACAGTTTGCAAAAGTTGATCTAGTTCTATAAGATCTAAATCTTTATTTTTACTACATACAAATATTTCTTCTTTATTTGTTTGAGTGAACTCATAAGAATCTAAACCATAAAGATCTATCAGCTCATCCTTTGATATAAAGTTAGATTTTTTTATTAACGATACTTGGTTTCTAAAAATCATTAAAAATTCACGAATCCTTTTTGTTGAAGCTCAGAGAGCTGAAAATATAAACCCTTTTTCAATCTCAATTCACTATGAGTTCCTTCTTCAACTAATGATCCGCCTTTTAAGACTAAAATCTTATCAGAACTTTCAATAGTTGCTAATCTGTGAGCTATTACCAATGCTGTTCTTTTTGACAAAATCCTCTCAAGATCTTTCTGCAAAGTAGCCTCTGTAGAGGGATCCATAAATGCTGTTGCTTCGTCCATTATTAAAACAACAGGATTTCTAATAGCTACTCGAGCTACTGAAAGAAGTTGTCTCTCTCCAGAAGAAAGATTCCCCCCCCTCTCTCTAAGTAAGGTATTCAAACCTTCTGGTAATTTTTTCAACAAATTATCTAACCCTAATTCGTTACAAAGATTTTCTAGTTTTAGATTGTCTAAGTTCGAATTTAGTTTCAAATTATCTGCCACATTTCCACTAAAGATAAAGGTATCTTGCAAAACTACTCCCAACATATTTCTGAGAGTCGCAATAGGAATATCTTTTATATCTATATCATCAATTAAAATTTGGCCTGATTGAGGTTCATACAATCTACATAATAATCTTATGATTGTACTCTTACCAGAACCAGTTGGCCCTACAAAAGCCACATGCTCTCCTGGATTGATGATGAAAGATAAATTCTTTATGATATGTTCTCCTTCATTGTAGAAAAAATAAACATTCTTGAATTCAATTTTGCCCTTAAATTTTTTATTGACATTTTTAGCATTTTCTAAAAAATGTTTTGCGGAGATAGAGTCCTTAATCTGTATTTCTTCGTCCAATAATTCGTTTATCCTCTCTACAGCTGTTAAGCCTCCTTGTATCTGAGTAAATCTTTCTGCAAGCTGCCTTAAAGGTTCAAAAAGTCTTTGGGAATATAAAATAAATGTTGTTAATGTTCCCAAGCCTATATTTCCAGAAGTAACAAGATATCCTCCAACTGCCAAAACTAGGGAAACCGCGGCAAGAGAGATCCATTCTATAAATGCCGAAATACTACTGTCATAAAATATTGTTCCATTAACTGCTTTCTTATAAGCAACTCCAGTTTTAGAAAATTTCTTGCTATTAAAAGCCTCTCTTCTGAACATCTGAACAACTTCTAAACCTTGAAGATTCTCTTGAAAATCAGAGTTAAGTTGAGACAATTCTTCCCTTACTTGATAATTGGCTCTTCTGTAACGTTTTTGAAGCCAAATAATAAAATATGAAACTGGGATTTGAGTCAAAAGTAATAAAATGGCAAGCCCTCGATCAATTGACAGCATTGTCAAAGAAATTACTATCAGACTTACGAAGTCAGCAATGACTCCAACTGCCCCACTCCCAAAAACCTCGGCTAAAGCATCAACATCATTTGTTAATCTCGTTAATAATTTCCCTACAGGCATTTTATCGTGATACTTAAGAGATAAAGATATTGAATGATCAAAAAGTTCTCTTCTTATTCTTGCTGTCAAACGTTGTCCTACTGCTTGGATATTGTAAGTTTGGTATCCCTGCAGAACTAATCTGAATAGAACAGTTACAAATAAAGTTATGATTATGGCATTTATTGACTGCCCAAAGAAAGTTTTACTTAGCCAAACATCTGTAGTTTCGTTCTTAAGAATGGTAATTGCTTGACCAACTAATAATGGTTGTATTGCTCCAGAAAAAGAAACAGGTAACAAAACTATCAAGATAAAATAGATTGTTTTTTTATCTTTAGTTAAATATTTACCTAACTTTTTAATCCTTCTAAAATCTTTAAAAAACATTTAGCTAATCTTCTATAAAGCATTAGTTGATTCTATTGATAAAATAGTATCTCTGAGATAATTACCATCTAACCTCATAGATAATGGATTTCCAATTAGTCTTGCAGTCGAGTAATAAAGATCATCTATTTTAATTAAACCATTTTCTTTAAGAGTCTTTCCGGTTGCAACCAAATCAACTATTGCCTCTGCCATACCTGTAATAGGACCAAGCTCGACTGATCCTGTTAGATGAACTATTTCCACAGGAATATTTAATTCTTCAAAATAAGATCTTGCTGTTTTTGTAAATTTACTTGCTACTTTACAATTCGCTGGAAGATCAGTTGGTTTTGAATAATTGCTATTTTTCTTTACCGCCAACGACATATGACAACCACCAAATCCTAAATCTAATAACTTTGCGACTTTTAATTCAGATTCTCGTAAAACGTCAAATCCAACAATACCCAAATCAGCCTGCCCATAACTTACATAAACAGGAACATCTCCATTCCTTACAAGTAGTGCTTTTGCCCGTTTACAACTTGATTCAAAGGTTAATGATCTGTTATTTTCGTCCAACGCATCAGAGAAATCTAAACCAGCTTTTTTAAAAGTTGAAATTGAATCTTTTAACAGAGCTCCTTTTGGTAAAGCTATAGTAAACATAGATTAATTTCTTCAAAAGATTCTTCATTCTAAGTTAACAATGGAATTAAATAAAGCTCTAAATATAATTGGACTTAGGGTTTTAAGTGATAACGTCATTTGGTTATGGGTAAAAGATAAATCCGTTGTGGTTGTAGATCCATCTGTTCACGAACCAGTAATTAGATATATAAATGAAAACAATCTTCACTTAGTAGCTATTTTGCAAACTCATCATCATTCAGACCATATTGGGGGTACGAAGTCTCTTATTGAAAAATGGCCTAATGTAAAGGTGATTGCCTCCTCGAAAGAAAAAAAACGAATACCTTTGCAAAATGTATCTGTAGAAGACGGAGAAACTTTGAATATTTTAGGTGAAGAAGTAAAAATAATTGAAGTATTAGGGCATACGAGCTCACATATTGCCTTCTTTTTGAATGGGAAAAATCCTGTTCTTTTTATTGGTGATACATTGTTCTCTGGAGGCTGTGGAAGAATTTTTGAAGGAACTTATCAACAAATGTATTCTTCACTAGAAAGAATCAAATCTTTACCAAAAAATACTCTCATATATTGTGCGCATGAATATACTAAGGCAAATCTATTGTGGGCATTAAATCTCAAGCCTAAAGATCAATACATAAAAAATAAACTTTCGGAAGTTGAAAAAAAACTTTCACTTAATAAATTGACAATTCCATTTTTACTTGATGAAGAGATGAAAATAAATCTTTTCTTAAGAGCAAAAAATTTAGAAGAATTTACTTTTTTAAGAGCAAATAAAGATTTATGGGTTTAAATATATAGGTATCTTCTTAAACAAATGTCCCCCAAACAAGTAATTAAAACATCAAATGCTCCAAATCCAGTAGGACCTTATAATCAAGCAATAAAAGCTGGGGATTTTATTTATTGTTCTGGTCAAATTGCTATAGACCCAGCTTTAAATGAAATAACATGTTTGGGTGATATAGAGAAGGAAACTATTCAAGTTTTAAAAAATCTTGCAGAAGTTCTTAAAGCTGGTGGAGCCAAAATAGAGGATGTAATAAAAACAACTATTTACTTAACGGACTTAAGTAATTTTCAAATTGTCAATAAAATATATAGTGATTTTTTTAATATAGAGAATCCTCCAGCAAGGGCCTGTGTGGAAGTTTCATCTCTTCCAAAAGGAGTTTTAGTTGAAATAGATTGCGTCGCATTTCTAGATTAATTTCTAATTATTGAGAAATTTGAAATATGAACCAAATGTGCACCATAGTTGTATAGATTATTAGTTGATAATTCATCTTTGATCTATGTCAGCAGCAAAGCTTAATATAGATGAACTAGAAGCAGGTTATCCTTTATTTTGCAAAGCTCTTAGACTATTAATCTTAAAAGGAAACTCAATTAAAGATATAGAAAAGACAGTATGTTGGAGTCATCTTGAGACTTTAAATAGATGTCTACCAAGTAGATATAAAGCCCCAACATATTTAATGGCTTTAATCAAAAGAGATATTGCAAAGCCTAATAATTATTAAAAAGGACTAATCCTCTAAATAAAATTTATCAATCTCCATTGAAAATTCTTTTTCCTTATCTGATATTTCTTTATTATCTAAAAATATTGAGAGACTCACAAAATTCTTACCGAAGCTGATATTTGGATAGATATCCCTTTCTTTACATAATTTCTCAATTTCCCCCATGAATTTACTAATTTTTGAGTATTGATCAAATTCAAATCTTTTTTCTATCCTTAAAGGTGATTCTCTTTCTTTCCACATTACATTCTTTATTTAAGACTAGTTACACTATACCCTCAACAAAGTTTCTCAATAAATTTTTGAAGATAAAATTTTTAGTCACTCTCCCAATAATCAATAATACCGCCAATTGTTAAATCGGTTTGAACTTCTGGATTAGGGCATGCAAATCTAGCGGCAGAGCCACTAGAAGTAAAAACCCAGTTACCTTCTCTAGCTCCAACAGGATCAACAGCAACTAATTTCTTTCCTTTATTATTTTCTAAAATTCGTAAATTCATATGACCTAAGCCAGCGACTCTTTGAGTGCATACCATCCTTCCTAATACCTTCATAATTTCCACAATTTACATCCTCCTTTTTAAGACTTGTCAGGATCCCAATGATCAATTATTCCAACAATCGTTAAATCGCTTGGATAAGATTTACTTCCCGCTGCTTCCCTAGCAGCAGAACTTCCAACACAAATAACCCAATCTCCTGGCTTACAGCCAACAGCATCAACTGCAACTTTATTAGAAGAACCATCTAATACAACCTGCAGATGTTTATGTTCAAAACCAGGAATCCTATTGGTAGAAACAAGTGGTTTTACAACCTTGCAAATTAACATAATTAGTGAGCCTCCTCTGTTTTTTTATCTAAAGACATTCCAATAATTTGGGCGGAATGAATGTTGTCCCTATCTCTAATAGTAGAGCAAGTATGTAACAAACCTTGATCAACTAAATTTTTATATCTAATTGATATCGCATTATTAACTCTTTCACAATCATTTATTGCCCTCTCTTTTGCTCCGGGAACTTTTCCAGAGTAATCAAATCTTATTACTACCGGAATAGGTAGATCTTGAGAAACATTTAATCCAGTAAAAATCTTCACTCCTACATCTAAATCCGGAGCACCTTCTTCGACTGTATCTAAATGAGCAAAATAAGTTAAATTCCTGAGATGTACTTCTTTGAAACCTATACCTACTCCAATAAACCTCTCTGCATGTCCAATATCTTCATA
>CACMTJ010000002.1 GCA_902616595.1 uncultured Prochlorococcus sp.
GAGAATTTGATGATAATTTTACTTGGTCGGCAATGGTATTAGCTGCTCAAGGAAAAAAAATAAATCAAATATCGATTGATGAAATTGATTGGTTAACTAAATTACGGAGAGGATTAGAAGAAACCCGAAAAGGATTTGTTACTGAATTATTGGATAAATTGGGAGATGATCCTCTTACTCCCGAATCTCTTGATGATTTAGAGACATTATTAATAAGAGCAGATGTAGGGATTGATTCAACCGATAAAGTTATAAGTTCTCTTAGAACAAAATTAAACGAGGAAGTCGTAGGCGGAGAAGCAGGAATAAAATTTTTGAAGGAGGAATTAAAATTAATTATCGATAAACCAATAAAAAATTCGGGTTCTGATCTTTTAGTTCCCCAAAAAGGTAAATTAAATGTCTGGTTATTAGTGGGAGTTAATGGTGTTGGTAAAACCACTACATTAGGGAAGCTAGCATATTTGTCATCAAAAAGTAATTATAAAACTTTGATTGCTGCTGCTGATACTTTTAGAGCGGCCGCAGTAGAACAACTTAAAGTGTGGGGAGATAGAAGTAATGTTGACGTTATATCTAATCAATCAAAAAATGCTGATCCAGCTGCTGTAGTTTTTGATGCAATTAATTCTGCAAAAAAAAGAAATGTTGATTTATTACTTGTTGATACAGCTGGTAGATTGCAAACAAAAAATAACTTGATGGATGAATTAACAAAAATAAAAAAAATTATTGATAAAAAGGTCCCAGATGCACTTGTTGAATCATTATTAGTTTTAGATGCAAGTCAGGGACAAAATGGCTTAAAACAAGCAAAAAGTTTCGCTAAATCAGCAGATTTAAGTGGAGCAATTATTACTAAATTAGATGGTACTTCTAGAGGAGGTGTTTCTTTAGCAGTATCTGAAGAAGTAAATTTGCCCATAAGGTTTATTGGAGCTGGAGAAGGTATAAAAGATTTGAGACCATTTAATAGTTATGAATTTGTAGAGGCTATGCTTGCAGATAAATAAAAATTTAATTAATTTTTTTTAAAAACTTAAATTTAATGTTAAAACATACTTATCTATTGGTTTTGTTTTGGCAAATAATCAAAAAGAAAAAATATTTTCGAATAAAGTTGTCCAAAAATTTTTAGAAAATGATCCTAAATTCACCTTAAAAAATAAATATAAATTTGCTGAAATTGCATCGTCTCTAGCATATTATTTAAAATCATTTACCAACATAAATAAATTACTTGATTATGTTTGCTTAATTCTTAAACATATTTTTAGTGAGAATATAATTTTAATTATTCCTTTAAATTATGAGGGTGAGATATGGAATGAAAATATAAAAATTTCTATTAATTATGAATATTCAACAATTCAAGAAGCGATTAATAGTTTTTTGGATCAATTTCAATTTTCAAAAAATTTTAAAATAAAAGAAATTGTTACTTTTGAAAATGCTTTAAAAAATAAATTTAAAGAATATAAAATTGAATCAAAAAAAATAATATCCAGAGGCAAATGTAGAGGATTTATTTATATTTTTAGCGAAAGTTTTTCTACACAGTCGATTACTGAAGATAGTAATTTTAATTTTATTGAAAATTGTCTAGCTGTTGGATTAGAAAATTACTACTTAATAAAAACAAAGAAAAAGCATGAGAATGTAGACAGAGAAATTTCCACTGGTGCTGAAATTCAATCTCAATTACTCCCGGATTATTGTCCAATTATCCATGGTATAGATCTAGCTGCACATTGTAGACCAGCTCTTCAGCTCGGTGGAGATTACTATGATTTTATGTGCTTAAAGACTAATATTTCTGAAAAAAGGAAAGAAAAATCAAGATGGGCCTTTGTAATAGGTGATGTCATGGGTAAAGGGATTCCAGCCGGTCTTTTAATGACTATGTTAAGAGGCATGCTTCGTGCAGAGGTTCTTACAGGCCTTCCCCCAGATAGAATTTTGCATGATTTGAATCAACTAGCAATAAACGATTTAGATCAATCACATAGATTTGTGACATTATTTTACTCAGATTATGATCCTAGAACTAGAAAATTGAGATTCGCAAATGCAGCACATAATCCTCCTTTGCTTTGGAAAAGTTCAGATCAGAAAATTATTAGACTAGATGCAAAAGGATTTGTACTTGGACTACAAAAAGATGCTGAATATCATTGTGGTGAAATCAAGCTTAATCAAAATGATTTAGTTCTTTATTACACAGACGGAGTAATTGATACTTCTAATTCTTTAGGACAACGATTTGATGAGGAAAGATTAATTAATACTCTTACAAAATTGTGCAAGCAGTCTTATACATCCCAAGAAATATTAAATAAAATATTTAAAAAGCTCGACGATTTTACAGGTCAAAATAGACATCTTGAAGATGATGCCTCAATGGTTATTTTTCAATTGAAATAGATATTTTTTGTCACTTATATAAAAAAATGCTTTATTAGAGATACTTAAAGTAATTAATTAATATGGCAAAAGTTTGGAGTAAAAGGTTTGATAAGGCACTTGACCCCTTTATTGAAAAGTTTAATGCCTCTATTGGTTTTGATAGAAAGCTTATTTTAGAAGATTTAGATTGCTCGATTGCTCATGCGAAAATGCTTGGCAAAACAAAAGTTCTATCTTCTTCTGAATCTTTGCAAATTATTAATGGTTTAAAGTTAATAAAAGTTGAGTATTTGGAGGGTAAATTTTCTCCTAGTCCACCTTCAGAAGATATTCACTATTGCATAGAAGAAAAGCTGATAAGTTTAATTGGTGAAACTGGAAAAAAATTACATACAGGTAGAAGTAGAAATGATCAAGTTGGTACAGATATAAGATTGTGGCTAAGAAAAGAGATTGACAATATTGAAATTTTAATAACTGATTTGCAAAAATCCTTCTTAAATCTTGCTAAATCCAATATTTTTACCTTAATTCCTGGATATACCCACATGCAAAGAGCTCAACCATTATCTTTGTCTCATCATTTATTGGCTTATATAGAAATGCTCCAAAGAGACCGTGAAAGGTATAAGGAAGTTCGCTCAAGAGTTAATATTTCTCCGTTAGGAGCTGCAGCATTAGCTGGAACAAAAATAAAAATAGATAGGCACTTTACAGCTGCAGAATTGGGTTTTAAAAAGATTTATAAAAACAGTATTGATGCAGTAAGTGATAGAGATTTTTGTATAGAGTTTGTTTCTGCATCTGCTATATTGATGTCTCATTTAAGTAAAATTTCAGAAGAAATAATTTTATGGGTAACTGATGAATTTTCTTTTGCGAAATTAACAGATAAATGTGCAACAGGAAGTAGCTTAATGCCTCAGAAAAAAAATCCTGACGTACCAGAATTGATCAGGGGTAAGACAGGAAGAGTGTATGGACATCTCCAGGCATTGTTAACCATGGTCAAAGGAGTACCACTCTCTTATAATAAGGATTTTCAAGAGGATAAAGAGCCAATATTTGATACTGCAGAAACAATATCTTCTTGTACTAAAGCAATGACTATTTTAATTAATGAGGGCATTGAATTTAATATTAAAAATCTATCTGATTCAGTAGAGAACGACTTTTCAAATGCTACTGATTTGGCAGACTACTTAGTTAATAAAGATGTTCCTTTTAGAACCGCCTATCAAGTTGTTGGTCAAATGGTCAAATATTGCTTGGAGAGAAAAATGTTATTTAAAAATCTCAAAATTGAAGAATTTAAAAAATTTCATCCAGAATTTGATGATGATGTTTTTGCGGATCTTAAGCCTTTTAATGTCGTTAAATCAAGAAATAGCGAAGGTGGTACCAGTTTTGTTCAAGTAGAAAAAGAGATAAATAATTGGCAAAAAAGATTGTTAATTTGAATCTCAATTATATTTCTACAACAAGGGTATGCTTTGAAGTAGAATAATAAAGCAATATTATGAGACTACTCAGTGTAGTTTTTTTATAAGGTAAATTTTTTGTTGAGTTTAAAGTGAGTATTTTTGTTGGCAATTTGCCGTTCCGCGCAGAGCGTGAAGATGTTACACAGTTGTTTGCCCCTTTTGGTGAGGTTTTAAATTGCTCTCTTCCCTTAGAGCGGGATACTGGTAGGAAAAGAGGATTTGCATTTATTGAAATGGCAGATGAAGCGATTGAGTCAAAAGCTATTGATGGTTTGCAAGGCACGGAACTTATGGGTAGACCATTAAGAATTAATAAAGCTGAGCCTAGAGGTTCTGGTGGATCTCGTAGAGGAGGAAGAGGTGGCAACAATGGTGGCTATGGTGGCGGCTACGGCGGCGGCAACAATGGCTCTAACGCTAATAAATCTTCTGGAGCAGACGGTTGGGAAGACAGAAGCTATGGAAATTCTTCTGATAACTCTGAATATGAAAATGGTAGGAGCAGGAGAAAAAGGGGAGTGTCCAATGAGAGCAATGCTTCAAACGAGACAAATTAATAACCCATTTCTTTAAGTGCTGTCGTTAATTTAAATAAATATTCAATATTTAATTCATTTTTTATAGATTTATTTGAAATTTGATTTCTCCAAATTTTAGCTTTTGGTATACCTTCAACTAAATTTATAAGATGTTTACAAATATCCCAAGATTTTCCTCCATTACTTAAATGTGCTTCTATGTATGGAATTAAGGAGGTTATAATTTTTGAGGCAGATTTGGGTTTTTTATTAATTCCATAAATCTTTTGATCAATTTCAGACCATCTTAAGGGATGTTTATAAATTGACCGTCCAATCATGACCCCATCAAAATCACTCAAGGCTTTTAGTGATTCATCGATATTTGTTAAACCTCCATTGATTTCTATTAATAATTCTGGATTTAATTTTTTCAATTTTTTTACTACCTCATAATTTAGTGGTGGTATGGTCCTATTTTGTTTTGGATTTAGACCTTTTAATATGGCTTTCCTTGCGTGAACTGTAAATCTGTCTGCACCAGCATTTGCGATAATTCTTACGAAATTATTCAAGCTAACGAAACTATCATCATTATCTACACCGATTCTGTGTTTGATCGTAACCGGTAAGTTGCAATTATTTTTTAAGGATTCTATACATTTTGCTGCTTTTTCAGGTTCTTTCATAAGTGAAGCGCCAAAATTTCCAGAACAGACCCTTGGACTAGGACAACCAACATTAAAGTTTATTTCGTCATAACCCCAATCCTGTGCCATTTGTGCTGCCTCTTTAAGGATTTCAGGATCGTCTCCTCCAAACTGAATCGATATCGGGTGTTCTTCATCATTAAAATTTAGAAAATTTTCTTTTTTATTCGTAAAAACTAAACTCTGGGCCACAATCATTTCCGTATACAATAGAGCTTTAGAACTTATTTTTCTCATTATCATTCTGAAATGCTTATCAGTACAATCCATCATTGGAGCAATACTTAATTTATGAATATTTTTAATAGAATTAGGCTTAATGAAATTCATTACTTTTTGTGATTTAAATATATGAATCAATTTTTATCAAGAAGAACTTTTATTCTAATTCCTACTATGTCAATCTTAAAAATAATCTTTAACCCCATGCAAGTATTAGCATCTTCACTACCTTCTAAAGAAGAGTGGAATTTATCAAAAGATGAATGGAAGGCTAGGCTTAGTCCAGAATCATATTATATTTTGAGGGAGGAAGGGACTGAAAGAGCTTTTAGCAGCCAATTAAATAATGAGAAGAGGAAAGGGATTTTTCACTGTGCAGCATGTGATTTGCCGCTCTTTTCCTCAGATAAAAAATTTGATAGTGGTACAGGATGGCCAAGTTTTTGGGATTCAATTCAAGGATCAGTAGAAACAAAAGTTGATTTTAAGTTAATTGTTCCTAGAACCGAATATCATTGCTCTAGATGTGGAGGTCATCAGGGACATGTCTTCAATGATGGGCCACTTCCTACTGGCAAAAGATACTGTAATAATGGATTAGCTTTAAGGTTTGTTCCTGACTAAATATTTGTGCGGCCTTCCGCAACTTGTTTTGTGCATCACTTTATTGGACAATAGTTTTATTAAATTTTAGAAAAATGATTGAAAATCAATCAGACAATATTGATAATAAAGAGAATGATGATTCTAGCTTGGATAATGCTCCTGGAGATACATCATTTACCCAAAATTCAACAACCGAAAATGATGAATTATCTTCTCAAGAAAAAGAAGAAATAAATACTGAAGAATTAAAAAATACTATTTCAAATAATGATGCAAGATTAGAACAATTAGAAAAAGAGCATGAAACATTAAAAAATCAATATGTAAGGATTTCAGCAGATTTTGATAATTTCAGAAAAAGGCAGTCTAGGGATCAGGACGATTTAAAAATCCAACTTGTTTCCAAGACTTTAACTGCCATACTGCCTATTGTTGATAATTTTGAAAGAGCAAGACAACAACTTAAACCAGAAAGTGAAGAAGCTCAAGCTCTTCATAGAAGTTATCAAGGATTGTATAAACAACTAGTAGAAGTTTTAAAACAACAGGGAGTGTCACCCATGAGAGTTGTTGGTCAGCAATTTGATCCAAACTTGCATGAAGCTGTATTAAGAGAACCTAGTGAAGAGTTAGAAGAGGATTTTATTCTTGAAGAATTGCAGCGAGGCTATCATCTAGACGGTAAGGTTTTGAGACATGCATTGGTTAAGGTTTCTAGTGGACCTGGTAAACAAAATTCACAACAGGAAGTAGAAAAGGATACAGTTGAAGGGGATGTTAATTCAGAGGCAAATACTTCTGAAGATGTATAAATTCCAAATTCTTATTTGAGCATTATCTAATGGCTGATTTTTACCAAATACTTGGAGTTTCAAGAGATGCTGATGCAGATACCTTAAAAAAGGCTTATAGAAAATTAGCAAGACAATACCATCCTGACGTTAATAAAGAACCTGGTGCGGAAGATAAATTTAAAGAAATTGGGAAGGCTTACGAAGCATTAGCTGATCCTGAAACTAGAGCAAGATATGACCAATTTGGAGAAGCTGGCCTTGGAGGTGCAGCTGGAATGCCTGATATGGGAGATATGGGTGGCTTTGCAGATTTATTTGAAACTTTTTTTAATGGCTTTGGGGGGCAAAATCCACAAGGAGGAAGAACACAAAGAAGAGGTCCTCAACAAGGAGATGATCTAAGGTATGACCTTAATATTGACTTTAAAGATGCAATTTTTGGCCAACAAAGAGAAATTAAAATTCCTCATTTGGAGACATGTGAAGTCTGTAGGGGAACAGGTGCAAAACTAGGAACCGGCCCCAAAACTTGTTCAACATGTGGCGGAAGTGGACAAGTTAGAAGAGCTACAAGAACACCTTTTGGTAATTTCACACAAGTAGCTGAATGTCCTTCATGTAATGGGGCTGGCCAGATAATTGCAGATCCATGTTTAACTTGCGGCGGTAATGGCGTAAAGCAAGTCAGAAAAAAATTAAGAATTAATATTCCTGCAGGAGTTGATACTGGCACTAAATTAAGAGTTTCTGGCGAGGGAAATGTTGGTTTGAAAGGGGGTCCACCAGGAGATCTTTATGTTTTTATAAAAGTTAAGAATGATTCAAAACTTAAAAGAGATGGCGTAACTATATCTTCAGAAATAGCAGTGAGTTATTTACAGGCTATTTTAGGTGACACTGTAAAAATCAATACAGTTGATGGAGATGTTAATTTAAAAATTCCAAGTGGTACGCAGCCAAATACAACTCTTTCACTTGAGAACAAAGGGGTACCTAGACTTGGTAATCCGGTAGCGAGAGGAAATCATGAAGTCTTAGTAAAAGTAAAATTACCAACTCGTATAACCGATGCAGAACGAGAGCTTTTAGAGGGTTTAGCTTCTCAATATTCAGATAAAAATATCAATTCCAGTAGTGGACTTTTTAGTAAATTATTTGGTAAAGAATCTTAATGACTTCCTTAAAGCATTTGGATCTTAAATCTGTTCCATGTCCTTTAAATGTCGTCAAAATTAAATTGGCTTTGGAGAAGTTATCTAAAAATGAACAACTTATTGTTGAACTAGATAAAGGTGAACCAGAAGAAATGGTATTAAGTAATTTAAAAGAGATGGGATGTTTCTTTAAACAAATCAGAGAAAATGAAAAATTTATAAAAATAAAAATCTTGAATGAAAATTAATAGTAAACATTTAGGTTTAGTTACGAAAAAATTTAATGATTTCTTTTTAGTTGATTTAAAAAGTCAAGAAAACTCTGGAAATAGCGAGAAATTTTTATGTAAGGTTAAGAAGTCAATAAATTTCAAGGATCAATTAATTTATGTTGGAGACGAAGTAGCGATTGAAAAAATTGACTTTAAAAGTAAACGCGCAGTAATAACAAGACTAAAAAAAAGAAAAAATCTTTTAGTTAGACCCGCAGTTGCAAATATTTCTAACATATACGTTACTTTTTCCGTTGAAGAACCAGAGTTAAATTTATCTCAAGTTAATAGGTTTTTGATATCAGCAGAATCAATGGGAGTTGAAGTCTCATTAGTTTTGACAAAGTGTGATTTAATTTCTGATAAAAGGAGATTATATTTACTTGATAAATTTGAGAAATGGGGATACCAAGTAATTACTTTAAATGTAAAGAAATCTGATTGTTTTAAAAATTTATTAGCCGAGTTAAAGCAAAAAGAATGTTCAATTTTTATGGGTCCATCGGGAGTTGGCAAAACTACTTTGCTAAATATGATTATTCCAGGTCTTCAAAATAGTACTTCTCCAGTTTCTAATAAAATTAAGAGAGGAAAAAATACTACTCGAAATGTTGAGTTATTTTCTATGTCGAATCAAAGTTACATTGTGGATACTCCTGGTTTTAATATGCAACCTTTAGAGGTTGATATTAAGTTGTTACCAAATCTTTATTCAGAAATATATAAACAGGTAATCGAAGAAGGAATCAAGTGTAAATTTCGTAACTGCTTACATTTAAACGATGAGGGATGTAATTTAAATAAATCCTTCGAAAGATATTCTTTTTATAAAGAAATGATTGATTCTTCTAAGAGTCACTATTATCAAAACCAGGAAGATTAAGATTTAATCCACCAGTCAAATCATTCATCCTTTCTTTCATAGTTGTAGTTGATAATTCATGAGCTTTTTGAAAAGCTTGTAAAATATTTTGCTCTATTTGTTCTTTATTTGAATTTAAGATATTTTCTTCTACTTCTACCTTTAAAGGAAGTTGGTTTCCACTTATCCAAACTTTTATCATCTCATCATCACTTTTGCCTTCAATTTCCATATTTTCAAGTTCATCTTGTAATTTTTGAGCATCTTGCTGAATTTGTTTAGCTTTTTTAAAAGCTTCTGTAAGTTGTCCAAAGTTAGGAAGTCCAAAACCCGCCATTTTGTAAAAACGTTTCTTTAGTTAGGATAGTCAAAACCAATCATTCTTACTTCCGGTTGCAAATAAATCCCTTTGTTTTGTAGTACTTTTTGTTGAATTACTGTTATTAATTCATAAATATCTTTTGAATTTGCTGATGAAGTGTTAATTATAAAATTTGAATGCATTGTAGAAATTTCAGCACCGCCAATTTTAAATCCCTTTAAACCCATATCATCAATTAATTTTGCTGCATAAATATTTTCAGGATTTTTAAAAACACTACCAAAACTTGGTTGATGATATGGTTGTGTTTCTGTTTTTAATTTAAGGTTATTTTTGGTTGTTTGAATTAATTTTTCTAGATTTCCATTAGGTTCAAAATATAATCTTGCACTAATAATTGTTAATTCGTTTCTTTGAAAAGAGCTAAATCTATACTCAAAATTGATATCTTTTTTTTCAATTTCAAGTTTTTCATGAGTTTTATTATTAATAACTTTTACGGAAATAAGATTTTTTGCTAGCGATAAATTACCTGTGCCAGCATTCATATAAATTGCTCCTCCTAATGTTCCGGGAATTCCAACAGCCCATTCCCCTCCTTGTAATCCATTTTTAGCAAGACAATTAGATAATGTTGGGAGCATTACACCTGCTTCCGCTTCAACAATTCCTGAATATGGCTCTATCTTTAGAGATTTCAATTTTTTTGTACAAACAACTAAGCCTTTTATGAAAATATTATTTATTAAAAGATTTGAACCTGCGCCAATTATTTGACATCTTTGTTTATTTAAATTTGCCCATTTTATTAGATATGAAAGTTCTTCAACGTTTCTTGGCTCAGCAAAATATTCAGCTACTCCTCCCACTTTTATAGTTGTATAACTACTTAAATTACAGTTTTCAGAAAAAATTTTTTTATTCATAAATAAGTTATTTATTTTAATTATTTTTTATTTAAAATTGACCATAAATTATGACAATTACCAGCTCCCATATTCAAAATTAAATCTCCTTTTTGGGTTAATTTGTAAAAATTCTTTGTAACTTCATAATAATTATTTATATAACTAACATTTTTATTTTTTTTATAAATCAGATCAGTGATAATTTTAGAAGTAATTTTATCCTCGTTTCCTTCTCCTGCTCCATAAATACTGGTTACATAAATAACATCTGCTTTTGATAATTCTTCAGCAAATTCTTTCGTAAATTGCTTTACTCGAGAGTATCTATGAGGTTGAAATATAGCTATTAATCTACTTTTTTGACATTCATTATTATGTTTTTGCTGAACCAATAATCTTCCTAATTTAATCGTCTCTTTTATTTCGTTTGGGTGATGTGCATAATCATCATATACGCTTCTTTCATCTACTTGGCCTCTGAATTCAAATCTTTTTTTTGGTAGTTTAAGATATTTTATATTTTTCTTAATTTCTATAAAATCTACTCCTATCATTCTTGAAGCTGCTATTGCTGCGGTGATATTTGATAGGTTGTGTAATCCTGGAATTGGAATATTTAAATTACAAATAAATTTTTCATTTTCATAATAATTTCCAATCGTATACTTTGAATTAATTTCAGTGGGAATTATTGCAAAATTAACGTTTTTAGCTTTTTTGTTTGACCAATTACAATCAGAATTAAAATTATTTCTTGAGTTTTCACAATCAAAATTAATTAGTAATTTTTTAGAGTTTCTAGCAAAACTTTTAAAAGAAGATATGACTTCACTTAAATTAGAAAAGTGATCGCAATGATCAAAATCAATGTTATTTATTATTCCGATATCAGACTTATATTTGTTAATTGTTCCATCAGATTCATCAACTTCAGCTACTAGGTATTTTGTATTTTCTAAATGACAATTAGAGTCGTAAATAGGAATTATTCCTCCAGTTATTGACGAAGAATTACGTGTACATAACTCAAGTATTGTAGATAGAAATGTACTGGTTGATGTTTTTCCGTGGCTGCCGGCTACCGCCAATGAAGTGTAAGTGCGCATTAGCATTGCAAGTATCTCTGAACGATGTTTTATTGATAAATTTTTTTCTCTGCAGTACAAAAATTCTTCATTTTCTGGCTTAATCGCGGAGCTTACAACAAAATAAATTAATTTGCTGGTAAATTTTGAAATGACAAATTCAATATTTTTTCGAATTTGAGAAGAAAAGATTACTGCACCTAATTTCTCCAGTTTTTTAGTTTCATCGTTTTTAACTAAATCAGATCCTGAAACTGAACAACCTTTTTTAAGTAAACCTATTGCTAATGCTGACATCCCAATACCTCCAATCCCAATAAAATGAAAATGACTTTTCAACAGTAATTTTTTATCCAATGTTTATCTTTTACTTAAATAAAAATAACTTCTAAGTAAAATTTTGCTATTTTTTCTTAAAAAAAATTGCTATTTTTTCTTGAATTAATACAAAACTAGACTTATTTGCTTAATAAATCAAAAAAAACTTACGTTATTGCACAAAATTCAGTATGATCAGCAACTTAGGTTAATCATTTAGAAATTATTAGTTATGACTTTGCGTGTTGCAATTAACGGCTTTGGCAGAATTGGTCGAAACTTTATGCGTTGTTGGCTTAGTAGAGGGGCTTACACCAATATTGAAGTAGTTGGAATTAATGTTACCTCAGATCCAAAGACAAATGCTCATCTATTAAAGTATGACTCGGTTCTTGGTCAACTTGATGGTGTTGATATTCAATATACTGATGATACTTTTGTAATTAATAACAAGACAATTAAGTGTTTCTCTGATAGAAACCCAATGAATCTCCCTTGGAAAGACTGGGGTGTAGATTTGGTTATTGAATCCACTGGAGTATTTAATACAGACGTAGGTGCAAGTAAGCACTTAGAGGTAGGAGCTAAAAAAGTCATCTTAACTGCTCCTGGTAAAGGTGATGGCGTTGGTACTTATGTAGTTGGAGTCAATGCTGATACATACAAACATAAAGATTATGATATTTTGAGTAATGCTAGTTGTACTACGAACTGTTTAGCTCCAGTAGTTAAAGTTTTAGACCAAACTTTTGGGATTAACAAAGGTTTGATGACTACAATTCATAGTTATACAGGTGATCAAAGAATTTTAGATAATAGTCATAGAGATCTAAGAAGGGCTAGAGCCGCTGCTACAAACATCGTTCCTACTTCTACAGGAGCTGCAAAAGCAGTAGCTCTGGTATACCCAGAAATGAAAGGTAAATTAACAGGAATTGCAATGAGAGTTCCAACTCCTAACGTTTCAGCAGTAGATTTTGTTTTTGAATCTTCTAAATCTGTTACAGCTGAAGAAGTCAATAATGCTCTCAAGGAAGCATCTCTAAGCTCAATGAAGGGCATTATTAAGTATGGAGATGAACCATTAGTCTCAAGCGATTATGCAGGTACCAATGAATCATCAATTGTAGATAGTGACCTTACTATGTGTATCGGAGATAACCTTGTAAAGGTGCTTGCATGGTATGACAATGAGTGGGGTTATAGCCAAAGAGTTGTAGATTTAGCTGAGATTGTCGCAAAAAATTGGGAATAATTAAAAGTGCTTGAAAGGTGTGTTTTTTAATAATTTGTTTCTGTTACTATCTTTAAATTCTATTGATGGTTCACCATCAGAAAAAAAACCAATCTCGTTAACATCTTTATCAAGTTTAGATAAATTCTTTGCCCACTTTTTTGGCAACGAGAAAACTAACTCGTAATCTTCACCTCCAAAAAAATAATATTCGTCCCATTTATCTCCTCTTGGCCAATCCTTATCTTTGGGTATTTTTTCATAATTGATAATTGCTTTGCATTTGCTAGCACTTGCTAAATCTTGTAAAGCTTGAAATAGACCATCACTGCTATCGGTACATCCTATTCTCTTGATTTTTTTATTGGGGCGAGTTTTTATAAGATTTTTAAGAAAATTTGGGTAAATTTTAGGGTGACAAAAATGTTCAATGGATTTACTGATTAATCTTTTATTAAGAGCAATATCATTATCTAAATTAATTTTATTTTTAATTAAAAATCCAAGTTTACTAAGACCATGAATTCCTGTAGTTAAGATGACATCTCCTGGTTTACATGCGTTTCTCCGCAATTCAAGTTCACCTTGAATACCAAAGGCAGTAATTGATATGGCTTTTTGATTCCCTTTTGAGCAATCTCCTCCAAGAATTATGCCGCCATATTCTTTTAAAGCTTTATTTATTCCTCTATATAACTCCTCAACCCAAATCCACTCAGTTTTAGCAGGTAGAACTAGGCTTATTGTAATGCCTATAGTTTTCTTGCTTCCACTGGATAATAAGTCAGAGATGTTACTAACAACTGCTTTCCACCCAAGGTCTACAGGACAAATAGTAATGTCATCGAAATGAACATTTTCCACCAAAGAATCAGTATTGATAAGTAAATTTTCATTTTTAGTTTTGATTAAAGCGCAATCATCTGAAATTTGGTTTTTAGGCATAAATTTTCCTAGCCTATTTATTAATTCTTTTTCCCCTATATCTTCTAATATTTCTTTATGCATTTAATTTGAGGTTTTTAATTCCTTCTAAAACATCAATTGAAATAATTGTGTCATCTTTAGTAAGCTCTTCTAATACATCAAATCCATCTACGACATAACCAAAGGCAGCATTCCTCCCGTCAATTAAATTGCGACCTGCTGGATTTAATTCTGCTTCATATAAAAAGAAGAAAAATTGCGATGATCCATCATCAACTGCGGTGTTTGAATGGGACCATCCTAGAGTTCCAAGTGTTGCAAAAGGTAATGTTGGCGTCTCTGTGTAAAGACCTAAATCTTCAAAAGTTTGATTATAAAAAGTATCTTTTTCATCAGGAATTCTAATTTCTAAGGGAACGTGACGTTCTTCGTTTGTTTCAGGATCTATGTAACCAATACCTTCGCCAATTGGATCACCTGTTTGCAGTACAAAAAATTCTTCTGCTCTGTTAATAGGCAAATCTTTGTAGAAGTTTTTTGAAGACAAATCAATAAATGCTCCTGCTGTAAGTGGGGCGTTGAATCCATCCACAATTGCTTGCATATCTCCTTTGGAGGTTTTTATATTGACTTTTGCTCTGCCTAGTAATCGTGGTAAATTATCAAATTCCTGTGGAATAGAGTATGGAAATTCATTTGGTAGAAAATATTCTTCTAATCCACCTATTTTATCTAAAGCATCTCTTCGGGTCGCTATAAATGAGTACTTATCCTTTGATTTAGAGTAATCTTGAAGGCTATCAAAATTTTTTTTGAGATCTAAAAATGTTTTTTCGGCAATTTTCTTTTTATCGTTTGGTAATTCTTGAATAATTTTAATCTGATACTTTTTTAGTAAAGATTGACATTTTGTAACAGTTTTCGAAAGAGCGGGCCATCTTCCTCCTCTAACAAGGTCACTAGTTTCTTCCAATTTGTGTTGAAGTTCTCGTAACTCAACTTGCTTGATAGGGAGGGCGTTTCTGAGGATTGCACTAGGGTCTTTTACTGCATTTCCAGTAGGTAAATCAGCTAGTACTTGAATCGGTTTTAAGAGAAAAATCTGTAAAATTACAATCGATAGAATTAAGAAAAGTTTGTTCTGATTTGATAAGAATTTTTGCATAGCACTCTTGCAGGTTTATGATCCTTGGGGATGTAATACAGGAATGATTTCCAGTAACGATTTTCGCACAGGTACTACCATCGAATTGGATGGACAAGTTTGGCGTGTTGTAGAATTTCTACATGTCAAGCCTGGCAAGGGTTCTGCTTTTGTGCGAACAAAATTAAAATCAGTTCAAAGCGGCAACGTGGTTGAAAAAACTTTTCGAGCCGGAGAATCAGTACAGCAGGCTATCCTTGAGAAGTCTAACCTGCAGCATACTTATGTGGAGTCTGGTGATTATGTTTTTATGGACATGACAAGTTTTGAAGAGACAAGACTAACCTCTGAACAAATCGGTAAAGGTGCAAAGTATCTGAAAGAGGGAATGGAGGTTAATGTAATTTTTCATAATGGTAAAGTTTTAGAAGTTGAACTTCCAATATCTATTAGTTTGAAAGTTACTGAAACTGATCCTGGAGTTAAAGGTGATACTGCTAGTGGGGGCACGAAACCAGCTATTCTAGAGACAGGTGCTCAAGTTATGGTTCCTTTATTTATTTCAGAGGGTGAAATAATTAAAGTTGATACTCGAAATGACAGTTATCTTGGACGTGAAAATTAATTGCTATGAAATTAGATCATGAAGATTTAAATCGCTTAATCGAGAAAATCTCTAAAAGCGATATTCAAGAATTCTCACTAGAGGGAGAAGATTTTAAACTTGAAATAAAAAGAAATTTATTTGATCAAAATCAAGCTTCTAATAATTTAGTTTCTAATACTTCAATTGACAGGCAAACAATTGCTAACCAACAATCTATTAATGATAATGTTCCATTAGTTAGTGAGCTTGAAGCTCCCCAAGTAGCCCCTCCTGGGCGCTCTGACCTTATTGAAATTACTTCTCCTATGGTTGGGACTTTTTATAGGGCTGCAGCGCCTGGTGAGGAGCCATTCGTCGAAGTAGGGAATAACGTAAAGGTTGGTCAAACTATTTGTATTTTGGAAGCAATGAAGTTAATGAATGAAATTGAATCTGAATTTAATGCTGAAATTGTAGAGATTCTCGTAGAAAATGGGACACCAGTTGAATTTGGTCAAGTTTTAATGCGTGTTAAGCAGTCTTGAATTGTTGGTCATTTCTATTGCAGCCTTTATAGCCTCAATCATGCTTTGAGATTGAGCAATTCCTTTGCCAGCAATATCAAATCCCGTTCCATGATCAGGAGATGTTCTGATAAAAGGTAAACCGATTGTGGTATTGACTGAGTAATTAAGAGCTATAACTTTCATTGGTATTAAACCTTGATCATGATACATAGCAAGAATGCCATCATGCTTTTCAGCATTTTTGTTACTCCAAGCTTTTACTGAAGAATTCCAGCAACTATCTGGTGATAAAGGACCTTCTAATTTAATACCTTTATTCTTCTCATTCCATGTAATTAATGCATCATTGAGCCAATCTTTTTCTTCATGACCTAAAATACCCTCTTCGCCGGCATGAGGGTTTAATCCCGCTACTTTTAAAGTAGGTTTATGAGTATAAGTATTACAAAAATCTCTGAAAAGATCCAATTTAGAGTGAATTAATTCTGCAGTTAATTTCTTTGGAACTTCGCAAAGGGCTATGTGGCTTGTGGCAAGTAAAGTATTAAATCTCCAACCTGTAATTGGTGATTTTGCCGTGAATAACATTCCAAAGTTTTTTACGCCACATGATTTTGCTAGTACTTCAGTTTGGCCAGAGAAGTAATGACCTGCTAGAGACCATGATTTCTTGCAAATTGGTCCAGTTACAAGTGCTGAATTAGGATATTGTTTTACTATTTCTATTGCTTTTTTTAAATATTGGAAACTTGAATTACCGTAATTTGATTGAGTGTCATTATCTGATGAAGAAATTTCGAGATCATGTATTTTTAAATTTTTTGGATTTGCAAGGTTTTCTAATCCTAAGGAGCTAAGGTATTCATAAGTATTTTGTAGATTTTTTCTTGATCCAACTAATATAAAGTCAATATTTTTTGGTATCTCATTAGAACAAAGTGCTTTTAAGATTATTTCGGGACCAATACCTGACTCATCTCCAATGCTTATTACCACCTTAAATTTACTGTTTATATTCTGAAAGTTCATAAAAAGTTTTTAATTTTATTTTTTAACTATTTGAATAGCAATTTTTTAAACCTATTTTATAGTTTTTATAAATTAGTTTATATCCAAGTGTTTTGCATAAAAGTTTATTCGAAATTCTTCTATTTTCCATCCAAAAAGATTGAGCGATAGGTGATAATTCCTCTTTTACATCCTCAAATAAAATTGGCTTTGGCATTTTTAAACCAATTAAATCATAGCAATACTGCATAACTTCAATTTGAGAACAGGGTTCATCATCTGCAATATTAATAATTTGGTAAAATTTTATAGAATTTTTATTTTGTAATAGATAGATAATTGCATTTGTAATATCAGCAACATGAACCCTTGAAAATACCTGATTTTTTTTAGAAATAACACGAATTTTTTTATTTTTTATTGCCTCAAAAGTAGATCTTCCAGGTCCATAAATACCAGGTAACCTAAAAATTTGTACGGGTAAACCAGATTCAATCCATTTTTTTTCGCAATTTAATCTGTTATGGCTTCTTTTTTGGAAAGGATTAGGCTGATCTATTTCAGAAACCCAATCACCTTTTGTATTCCCATATACTCCTGTGGTAGATAAATATCCAATCCATTCAAGGGGTAAATCTTGTAGTTTACTTTGAATGCTTTCTAATACAGGATCATTACCATTTTTGTCAGGAGGTATGCAACTAAGTATATGGGTTACTCCATCAAAAATTTTTGCATCTGGAACAATTCCGTTTTCACTGTTGAAAACAAAACTATTTGGATCTTTGCTTGTAGATCTTGAGCTTGTTAAAACAGTGCAACCAAATTTTTTAATAGTTTTTGCAAAAAAACTACCGCTGAAACCACATCCCAAGACTAAAAATTTATTTTTTTTTCCTAGTAAACTTGCAGGTTTCTTCATGCTGGGTTAAAGTAGTACATATGTATTAATTGATGATGAAGACAGCTCTTAAGCCCGATTTAAAATCAAAAACTTTCTGTGTTAGTAAAAGTTATCCCCGTTTTTTAGAGGAAGATGTAAGTTTTGTTAATTTTAAATTCTACCAAAAATTATTTGTCTTTCTTATTGCATTTTCGACAATTTTAATATTCCCAGAATCCCCAAAAGAATTGGAAAATATATGTGAGAGTTATAACTCTAGAAAAATTTGTAATGTTTGGTAGTCAAGCTGCTTTATATTCTGATTCATCTGTTTCGTAATTTTTATTTTTTATCTTAAAGTTAGGATTAGCCCATTGCAGTAATCTAATAGCTAATCTTAAATCTCCCTCTAACCAAGCTCTTATAGCCATTGCTCTTCGAGGATCATAAAATTTTTGCCTTCTATACCAATACAAAGCATTTTCATTTGATTTATCCCCATTACAGGAAAGACATGCAGGGACGCAGTTTTCTGTTGTACTTAAACCGCCTTGGCATCGTGGTACTACATGGTCGATGGATTCAGATGGTTTTCCGCAATATATACAACTTTTTCCTGTAAACTTATGAATAGATTTTCGCCATTGTCTAAATCTGAACTTAGGACATAAATCCTCAAGAAAAACCGCATCATTAATATGCATTCAGAATATTTAGTTAAATAAATCATGGCTTGAATATGTTAAAAGTCAATAATTATTCAAGCTTTTTTGGCTAAATTTTCTAGTAAAAATATTTTTTAGTGTGTTTAGATACAAAATAGTATTTAGTCAATTTGGAAAAAATTATCATCTTTCTAAACTTGATTAATAACTATATCTATCAAATGTTTCATCACTAAATTCTTCAGAAATTTCTTTATTAGTTTCTTCCAATTCTCTTTCTAATTTTATTTTTTTATTTTCTCTATCTTTTGCTTCTTTTTCCTTTCTTTTTTCTTCATTTTCTAAATCTCGTATTAGTTTTCTGTTTGGATGAAGTTTATCGAGGTACTTTACACAATAGCTGAAGGTCTCTCTATCTCTAATAACTGATTCAGTAATTTGCGCTGCTGCTTGTTTAGGTGAGACTTTGAAAATCCCTCCTTTTTGTTTTTTTATGTAAGTATATGCTGCATCCCAACTACTTTCATGGTCATTTCCTCCATCTCTCATGGTACAGAAAATTTCTGCCCCAAAGGATCCTGCATCAACTTTTGTAGTACAGACTAAAGGAATTATCAATCCTAAGGTTGATATTAGTTTTTTTGGTTTAAATGTTGGCATCAAAAATTTCCTCTATCTAAAAATATCTTTTTTTGTAAATATGTCTATAGAAATTTACGATTTAATTACTCCAAACATATTCAAGCATTTCACAACTAATGGAAGAATTAGAAGCACAGTAATCAATCTTACTGCGTGTAGAGTTGCTACCGCAGCTCCTACCCCGTATTCAGAACCTACAAGACTCATTCCGCTAATTCCCCCTGGCGCAGCACCTAGAATTGTCGTTATTACGTCTAAATTTAGTAATCTGCTTGTCCATAATCCAATTGCTAATCCAGTAATAACTAAAGTAAAAGTTATTAATATAGCTGGTCTCCATAAGTTTTGAATATCAACTAATGAGTTTTTTGTTAATGACGTACCAATGACTGTTCCAATTCCAATTTCTAAGATTGTTCTTGTCCCTATTGGCCACTCTGCTATGTCGACTTTGCCACTTATGCTAATTATGCTTGCCCCTATTAAAGCTCCTGCTAAAGGAGCTGCAGGAATACCTGTTTTTAGAGCTAAAGCTCCAAAAATACTACCTGCAATTAGGTAATAGATTAAATTTATGTTAGGCATAAATTTGAAAGATATATATTTAATATTAGAAAAAATTTTTTTTATTTAAGTTTATAGTCAAATAATATTTTTGGTTTGCTCTCATAATGTCCTCTTTTGCTGGCATAATATTTATATAAAGGATGAATTTTATGACTTCACAAATTTCATACAAAGATAATAAAAACCGTATAAAGAAAAAATTATCTTTTTTTGAGGGTGGTCACCAGCTCGAAAAGTTAGAATTTGCTCTTGCAATTGCTCAAACCAAGGGTGACGAAAAAAAATCAATTGTTCTTCGAAAAAAGATTGTTGAATTAGGCGGAAATGTTGAAGAGCCAGGCACTTAACTTAATTCCCCCTAGAGATGTTTAGATGCCACAACTAATGCTTCGCCAGCTTGCTGGGGTGTAACTTTACCTAAGTCAAGAAGTGTATTACTTATAGCGGAAACTACTGTAATGATATCTCTATCGTTTACGTAACCTAAGTGTCCTACTCTAAATATTTTTCCCTTCAAATGATCTTGACCGCCGGCAAGTAAAATATCAAAATTATTTTTTATTGTTTTTCTAAATTCTTCAGCATCCATTCCTTCAGTTTGTATTGCAGTAATTGAAGGGCTTAAATATTTTTCATTAGCAAATAATTTTAGATTTAAAGCCTTAACTGCATTACTCATTGCTAATTTATGTTTATTGTGCCTGAGAAAAATATTATCTAAGCCTTCTTCTCTCATCATTTTTAATGCTTCATCTAAAGCAAAAACCAAATTAACTGCTGGAGTATATGGATTACTGTTACTTGAAAGACTTTTTCTGTAGGATTTTAAATTCAAATAAAATTTTGGTAGATTAGATCTCTCTGCAGCTTCCCATGCTTTTTGGCTCATTGATATAAAACTAAGCCCAGGAGGTATCATATATCCCTTTTGTGATCCTGAAGCAACAATATCTAATTCCCATTCATCTACTGGTACATTGCAAGCTCCAATGCTTGTGACGCAGTCAACAATTGATAAAGCTGTATCGTGTTCGCGAATATATGAACTTATAGTTTCTAGATCATTAATTACACCTGTTGAGGTTTCAGAATGAGTCAAAATAACTGCCTTTATTTCTTTTTGTTTATCTTGTTCTAATACCTTTTTGAAGTCATCTGGATCAAGTGGAGTTCCCCATTCGGACTCAATTTTTATTACTTCTAGACCAAATTCTTTAGCAACTTTTACCCATCTTTCTCCAAACTTTCCATTTTCTCCACAAATTACTTTATCTCCTTTACTTAAAGTATTTATTATTCCAGCCTCCATTGCTGCAGTACCACTGCCCGTAATTGTTAGAACATCATTTTGAGTTTGATGAAGCCACTTTAAATTTTTTGTAGTACTTTCTACAAGATCTTGGAATTCTTTGCTGCGATGGCCTATTGGATGCTTACTTAATGCTTGTAAAACTTTTTCTGGAACTGGAGTAGGTCCAGGAATCATCAATGATAATTTTTGTTGTATGGCCACTTTTTGTGAAATAGGTCATTCTTAGATTAGTTCTCATTAAAAAATTTTCAATTACTTGATTTGAAAAAAGGATTTTCTTTACCTTTGTGGGTTGCTGGAGCTGCTAGGTCAGCATTAAAAAAACTAGTTGGGTTACCATTTGAGAATTATGAATTAATAAAAATTCCCAATGAAAAAAAAGAAATAAAAATCGAGATTCATTCTACTGGCTTACTTAAAGATGATTCACATGCATTAGGAATTACCTTTGCAAAATCTGGCTTAGATCTTGACATTACCCAAAACTTAGAAATATGGACAATATGCTCTTTAGAAAAAATTTCTTTTAATACTCCTGTTCAAACAACTCCAATAAATATAATCGCAGGTTCTGGAGTAGGTGTGAAAGAAGATACTTCAGAGATATGCATTTCTGATTTTGCAAAAGAAGTTTTATATGAAAATTTATTAGATAGTATTCCTGAAGGCTTTAATTTGAAATTAGAAATTATTTTTCCAAATGGGGAATTTTTAGCTGAAAGAACTAGTAATAAGTCATTTGGGATCGTTGATGGATTATCTATTATTGGTACTTCTGCTGAGACTTATTCGAGTGCTTCGCCTGATCAATTAGAAGAGGCTAAAACTAACCTAGCAAAGTTAATTCAAGATGGTTTTCAAGGGAAAGTTGTTTTTGTAATTGGTGAAAATGGGTTAAATTTGGCAAAAACTCATAATGTTAATTTACCAATTATCAAAATTGGAAATTGGATAGGACCATTATTAGTTAGTGCTGCAATAAAAAAAGTTAAAACTGTAATTCTTTTTGGTTATCACGGAAAATTAATTAAATTAGCAGGTGGTATTTTTCATACACATAATCATTTGGCTGATGCAAGAATTGAGATTCTTATCTATTTAGCTGTTCAAGAAAAAGTACCACTTGAAATAATAGAAGAATTATCTAATTTAAATAATCTTGAGGATGCATTACTAATTCTTGAGAAATTTAATCAATCTTTAGCTGATAAATTATTCAAGAATTTATCAAATACAATTGAAAAGCGTTCTTTAGCTTATGTAAATAGGTATGTAAAAACTAATATGGAAATCGCATCAATCATTTTTGATAGAAAAAGGAAAATAAGGTGGGCTGGAATTTACGGTAAAAAGTATATTTCTTATTTTCAATAAGATTAATTTGTGATTCATTATGCTTTTCTAAATAATTTGAGCTAATTTTTATACATGAGTCAAATATCTTTAAAAAAAGAACGAGATCCTTCTATATTAATTTTAGATTTCGGATCCCAATATTCTGAATTGATTGCAAGAAGAATTAGAGAAACTAATGTTTTTTCTCTTGTCGTAAGTAATTGTATTTCAATTGAGGATATCAATAATATTAATCCTCAAGGGATCATTTTGAGTGGAGGCCCAAATTCTGTATATGAACAAAATGCTCCAAGGTGTGATGAAAAAATTTTTAATTTAGGAATTCCTATTCTTGGCATATGCTACGGAATGCAATTGATGGTCAAAGAACTTGGAGGATCTGTTATTTCCGCAACCAAAAAAGGAGAATATGGTAGAGCACCAATAAATATAGATAAAGAATCTGACCTCCTTTCTGATGTAGAAGACAAATCTATTATGTGGATGAGTCATGGCGATTCTATTGAATGTTTGCCTGTTGGATTCAATAAAATTGCTCATACCGAGAACACAATCCATGCAGCAATTTCAAATGATGTAAAAAAATTATTTGGCGTACAATTTCATCCTGAAGTTATTCATTCAGAGTTTGGGATGACTGTAATTAAAAATTTTGTTTATAAAATTTCTTGTTGTTTGGCTGATTGGACAACCGAAACCTACATAGAGGAAACTATTCCTAGGATACGAGAGCAAGTTGGTAATAAAAAAGTTTTACTTGCTTTGTCTGGAGGAGTTGATTCTTCAACTCTTGCTTTTCTTCTCAATAAAGCAATTGGAAATCAGCTTACATGCATGTTTATAGACCAAGGTTTCATGAGAAAAGGGGAACCAGAATTTTTGATGAATTTTTTTGATAATAAATTTCATATCAAAGTTGAATACATTAACGCAAGGCAAAGGTTTATTGCCAAACTAAAAGGGGTTACTGATCCAGAACAAAAAAGGAAAATTATAGGTGAAGAATTTATTAGGGTATTTGAAGAAGAAAGCAATAGATTGGGACCTTTTCAGTATTTAGCCCAAGGTACTCTTTATCCTGATGTTATTGAAAGTGCTGGTACTAATGTTGATCCTAAGACTGGTGAAAGAATAGCTGTAAAAATAAAGAGTCATCATAACGTGGGTGGTTTGCCAAAAGATTTACAATTTAAATTAGTTGAGCCATTAAGAAAACTTTTTAAGGATGAAGTACGAAAAGTGGGTGCTGCTTTAGGTTTGCCGGATGAAATTATAAAAAGACATCCATTCCCAGGTCCAGGATTAGCTATAAGAATTTTGGGAGAGGTGAATAATGAAAAACTTGATTGTTTAAGAGATGCAGACTGGATAGTAAGAGATGAAATTAAAAAAGCAGGTCTTTATAATGATATTTGGCAAGCTTTTGCAGTATTGCTACCTGTAAAAACCGTAGGAGTTATGGGTGATAAAAGGACTTATGCATGGCCAATAGTTTTACGTTGTGTATCTAGTGAAGATGGTATGACAGCCGATTGGTCAAAAATTCCTTTTCAGATTTTGGAGAGGATTGCAAATAGAATCGTAAACGAAGTAAGTTTAGTTAATAGAGTTGTTTATGATATTACAAGCAAACCTCCTGGAACTATTGAGTGGGAGTGACGGAAAATTGCCTTATTTCATCAAAAATGGAACTAGTGGGTTTGTCACGGGTTTGTCACGGAAATTGCCACTTAAAAGAAGTCAATGATACCAACGACTTTGAAGCATCAAAATTGGGTGGAACTATTGAATGGGAGTAAATTACAAATTTTCAAAAAATTTAAGACTTTTATTTTATTTAAGGAATATTTTTAAATGGGGTGTTAACTGTAATGAGCGAGATTATTAAATTAAGTCGATCTACTGTTGAGAAATATCTTAGTTGTCCAAGATGTTGTGTACTTGACAAAAAATATCAAATAAAACCTCCATCATTACCTTTTACTTTAAATATAGCTGTAGATAATTTATGTAAAAATGAATTTGATTATTACAGAAAAATTCAGGAGCCCCATCCTTTATTTATTGAACATGGTATTGATGCTGTTCCTCTCAAACACAAAGATTTAGAACGTTGGAGAAGTAATTTTCAAGGCATAAGATATCTGTCAATAGAACATAACTATGATTTTGGTGGTGCTGTGGATGATATTTGGCAGAAAAAAAATGGTGATCTTATTATTGTTGATGTGAAAGCAACTTCTAGAAATAATTTTGATTGGTCTGAGACTTTTAATAAATACGAATATGCAAAAGCCTATAAGAGACAATTAGAAATGTATCAGTGGTTATTTAAAAAAAATGGTTTTCAAGTGGCAAATGAAGCTTATCTTTTATATTTCAATGGAAAGAAAAATGAAGAGTTATTTAATAAACAATTAAATTTTGACGTACATCTAATTAAATTAGATTGTTCTACTTCATGGGTAGAAAATAAGATAATTGATACGGTTAATTTATTACGTTCTGATAATTTCCCCAAACCTTCATTAAAGTGTGAATACTGTAATTATTTAAAGAAGCGTTGGCAGTTATCGATAACTTAATATTCATAGGATAATTTTTCATATTTCTGGAAAAATAGTGAATAAAAGTTAATCTTTAATTAGATTAATAATTTAGACTTTTGATAAATTCGAAAAATTCTGAAAGAAAGATAACTAATCATCTGCAACAAGATGTTGTCAAAGTATCTGGTAAAACAATTTTTATTAATCCTTTTTTATATTGGCGAAGATTTGACGAAAACACTAATAGATGGCTTAGAGAACCTGGGCAAATGTCAGAGGATCAAATTTCACCAAACAGGAATCGTTTTTATCCAGAAATAGAGTGGGCTGATTTGAGTCATGAGCAAAAGCTCATAAAAGATGCAACTATTGAGATGTTTTTAAAAACTCTTGAATTGATAAGTACATTTCATCCTTATCTTAGTTCTGGACAATTATTAGAAGTGGAGAGGAAGATGGCGATTACAAAAAAAACTCCTTTCGAAAAATGGGTAACAAAATCTTTCGCCAAAAAAACGAGATTATTAGAAAATGAAAAAAGAAAATTTCAAAGAGAAAGATTTTTTAATAGCTGGAGAGAATGGTTCAGTCTTACAAATACTCAACAAGCAATTTTGCCTTTAATAGTTACGATATTTATTTCTTCGTTTGTTGGGTGGTCTTTAGGGATATCAAAGAATAGTTGTAATCCTTATTTTGAACAAAATATAAATAAATTAAATTAATTTGTTTTTGATATTTTTTAAGTATTTAAGTAAAAATAATTTTGAAAAAATAAATTTATTATTTAGAATTCCATTAGTTGAAATAATTGTTTAAAAAGTATAAGTTTTATGACTGAAAATTTAAATTCAAATAATCTTGAAAATGACACGTTCGATCTGAACAATGAGGATAGTGATTTTCAAGATTTAATCAATAGACTTAAAGAGATAAAATCAACCATTGCTTTATTAGAAAAAACAATATTTAAATAAATTTATATTTTTGATAAAAACAAGTCCTAATAAAAAACTTATTTCATTAAAAAGACAACCACTAGTCTTACTTATTTTTTCTTCTGTTTCCTTTTTATTGATTCTATTTAGGTTAATTTTTTTACAACTTTTAAATTATGAATCTTTTAAGAAAATGTCAGATGAGAATAGGATCAGACTTATTGCTTCGCAGCCAATACGTGGAAGAATAATAGATAAAAATGGTAATGTTCTAGCAAATAGTAGAGTGAAATATTCTTTAATAATAAAGCCTCAATATGTTAAAAAAAGCAATTGGGAACAACATAAATCAAGAATTTCTAATTTGTTAAATATTGATAGTAATGTAATTCAAAAAAAATACTCTGATGGTCTAAAAAATCAGAAACTCTCAGTAATTATTCGTGATGATTTAAATGTAGATCAATTAATAAAATTTAAGGAGAATGAAGGTAATTTAATTGGTTTTGAAATAGCTACCAAATTAATTAGAAATTATCCTTATAAATCCCTTGCTGCCCATGTAATTGGTTATACTCAGCCAGTTACTGAATTAGAATATAAATTTTTATCTAAGAAGGGTTATAAATTAAATGACTTAATCGGTAGGACGGGAATTGAAAATGTTTACGAAGATTTTATAAGAGGTGAATGGGGCGGAGAAATGGTTGAAGTAAATTCATTAGGAAAATTTCAAAGATCATTGGGTATAAAACCTTCATTAAAAGGTAATGATATTCAACTAACAATCGATCTTAATCTGCAGTTAGTTGCTGAGGAGGTTCTTAAAGATAAAAAAGCTGGAGCCATAGTAGTAATGGATCCAAGAGATGGTGCAATAAGAGCAATGGCAAGTAAACCTACATTCGATTTAAATTTTTTCTCAAAGGATTTTAAACCTGAGAAAGAATATAATACACTTTTTAATTCTCCTGAAAAACCTTTATTTAATAGAGCATTAAATGCCTACGATCCAGGAAGCGTTTGGAAAATTGTAACGGCTTTAGCTGGCTTGGAAAGTGGAAAATTTCCTAGAGAAACAATGTTAGATACGAAACCATGTATCACTTATGGAAGCCAATGTTTCAGGGAACACAATGATTTAGGTTTTGGAGTAATAGGTTATGAAGATGCTTTAAGAGTTTCGAGTAATACATTTTTCTATCAAGTCGGATATGGTGCAGGGGTTGATGAAATTCATAAGGTTTCTAGAAAACTTGGTTTTAATTCTTTATCTGGAATTGAAATTTCTGAACAAGAAAATAAAGGATTAGTAGCAAGTAGTGAGTGGGCTAAAAAAGGCAGAGGATGGGGGCAACCAGGAAGAACTCCATGGGTCCCAGAAGATATTGCGAGTATGTCTATTGGACAATTTGTTGTTCAAGTTACTCCTATTCAAATAGCTAGAGCTTACGCTGCTATTGCAAATGGAGGTTATTTAGTTACTCCACATTTGACTAAAAAAGATGAAGAAAGTCTTACAGATAAAAAACGTATTCCAATTGATATTGACCCACAAAATATTCAATTGATAAAAAGTGGTCTCCGGAAAGTAGTTGAGTCTGGTACAGGAGTATCAATTAATTATGGAGTTTCAAATTTACCTCCAGTGTCAGGTAAAACAGGAACTGCGGAAGATGGTGAAGGTGGCTCAGATCATGCTTGGTTCGTTTGCTTTACACCCTCTGAAAATAGCGAATTACTTGTAGTTGCTTTTGCACAGAATACTCCTGGTGGTGGATCTGTTCACGCCCTGCCAATGGCAAGAGAAATTTTAAAAGTTTGGAATGAGCAAAAATGAGATTAATTTTTAGCTATTAAAAGTTTATGTTTTTAATTTTTTCATTTGTAAAAGTCTTTGAATAATATCTTCAATAGTTTTTGTATCTATAGGTTTACTATATGACGACAAAAGTTGTCTTCCTAATACTTGACTTCCTAAATGCACTAATTGAATTCGTAATGAGGTCAGTAGTTCTAACCCTATGCCACCAGAAAATGTTGCAATTGCAATAGGTTGACCATTAAATAAATTCCTAAAGTCATCTCCCGAAATAGATAGCCATGCTATGAAGTTGGAGAGAATGGGAGGTATAGATCCATTATATTCAGGCGCACAAATCACCCACCTTTCAATCTCGAAAAGCTTTTTTTTTAATTCTTCTATTTCATTTGGAATATTTTCTTTGCTGTGAATTCTTGGATTAAATAATGGAATATCAAGAGTAGTAAGATCTAAAATTTCAGAACTTATTTTCAGTTCATTACTTTTTTCAAGAAATTTTTCAGAAAGTTCTAGATTTTTACCACAACTAGCCGTAATGATTATTAGATCTTTTGTTTCAGTCATAAATTAGGTAAATAAATTTAATAGTTAGCACCTGTTTTGCGGTGATGAACTGCCGTTAGACTATCGGATTTTAGTATATTACCGTGTAGTACTTCGGCGTAAATTACCCAATGATCTCCACATTCCATTCTTTCTTTTACAGAAGCATCTAACCATGCTAGCGATTCAGGAATTATTATCTGTTCATTAGGAGTTAATTCAATATTTATTCCTTCAAATCTATCTTCTCCAGGTGCAAAGGGCTTTGTGAATCTTTTCAAAGGTTCTTTAAAATCTTTTTCACCAAGAATATTTAATGCGAATGAATCTCCTACTTGTAGAAGAGACTCTACTGATCTATCTTTTGCAACAGCAATACTTAACCCAGGCGGAGAAAAACTTGCTTGACTAACCCAAGATGCAAGCATGGCCCCTTTAATATTATTCTCATCTTTGCCTTTAGAGGCTGTTAGAACACAAAGTGAACCAATTACTCTTCCAAGAGCTTGTAGCTTTGGATCCGTTTTGCTTGTAATCATTCCAGTATCAGATTTTCTGGGTTTTTTCTTTGCTTTTTTTATAATTTTTCTTCCAAAGTGAGTTCCTATTTCTTCTAATTCTTTAATCTTTGGTTTATTTGGACTGAATTTAATCCTAATAGGGTCAAAACTAAACTTAAAACCACCGTCTTTTAATTTTGTTTCAAGTAAATCTATAGCTTCTCCGCTCCAGCCAAAACTACCAAAAATTCCTACTGGCTTATCTCTATTACCCTCTGATAATAATGTTCCTAGTGCACTTACTATTGGAGTTGGGGCATGCCCACCTAGTGTTGGTGATCCTATTAAATATCCATCAGCGTTTTTGATAGATTTTATAAGTACATCATTTGGTGTAAATTCACAATTTATACTTTCAACTTCGACAGAAGTTCTATTGATCCCTTTAGCCAATGCATCACCTATTGAGGCTGTATTTCCATATGCACTTGCATATATCAGAGCGATCTTAGGATTATTTGTTAAGAGATTTTCACCCCATCTAATGTAGTCATTTAAGAAGCTTTTTAAGCTATATTCGATAGCGGGACCATGTAATGGTGCAATAGTTTTAATATCGTAATCTGTAATTTTTTCAGTTATTGATATTACTTGATTAGACATTGGTGCCATTAAGCAATCATAAAAATGTTTCCTATCTATTTCTGTACTAACTCGATTTGTTTCAGACCAATCTGAAGAAGCAATGTGAGCAGAAAAAATTTTTTCACTTAGAAGGATTTCTTGATTACGTTCATAAATTATCAGACCTCCAGGCCAACGTGCTGTTGGAATAGGAATTAACTCTAGTGAAATGTTATCTAATTCTAAATTTTGCTCCTTTTTGACTATGTTTATTTTAGGTAATTGAATTTCAATGAAGTCTTTTAAGTTAGGATTTCTTTGATTCCAAAGTTCGCTAATAAGTTTATAACCTGGATTAGAGCAAGTAATAGTTGTGTTTTCAAATTGGGTACTTATATTCTTTATAGTTTCAATAATTTGGGGATTAATATGACCAGAAATGAAGTTGATTTTACCTAATTTAAATTGATCACAAAACCTAGAGATTACTTTCTTAAACGAATCTAAATATTGTCTCTCAGGTGGATGAATAATGAAAAGTTCCTCATCACTTCTAATGAAAAAAGTGTTAAAAGAGGTTCCTTTTTCGAGGTTAAATTCAAGTTCAAATCTTTCTTTATTTTTGTCTAAGAATCTTACACAAGAAAAATTATCGCTAATTTCAAATTCTGATAAGTTTTGATTTTCTGCAAGTAAGCCTATATTAATATCTGACATTTTAAAGACTTATTTTCTAGTTTTAATTTGCGACTTATTAGTCGTGGAGAAATGTCATATTGACTTTCAACGGATTTTCAACTATCGACCAGAACATTTAGTTCTTGTGAAACCGTTATTTATCAATCGATTATACCTAGAACAGCACCATTAATGAGTTGTTAAATGTAGGGTTTTCAACTGGAACGTGATTTCTTCTTGGTTATCTAAGCAAATTGATGATATTTATACATTTTCCTATTCCTATAATCGTCATGCAATCTTTCTTTTGCTAAATTTTCCATTCTTCAGTGCTGCAACTAGTTGGTCATCAACTTCGTGGACAGCGAGGTGCATACGAATCGAAGAGGGCAAATAAATGCACTCTTATAAATTAAAAATAAATTTTCTATTTGAGTTTAGTGATATCAATTGGTCTCAAACTCTATTTGAAAAGTCTAATCAATAGTGATTAGCAACTTTTCTGTGATGAACTGCTGTCTTACATGATAAGTCAGAAACATTACCATTTTCAACAACTCCGTAAATTATCCAATGGTCTGGAGTCTCTAGTCTGGAACTAACTTTGCAATCTAAAAAGGCGAGTGAATTTGAGAGAACTGGTCCACCTTCCGCGATGTTGCTAATTACATCTACATCTGCAAATCTATCAGCTCCAGGAGCAAATCTTTTTAAAAAATGTCTGAACATTTTTTGATAGTTATCTTCTCTCAGAATATTCACAACAAAACCTTTCCCAACTTGCATATATGATTCAATAGCTCTATCTTTTGCTACCGCAACTGTAATACCCGGTGGAGAAAAGCTTGCTTGACTAACCCAGCTTGCCACCATTGCACTTTGTCTAAATGTAGAACCTTCGCCTTGGCTTGCTGTAACTACATATAATCCTCCACTTAATCTCCCTAACGCTTTATCTAAATTTGAATCAAGGCTCTTCATAGAGGCAATATTCTTCTTTTTATTGATCAATTGACCCAAGTCAGTTCCAGCTTCTTCGAATTGTTGATAAACAATAGGATCTGGAATATTTTTAACTCTTAAGGGAGAGAAAGCTTCTTTTTGACCAAGTTCCCTTAATTTATTTGCTAAGGAATCTATAGGTTCATCATTTCCGCCAAATGCATCATAAACTGCAGTAAATTGCTTTGGTTTTAGTGCTGCAAATAAAGTACCGAGAGATTCTTTTAATTCATTATCTGAGTCTACTGGCCATGTGGGAATGACTACTGCTTTTGATTCGGAAATTAAACTTGTTAATTCTTGCGGGTCAGAAGATCTTAAATCAATTAACTGAACCTGAGCATCTGCTTTGCTTATTCCATGAGATATCGCTTGACTTAGTCGATCACAATAACCATAGTCGCTTATGTAGCATACTGACACAAAATCATTGCCTTTACTTTTATTACTACTCCATTCAAGATATTTTCCTTTCCAAAAATTGACCTGATTATGCAGCAAAGGCCCATGACCAACAGCTATTGTTTTTAATTCAGGTAGCTTATCTATTCTTTTAATTGCCTGCATAACGCTTCTAGCGTTTGGACCCATAAGGCAATCGTAATAAAAACGGAAATCATCGTATATTTCTTTTTGATCTGTGTCAAAAAATTCGTCAGAACAATAATGGAGTCCAAATGCATCGCATGTATAGAGAACATTTGTGCTGTGATCATATGAAAATATGGTATCTGGCCAATGTAAATTTGGTGCACTTATAAATTCAATATTATGTTCTAAACCACTATTAGGATTAGTTCCGAGATTTAAAAACTCTCCACTCTTAACCTCTAGTCGTTTAAAGGGAATATGTATTTGGTCTTCAATAAATTTAAGTGCTAATTTTGATCCAACTACTGTGATATTTTGGTTTAATTCTAAAAGGTTACCTATTAAACCAGAATGATCAGGTTCTGTATGGCTAGTAATTAGAAAATCAACCTCTTGCGGATTTACTTTTTTCAGTAATTCTTCAAACCATAATTCTTCGAACTTTGCGTGACTAGTATCAATAATTGCTAGTTTCTCGCCTTTAATAATAAAACTATTGTAAGTAGTTCCATTTCTTAAACCAAATTCAATATCAAATCTACTGCGATCCCAATCCAAAGATCTTATGGCACAAGAATCATCAGCAAAGTTTTGAGATTGAACCGTCAGCTTGTTATTAGTTTGTGCCAATTTAGAATTATTTGTCTGGGCAGAGGGTATCATAGAATAATTAGCTTTATAAATTAACTTTAGTTATATAGAATATAAATTCGCGTGATTATTTGTGCGAAATAACCGAAATTACGCTTTTCTTTAATTTTTAATCTTCTTATTCTGGATAAATGACATCTCAACTAATTAAAAAAATAGTTACTGGAGATGAGATAAGAAATGCTTTTTTAAAATTTTACAGTGAAAAATTACATAAAATCATTCCAAGTTCATCTTTGATTCCAGATGACCCTACGGTTATGCTCACAATTGCTGGAATGCTACCTTTTAAACCAGTTTTTTTAGGTTTAAAAGAAAGACCATCAAAAAGGGCTACATCTAGCCAAAAGTGCATCAGAACAAATGATATAGAAAACGTTGGAGTTACAGCAAGACACCACACTTTTTTTGAAATGCTTGGTAATTTTTCTTTTGGAGATTATTTTAAACGAGAAGCTATTCAATGGGCTTGGGAATTAGTTATTAATATTTATCAACTTTCTGTTGAAAATATAATTGTAAGTGTTTTTCACGAAGACGAAGAGTCTGCAAAAATTTGGAGAGATGAAATTGGTATTCATCCAGATAGGATAGTAAAACTAGGAGAGGAAGATAATTTTTGGTCATCTGGCAAAACAGGTCCATGTGGACCTTGTTCAGAACTTTATTATGATTTTCATCCTGAAAAGGGTCTGCAGAATATTGATTTAGAAGATGGAGATCGTTTTATTGAATTTTATAATCTTGTTTTTATGCAATACAATCGTGATCCTAATGGAAAATTGACAGATTTAAAATTTAAAAATATTGATACAGGAATGGGCCTTGAAAGGATGGCTCAAATACTACAAAAAAAGCAAAATAATTATGAGACAGATTTAATTTTTCCTATCATTAAAAAAATTTGTGAGATTGCTAATATTGATTATTTTTCTTCAGATGATAAAAGCAAAATTTCTTTAAAAATCATTGGTGATCATACAAGAGCTGTTATTCATTTAATTTCTGATGGAGTAGCAGCAAGTAATCTCGGTAGGGGATATATATTAAGAAGGCTTATTAGAAGAATGGTCAGACATGGGAGATTATTAGGAATAACAAATGAATTTTTACCTCATATTGCGACTGTAGGGATCAATTTAATGCAAAATAATTATCCTGATTTAAAAAATAATAATGATTTAATTTTGAATGAGATAAAAATTGAAGAAATAAGATTTAGGGAAACTCTTGAAAGAGGAGAGAAATTGCTAGATGAGATAATTTCTTCAGGGCAGAAATTAATTTCTGGTTTTAAAGCTTTTGAACTTTATGATACTTATGGATTTCCTCTAGAACTTACTGTAGAAATTGCAGAAGAAAATAATATCAGTGTAGATGTAAAGGGTTTTGAAGAAGAAATGAATGCACAAAAAGAGAGAGCTAAAGCTGCTTCAAGTAATATTGATTTGACATTAGAGGGATCATTAGAGCGAGAAATAGATCTTTTTAACAAAACTGTTTTTAATGGTTATAAGTCACTCCTTTCGGAAGCTGAAATAAAGGGTATATTCTTGGATTCAACATTAGTTAAGGAAGCAAGTGAAGGTCAGAAAGTTTTAATTGTTCTTGATCAGACAACTTTTTATGGAGAATCTGGCGGGCAAGTTGGTGATATTGGAACGATATTTTCAAACGATGTTGAGGTCTTGGTTGATAATGTTATGCGAAAGAAAAATGTTTTTTTACATTATGGAACGATCAAAAAAGGAAAATTAACTATTGGACAAAAAGTTAAGACTAATGTTAGCTCCTCTAATAGAGCTAAGGCTGCTGCAAATCATACAGCTACTCATTTATTACAATCTGCACTTAAATCAGTTATTAATGAAAGTGTTGGACAAAAAGGTTCATTAGTAGCCTTTAATAAATTACGATTTGACTTTAATTCTTCTAATCCTATTTCTAAAGATCAAATTTCTAAGGTTGAGACTTTAGTTAACTCTTGGATTATAGAAAATCATGCCCTAGAAATAAAAAATATGTCTAAGAGTGAGGCTCTTAAAAAGGGCGCAGTCGCCATGTTTGGAGAAAAATATGATGATGAAGTGCGCGTTGTTGATATACCAGGAGTTTCAATGGAACTTTGCGGTGGCACACATGTTAAAACTACATCCGAATTAGGTTCTTTCAAAATAATTAGTGAGGAAGGAATCTCAGCTGGAGTCAGAAGAATCGAAGCATTATCAGGCCAATCAGCATTAGACTATTTCAGTGATAGAAATGCATTAGTCAACCAACTAAGTGATTTGTTAAAAGCAAATCCTAATCAACTATTTGAAAGGGTTAATAATTTGCAAGCAGAGCTTATTAATAAGAATAAAGAGATACAAAAAATGAAAGATGAAATTGCATATTTTAAATACTCTTCTATAAAATCATCCGCAGAAATAATAAATTCTTTTTCAATTTTAGTAAATCAGATTGATGGCTTAGATGGAAATTCTTTGCAATCTGCAGCACTTAATTTAACTTCCCATTTGGGAAATAAAGCAATATTGATTCTTGGGGGAATACCAAATCCAGAAAATAGAAAGTTGTTATTTGTAGTTTCTTTAGGTGATGATGCAGTAAAAATAGGATTGCATGCAGGTAAATTAATTAATGAGATTGCAAGAATTTGTTCAGGAGGTGGAGGAGGAAAGCCTAACTTTGCTCAAGCAGGTGCTAAAGATATTGATAAGTTAAGTGATGCTTTAGATTATGCTAAAGATTATTTGCAAAAAACATTAGCTAGTCATTCTGATAAATAACTACTTTTTCTGAGACTAATTTCGATTTGATCCATTAATTTCCTGGCTTCTTCAATAGTTAATTTTTTTTGATCAATTGCTGATTCAGTATTAATTCTTATAGATTCAACCAAAGAAGCTGAACTGTAATCTAATAATTGTAAAATTTCAGATTTACTGTCCTCTTTAATAATATTTCTGACCTTATATGAATTATCTTGATTTATGTCTATATGAACAACGTTGGTACTGCCAAATAAATTGTGCAAGTTTCCTAATGCTTCTTGATAGGCTCCAGTCATAAAAATTCCAATTAGGTAATCTTTATCTTCTTCTGGCTTATGCAAATTTAGTAGTGATTTAATTTTTCCATTATCAATAAAATTATTGAGTTTCCCATCTGAATCACAAGTTAAATCTGCAAAGTTGCCTTTGCAGAACGGCTCCTCTAAGTGCCTATGTATTGGTACTATTGGAAAAATCTGATTTATTGCCCAGCTATCAGGAATTGATTTAAAGATAGATAAATTTGCATAATAAGTTGATGCAAGAGTTTCTGTAATTTCAGATAAATCAGGGTGATTCATTTCATCATTATTCAGGTTATTAGAAATTTCTTTTGCGCAAGCCCAAGTAAGTTCTTCAGCATAAGCTCTTTCTGCCAAACTTAAAAATCCTAATCTAAAAGCGACTAAGCAATCTTCTTTAAACTTTTTTGCATCATTCCATAGTTCAATTATTTGAGATAAATTTATTTTTTTATTTTTAAGTTTTTTTAATTCATAGAAAGTATCAAGTAAATTTGAAATTATTAATTGTTGATTTTTTTTATCAAAAATTTGTAGTTTGGAACTGACATGACTTGTTCCTAAGACATTAAAAATTAAAACTGAACAATGACTAATTATTGCTCTTCCACTTTCTGAGATTATGGTTGGATGCTTGATATTATTTAATTCACATGAATCCTTAATAGTTGCAATTACATCGTTAGCATAATTTTGGAGAGAATAATTAGTAGAAGTGTTGGAGGAGGTTTTAGTTCCATCAAAATCTATTCCTAATCCACCCCCAACGTCGATATATTGCATTGGGGCTCCTAGTTTGCATAGTTCAACATATATTTGACTCGCTTCTTGTAATGCGTCTTTGATCACAGCAATATCACTTATTTGACTGCCTATATGAAAATGGAGCAATTTCATTTCTTTGATAAGATTTGCTTCTTTTAGTTCTTTTATTGTCAACATAATTTCGGGGATTGATAATCCAAATTTGGAATTATCTCCAATAGATTTACCCCACCTACCACTACTTTTACTTGATAACTTTGCTCTAATTCCTATCAATGGAGTCGCGTTAAGTTCTTGAACTGCTTGAATAATTCTTTTTACCTCATCTCGTTGTTCAATAACTATTATTGGATTTTTGCCGAGTTTTCTGGCCAAAGTAGCAATCTCAATATATTTTTTATCTTTATATCCGTTGCATATTAATAATGAATTTTGGTTTTCAAGAAGTGCAAGGCCAATTAATAGTTCTGATTTACTTCCTACTTCTAAACCAAAATCCCATTGGCTACCAAACTCTATTATCTTTTCTAGGACATTTTTCTGTTGATTACATTTGACAGGAAAAACGCCTTGATAAATGTTCTTATATTTATAAGTTTTTATTGCTTTTAAAAAAGAGTCATGTAATTCATTTATTCGATCTTTCAAGATATCATTAAATCTTATGATTAATGGAGGATTTATTTCTCTACTCTTAAGTTCTTTGACAAGCTTAAAAAGATCAATCTTATTTTTAGATTTTATATCTTTAGTTACTGATATATTTCCTTTGGAATTTATAGAAAAATATTTATCTCCCCATTTGTCTATGTTATAAGTCGCAATACTATCTTGAATAGTCCAAATATTTTTTAATTTTTTCGGCTCAAAATTGGTCAATTTATGTCTTAGTAATTAATAAATGTTTTTGAAAATAACTCAAAACAATATCTTTTATTTTAATGATTACTTGCCAAGTTACCACCCAAAAGTTGAATATACATAGAGTGATTATTAACTAAATGACTCAAGAGAGAACCTTTATTGCAATTAAACCGGATGGAGTTCAAAGAAGATATATTTCCGAGATTATAGGCAGATTTGAAAAAAAAGGATTTAAATTGGTTGGATTAAAGCAATTAATTCCTTCAAAAGAACTTGCTCAAAATCATTATGGAGTACATAGAGAAAGACCCTTTTTTGGTGATTTAGTAGACTTTATTTCAAGTGGTCCTGTTGTAGCGATGGTGTGGGAAGGCGAAGGAGTTATTTTGAGTGCTAGAAAACTAATAGGTGCAACAAAACCTCTGGAAGCAGAGCCTGGAACAATTAGAGGTGATCTAGCTATTGATATTGGGAGGAATATTATTCATGGTTCTGATGGAGAAGATACAGCAAAATTTGAAATTGATCTATGGTTTAACGAAGAGGAATTATGTGAGTGGGAGACTTCTGATTCGAAATGGCGATCTGAAAATTAAAATTTAAATCGCAAATCTATCTAAACTAAATTTTTCTAAAAAGCTTTTTTCTATTTCGTTTAGATTTTTATTTTGAACTATTTTCAAAAGAAGATCACTTGTTATTGCAGAAAATAAAACTCCATTTCTGTAATGTCCTGTAGCTATAAAGAGATTTTCAATTTTTGATTTTCCAATTATTGGTTTCAGATCTGGTGTGCAAGGTCTAAATCCCCACCAATGTTCCATTTGTGGCCAATTAATAGCTTCTGGTAATAAGGAGCGAATGCCTTCTTGCAGTTGCTTTATTCCATTAGGAGTATTACCTTGATTAAATTTTGAATCTTTTTCAACTGTCGCTCCAACTATGATAAGTCCATCATCACGGGGAACTAGATAAGTTTTTGGACCAAAAATAACTCTTTTCAAAAAATTTGTTGGACCTTGTATTGATAGCATTTGTCCCTTTACAGGAAAGACTGGAATCTTATTAAAAATTTTTTTACTCCAAGCACCGCTGCATATAATTGCTTTTTCGCAGTTAATTTTTTTTATTTCCCCAGTGGCACTTAAAACTCTTGCACCTGTAATTTTGTTTTTTTCGAATGTCAAATCCTCTACTTCTGATCCCTCTTGAAATTCGACTCCATTCAAGGAGCATGCTCTCTCAAGAGCACGCATCAGTTTTCTTCGGTTATCTATTTGACCATCTTGTTCAAAAAGTAAACCATGTTTCCAAATAGAATTCATTCCATTGATTTCTGTTTGAAGATCTTTGTGATTTAAGTATTTTCCATATTCATAAGTTGGAAACTCTTTAAGATCTTCTTTGTTTTTAAAAGGAACTACTATGCCACATTTTTTTAAACCGCATTTAATATTACTATCTTGTTCAATACTTTTTATCCACTTTGGAATTAGATTTTGACTTTCTTGGCCAAATTTTAGTAATTCATCTTCGAGCCCTTCGGCATGAGTAGCTAACATTCCTGCAGCAACAAATCCAGCTGATTCATTTCTGTTTTTGCTTAAAACTAAAACTTTGAAGTTATTTCTAGAAAATTCATAAGCAATAGATAAACCTAAAAGTCCACCTCCAATGATTAATATTGAATTTTTGGTTTCTTGTGCCATTTAAAAATTAATATTTTTATTTGTGTTTTGGTCCTCTTTTCCTTTATATCCAATAATATTAATAAAGAGACTTTTAATAATGAACAATTTGGAATCTTGGGAAGCTGTGATTGGTTTGGAAACTCATGTACAGCTTAATACGAAAAGTAAAATATTCACATCTGCGTCAACAGCTTTTGGAGATGCACCTAATACTCATATAGATCCTGTAGTGTGTGGGTTACCAGGAACTCTTCCAGTTCTGAATGAGACTGTTCTTGAGTATGCTGTAAAAACTTCGTTAGCATTAAATTTAAACGTTGCAGAACATTGTAAATTTGATAGAAAACAATATTTTTATCCTGATCTTCCTAAAAATTATCAAATTTCACAATTTGATGAGCCACTAGCTGAAAATGGTTGGTTAGAGGTTGAAATAATTGAAAAGGACAAAGAACCTTATATAAAAAAAATTGGTATAGAAAGGCTACATATGGAAGAAGACGCTGGAAAACTAGTCCATTCAGGAAGTGATAGATTAGCTGGCTCTAAGTATTCTTTAGTTGATTACAATCGTGCCGGAATAGCACTTTGTGAGATTGTAAGTAAACCAGATATTAGATCAGGTAAAGAGGCATCTGAATATGCTTCAGAGATTAGAAGAACAGTTAGATATCTAGGGGTATCAGACGGAAATATGCAAGAGGGTTCATTACGCTGCGATGTCAATATTTCAGTTAGAAAAGGACCTAATGCTCCTTTTGGTACCAAAGTGGAAATAAAAAATATGAATTCATTTTCTGCAATTCAAAAGGCTTGTGATTATGAAATAGCCAGACAAATAGAAGTTTATGAAAATGGAGGAAAAATTTTCCAAGAAACAAGGTTATGGGATGAAGCTAAGCAATTAACGAAAAGTATGAGATTAAAAGAAGGTAGCAGTGACTATAGATATTTTCCTGATCCTGACTTAGGTCCAATTGAAATAACAAAAGCCCAACAAGAAATATGGTTTAAAGAACTACCTGAATTACCTTCAAAGAAAAGATATAAATACGTAAGTCAATTTGGGTTGTCTGCATATGATGCAAGGGTAATTTCTGATGAAATAAGCATGGCAAACTTTTTTGAAGAAACAGTAGCAAATGGTGCTGAGGCTAAACTAGCTTCAAATTGGGTAACAAGTGATATTGTGGGTTATTTAAAATCAAACAAACTAAGTTTTAGTGAATTAAAGCTTAGTCCTGAAAATCTTGCTGAAATGATTAACATGATTTTAAAAAATATAATTAGTGGAAAAATTGCAAAAGAAATTTTACCTGAACTTATTCAAAAAAATATTTCCCCGAAAAAATTAGTTGAAGAAAAAGGGTTGGCAATGATATCTGATTCTTCAAGTATTTCACCAATAATTGATGAACTTATAAATGAACATCCAAATGAAGTTCAAGCATTTAAAAATGGTAAAACTAAGTTACTTGGTTTTTTTGTTGGTCAACTTATGAAAAGAACAAAAGGTAAAGCTGACCCTAAACTTGCAAATAAACTTCTTATGGAAAAATTAAATAGCTAAAGCTTAAAGAAGCTCTTTTATCCTATTGATCCATTTATTTTGATCATCCGAATTCTCTAAAATAATATCTGAGAATTTTCTTTTTTCTTCAAAACTTAATTGAAAATTTATCAATTCATATGCTTCTTTTTCGCTAATTTTATCTCTTGTGATAAGTCTGTTTTTTTGTATTTCTTTAGGACATTTAACTAACCATATTTCAGTGCAAATATCTTCAAATTTTGCTTCAAACAATAATGGAATAACCAATACTATAGTTTGATTATTTCTATATTGACTGCATTCTTCTATCATTTTTTCTTTAATTAAGGGGTGAAGTAGTTTTTCAATCCATTCCTTGCTTGCTGAATGTTCAAAAATAAGTTTCCTTAAAAGTTTTCTGTTTATTTCCCTTTCTGAATTGCTTTTATTATCAATAATTTTATTTCCAAAATAATCTAAAATTTTCTTATATCCATATGTGTTTGGTTTGATTAATTCTCTTGAAAAATGATCTGCATCTAATATTGGTATGTTTTTATGTTTTCTTATGTAATTAGTTATGGTTGTCTTCCCACTTGCAATACCTCCTGTTAAACCAATCCTTCTTTGGTTGTTTTTTAATTTTTGAAGAATATCCATATAATTAATAATAATCTAATTACTTAGTTTCTTTAGTATTAAAGAGTAGTTAGTATGAATTAAAATACCAAAAAGTTTGAGCCAGTTAGATTCCAATTGGTCGTTTGTTGATGACAGTAAGGTAACACCCAAGGGGTTTCTTTTTGCTGGGATATCTGCTGGTTTAAAAGCTTCTAATAAAAAAGATTTAGCACTAATACTCGCTCCAGAAGGAAGTATTTTTAGTGGGATGTTTACCCAATCAATAGTTCGAGCTTCTTGTGTGGATATTTGTGAGGAAAGGATTAAAACAACTTCAGGTTTTGCAAGAGCAATACTAATTAATTCTGGTCAAGCAAATGCATGTACAGGAAATCTTGGAATTCAACATTTTCAAATTGCTACAGGAAAGATTGCGGAACTTTTAGGAATAAAAGAAGAAGAAGTTTTAATGTGCTCAACTGGTGTAATTGGTGTTCCAATACAAATAAATGATTTAGTAAAAAATTTACCGAATTTAGTTAGTGATTTAAAAGGTAATAATTTTGAAAATGCAGCAGAAGCAATTTTAACTACTGATTTGACTTTGAAAAAAGTGTCAATAGAGACGATTATTCAAGGAAGAAAAATAAAAATAGCAGGATTTGCAAAAGGTTCAGGAATGATTTACCCCAACATGGCTACAATGCTTGCTTTTCTAACCTGTGATGCGGGTATTCAAAAAGAAGAATGGGACAAAATGATTGCTATTGCGGGTCAAAAATCTTTTAATGCAATATCAGTTGATGGAGAGACAAGCACAAATGATTCTTTTGTTGGAATAAATGCAGGAGAGAAAATTGAAAAAAGGTTTTTTCCAATTATCCAACAAGGGATTGATATTGTATGTCAGAACTTGGCAAAAAATATTGCAAGGGATGGAGAGGGAGCAAATTGTTTATTAGAAGTTTTGGTTCAAGGAGCAAAAAATACAGATGATGCAATTATGCTCGCGAAATTTATTTGTAATTCTGTCTTGGTAAAAACTGCGATACATGGTTGTGATCCAAATTGGGGACGAATCATTTCTGCTGCAGGTAATTCTGGAGTTAAATTTAATTTAAATGACGTTGACTTGTATATAGGAAACGCCCACATTTTGGAAAAAGGCCAGTTAAATAAATATGATCCACAAAAAGTCGCAGACTATATTAAGGCCAGAATGAAAGGTAGATATTTGGTAGATGATATTGTAAAAATTATGATTAATCTAAATTCTGGCGAATCGAAAGGCACAGCTTGGGGTTGCGATCTTTCTAAAAAATATGTTGAAATAAATAGCGAATATACGACGTAGTTTTTGTGATCTCTGGGATCGCTTTATATGACAATAAAAAATCTCTAAAAGAATACACACCTTTTGCGACTGTGATAATACTGTGATTATTATTTCTACTCAATTATGGCAATTTTATAGTCGCTAAATCTTTTGATTTTGTCTCGCTGAGTGCTATTTTTTCAAGACGTTCCAATTTTGCTATTAGAGTTGAAACTGTATTTTCTAACTTCTTATTTTTATCTTCAAGAGAGTCTATTTTCACTTCCATTTTTTCTTTTTCTCCCATACTGATTTGAGTAGGTTTTAATGACTTTCCTAATTTCCAAACAAATCCAGCTCTAGCAGAAAAACTATCTTCAAAATCCCCAGCATAATCTTGACCGGGCATTGTCATAGAGGCAGCATAATTAATTGAAAGTTTTTCATTAACTTTAGAAGCACAACCCCCAGAGAAAGCAAAGTCGCCACCATGAGTTCCAGTTCCTAAACCACAAGCAAGAGTTGTGTCATGTGGCACTGTTGGCAACCCAGTCAAAGCAGCACTTAATGCTCCAACATTATTGATTGACTGTTCAACATCTCTTCCTTGTATAAGTAATTTTGATCCATTTGTGATATCTATTGGAATACTTGCCCCACTAGAGTCTGTTGCCCACATTTTTTGTAACCCACCACTTTCCTGTAATTTAAGTGAGTTTGCTCCAATACTAGTTATCCCATTTGAACTTCTACTAATTAGATTAGTTCCATTTTGTGTAACTCCATCAGCACTTAGAGAATAAACAGCAGTTGTATTACCAGTCTTTCCGAAACTTAATGTTCCGTTTGAGTCTTGTTTAATCCATAATTTCCCACCTATATCTGAGTAATAATTTCCATCACTATCAACTGATTCTCCTCCCCTTATTCTTGTATAACTGTAATCATCAAACCAATACGTAGCGTTATTTGTAATTGTTTCGTTAGTGAGTGTATCACCGTTTAAATTATATTTTTTATATAAAACGGTACTGCCATTTGTAGTTTCATATTCTCTAAGGATAAATGTATCTTTGTCTATATGATTTTCTGGGTATGCTATATCACTCCTATCACGAATTAAGGGGAATCCAGTTGTGTTATAGCAAGAGTCATTTCCGCAAAATCGTTTGCGCAACGTTCCCACACCAGTGTTTGAATTTATTGTGTATAAATTTTGAAAGTAACCTGAAAACCCATTTACAGTCTCCTCTTCTACTTTGAATCCCCAATAGTCCCAATCTGCTTTTGCTTGCTGAATATTAAAAATTAAACTTGAGCTAATTAAAGAAAAGGCGAGAAATTTTTTCATCAGTATCAAAATCAGTTGATTTATTTTCCTAGAAATATTGAATTAAATCTTTCTTTGTTTTGTTACTAAAACAAGTAATAGGAAATTCCCATCCCCCCCCCTCTTAATTCTGAATATTCACCTTTGGTATAAATGTGATTATTTTGTGATTACTCTAAAGATCACATAAATTAATCCTTGTTATTTCAGTGGTTTTTGTTTAAAAATCTAAAACTGTGATTATTATTTTGCCGACTGTGATTATGGTGTGATTATTTTCTAAAAATTTACCCTAGTGATACCAATTGATTACAGCAAGGTGGATATACTAAATGCCAAAGGTGGAAATTAATAGCGAATATACTACTTAAGTTTTAGTAAATCTAATGATAGATATTCATTAATATAGAGAAACAGTATTGTTAAAGTTCCAATTACAGAGCCTATAAAACCTCCAAAAAAATTAACTAATAATCCAGATTGTCTAATTATTGCTTCTTCTTTTTTTTCTTCTTCAAAATTAGGTGAATCAACTACTTTTAAGCGCTTATTGGTTGTTGGTTGTTTAAGTTGTTGGTGTCGGATGAGGGCTTCGAAATCAGGCATGGAATTTGTGAGGCAATTGAACAATAAGCAGACCAGCCCGTCATTCGACGAGGATCTGATCTGCCTAAATCGTCTACAGCTTCAAATACAGCATTGCCAGAGGCTTCTGCTTTATCAAATGCTGAGAGTAAGGGTATAAATGTATCAAAAACATATAAACCATAATTTTCTAGAGCTGCTTTGGCTTGTTGCGCTGCTTTTTGCTGTCTAAAATCAACTTTTACTATTACTACAGCATGGTTAACTTTTAAGTTGCTTAATAAATTAGCTAGTTCAACAGTTAATTCTACTGATCTTGCTTTTGCAGTTGTAGGTAAGATAACTAAATCTGAACCATACGCTAAGTGTTTAAGTTCTTCTTGATCACTGCTAGCCTGGCCATCAGTTATTACAATTTCTGATGATCTTGATGCTTTAGCAGCTGAACTGACGGGGAAAACTGGAAATGGAAGATTGCCTCTTGATGCGTATGCTAAAGCAGATCTATTCTTGTCGGCATCGACTATGCAAACTTTTTTACCTTCAGAATGCCAAACACTTGCAAGGTGAATACTTGTACAGGTCTTGGCTACCCCTCCTTTTTGTCCGCAAACGGTAATGAACAATTTTTTATTTTTATTTCTCTTACTTTGGAGAATAATTTCCTAATGTCAAGAGAAATTGATTTTTTCATGCTTTAAAACTTTATTTTTTGAAATATTTTAAAGAAGTTAATATTTTTAGATAACCTTATAAAGTTCCTTATTTAAATTGGCTAGTGAAGAAAAGAATTGGATTGGGTACGTGGTCTTGGGGGAATAAGCTTTTCTGGAATTACCAATCTACAAATGACGATGATTTACGTGAGACATATGATGAAGCGTTACGAAGAGGTTTCGATCTAATTGATACTGCAGATTCTTACGGTACTGGGAATCTTCAGGGCAGAAGTGAATTGTTGATAGGAAAATTTTTACTAAATACTCCTTCAGCAAAGAAAAAAAGAATTCAAGTAGCAACCAAACTTGCACCTTATCCCTGGAGAATAGGTAACAGAGGCTTTAATAAACCTTTTTTGAAAAGTTTAGAGAGACTTAATAACAAATTAGATATAGTGCAATTACATTGGTCAACCGCAAAATACAACCCTTGGCAGGAATTAGGGCTGTTGAATAATCTTTGCGATTTAAAAGATGAAGGCTTTGATTTTCAAATAGGCTTATCAAATATAGGCCCTAAAAGATTGATGAAATTAATTAATTTCTTAGCAAAAAGAGATCAGCACCTAAAGAGTGTTCAAATACAGTTTTCTTTGCTTGCTCCCGATTTAGGAAAACAATATCAAGTAAAAAAAATTTGCGACGAAAATAATATTGATTTCTTTGCTTATAGTCCTTTGTCCTTTGGAATACTTTGTATTGATCCAGATAAAGAAGAAAATAAAGAAAAAAGTTTTATTCGTAATTCCTTATTTGCAAACTATAAAAAACCAACATATGAATTGCGGAGGTGTCTAAAAAGAATTGCGCATCAAAGATCAGTTTCCCAAGCGCAAGTAGCAATTAATTGGTGTTGTTATCAAGGAACTATTCCATTAGTTGGGATGCGAAAAAAATCTCAAGTTATAGATGTATCTAATGTATTTAATTGGAATTTAAAAAAAAATGAATTTAAAGTACTTCAGGAAGTTTCAAAAAAATGTTTCAAAAAAATGCCGAAAAATCCTTTTTCGAGTAATTAATTAAATTTTTAACTAGATATTTTCTTATTTTTTTTGATTTGACAACCACTATTCCATAGTTCATTAGGAAATTTTATACCAGTGAATCTAATAACTTTTGGTTTGAGATTTATTATCAAGTCATTTAGTTTTTTATTAGATTCCATTTTGCAAGATTGGATTTCTTAATAAGATAAATTAATTTAAAACTTATCTTCTCAGTATTTATACTTATAAAATTAAAAAAATTCTTTTTAATACAAGTAATTGCAGCAATATTTACAAACTCATAAATTATCTACTACAACTTCTTAGTTATTTAAAAAAGTGGAGTCCTTCCAGACTCCTTGTATCATTTGGTTGATAAGGCTGATATAACCCCATCTCCTTTAGGATCAAGCAGCAACTGGTGCTGTTTGACGGGAGAAACTAACGATTTTGTTAGCATTTGTGTTTTTGCTCTAACCGAGCCGGCTTCAGTCACCTTCCTTATGCCCCGTCGAAACCATTGCAACCCCAAATAGTGGAGTTGAGCGGAATCGAACCGCTGTCCGAAACATCGGTTGAGATCACCTAGTCCAATTGGACATTTATATTCTGACAGGCAAAATGGTTATTGAATAGTTTTTTACTAAGTTTTATCGTATATGAATGTAGTGGCATCATCTCCGGAGGGACTAGAGAAATCTTTAGCAGAAGAAATTTCAAATTTAGGCGGCTTTAATATTAATACTTATAAAAGATTTATTAATTTTGAATGTGATTTTGAAACTTTTTATAGAGTTCATTTCTATTCCAGATTAGCTTTTCGTTTTTATAGAGAAATTGCAAGTTTTAATTGCTATGACAAGCAATCTTTATATGCGGGGGTTAGAGATTCATTTGATTGGTTAAATTGGTTGCATTTTGATAAAACGTTTAATGTTCAAGTGACTGGGAGAACATCTTCTTTAAGTCATACTCATTTCACTGCTCTTGAAGTAAAAAATTCTATAACTGATTTGCAACAGGCAGTTTGGAATAAAAGATCAAATATTGCTCTAGCTAATCCTGATTTTATAATTCATCTGCATTTGAATAATAATAAAGCAATTCTCAGTCTTCAAAGCAGCGTTGAAAGCTTACACAAAAGAGGCTATAGACCCGCAATTGGAAATGCTCCATTAAAAGAAAATTTAGCTTCTGGATTGATAAATATGACTCAATGGAATGGCAAAGTTCCATTAATAGATTTTATGTGCGGCTCGGGAACTTTTTTAATTGAGGCAGTCAACCAATACCTTGGAGTTCCCATAAATATTGATCAAGTATATCTTTTTGAGAATTGGTTGGACTTTAGGAAAGATATTTATCTTAATGAAAAAAATAAGGCAAAAAATAAAATTATAAATTATGAAAAATTGCCAACAATAATAGGATGTGAAATTAATAAAAAGGTTTTTGAGCAGGCGAATGTAAACATATCATTAGCTGGACTAGAAAATTATATTGAGCTTATAAATAATGATTTTTTAGCACTTCAATTAAGTTGCACACCTGGGATAATCATATGTAATCCTCCATACGGCAAAAAATTAGGCGATGAAAATGAATTGATTTATTTATATGAACAAATGGGACTCTTTCTAAAGAATAATTTTTCAGGTTGGGAATTTTGGCTGCTAAGTGGGAATCCACAACTAACAAAATATTTGAAAATGAAATCTTCATTGAAAATTCCTGTTAGTAATGGGGGAATAGATTGTAGATGGATAAAGTATTTAATAAGGTAATTTATTTTTTGCCTAAAACGGCTTTTGTTGTCTTGCCTAAACCCTCTAATGTTTGAGGAAGATATGGTCCTTTGGCTAATTTTCCTCCAAGTTTCAAACTTAAGCCTGCAAGAACTAAATCGATAAATATTATGAGTAATAAATTATATTCAATGTTCCAGTTATTATATTTTGTTAGAAAAAGGTAGAAAATAATATGGATGCAAATTAGTACTAATAATAATAATATGCTGCCAATTGCCAAAAATATTCCACCACTAATTAATCTTCTTTTTTCTCTATCTACTTCTTGAAGAGCTATTCTTACATGCAAATCCATAACTGAACTTGCAATCGCTGAAATTCTGGAGGCGGTATTTGCAAAGTTTTTATTTTTTGGTTTTTCCATATTATTTTCTACCACTGTTTAGGAGCGTTCCTATTAGTAAACCAATACCAGCCGCAATAGCTATAGATAATAATGGTTTTTTTCTGATAGGACTTTCTATTTTTGGTCTAAGTGTATTATTAAGTTCTTCTAATAATTCTTCCAATTGACTTTCTATAGGCTCAATTTTTTCTGATATTTCCCAATTATTTTCTCTTATTGAATCAATTATTTCAAATAGTTGGCTTTTTATTCTAATTGCTGAGGTTCCACTATGGCTTGCTATTACTTCAACTAAATCGTCAAGACTCCCTTTTGTGGCTTCAAGGGTTTGTTGTGCGATGTTAGGCCATTTTTCTTTTATTAGAGGTATTAAACTGTCAATTTTTTCGAGTAACCATTTTTCCGAGAGAACCTCTCTTTCAGGAAGATTAGAGTTATCTTCTTTATCTTCTACTTCTTTGGGAGGATGGTAAGTCTCCATTATTCAAACGTATTTATTTTAAGATTAGACCCTATTTTCTTAATTTGGAACCCTTATCTAAATAATTGTGGGATTTATATAGAATAAAAACATATAAAAGTTTATTTACATTTTATTTATCTACTCTGTTCTGCAAGAAGCTTTTGTTAAGCTATTACTGGAATTATTAAATGAGTTTAAATTTCATCATGGATATTACATTTGCATCATTAATTTTTGCATCTCGCACAATCCCTACAGATTTTGGATTAGTAGCTGCAGCTATCGCTGGAGCTGGAAGTTTGCTATTCATCGCTTTAAGATTTGTTCCTGATGCAGGTAATTAAATAAAAGGGACTATCTTTAAGAAAAATATCTTTATCTAAGCTTTGTTTTGCAAAAAGATTTAATTTGTTTATCAACTACATAATGGATAAATGGGTTTTGTTGGAACATGAAGTTTATAATTCTAAGTCTAAAGATATTCATTATGATTTTCTTGTTGAAAATGGAATAGATTGTTTAACTTGGAAATTTTTAAAACTACCTTTATTAAATCAAGCTTCTATAGAAATTACTAAGCAGTCAAATCATAGACTTATATGGCTATCTAGGATAGAGCATGAACTTTCTGATAATAGAGGTTTTGTAAAAAGAATTGATCATGGAATATTTAAAAACGTTTCTACAGAGTTGGACTCTGAAAATTATCGATTCATTTTGGATGGTGAACTTCTTTCTGGTTTGTTTGAAATTTCGGCTAATTCTTGTAGATTGAGCAAAAATTATTAATATTCATTTATAAATAAACGTAATATTTCTATTGAGAATTTTTGCAAATTAGTTATTCTTATTTAGCTATTGAGACTTGAGATTGGTACATATCAATCAGGTCGAGTTTGAAAATTTTAAATCTTTTGGGGGAAATGTAAAAATTCCTCTTGAAGAAGGTTTCACAGTGGTTACGGGCCCTAACGGTTCTGGGAAAAGTAATATTTTAGATGGAATTTTATTCTGTTTAGGTCTAGCTAATAGTAGAGGGATGAGGGCTGAAAGATTACCAGATCTAATAAATAACTCCAAAGTTAAAGAGGGTAAGTCATCAGAAACATCTGTATCAGTAAAATTTAATATTCAAGATTGGTCTCCCAGAGAGGACCTTCCGCCTTTGGAACTAGAAGAAGAAGAAATTGCCCTTAATAAAGGTCAAAAAGAATGGGAAGTTTCTAGAAAATTAAGGCTTATGCCAGGTGGTTCTTATGCTTCTACTTATACTTCTGATGGTAAACAATGTACCTTGCAACAAATACAGAGAATATTAAGAGATATTAGTGTTGATCCTGAGGGCAGCAATGTTGTTATGCAGGGTGATGTAACAAGAATAGTATCAATGAATAATAAGGAGAGGAGAAATCTTATTGATGAATTAGCAGGAGTCGCACTTTTTGATACAAGAATAGAACAAACTAATGCAAAATTAAATGACGTTTTCGAAAGACAAGAAAGATGTGAAATTTTAGAAAATGAATTGCAATCTAGTAAAAATAAGCTTGAAAAAGAATATGAAAAAGCAAAGCGATATAAAGAGTTAAAGGCAAAACTATTGCAAATAACTGAATTAGAGAAAGTTCTTATTTTTGAAAAACAAGTTAAGCATGTTGAATCTATAGAAAAAAAAGAAAGTGAAATTGAAAAAAATAAAATCTTGTTTAAAAAAGAAAAAGAATCTATTAGTAAAGAAATATTAGTTTTAGAAGATGCTTTAAAAATACTTGTTGATGAGCTTAAGGAGAAAGGAGAGGATAAATTGATAAAAGTTAATTCTGATATTGGAAGTATTAATTCTAGCTTGAGAGAACTTGATAGGATATCAAGTCTGAATAAAGAAGAAGGTATTAAATTACAAAAACAGAGAGATGAAATTGCAATTTCTAAGAGGAATATCGAGTCAGAAAAGATGAGACAAGAAAATTTCGATGATAATTTTTTAAATCAATTGAACTTGCAAATTGACGATCTTACTTTAAAACACAAACTATCAAGAAAAAAACTTTCTGATGCGGCTGGAGAATCTGGAGAATTCTCAAAACAAAGTATCAAATTAAATGCTGAGCTTGACAGTATAAAAAATCAAATTAATCCTTTGGAAATAAAAAAAAGGAAAATTGAAGAAGAAACTATTCAAAATAATATTCAAAAAGATGAGATATTGTCACAGATCGAATCCTTAGACTTAGAAAAGCAGAAACTTTTTCAGGGAAATCAAAGAAAAAAAGAGACATCCGATACAAAGAATAAAAACTTGGCAAGTAATAGCGCAGAAATTAATTCTTTAAAAAATGAAATCGATTTATTAATTAAAACTAAATCAAGGCTAATTAACGAGCAATTAAGGCTTGAAAAGGATTTATCTAGATTCGAAAGCAGGAAGGAAGCTTTAAACGAATCTAGAGGTTCATATGCTCTCAGAATTCTCTTAGAGGCAGGGTTAGAGGGTATACATGGTTATGTAGCTCAACTTGGAGAGGTCAGTGAGAAAAATAGATATGCATTAGAAATTGCTGCTGGAAATAGGTTAGGACAAATTGTTGTTGATAATGATCATATTGCTGCAAAAGCAATTGAAATTCTTAAAAAGAAGAAAGCGGGAAGATTAACTTTTTTACCTTTAAATAGAATTAAAAGTCAAAAAAAGAATTATGCAATTTCAAGATTTGAAAATAACAGGGAAAATGGATTTATTGATAAAGCTATTAATCTAATTACTTTTGATGAAGTTTATTCAGATGTTTTTCGATATGTTTTTGGAGATACTTTGGTTTTTTCAGACTTATCCTCAGCTAGGTTATCTACACAAAAAAATAGGTTGGTTACCTTAAGTGGTGAACTATTAGAAGCAAGTGGTGCTATTACAGGAGGCAGTAAGTTAAATAAAGATTTGGCTTATAGGTTTGGAATTAATAATGATAATGATGATTCCAGTCCTATAAAAGAAAGATTATTAGTTATAGAAGAAGCTTTAAAAGAGTCAAATAATGATTTGATACTAAAAAATAATAGACTTAGTATATTAAATTCTAACCGCAGTCAAATAATTGAGGATTGTGCCTCATTTAATAAAGAAATTGAAGTAAATCAAGATTCTCTTAAAGCTGTCTCGCAAAGAATTGAGGATTGTAAATCGAGAGTAAATAAACTTGATACTGCTAATAATTTATTAGTTAACGAGTTAGGTCATTTAAAAAATCAATTGAAGCCTTATCACGATAAGTTTGATCAACTGCAAACCATTCAAAAGGCAAATTATGAAAAAAATCAAAAATCATCATTAATAGCTTTTAATGACGATTTTAATAATCTTGATAAAAAACTTGAATTACTTATTAAAGAGAGAAATACATTACTAGATAAAAAGAATCAATTTGCTTTAAATAAAGAGCGTATCAATAATTCATTAAAAATTACTTTACTACAAGAAAAAAACTTGCAGGAATCTATTAAACAACTCGCAATTTCTCATAGTGAATGGATAGAAAAAAGGGATCAATTTAAAAAAGAGCTTTTAGATCTCGATAATCAAAAAAATTCTCTAGAGAAGAATTTAGGTTTATTGAGAAGGAAAAGAGATGAATTAAACTCTTCAATTTCAAATAAAAGGCAAGAATATAATAACTATCTGTTAAAGCTTGAATATCTTGAAAGGGATATGCATTCCCTTAAAGAAGAGATGAGGAGCGAGAAAATAAAATTAGAAAATTATAAAAAAGATCTACCTAATCCTTCCCCGGAGTTTGGAGAATATGAAGGGAAGAGTCTTGAATCTTTGCAATCAGAAATTTCGATTATAAATGCAAAATTAGAAAGCTTAGAACCTGTCAATATGTTAGCTCTTGATGAACTAGAAGAATTAATTGAGAGATTAAATGGTTTGCGAGAAAAATTAGAAATTCTATCTAATGAAAGATCTGAATTATTGCTGAGAATAGAAACTGTATCTACGATGCGTCAAGAAGCTTTTATGCAAGCATTTACAGAAGTTGATAGACATTTTAGAGAAATTTTTGCAAATTTATCTGATGGAGATGGATTTCTTCAACTTGAAAATCCTAATTCTCCTTTAGAAGGAGGATTAACTTTAGTGGCTCATCCCAAGGGAAAAAATGTCAGAAGATTAGCGTCTATGTCTGGTGGTGAAAAATCGTTAACTGCTTTAAGTTTTTTATTTGCTTTGCAAAAGTATAAGCCTTCACCTTTTTATGCATTAGACGAGGTTGATAGTTTTTTAGATGGTATTAATGTTGAAAGGTTGTCAAAACTAATATCAAATCAGTCATCAAATGCTCAATTTATAGTCGTAAGTCATAGAAGGCCTATGATTAGTGCATCTGAACGAACAATAGGGGTTGCGCAAGCAAGAGGAGCTAATACTCAAGTTCTTGGGTTACCAAATGCTGCATAAACACACTTTTTTAAATTTATACGTCAGAATGATAAAAAGAAATTTATGAGCTTGTCTAACACATCTGCTAATAAGAATCTCCCTAACTCAGTTCCTAGCGAACGTTTATGGTTAAGGGCAGAATTAATGGGAACACAAGTGATAACTACTGATACTGGAAGGAGGCTAGGCGTAGTTGGTGAAGTTGTTGTTGATATTGATAGAAGAGAAGTGGTCGCTTTGGGACTAAGAGATAATCCACTTACAAGATTTTTACCAGGTTTGCCAAAATGGATGCCTTTAGAAAGTATAAAGCAAGTTGGAGATGTCATATTAGTTGACTCCCTAGATTCTTTGAGTGAAAGTTTTTCTCCAGAAAGGTATGGGAAGGTAATTAATTGTCAAGTGATTACAGAATCTGGACAACTCCTTGGAAGAGTTCTTGGCTTTTCTTTTGATATTGAGACTGGCGATTTGATATCTCTTGTTATGGGTGCTGTTGGTGTTCCCCTTTTAGGTGAGGGAGTTTTAAGTACTTGGGAAATACCTGTTGAAGAAATTGTAAGTAGTGGTACCGATAGGATTATTGTTTACGAAGGTGCGGAAGAGAAATTGAAGCAACTAAGTAGTGGACTACTTGAAAAACTTGGAGTCGGGGGTTCTTCATGGGATGAAAGGGAAGCAAATGGATACTCAGCAAATCTTGTACCTGTTGAGAATCAGTTACTTTCAGGTTCTGAATCAGAACAGCAAAATAATTTGGTCGAGGAATATGAAGAAATTGTTGAACAAGATGATTATGAAGATGATTATGAAGATGATTATGAAGATGAACTTGAATATGTTGAAATAAAGGGTTCTGAAGAAGAAATAAATAATAGAAAAAAGCTATACATGGATAATGATTATTCTGATCAGATCCAGAATCAAAATAGTATTAATCAAATAGATGAAAAAAACGATATTGATTTTAAGCAAAAGAAACAGTCAACTAGTAATTTTGCTTCGAAAAGGCCAATTCAAAATGCAACTGAAACTTTAGATATTGAACCACTATATGAACAAAATTTAGAGCAAGATAATAAAAAATCAGAAAAGTTTGAAATTGATGATCCCTGGTAATTGTTAAAGTTTTTTTATTGAATTAACAATTATAGAAGCAAGTTTTTTTGCAGCCCCTTTATCGCCTCTTTCTTTTTTTAGATTATCCCTAATACTTTTTAACTGATCTCTATTTTTAATAAGAAATAATACTTCTCTTGCAATTTTTTTTGTCGATATATTGCCTATCCTTTCAGGGACAATCATTCTTTTAGCTTTAATATTTGGCCAAGCAAAAAACTTCTTTTTTTTAAAATAGAAATTTTTAATTATAAAAGTTAGGAATCTATTTATGAATGAAATTTTGCCAACTACTCCAAAAATTCCATCCCAGGCGTTCATCATATTTAAATGTTGAGTTGGTAGAACAACTAACATTGGAAGACTAATTGCTGCTAATTCTGCAGTATTTGCTCCTACAGTTGTAATTGCAAGATCACATTCTTTTAATATTTCGTAGCAAGGATGTTTCTTGATTAGATAAATCTTTGTTTTTTTTGATGTTTCAATTACATAATCAAAAATAGAGTCTTTGAAGTTTTTAATTGTTTTGATTTTTGATGAGTAATATTTAGTAATTGGATTTTTGTCGCTTTGAAAAAATAAATATTCACTTTTATCAGTAGTCGGTGCAATGGGGATTATAAAATTTATATTTTGATTTTCTTGAGCGATATGATCTGCAACTTCTAAGAAGAAAGGAATTCCAATAGAAAGCTTTGCTTTCTTGGAACCAGGCAATAATGCAATGTAGTGTTTTTCTTTATTTCTTAGTGATATTTCACTATTAAATTTGATATCTGCCATCAAATCGCCAATTACTTTACATTTATATTTATATCTTTTAGGTATTAACTCTTTTACTTTTAAATTCATAGCAGCAATTTCATTGGTCCATTTAGGCCATCGTGAAACCCATTCAGCATATGTGATATTTAAATAACCTAATCTTTTGGCTAATAAAATGCTCCAAAATTGATCCCCACCAAGGAAAATAACTATCCCTTTTTTTGGCCAATCAGCAAAAGAATGTGGCTTTATTAATAATTTCCAAAAACTTTTGGATTTTGTAATTAATTCGAATTTATTCCATGAATTTGCAACTAAAAATTCTTTACCAGTGGCATTTGGGCAAGGAACAAGGACTAACCTAAGCATGAAATCTTGTTTATCTTCATCACATAGTGATTTATTTATTTTGTTTAGCTCATCCACTACAGGATTCACCCATGTAGTTAATTCACCAGGACCATTGGAAATTATAACTACTGCAACTGATTCTTTTTTCATTGCAGTTAAACCAGAATACATTAAATGCGGACGGCGAGACTTGAACTCGCAAGGCCTAAGCCACACGCTCCTTAGACGTGCGCGTCTACCAATTCCGCCACGTCCGCAAAGGGTTTTCAGCAGCCGGGGGATGCTTAAACCTTAAAAATATCATACATTATTGCTGAATTAAGCATGTAGTTCGAAAAGAGTTTTTTTGAATATGGTGAATAATTTTTCTATTGCATAAAACAAATATTTATACATATATAACGTTTTAGGTTGTATTGTAAAAAATGTCCTCTGATTACTAAAAAATTTTGTTGAATACTTTGGCAAATAATTTTTTATTTTAAGTCATTTCATCTCTTCAATTTTATTTTCATAATGGTTGAAAAAGTTTTAATTGCTAATCGTGGAGAAATAGCTTTACGAATTGTCAGAAGTTGTAGAGAACTTGGTATTGCAACCGTTGCAGTTTTTAGCACTGTAGATAAAAAAGCATTGCATGTTCAGCTTGCTGATGAGGCTGTTTGCGTAGGAGATTCATTAAGTAATAAGAGTTATTTAAATATTCCAAATATACTTGCTGCTGCTACGTCAAGAGGAGTTGATGCTATTCATCCAGGTTATGGATTTCTTGCGGAAAATGATAAATTTGCTGAGATGTGTAACGATCACGGCATAGTTTTTATTGGCCCATCTCCTAAAGCTATTAGATCTATGGGTGATAAATCTACAGCTAAAGAAACTATGGAAGCAGTTGGAGTTCCAACAGTACCTGGTAGTAAAGGCTTGCTATCAAATGTTGATGAGGCTTATAAATTGGCAGATGATATTGGCTATCCGGTAATTATTAAAGCCACTGCTGGAGGAGGAGGAAGAGGTATGAGGTTGGTTGAAAAATCTGATAATCTAGAAAAAATGTTTAAAGCAGCTCAAGGCGAAGCAGAAGCAGCTTTTGGTAATGATGGTTTATATATGGAGAAATTTATAAAGAAGCCAAGACATGTAGAAATTCAAATCTTGGCCGACAGGTCAGGTAATGTAGTTCATTTAGGAGAGCGAGATTGTTCAGTTCAAAGAAGACATCAAAAGTTGCTAGAAGAGTCTCCTAGTCCTGCAATTAATACTGAGCTAAGAAAAAAAATGGGGAACGCAGCTATTGCTGCTGCAAAAAGTATTGGTTACGAAGGAGCCGGGACAGTTGAATTTTTAGTTGATGATGATGATAATTTTTATTTTATGGAGATGAATACTAGGATTCAAGTTGAACATCCTGTTACTGAAATGGTTACAGGTGTTGATTTAATAGCTGAGCAAATTAAAATCGCAAGCGGAGCAAATTTGGAATTTAATCAGGATGATATCCATTTAAATGGTCATGCCATTGAATGTAGAATCAATGCTGAAGATCCTTTACACAATTTCCGACCTTCACCTGGAAAAATAACTGGGTGGCTTCCTCCTGGTGGTCCTGGTGTAAGGGTTGATAGTCATGTCTATACAGGTTATGAAATACCTCCTTTTTATGACTCATTAATTGGTAAATTAATAGTCTGGGGGAAGGATCGTAATACTGCAATTAAACGTATGAATAGGGCTTTAAATGAATGTGCAGTAACTGGTATTCCTACAACAATTAACTTTCATCTAACCTTACTGAATAAATCTAAATTTAAGCAGGGTAAGGTACATACTAAATATGTAGAAGAAGAATTATTGCCAAATTACTGAGAAATAATTAAGAGATTCTTATGTAATATTTGTATGCAATGCAAGTTTTATTAGCCCTTGTTGACCGACTAAAATTTCTCTTAAAAAGCTTATTACTCCTATCCAAATTACGGGTCCAACATCAACGCCTCCAATGGGAGGAATTAGTTTTCTTGTTAAATTAAGAATAGAGCTTGATGGTATTGAAACTAATAACCATAAACCTTTACTTAAATCAATTTTTGGGTACCAAGTAAGTATTAATCTTATTAGAAAAACTATAGTTAGATATGAAAGAGAAATTCCTAAACTAATATCTAAAATTTGAAGAGAGTTTACAAACAAGAAATCACAATTATTTAACTCATCTTAATAAATAACCCATTGAAACGTATTTAATTCGTATTATAAATTGAGAATTTAATATTTAAAAAGTGTTTCAAATCTCGAATTTATTATTGGCCGCAGATTTTTCTGCTGAAGTTGCAAATAATTCCGCAGTAGGAATGATAGGTAGTTTTATTGCTGCTGCCTTACTTATCGTTATTCCAGCCACAGCATTTTTGATTTTTGTCAGCCAGAAAGATTCCCTCGATCGTACTTCTACTGGTAGACGCTAGTTTTTGTAGAAGTTTTAAGTACACTATATATATAAGGGATATAAGTAACCCTTTAAAAAATAAATTTTTGGAGAAAGAATGTGGTCAATGCTAGTCTCAATTGGGCAAGTATTGTTGGTATAGTTCTCGCCGTATGTGGAGGAGGCCTTTATTTTTTACGGTCTTTTAAGCCTGCCTTGGCAAGGGATTATGATGTTTTCTTCGCAGCAATTGGACTTTTGTGTGGAGGAATATTATTTTTTCAAGGTTGGAGGTTAGATCCTATCCTTCAGTTTGGTCAGTTTTTACTTGCAGGAACTACAGTTTTTTTCGCATATGAAAGTGTGCGATTGAGGGGAGTTGCTACTGATCAAGCTAGAAGGTCATCTTATTTTGATGATGATCCTATTTCTGATGGTCCCAGAAATTCTAGAGGCCGATTTAATGACGATTATGATAAGTTTGAAGAATCTGAAAGACCATCTAGAAGATTTAAACCTCAAGAAGATGAATTTGAAGAAGACTATATGGAGGGGAGATCTCGTAGGAGGAATGTTTCAAGAGCCATACCCTCTGCTGCAGCAAGTAGAAGTAGGCCATCTACAAGGGAAATAAGTCAGTTTGAAAATGACGAACCTATAAGAAGGAGGAGACAGACTTCTGAAGATAGAAATAGTCAACAACCAGAAATAAATAACTTTGGTGAGAGAAGAAATTTATCTCGCGATGAAGTTAAAACAGGGTCTAGACCCAGAATGAATCGTGCAGTTTCTAGAAAAGATAATATCTCTACTTCTGGTGAATCTTCTCCATTAAGAAAGAAACCTACTAGATCCCCTATTAGGCAGCAAACTTCAACAACTGAAGTAGAAGATGCATCATTTAAAGATGCTAATCAAGCCAAAAAAACACGCGAGACTCGCAGAGTAAGTTCCTCACCTAGATCAAGTACAAAAAATCAAAATAGTAGATATAACGTTGGAACAAATAAGAAGAAACCTAGAGATAACAGTTCTAGATTCGATGATTAATTATAATATTCCTGCCCATTTTAAAAAAGATTGTTTACTAAATAATTCAATCAATACTATTGCAAGGAAGCCAATCATTGCAAATCTTCCATTAGTTATTTCAGAATAACTACTCCATCCAAATTTATATTCATCTTTAATTTCTAAAGATTTTTCATCTAATTTATTGTCTTCAATTTGTTTATTGATCTGATTCGGATCTTTTTGCTCTTCTATAAAACTCTCATTCTCTAAATTAGTTACTTCTGAGTTAGTTTCTTCTTCTTTAGAATTCATTTTTTTTTACTAATCATTAAAATTATACTTATCAGAAGTCAATAATTTCCAGTCTCCCTGACCATTTAATTCTAAAATATTTTCATGAAAATCTTTTAAGCTAGGTCTATGTCCAACACTTATAAGAGAAAGTTCTCGTTCCTTTAGTAAACTATAAAGTTTTTTTTCAGTATCAATATCTAAGGCACTTGTTGCTTCATCCAGTACTGCAAATCTTGGAGAATTTAGTAAGAGTCTTGCAAAGGCCAATCTTTGTTGCTCGCCTAAGGAAAGAATTCGTGGCCAATCTTGTTTGATATCAAGATTAGGATACCTATCTACTAAAGTTTTTAAATTTACTTCATGAAGTACTGAAGTAAGATGTTCATCACTAAATTTCTTGACTTCTGTGGGATAACATAATTGTTCCCTTAAAGAGCCAAGTAGCATATATGGTTTTTGAGGTATGAATAATAATTCCCCAATTTTTGGTTTTTTAATTACTCCCTGATCGGGTTCCCATAAACCACTAATCATTCTTAGTAAAGATGTTTTTCCGCACCCAGATGGTCCTACTACTAAAAGTGATTGATTATTGTCGATGCTCAAATTTAAATTTTTAATTATTGTTTTATTTGATCCTGGTGGGCAAAGGTCAGCATTATTAATAAGAATTGAGGGGTAATCTGAAATAACATTTTGATTGCTTGTTGGGTTGGTTTGACTAATGGATTCAACTTTTGATTGAAATCCTTCTAATCTGCCAATACCAGCAGTAAATTTTGCAAGTTCTTCGATTTGATTAACAATGAAAAATAACGAACCTTCAACCATTCCAAATGCAAAGCTTGCCTGAATAAAGCGTCCATAATCAATATCACCTTTAAAGTAAGGGATTGCCATTATTAAATAAGGAAAGAAATTTCCAGCATAATTAATTGATCTTCTCATGACGTCTATTATTACTCTCCATATAATCAGTAAATTAAAGTTTCTCACCACTTCTCCTAAGCGTCTTTCAGTTTCACTTCGCTCAGGATTCTCCCCAGAGTAAAAGGCTATTGATTCAGCATTATCTCGAATATGTACTAAGCCATATCGAAAATCTGCTTCATATCTGAGTTGATCAAAGTCAATCTTTACAAGATTTTTTCCAGCAATTAAGAGGATAGAAGTTGCAAATGCGGCGTAACCAAATAAAGAAAAAGTAAGTGTTGTACTAATACTCCATAAAATAAGAATATTAAGTGAAAATGTGAGTAGGGCATCAAAAATGCCTAATGTGAAGGAGAGACTCTGCCCGGTAAACGCTCGGGTATCATCTGTGATTCTTTGATCGGGATTATCCACATCGGTTTGTTCTTCATCATTGGGATTTAACTGGTAATAAGCTTTATTGGTCATATAATCTTTGACTAGACTTTTTGAAAGCCATTCTCGCCAAATTATTCCTAACTTATATGTAAAAAATATTTGAGAAACCCGAATTGGTAGAGCCACAGCGAAACAACAAGCGTAAATCCCCAATATCCGATAGAATCCATCTTCTTGTTTTTCTACTAAAGCATTTGTTAAATCTCTTGCAATGAATCCAATACCTGCGTTTATCCCGTTTACAGCTAAAAGCATTAATACAATTATCGCAAGGAATAACCAATGTAACCATCTACGGTTTTTTAATTGGCGTCTTAAGCTAAAAAAGCTCCCTGATCCAATTAGAAATAATGCAGAGAAAAGCAATCCCCAACTCCCAGCCCAAATTGAATTGACAGTACTGACTACACCTCCGAAATACTTTTCAAGAAAAATTGGTTGAAAGCTTTCAAAAAAACTTATTATTCCTGTAAGACCAACAAGTACTACTCCACCAACACAAAATAAAAGAGAAATCAAGAGCCATATGAATTGGAATCCATTACATTGATCTATGGGAAGAAAAAATGGCTGAGATAGCCTCCTTAATTTTTGTAATTGGTACAGTATTTTGGATTTATTATTAACTGCTTTATTCATTACTCGACTAGTGTTATGAAATAAATTATAACTTTTAGCAGTCTATTGACCAAAGCCAATAAATGAAATTGCCCAGTCAGGTAAATTCAAGTAATTCAAGATTGTTACATCAAATTCATGAACTTTTGGGAAAGATTTATCTAATGCCCACCATAGTAGAAAAGGTAAATTAAATAAAATTTGTAATTGCCATTTATAAGTTAAAACGTTCCAAATATTTATTAACTTAGTTTTGAGTGAATCATCTAGCTCTTCCCAATTTTTTGAAATTAAATTGAATAAATTTCTAGATTCTGTATTTAAGGACTCTGGAGTATTCATTTTGTTTTTATTTATTTATAACCCATTAATATTTCTTTCGAGAGTTTTAACCTGGAGGCCAATTCATTTTTCTTCCAGATAAAAAATGAATATGTAAATGAAAAACTGTTTGTCCCGATTCTGCTCCAGTGTTAATTACTGTTCTCCAATTAGTTAAATTTTTTGATTTAGCTATTTTGCTACCAATAAAAAGTAAATGCCCTAATAAATTTGCATCTTGCTCAATACACTCTAATAAACTGATTATTGGCTTTTTAGGAATCACTAAAAAATGCACTGGAGCTTGTGCCTGGATATCATTAAACGCAATACAAAACTTATCTTCATAAAGCTTATCACAGGGTATTTCTTCATTAATGATTTTTTGAAATATTGTTGTTTCAGTCATTAAATTAATTAATTGAGATAACGTCTTTTTCGTTAAACCCTTCTTTTAAAAGTTCTTTGTTCAAATCATCTTTTGATGTAACTCTATCTACAAATAATATTCCATTTAAGTGATCCATTTCGTGTTGAATACACCTTGCTAGAAGTCCATCTGCTTTCATTTTACGTGGTCGTCCCATTTCATCTCTAAATTTTAATTTTATAGTTGATGGTCTTACTACATTTAAATAGACTCCAGGTATACTCAAGCAGCCTTCTTCGTATGAATTAAGGGTTGTTCCAAAGTCTGTAATTTCTGGATTGATTAATATTAAAGGTTCTGCTGCTGAATCTTCAAAATTTACGTCTATGACAAGAAGCTCTTTGTTGATTCCAATTTGAGGTGCAGCAAGTCCAATTCCTTTAGCTGCATACATGCTTTGGAGCATTTCTCTAGCAAGTTTTCTAATCGATTCGTCAACTTTAGTTATTCTTTTGGAATTTTGTCTTAATACATCATCACCAAGTTTATAAATGTCTAGAGATGGCTTACCTGGTTGTTCTTTTGCAATTTTTTCTGCGTTTCCATTTGTGCTTGACTTTTTTGCAAGTTGTGAAAAATGGTTTGCCACGTTAAAAAAAAGGTTTTTATTTAAGAGTTTAGCTATAAAAATACTAGCACTTTAATTTGCATTCTTTATATTTTTTTAAATGCGTAATGATAATCAGTTAAAAGTTAGGCAAACTGTATCTAAAAAAAAATCTTTTAAGGAATTAACTATTGTTAGGGATTTAATTTTTTGGATTGATCTTGTTGGCGAAGGTCAAAATGAAAATGCTATTTTTGCAAGACCATTTAATGAAAAAGAGGCGTTTCCTCAGAAATTAACAACTAAAAAATATAATATAAAAAATAACTTTCATGGATATGGTGGTAAATCTTATAAATGTATATATTTAAAAAATAATTTTTATTTGATATGGATAGATCAGATTACTAATGCAGTATGGTTTCAAATTTTTAAAGAGGTAGTATCAAATTATAGAAGTCAAAAAAGATATCTCGATTCAGTTCAAGAACCGAGACAACTATCTAAATCAATTGATGGAAATTTCGATTCTTCATTTGTTATTTCTCAAAAAAATTTTTTGTATGGTATTTGTGAAATAAACAATAGAGATTACTTATTTTCTTTAAATTTAAAAAAAACTAAACAAGATATTTACCGAATAAAAAAATTCAAAAATTTCGCTGGAGAATTATCTTCTAATACTTCTGTTAGCTTACTTTCTTGGGTCGAGTGGGATTCGCCATACATGCCCTGGGAGAAAAATGATCTTTGTTTTGCTCAAATTGACTTAGATGGAGAGATAACAAAAATAAAAAAATTCTCAGATAAGCTGATTAATGCCAAAAAAAACGTTTCTTTTTTTCAACCTTATTGGATCAGTGAAACTCTTTTAGTATGTTCTGAAGATAGTTCTGGATGGTGGAACTTATTGTTTTTAGATGCTAGTAAAATTGAAAATATTTTTATTAAAAAAAGAGTAGAGAGAAATTTTGTTGAATATGGAGTACCTCAGTGGATCTCAGGAAGAACATTTTTTTCAGGGGATCTAAAAGATTTATTTTGTTTAGCAAAAAAAGAAAATAATTTAGTAGTTGAAAAATATAAAGATCTTAAATTCGTGAAAGAATTTTCTACTCCTTTTACCTCAATAAGTGATTTTAGTGTTTTTGAGAAGAAAGTAGTTTTGAAAGGTCATGGATCTAATTTTCTTGGAAATTTACTTGAAATTGATTGTAAAAAGGAGGTTTTATCAAATGTTTTTGAGGAAATAAATGCTGAATATATAAAAGATTGTTCCAAACCTGAATCTTTTTGGTTTAAAGGTTTTGAAGATAAATCTACTCATTCTTTTTTATATAGGCCGATTGTTGAAAAATTTAGAAAACCACCGCTTTTTGTTAGAGCTCATAGTGGACCAACTTCATTTTTTGATGGATCATATAATTCTGAAGTGCAATATTGGACGTCGAAGGGATTTTTTGTTGCTGAAGTCAATTATGGAGGATCATCAGGATTTGGCAAAGCTTATAGAGAGAGGTTGAATTATAATTGGGGTATTATTGATTCTTATGATTGCAAATCACTAGCTCTTGAATTAATTAAATCAAATCAAGTTGATAGTGAAAAAGTAGTAATTTTTGGGAATAGTGCTGGTGGGTTAACTGCCCTGAATTGTTTATTATATGGGTCTATTTTTACAGCGGCAATTTGTAAATATCCTGTTATTGATTTGAAGGATATGCATCACAACACTCATAGGTTTGAAAAATATTATTTAAATTCTTTGGTAGGAAATTATGCAAAAAAACATGATGATTATGTAAATAGATCACCGATATATCATATTGAAAAAATTAAAAAACCTATCTTATTGTTTCATGGAAAAAAAGATAAAGTTATTTCTTATAAACAAACTTTAAAAATTCAAGAAATTTTGATTCAGAATAATAAATATTCAGAAGTTATTTTTTTTGATAATGAAGGGCATGGTTTTAGAAATATTGAAAATAAAGAAGTAGTAATGCAAAAATCTCAGGAATTTTTAAAAAATGCTTTAAATATTTAAGAATTGATTTTTAGAAAATCAATAGTATCTTTTAATTTTTCTATAAACATATCAATTTCTTCCTTATTGGTTGTGAAATTCATGCTGATTCTAGCTGTTGATTTAATTCCAATGTATCTGTGAAGAGGTTGACAGCAATGGTGGCCACTTCTGATACAAATTCCTTTTGAATCAAGAATTTCAGCAATATCATTTGAATGTATATTTTTTATATAAAAGGTGGCGAGTGAGGCTCTGTCTGGATCTATCTCTGGCGATGGACCTATGATTTCAATATTTTTTATTTGATTTAATTTTTCAAATAAATATTTAGTAATAGTATGTTCATATTCATGAATTTCAGTCAATCCGATATTGTTAATATAATTGATTGCTTCTGCAAGACCTATTGCTTCTGCAATGGCTGGAGTTCCAGCTTCAAATTTGTGTGGTAGCTCTGCCCAAGTACTTGTCTCTTCAAAAACATCTTGAATCATTTCGCCACCTCCAAAGAGAGGAGGAATTTTTTCTAGGATTTCTTTTCTTGACCAGAGGAAACCAATACCTGTAGGACCGCATAATTTATGTCCTGATCCAGCTAAAAAATCTATATTAAGATCAATCACATCTAGTTTTTGATGAGCCAAACTTTGACATGCATCTATTAACACTAAAGCACCCTTTTGTTTAGCTAATTTAGTTATTTCTTTGATTGGATTACAACAACCTAGAGTATTACTAACATGTACTAGGCTAACAAGTTTAGTTCTAGATGTTAGTTTTGATTTAAAGTCGTCTATATCTAATTTCCCATCTTTATCTATACCTATAAACTTTAATTTGCATTTATTTTTTGCTGCAATCATTTGCCATGGAACTATATTGCTATGATGCTCCATTATTGATAAGAGAATTTCATCGTTTTCTTTTAATGAATATTCGCCCCATGATCTAGCTACTAGATTGATTGCCTCAGTAGCATTTCTTGTGAAAATAATTTCTTTTGCTGAATTCGCTTTTATATATTTGCTAATTAAATATCGTGCATTTTCAAATTCTTCTGTTGCTTTAGCACTTAATTGATGTGCCCCTCTATGTACATTGGCATTAAAGTTTTTGTAATATTCATCAATTTTTTTTAAAACTTGTATTGGTTTTTGTGTGGTTGCCGCATGGTCTAAATAAATAATTTGCTCATTACTTTTTAAGTTCTTATTTAAAAGAGGAAAGTCTTTCTTCGTTATTTCCGAAAAATTTTGAATCGTTTCCATTAATTCTCATTTAAAAGTTTATCAAGCAAATCCCATTTATCTTTTGAAATGGGAATAAATGCAATTATTTCTTGAAAGTAAGAACTTAATTGTAGTTTACTTGCTTCTGTTAATGTGATCCCTCTTGTTCGCATATAAAAAAGTTCTTCTTCATTTAGTTGCGAGATTGTAGCACCATGTTTGCATTTGACATCATCAGCAATTATTTCTAGTTGAGGTTTGGTATCTATTTGTGCCAAATTTGATAACAGTAAATTTCTGCTTAATTGGGAAGCATCAGTTCTCTGGGCAATTTTCGGAACTATTATTGAACCTTCAAATATTGCATGTGATTTATCATCAGCAAGTGATTTATTAATTTGATCTAGAAATCCATTTGGACCATTAAATTCTATTTTTGTATAAGTTGAAATTTGCTCATCGTTTTTTGTTATTTGCATACCTTTGATATTTGTTTTAGCATTTCCAGCAGATTGTTTAATACTAATTTCAAATCTCGCGTAATTGAATTTGAAATGTAAAGATCCTAAGTTGTATGCACTATTTTTTTGTTGAATTACATTGAGAGAATTTAATAGATTGGATCTGTTTTCACCGTACGAAACAACACCATGATTTACGGAACTATTTTCTTTTAAGCAAAAGAAAGTTGATTGAGATAATGAAGAGTTTTCTTTACCAAGATTTACCTGTAATAATTCTGCATCGCAATTCTTTTCTAAAAATATTACGAGGGTTTTTGCGGTTAAAGAATTACTTGATGCTTGACTAAAAATTTCAATAGGAGGAATTTTTGATCCATTTATTTTTAATCCCAAAATATTATTTTTACAACTTAAAGACAGATTTAGCAGGTGACTCCAATTTTCGTTTTGCTTAAAAAAAGAAATCTGTTCCTTGATATATTTTTGCAATTCATCCTCACTTAATTGCTCTATTGAATAATTTTTCTCTATTAAATTAATTTGGCAATTCTCACCAATTATTAATCTAATAGTACTTTGAGAATTTTTCGGATATGGTATATCAAATTTTGAATATTTTTCATTAACTGAGTAATCTAAAGAGTTTGACAATTTTGATTTATTTGAAAGTCTCCATAGTTCACTTTTAGGATTAGGGAGGGGGTTTGATTGTAATTTATGAAGACAGATTTTTTGTATTTCTGTTAGGTTGTCATCCGATTTATTAGTTTTTATTTTTTCAATAATTTCCATTTGTCTAGGTCTCTTTTATAAAGTTATCAGTCCATTCATACCCTTTTTCCTCAAGCTCAAGAGCAAGATCACTCTCACCAGTTTTTATGATTTGCCCGTCTGACATAACATGGACATAATTTGGTTTGATTTCATCTAATAATCTTTGATAGTGGGTGATAAGTATAATTCCAGTTTGTGTATTGGATATTTTTTTAATTCCTGATGCCACTATTCTTAGAGCATCAATATCTAGACCAGAATCGGTCTCATCTAATATTGCTATTTTTGGCTCAAGTAAAGCCATTTGAAGAATCTCATTTCTTTTTTTTTCACCTCCGGAAAATCCTTGATTTACACTTCTTGATAAGAATGCATGATCCATTTTCACAATTTCTAACTTTTCTTTAACTAATTCTTCAAAATCAAAAGTATCTAATTCTTCTTTGTTGAGGAATTTCCTTCTAGCATTAGTTGAAACTCTCAGAAACTCAAGATTACTTACACCTGGTATCTCAATTGGATATTGAAAACCAAGAAAAATTCCTGATTGAGCTCTCTCTTCAGGTTCTAGAGAGTTGATGTTTTCACCTAAAAATTTTATGTCGCCATTTGTAATACTATACGAGGGATGTCCTGCAATGATTTTCGAAAGAGTACTTTTGCCACATCCATTTCTTCCCATAATGGCATGGATTTCTCCAGGATAAACAGTAAGTGAAACCCCTTTTAAAATTGGAAGATTATCAGTAGATGCAGAGAGATTTTCAACTTCTAAAATAGGATCTGATTCTTTCATTTTACTTTGCATTTCAGTTTAGAAATTGATTAATTAACCTACTGATCCCTCTAGTTTAAGTGCCAGCAACTTATCTGCTTCAGCAGCAAATTCCATAGGTAATTGATTAAATACATCTCTGCAAAAACCGCTGACCATCATAGATACTGCCTCCTCAAATTCTATACCTCTGCTTTGGAGATAAAAAAGTTGATCTTCTGAGATTCTACATGTGCTTGCTTCATGCTCAATTTCAGAATTGGGTTGTTGAGATTTGATGTATGGGAATGTATTTGCAGAAGCTTGATCCCCTATTAACATTGAATCACATTGACTGTAATTTCTTGATCCTTTAGCTTTTGTTCCCATTTTGACAAGACCTCTATAGCTATTTTTTGAGTTACCTGCACTAATACCTTTGCTAACAATAGTTGATTTGGTCTTAGGACCAATATGGATCATTTTTGTGCCGGTATCTGCTTGCTGAAGGTTATTGGTGAGAGCCACTGAATAAAATTCTCCTACAGATTCTTCCCCTAACAGAAGACAGCTAGGATATTTCCAAGTAATTGCTGACCCTGTTTCAACTTGAGACCAGCTAATTTTACTTCTCTTACCTAAACATTTTCCTCTCTTGGTGACAAAATTAAAAATTCCGCCAATACCTTCTTCATCCCCAGCATACCAATTTTGCACTGTTGAATATTTTATTGAGGCGTCGTCTAATGCTACGAGCTCTACGACTGCTGCATGTAGTGTATTTGTATCAAACATTGGCGCTGTACAACCTTCTAGATAACTTACAGAACTCGATTCTTCAGCAATGATTAGTGTTCTTTCGAATTGCCCTGAATCTCCACTATTAATTCTGAAGTAGGAAGATAGATCCATAGGGCAGCTAACACCTTTTGGGATGTAAACAAAAGAACCATCACTAAAAACAGCAGAATTTAGTGCTGCAAAATAATTATCACTAGCTGGAACTACAGTACCTAAATATTTTTCAATTAAATCTGCGTGATTTTTTACTGCTTCACTAATTGAGCAAAATATAACTCCATGTTCAGCAAGTTCTTCTCTAAAAGTTGTGGCTATAGAAACACTATCAAAGACAGCATCTACTGCCACATTTGTGAGTTTTTTTTGCTCCGTGAGGGGTATTCCCAATTTATCGAAAGTCTCAAGGAGTTTGGGATCAACTTCATCTAAACTAGAAATTTTCTCTTTTTGCTTAGGAGCAGAGTAATAAATAATATCTTGATAATCAATTTTTTTATATCCCAATCCTGACCAATCAGGCTCTTTCATTTTTTGCCATTTTTTAAAGGCTTTTAATCTAAAATCAAGAAGAAATTTTGGCTCTTCTTTTTTCTGTGAAATTAATCTTATGATATCTTCATTTAATCCCTTTTCTATTTTTTCAGTTTCAATATCAGTAACGAAACCATACTTATAAGGCTCCTTTACTACATCTTTAACTAAATTTTCGTTGACCATGTTATCAAAAATAACTTATTACAATTAGCTTTATATACTCTAACGAAAGATACACCCATTATTGAGTTTTTTCCCTTTATTAAAACTAAAAATTAATGTCTAATAATCTTGATCCCTTTTCTAACCCATTAAACATAGAAACCATTAAAGAAATTGATAATCTTGATCTACCTTTAATGCAGAAACATCATTTAAGAATTCTCGCTCATTGCCTTCAGATTTTAAAAATTATCAATCTAGATAATAGTTTTGAATATCAAAATGAAAATCCCCTGAGAGAATGGTGTGACAACCAATCCAAAAAATTTGATGATAAAAAATTTAGTGATCTTTTTTATGAGCAGTTAGAATCCACCTCAAGAAAATTAAGTACTTTTTCAAACAAAATAGGCAAAAGTATTGAGGATTTAGAGATAGATGATTTAGTACTTCTAGTTGAACAACGCTGAATTCTTTTTTAATTGATCCCGAAGAAAAAATATATTTTTGTTGAGTCGTTAACAAATTCAGGTAATAAAATTTAAAAAAAAAGAAAATTAATTTATATTTAAAAAAGACCTGAAAATTAATTAATCTCTTTAATACCAACTGTTTTGACGAGAAATATCAATTTTTAGAATTTTTTAGTAGTCAGAGGATCCTGACGACAAGGCAAAAAGACACACAATTCCTAAAAAAAAAGAACATACTGATCCCAAACAAAAACGGAGAATTTAAAGTGGCTGATGGGATCATGAATAAAGACCAATTACTCTCACTAACCCTCAGACAATTACGTCAAGAAGCAAGTAAATTATCAGTTCCTCTGTACAGTCGCAAAACAAAATCCGTTTTAGTTGATTTAATACTCAAATATCAGGAAAAATCTACAGAAAAAACATACATTACACCTCCCGAATCAAAATCTGAAGAAACTTTTGAGCCCAAGTCTTTCAACAGTAGTGAAGAAGTTAAAACAAATGTTGTTTTCCTACCCCGAGATCCAGATTGGGCTTATGTTTTTTGGCAAATTTCTGATGTTGATAGAGAAAAAGCACAATCTTTGGGAGCCAATAAACTATGTTTACGATTATTAGATGCATCTGGTTCTGAAGGAAGCAACTTGAATCAAGGAACATTAAGGGAAATAGCGGTGGATAGCTACAGTACTGAGTGGTATTTGCCAATCCCACTTGCAGATAGAGATTATAAAGTTGAATTAGGTTACAAATACGGTTTTAACTGGATGTCATTAGCATTTTCTTCGATAAGCCATGTACCTGGGTCCCATCCTTCTGAGCAAATTCTTGATAAATTTGTACCTTTTAACTTAGATTCTACTTTTGAGTCAATCCCAGAAATTTCTAATCCAGTTGTTTCAGAAGAAAATGGTATGCATGAAAGGTTATACCAAGCAGCAACTAATATTCCTCTCAGAAGAAAAGTTGGTTCTGAAGAATTTATGGAAAATGTAAACTCATCAAACCTCAATGACAATCTTACAGATTCAGGTGCTGGTAAATGGTCATCAGGTTTAAACGATTCAGGAAGCGGAATTGTTAAAAATAGATCTTTTTGGCTTGTTGCTGATGCTGAATTAATTGTTTATGGTGCTACAGACCCTTCTGCAAAACTGACAATAGGTGGAGAAGATGTACCCCTTGCTGCAGATGGTACTTTTAGAATTCAAGTTCCATTTAGAGATGGGACTCAAAAATATGATATTAAAGCAGTTGATTTATCGGGTGAGCAAGATAAAAGTATATCAATGAAATTTGATAGAACTACACCACTTGACGATACTAATGAAAAAGATGATGCTGAGACTGAATGGTTTTAATAAATTAAATTAATGCTGAAAAAAATCGTGGCTTTCACTCCGTTGTTTGGTGCATTGACCTTTCCAATAATAGTTCCAATTACAATTTCTAAATTTGGCGTTAACTATGGAATTCTTAGTGCATTATTAATTTCTTCATTATGGTTTATCGCTATGTTAAGAACATCCGAAATGCCGCATTAATTTAGTTATATTTTTGGAAGTTTTTTAAAAATATGACTCAAGTTAATGTAATTAATATTAATTCTCCTTTTCTAGATCAAAAACCAGGTACTTCTGGTTTAAGAAAAAGTACTTTAAAGTTTCAGGAAGAACATTATTTAGAAATTTTCATTGAAGCAATCCTACAATCACTAGAAGATTTAAAAGGTTCAACATTAATAATTGGTGGTGATGGCAGATATGGCAATATTGAGGCAATAGAAAAAATTGTCCAAATATGCATTGCTCATAAAGTTCAAAAGGTTATTGTTCCAAAATACGGTTTATTATCTACTCCTGCGACATCTCATTTAATCAGAAAAGAAAAAGCTATTGGTGGAATTATTCTTTCTGCAAGCCATAATCCTGGAGGTATTGATGGCGACTTTGGAGTGAAATTGAATATCTCTAATGGTGGCCCAGCTCCTGAGTTAATTACCAATAAGATTTTCAAGGCTTCACAATTACTAACTAGTTACAAAATTTGTAAAATTAAATTACCTGATTTTAGTGAGTATGGAATTTATTCTTATGGTGAAACTACCTTAGAAATTATTGATGGATTAAAAGATTATTCTAATTTGATGGAGAAAATTTTTGATTTTGATCAAATTAGTGATTTTTTAAAAAAAGACTTCTCGTTAATCTTTGATGCAATGAATGCGGTTACAGGCCCATATGCAAAAAACATTTTTGTTGAAAAAATGGGTCTTGCACATGATTGTGTCATGAATGGTAACCCGTTAAAAGATTTTGGAGGTTTACATCCTGATCCTAATCTTACTTATGCATCCCACTTAGCTGATTTGTTATTAAATAAAAAATCTTACAGTTTTGGTGCTGCATGCGATGGAGATGGAGATAGGAATATGATTTTAGGAAGTGGGTGTTTTGTAAATCCTAGTGATAGCCTTGCAGTTATCACTGCTAACACGAAATGTGTCCCTGGTTATAAAGATGGTATTACGGGCGTTGCACGATCCATGCCAACCAGCTCAGCGGTTGATAATGTTGCTCGGGCATTAAATATACCGTGTTTCGAGACACCTACTGGTTGGAAGTTTTTTGGAAATCTTTTAGATTCTAATTTAATTACTTTATGTGGAGAAGAAAGTTTCGGAACAGGTAGTAATCATGTGAGAGAGAAAGATGGACTATGGGCAGTTTTGTATTGGTTACAAGTTTTAGCTGAGAAAAAATGTTCTGTAAGTAATTTGATGCAGAATCATTGGAAACAATTTGGAAGGAATTATTATTCAAGACATGATTATGAGGCAATTCCCTCAAACATAGCTAATCAAATTTTTGGTAATCTAACTTTTATTCTCGAAAATTTAAAAGGCAATAGTTTTGCTGGCCATTTAGTTAAAGTTGCAGATAACTTTTCATATTTAGATCCCGTTGATAATTCCATAAGTGAAAATCAAGGTTTAAGATTGGTCCTTGATGATAATTCTCGAGTAATTGTTCGCCTTTCTGGAACTGGAACTAAGGGAGCAACATTAAGACTTTACTTTGAGAAATTTTTCGATCCCAAACAGAATCTTTCGTTAAATCCTCAGATCGCTTTAAAACCTCTAATAAATGATTTAGATGCTTTATTGAATATTTCAAAACTTACTCAAATGGAAACTCCTACAGTAATTACATAGAATTGAAAGTAATTATTTTTTGATTTTATTTATATGCATTCAGAAGATTTATTTACTAATTACTCTCAAATAGAAAATAATGTACCTTTGGCAGATAAATTAAGACCAAAGAAATTGGAGGATTTTTTTGGTCAACAAACAATCCTTAATGAGACTTCGCTTTTAAGAAGTGCAATATTAAAAGATAAGATTAGTAATTTTATTTTTTCTGGCCCTCCTGGTGTTGGAAAAACTACTCTAATTGAAATTATTTCTTTTAATACGCGTTCAAAATTAATTAAGTTAAATGCAGTATTATCAAGTATTAAAGAATTAAGAAATGAAATCGCTAATGCAAAAGATAGATTAATAAATTCAAAAAGAAAAACAATTTTATTTATCGATGAGGTTCATAGATTTACAGCAGTTCAGCAAGATGCTTTATTACCTTCAATAGAAAATGGAACTATAACTTTTATTGGTGCTACAACTGAAAACCCTTTCTTTGCCGTTAATAAAGCGCTTGTTAGTAGGTCTCGTATTTTTACATTATTTCCTTTAGAAGAAAATGATTTGCAGAAAATAATACAAAAAGTCATAACTCACTATTCTAAAAAAAAAGATTCAAAAAAAGTTTATTTAACTAAAGATGCTATAAGTCATTTAATTAAATTTTCTGGCGGAGATGCAAGAACATTAATCAATGCGCTAGAGATGGCCATAGAAACTACTGCTGAAAATGATTCTAAAGAAATCAATATTAATCTCTCAATAGCAGAGGATGCACTTCAAAAGAAAAATATTGTTTACGATAAAAATGGTCAAAATCATTACGATGTAATAAGTGCCTTTATCAAGTCCATAAGAGGTTCTGATCCAGATGCAACTTTATTCTGGCTTGCAAATATGCTGGAGGCTGGTGAAGATCCTAATTTTATTTTTAGAAGACTACTTATATCTGCCAGTGAAGATATTGGAATAGCTGATCCTAATGCCATAGTAGTTGTACAATCTTGTTGTGATGCTTTTGATAGAGTTGGTTTTCCAGAAGGATTATATTTTTTAACTCAGGCTTCTTTATATCTAGCTATTTCTCCAAAAAGTAATAGTATGAAAAGTATCTTTAAAGCAATTGAAACAATCAAATCTTCCAATGCTTTTGATTTTCCACTTCATCTAAAGAATAATTCTAATAGTTATGTCAATCCTCATAATTATCAAGGTAATTGGGTCGCACAAGAATATCTTCCCAAATCTTTTAGAGGTTTAAAAATATGGGAACCAAATAATAATGGATGGGAAAAAACTCAATATGAAGAACTGTTTAGAAGAAAAGAAAACTAAAAATTTTTCGAACAACAAATAATCTCAGGATTAAAAGAAGTTTTTTCTTCGTAGGCTAAAACGATAGTCCAATTATGGAAGTTAATCTGTGAATAACTTAAATTTATATTTTTCTTATTATGAATTAACTTTTTTGACTTTTCAAAAAATTGCCAATGGTTAATGTCTTTAGCTAATTTTCCATGATCCCATTTTATAGCAGCTTCAACAGAACACCATTGATTTAGGATCATATTTCTTGTTAAATAATTATTATGGTTTGATTTATTAGTATGAAAAAAATATTTTTTTGCAAATTTTATATGGTTAAACTCTCTATCTGTTCTCTCAATATCAATCCCTATTTTGCTTTTATGCCAGACTATAGTAATGGCATCTTTACAATGACTTAAACTGATATTCCCCATGCCAGAAGGTAAGCTTGGAGGTTCTCCAGGATGAGCATTAATTGGAATTTCTAGTGGATCTAAATTAAAAAGTGTTGAAAGTGATTGTCGCAAATAAGCTCTTGTTTCTAAGAAAATCTTTGATCTTGAATTTGTGAGGTTTTTTGCAGTCTTAATTTCTTCTAAAGTTGCGACATCTTGCACACCTTTAATTTCATAAAACCAAATTTTTGGTATTTTATATTCATACTCATTTAATAATTTCAATGGCTCTTAAGGTTGGCGACAAAGCACCAGAATTTAAATTAAAAGATTCTTTTGAGAAAGAAGTTTCTCTTAGTGATTTTAAAGGTAAAAGAATAATACTATATTTTTATCCAAAAGATAATACTCCAGGATGTACGAAGGAAGCATGTAATTTTAAAGAGAATTGGGATTTACTCCAAAAAAATAATATTGTTGTGCTTGGTATTAGTAAAGATAATGCATCCTCTCATCAGAAGTTTATAGAAAAATTTAATTTACCTTTTATTCTTTTAACTGATCCTGAACCTTTCAAAATTTCTTCTGATTATGATAGCTATGGACTGAAGAAATTCATGGGAAAAGAATATATGGGAATGATGAGAAATACTTTTTTAATTGATACTGAAGGTAACATCGAAAAAATTTACTTAAAGGTAAAAGCAGCAATAATGGCTGATCATATAATTGCAGACCTTGGTTTAAGCTAATTTTCTAACGGAAAGGTGGTGAAGAATCATCCCCTCCATAACTAAATTAGGAGCATTGATAATATTTTCTATTTTAGTATTTAGAGATTTTGTAAGTAATTCAGAGTCTCCTCCACAGATTATTAAAATATCTTTTTCGGGATTAAATAAACTATTAATCACGCCAGTAAGAGAGTTGATTACTCCTTTTAAAATTGCTTCTTCTGTATTAATTAAAAATTCTTTGATCGGAATATCATATTTTTTGGGAACTTTAAGATTTTTTGTATTTTGTTGCATAGATTTTAATTGTGTTAGAAAACCTGGAAGAAGTTGACCACCAATAATAGATCCATTTGAATTCAATTTTGTTATTGATAATATTGTTCCAAAATCTGCAATTAGCAAATCTTTTTTGAAAGGGTTTTCAATAATTTTTAAAGCGGCAATACAGGCAAGAGCTCTATCAACTCCAAAATAATCAGGAAGATTTGATAACTGAATATCTTTAGTTTTTATTTCATTTTCTTTTTTCAGCAAAAAATTTGGTAGTTTTCCTACAGAAGCCCAAATTAATTGATCAAGATCTATATTTTCTGGAACTTTTTGTTCTTTTTTGGTATGGAAGAATTTAGATTGATTTTTAGAATATTTTGCCCAATGAAGCCTACTATTACCTACTAATAAAAAATTGATATCTAAGACCATTGTTCTATGATCAATTTAATTATTAGTGTGGATTCCACATTCTTGTTTAATTCCCCTAAATCTTGTACCTCTTCCCTTTGTTTCAACACCATCAGGACTGCTTGAATGCCAATCTCCTACAGAAGAATAACCTTTGATAAAAAGTGGATGGGCAGGTAAATTATTCTCTTCCATATAATAAAAAATATCTTTATTTGTCCAATTTAATAATGGTCTTAAAGAGAGTCTTAGACGAATTACGTCTAGGAATTGCATTTTGTTTCTATTTTCTGTTTGACTTGATCTAACACCGCTTGCCCAGCAGACAATATCATATTTTTCTAGACCATTTTCTAAAGGTTTTATCTTTCTCAATTCGTGATACTTATCTAAATCACTCTCTTTATTTGTTTCCCAAAGTTTTCCATATTTAGCCTCCATTCTTGCTGGAGATAATTCACTTTGCAGAACTTTTACTTCTAAAGATAAATCTTCAATAAGCTTTTCAGCGTAATGGTATGTTTCTGGAGGGAGGTAACCTGTATCTATCCAAAATATTTTGATTTTTTTTTGTAGATTTAATTTACTGACCATATTTAAAAGGACTGATGACTGTATACCAAAACTTGTTGTAATAGCAAATTGATTATCAAATTTTTCATAACCCCATGAAAGCATTTCTTGAGGCTTTATATCTACTAGCTCTTGATTATATTTCTTTAAGATAGGTTGAATATCTTTGTGGATTTTTTCAATCATTCTTCAATTTGTTTATGAGTTAAATGTGATTTCTCTCAATTTAAAAATTATTCGTATACTTTAATAATACATTTATGGATAACAATATTCTGCTAATGAAATCAATACAAAAACCAATAGTAATAGTTGGAGCAGGTTTTGCAGGTATGACATTTGCTTTGAATTTAAAAAATCTTAATCCCTCTTTACCAATTCTTGTAGTTGATTCTCAAGCTAACTTTATATTCAAACCTTTAATGTACGAACTTTTAAGTCAAGAAATAAGAAGTTGGGAAGCCACCCCAAAATTTGCGAATATTTTTTCTGATGCAGGTATAACTTTTTTGAGAAATTGTTTGACCAAGATTTCTTTCAAAGAAAATATTCTTGAATTTAGTGATGAGTTGAAATTAAGTTATCAATATCTTGTAATTTGTACAGGATCTATTCCAAATAGTTTTTTAATAAAAGGTGTAGATGAAAATTGTTATTTTTTTAATGATTTTCACGATTTAAAAAAATTAGAATCTTTTTTAAAAAAATCACCAAAAACTACGTTTCAAAAAAAATTATTCATTGTTGGTGGTGGTCCCTCTGGGATCGAATTGGCATGCAAAATTAAAGATATATTTACAGAACAATTTGAAATTAATCTAATAGAAAAATCAAATGAAATCCTTAATAAAAATAAAATTTTTAATAAAGAACAAGCAGAAAAGGCATTAGAAAAGAGAAAAATTAACGTTCTTTTAAATTCCACAGTTAAAGAAGTCTCAGAAACTAAAATTAGTATTTCTAGTGAGGTTGGAATAACTTCTTTGGATAAAGATATTGTTATTTGGACTGCAGGTGTTAAACCTAATTTGTCTTACTTAGAAACTGATGAAATAACAAAAAAGTTTGGACGAGTTTTGGTTAATAATAATTTGCAAATAGAAAACCATAAAAACTGTTTTGCTATTGGCGATATTTCAATTATTGAAGGAATGGAGGATTTACCGATAACTGCGCAAGTCGCTATGCAGGAAGGAAATCATCTTGCTAATAATTTAGAACTTCTAATTCAAGGAAAGGATCCTTTACCCTTCAAATTTCAAGATAATGGTGAAATGATTAGCTTAGGAATGGGTGAAGCTTCAATTTCTGGGCTTGGTGTTACTTTATCTGGGAAATTAGCTTTTGAGGCAAGAAGACTTATATATGCCTCCAAGTTGCCTGATATTACGGAAAGCTTAAAATCTGCATCTTCATGGATATTCCAAAAAAAATCTATTTTTAAAAAGTTTCTTAAAAAAGATAAATCTCATTAAACTTTTTTGAAATATTGTTTTTGGGTATATTGAGTTAAATAAGTTCCGTATGAATTTAATTTCAATAGTTAGTAATAATTTTGATGCGTTTATAACGGTAGTTGTTTTAATAATGTCAATAATTTTGTTTATTAAAAATACTATTGCGCCAGAATTGACTGGTTTGTTATGTGTTGGAATATTTATATCTACAGGGGTTCTTTCTCCTGAAAAAGCTTTAGCTGGCTTTGGTAGCCCATCTTTAATTACCCTTATGGGCCTATTTGCAGTTTCCTCTGCATTATTTAAAAGTGGTGCCTTAGACAGAGTAAGAGAATTGATTTCTTCTGAAAGTATTAGAACTCCAAGAAAATTAATTTCTTTAATAGCTTTTTTGATAGCTCCAATATCTGGAATTGTACCTAATACGCCAGTAGTAGCATCTTTATTGCCTTTAATTGAAGGATGGTGCGAGCGAAGAAATATATCACCATCAAAAGTTTTATTACCTCTTTCTTTTGCTACTTTATTAGGTGGAACTCTGACATTATTAGGTAGCTCAGTAAATCTTCTTGTAAGTGATATTAGTCAACAATTAGGCTATGGAGCTTTGGAATTATTTAGTTTGACTTCAATTGGAATACCTGTGTGGCTTATAGGTACAACCTATATGATTTTAGTTTCTGACGTGCTTTTGCCAGATAGAGGGAAAGAAAAGGAGTTTATAAAAAATGGTGATATGAACATTTATTTTACTGAAGTTACTATTCCCTCTACTTCAGAATTAGTTGGACAATCTGTGAGAAATAGTAGATTGCAAAGACGATTTGACGTTGATGTGCTGGAATTGCAACGAAATGGAAAAGTTATTCTCCCTCCTTTGGCCGATAGAAAGATTGAACCTGATGATAGATTAATAATCCGCGTTACAAGGGCAGACTTATTTAGGCTTCAGCAGGAACATACCATTCTATTAGGTGAAAACAAAACATCTTTTGACGGAGGAGGCAATGTTTTCTCAGATGACGAAGGTACCAAGACCTTCGAAGCCCTTTTACCAGCTGGCTCAACTCTAGCTGGTGCAAGTTTGAGAGAATTAAGGTTTAGACAGCGTCATAATGCAACAGTTTTGGCACTAAGAAGAGGACAACAAACTGTTCAGGAGAGATTAGGTCAAGCTGTTTTAAGGGCTGGAGATGTTTTATTATTGCAAGCACCTTTAGATTCAATAAGAGGTTTGCAAGCTAGTAATGATTTGCTTATTTTAGATCAATTCGAAGATGATTTACCTTTTTTGATAAAAAAACCTATATCGATTGGAATTGCAATAGGAATGGTGGTTTTGCCTTCTGTTTCTAATATTCCATTAGTAGGTTCAGTCCTTTTAGCAGTCATTGCTATGGTTGCTTGTGGATGTTTAAGACCTGCAGAGATACAAAAATCAATTAGGTTAGACATCATTTTATTGTTGGGATCACTTTCATGCTTTAGTGTAGCTATGCAAGTAACAGGATTAGCAGATTTAATTGCAGTCAACCTAGACTTCGCCCTTAATGGAATGCCTCTTTATTTTGCGCTGGTCTTAATTTTTGTATCGACAGTTATCCTTACACAATTTATAAGTAATGCTGCTTCGGTTGCTTTGATTTTGCCTGTTGTGATTGAATTCTCAAATGTTTTAGGAATTTCACCAAGCGCTTTAATAATGCTTGTTTTATTTGGCGCAAGTCAATCTTTCTTGACTCCAATGGGTTATCAAACAAACTTAATGGTTTATGGACCTGGAAGATATAGATTCTTTGATATCGCAAAATACGGAGCTGGATTAACGCTTATAATGTCATTTACAGTGCCAGCATTGATAATTTTAAATTACGGATAAATAAAGTGAAATTTATAAGTAATGTTTATAAGTTAAAAGATGCTTACAAAAAGCTATCTGTTCCTCAATTTACTATTGTTACAGGTCTGTTTATTATTTGCTTTGGAACTTTAATTTTGAGTTCTCCATTATGTTCATCTTCAAAGGTTGGTTTGTGGGAAGCATTTTTCACATCTACTTCTGCCATAACCGTCACTGGCTTAACCATAATAGATATTGGTGTTGATTTAAATTTCTTTGGTCAAGTTTTCTTGGCTTTTATGCTGTTATCAGGTGGTCTAGGGTTAATGGCTATCACTACATTTTTACAAGGGTTTGTTGTAAAGGGGACAAAGCTAAGAACTAGATTAGACAAAGGAAAGACTCTAGATGAATTTGGAGTTGGAGGAATTGGTCGAACTTTTCAAAGTATTGCTATTACTGCAATTAGTATCATATCCTTGGGCGCAATTATTTTATATTCTTTTGGATTTGTAGACATTCAAAATAATTGGGAAAGACTATGGTCCTCAATTTTTCACAGCATATCTGCATATAACAATGCAGGATTTTCTTTAAGGTCAAATAGTCTTCAAGACTATAGAACAAATTATTTGGTTAATAGCGTCTTTGTTTTTCTCATTGTTATGGGTGGACTGGGATGGAGGGTTATTGATGATATTTGGAGTAATAAAAAAAATCTTTCTTATAAAAAATTAAGCCTGCATTCCAGACTAGTTATTAGGACAAGTTTGTCTCTAATATTATTCGGATCATTAGGATTCTTTATCACTGAATCATTGCTAAATAGTCAATTTTTTAATGATTTGAATTTGTTTGAAAGGTTATTGTCATCAATCTTTGAAACAGTAAGTGCAAGAACCGCAGGCTTTACAAATCACCCAATCTCCTTGAACTCGATATCAGATACTGGCTTATTGTTATTAATGACTTTGATGTTTATTGGAGCAAGTACTGGAGGTACTGGCGGAGGTATAAAAACTACTACATTTATTGCTTTAATGGCAGCAACTAGATCAACTTTAAGAGGTCAGAAAGATGTAATTATTAGCAATAGATTAATTTCAGATAAAGTTATTCTAAAGGCAGTTGGAATAACAGTTGGATCGTTGCTTTTTGTTCTATTAATGGCAATGCTTCTAAGTACAACTAATACTTTTGTTAATAAGGAATCTTTCACATTCCTAGAAATTCTATTTACTTGCATATCTGCTTTTGCAACTGTTGGGTTTGATATTGGTTTAACTGCAAAATTAAATCACTTCGGCCAACTTATTCTTATTGTCGGAATGTTTGTGGGCAGACTTGGTATCCTTTTGCTTTTAAGTGCACTTTGGCAGGCTCTTTATAAGAGTAGAATAGATAGACAAAAGAGAATTGGCTATCCTAGGGCTGATCTTTATGTTTAGGATTAACTGAGTTTTATTATGGCTGATTGGTGGCAGTGGGCTCAAAAGAGTGAAAAAGAAGCCCTCACTTTTGCAGTTGTTGGCATTGGAAGATTTGGAACCGCTGTTTGTAAAGAACTTATAAGCAATGGTGCAGATGTTTTGGCTGCAGATTATTCCGAAAAAGCTATTGATGATTTGAGACAATTGGAACCTTCTATAGAAGCTAGAGTTGTAGATTGTACTGATGAAGAGTCTATGAAGGAATCTGGAATACTTGAAATGAATACTGTTGTAGTGGGTATAAGTGAACCTATTGAAGCAAGTATAACTACTACACTTATTGCTAAAGATAGTGAAGGTAGCAAAGTGAAAAGAGTAATAGCAAGAGCCACCAGTGACTTGCACGAAAAAATGTTAAAAAGGGTAGGTGCAGACAAAGTTGTCTTTCCTTCCAGAATGCAAGGAGAGAGATTAGGTTTAGAACTAGTTAGACCAAATCTAATTGAAAGATTGGAACTCGATAACCAAACTGGTATAGATGAAATAACTGTTCCAGAGGAATTTATTGGAAGATCTTTAAGAGATTTGAATTTGAGGAAAAATTATTTAGTTAATGTTCTTGCAGCAGGACCTGCTGAAGAGTTAACAGTGAATCCTCCAGCAAAATATATCTTGGAAAGAGGAAATATTTTGGTAGTAATGGGAAAAACTGCAGATTTACAGAAATTGCCTCAAAATTAATTATTTTTAATCAGATTTTTTATAGTATCTAATCCTTTGAGGAGCTCTTTTTAATCTTTTAACGCTTTGTTTTTCAAGTTCGTTTCTAAATCTATCAGTATTTAAATTATTTTCTGAAACAGATGATTTAATTTCTTTTTCGAAATATTTTTTTATACCCTCTTGTATTAACACTTTTGCCATATTACTAACTGTCCTAGATTCATTATTCGCCAAAATAGTTAATTGCTCACATATTAATTCTGGAAGAACTACTTGAATTCTGGGGGATTTAGGCTTCCCATTAGTTGAGTTTTGGCGGGTAGCCATTAGTCAAAGTTGATAACTGTTACTTATAAGTATACACAGTTAGTCAAGGATACTATCTTTGTGTATATTATTAGTAAGGAAATTTATGTCCGTATCAATTAATTGTTTTATTATCCCATGAAAAATTCAAGAAAAATTGATTCTCCTAAAAGGTCGATAATTGATAAACCGAAAAAAAGATTAGTCAATTCTGATTCTCACGATAATGAAAATAGTGACGTTTTAGTATCAGCTGTAATTAGTCCATATTTGTTAACTCATCTTCATCATATTCTTCAGCAGTCTGAGTATTATGCTCAAAAAGATGGTAGAAAATCTCACGCAGCTAACTTTGCGAAACTAAGAAAAGTTTTATGTTTAGACGCAAGAAGTATGGCAGATGCCTCTGCAAAAGAGATAAAAGATGTGGATAATGATTTATCTAATAATAAATATAATGAACAAAATGCAGCTTGAAGTAATAATCTATTAATAATATAGATTAAAAAATTATGTCCAGTAATGCTGAAAAGCTTTATAACTTTATAGCCAACGATTCCAAAAAGAAACAAAGTCTGTTTATGACAGCATTAACAAATCCCAAAAAAGCCTTAGATAAAATATGCGATATTGGCAATGAGTTAAATATTTCTGTGACTAAAGAAGAGGTTATTGAATATTTGAGTACTATTGATGATGAGGCAACTAAAATGTGGTTAATCAAGGCTCGAGGAGGTCTTTAGGAATAGGTTTCGAATAATTATTATTTGGATTAGGAATAGGTTTTATTCTTTTGTTGTAGCCACCTCCACCAGCTAAAGTCCAAAAAAACCAATAACTTGGAATTGCAAGAGCTGCAGCTATGAAAATCACTACAATTTGTTCTATTCTTTTCATGATTTAATTTTATTCCACAAAATATTTTTTAGTAAATAAGCCACAGATTTTGTAAATTCTATTTTTAAAACAGTGATTAGATTTGAAGGTGTAAGCAAAATTTATTCGACACATGTTGTTTTAAAAAATATTAGTTGGGAGATTAAGAAAGGAGAGAAAGTTGGCTTAGTTGGTTCTAATGGTGCAGGTAAATCAACCCAATTTAAGATTTTAATTGGAGATGAAGAGCAAACAAGTGGAACTATCATCAAAGAGGGAAATCCTAAAATTGCCCATTTAAAGCAAGAGTTTGATTGTAATTTGAATTTTTCAGTGAGACAGGAATTAGAAAGTTCTTTTAAAGATATACAAATTGTTGCCATTAAACTTTTAGAAATTGAGAATAAAATGAAATCGTTGGATATAAAAAAAAATTCCGATGAACTTGAAATATTTGTAAATCAACTCGCAAAATATCAAGCAAAATTTGAAGCTTTAGGTGGTTATCAAATGCAATCTGATGTAGAAAAAATATTACCAAAATTAGGCTTTTCTATAGAAGATGCCGATAAATTAGTTGGCAATTTCTCAGGTGGCTGGCAGATGAAAGTTGCACTTGGAAAAATAATCTTACAAAAACCTGATTTACTTTTACTGGATGAACCAACTAATCATTTAGATTTAGAAACTATTCTTTGGTTAGAAGAATATTTATCATCGCTTAAAATTGCAGTTATAATTATCAGCCATGATAGATATTTCTTAGATAAATTATGTAAAAAAATAATTTTTGTAGATAGAGGAAAATCTGAAACATACAATGGGAACTATTCTTTTTTTGTCGAACAGAAATCTTTGAATGAAGAATCACAAAAAAAGGCATATCAATTACAACAAAAAGAAATTGAGTTACAGAAGAGGTATATAGATAGATTTAGAGCTAGTGCAACTAGAAGTTCTCAAGCAAAGAGTAGAGAAAAACAATTAAAAAAGATCACTAAAATTGAGGCGCCCATAGCTCAATCAAAAAGTCCTGTTTTTAATTTTCCAGAGTGCCCTCGCTCAGGAAAATTAGTTCTAAATATCAAAAATTTGTCTCATAGTTTCGAGGATAAAATTCTTTTTTTAGATATTAATTTAAAGATTTCTTCCGGAGAGAAAATAGCAATATTGGGACCTAATGGCTGCGGCAAATCTACATTGCTTAAAATTATTATGAAAAAAATATCTCCTGAAATTGGAGAAATTAATCTTGGTAAACATAATATAATTACTAGTTATTATGAACAGAATCAGGCTGAAGCACTTTCACTTGAAGAAAGGGTTATTGATTTAGTATGTAATAAGTCTCCAGAATGGTCCCAAAAAAAAGTTAGAACATTTTTAGGGGGTTTTGGCTTTCAGAATGAAACTGTTTTTAAATATATTAAACAACTCAGTGGGGGAGAAAAGGCGAGATTAGCATTAGCAGTCATGATTATTAATCCTAGTAATTTCCTTCTTTTGGACGAACCCACTAATCATTTGGATTTGCAATCTAAGGAAAACTTAGAATTAGCAATTAATAATTATAAAGGTTCATTATTAGTCATTTCTCATGATCGGTATTTTATTTCAAAGGTTGCAAATAGAATTATTGAAATTAAAGATTCAAAGTTATTTGCATATGATGGTAATTACGAATATTTTTTAGAAAAAACTCAAAGCCAAAAAATTTGATTAATTTTATTAAAATTTACAATTGGCTAAGTAAGATCACTCATTTATCTTTACATAGTTTACCGTCCTTGATTAATCTTAAAAATACAAAAATAGTTTTTAATAATTTACATGAAAAATTACGATCTCCAAGAAAAAAATTTTCAAATTTCTGATCCTATTGAAAGTTATTTTGAATGCATTACTTCCTGCGATATAAGGGATGGTAGATGTATTTCTAGATGTGTGGAAATACTTAAACGGAATGACAATTAAATTGTTTAGTTATTTTGTATATTAGTAATATCAGTTGGTCTTACTTTTAATTTAATCAATTTATTTTTACGCTTCAATAATATATTTACTTTTTTTTCGATACCATTTTTACTAATTTGTTCTATTACGTCTGATGCTGTTTCAATATCTTTATTGCCTATTTTAATTAAAATATCATCTATCTTGATTCCACTTTTTTCAGCTGGACTGTTCGGTACTACATATCCAACTTTTACGATATTATTTTTTCTTTCATAAATATTTTCTTCTATTAGGCTAATTCCAATCATAGGATGTATTACTTTCCCATTGTTTAAAAGTTGATAGGCAATTTCCTTAGCTTTATTAATTGGAATTGCGAAACTCAAACCGGCTCCTGGGCCTGATCTTATCAACGTATTAATACCAATTACCTCTCCATCGCTATTCAACAGTGGACCTCCAGAATTGCCAGGATTAATAGCAGCGTCTGTTTGTATTAGTTCAAGTTTTTTATCATATATTCCTAATTGAGTTACGTTTCTATTAAGGTTACTAATAATACCAAGCGTTACTGTGTTTTCCAGTCCGAATGGATTTCCAACTGCTATAGCCCAATCACCAACTTTAATCTTTGCAGAATCGCCCAATTTTGCTTTTGGCCATGGCCCTTTCCCTTCAATCTTTAGCACAGCTAAATCAGTAAAAGAGTCTTGACCTATCAGTTTAGCGTTTATTTTTGCGCCATTTGTTAAACCTACAATTACCTTATCTGATCCATTCACTACATGAGCATTGGTCATTACAAGTCCATCTGCAAATATAAATCCACTGCCTTGGTTTTGCTCTATCCTTGGTCGATTTTCGTTAGGCAAATCTAATCCAAAAAATCTTTCAAAATATGGGTCTAGAAATGGTTGAGAATTTCTTGAAAAATTTCTTTTTTTAATATATCTTTGGGTATCAATTGTTACTACAGCTGCACCGGTTCTTTCAACAGCTTTAGTTATGAAAGATTTGTTTGAAAATAAACTAACTTCATTAATTTTTGGTTTGCTTAATGGTTGGGATATTACTTTGGCAGGATAGGTAATTCCAACTGGAATTAGTGAGACGATTAGTAATAGCTTTTGGATGTATTTTTTCAATTTTGATTTTTTTATGTTCTTCGAGAGATCAAATCCACCTACAAGTGTAATCTAAATATAACTAGAAATTTAATTAATTGAATTTAGGGATAATTTAGTGACTTAAAATAGCTAAATTTCTTTTTTTCGGGCTATGATGTTAATCATATAACAAACTAATTTATAAGTTCAATGACTATTCTTTTTCCAATAATATATTCTGCGGCTTTAACTTATTTAGTGTGGAAAGCTTTTAAAGTAATGTCTAATGGCTGGGGTTTATCCGATAATAAAAATAAACGTATAAGTACTTCCAGTTTTCAACAAAAAAAGTACACAATACATCCAGAACTTTTAGATAAGTCAGGTAACATAACAGAAGAGGAGTTATTAACAGTAAGATTTTCGAATGATAATGACTCTACATTAGAAGAAAAAGGTTCAACAACTGATTAATCAAAATACATCTAAGGAAAAAAATTGAAATTAAGAACAAAAATTGTTTCAGCGGTAATAAGATCCCTCAAATTGCCGCCAAGGTTTCGTTTAAAAATTGTTAAAGAAGATCCAGTGAGACTTGAACTAAGTCTTACCCCTTCATACGGGAAAAAACCAATTATTGTTGGTATAGTTGAATCTTTAGACTTAGTCGCGCGAAGAGATAGAGAAGGTAGACTCCCTCGAGATCTTCAAGGGACTTGGGACTGGACTGTAAGGCATGGAAAAGTTAGTACTGGAGGTTGGAATCCTATGTTAAAAGAAGCACTGCAAACAATGTTTGATACAGGATTGCCAGCAATTGTATACGAGGAATTAACTGGAGATGAGTATCGACCTGTTGATGGTGTAAGACATGTTAAATAAATAATTTATTATTTTTCATAAAATCTTCCTTAAAACGTTAAACTAACTTAATAGATTACTTAGTTAATTATGAATCAAGACAATCAACCAAGATTTGGCTTTGTAAATTTTGCAGAAACTTGGAATGGCCGTATGGCAATGATGGGTATTTTGATTGGACTTGGTACTGAATTAATTACTGGACAAAGTATTCTTCGACAAATTGGAATAGGTTAGTATTTTATTTAATTTCTTCTGCCTTCACATCAATGGTACTTTCACTAGGCTTTTTATCTAATTGATTGTTCTTATTTATATTCTCTAAATCTGCACCGCAATTCATACAGGTTTCACTTAAGCCTAATGATATTACCCCACAATTACTGCATGTATTGATTTTAGATTTGTAAGAGTTAAAACCCATAAATACTAAAACTAATAATAGAAGAGGAATTAAAAATAAAATAAGTAGAATATTGCCAACAAAGCTAATGAAAAAGTTAAATCCAAAAATTGGGATAACTATAAGTATGATTAATGAGTAGGTAAGAAGACTTTTATTAGCTTTAAGAAAATAATTCACCTTATTTATCCTTATCTATAATTTCTGTTTTTATTTTCTAAAGTCATACTAGCAATTACTACGCTCCAACACTGTCCAAAATATAAAATCACTCCTAATAACCATACCCACAAAGTAAGTACTAGAAAACCTCCAATAAAACCGTATGCTTGAAATCTTACTCCAAGTGAGAGAATACTTTTACTTACTGCTAGGTTCAAAGTGGTTAGGCCAATTCCAATAAGAAAAGATCCAGGTAACAGTGGTTTCAGTGGAACTCTTCTACTGGGTAAAAGTGCTTGTAATAAAAGAGCCATTAAAGAAAAGCCAATTAGCGGTATTGCAAACTGACCAACTTGTAATAAAGGTAACTTTAATAATAAATCAGAAATAAAATTATTAGATTTTGAAAGATTTTCTAAAACGTTACTTGGGATCATCCTAAGATTTACACTAATTTGATCTAGTACCATTAAAAAACCAATAAAGAATACTATTAAAAAGGCTTCAACTCTATTTCGGAGAAACTTCGAAGCTTGCACTCTCCAAGCAGCATTAACTTTTTTTGAAGGAATTTCGTCCTCCCAAAGCCTATCCGAACCTCTTTGAAGAGATAGATATGCATTTCCTGCTGTAAATAGCAGAAACATAGCCCCAAGAATTCCTGCTCCAAAACCTTGATCTATCAAATTAAATAATGTTGTCTCTACTAACTCAACTACTGAAGGAGGTAAAAGCTGAGCGGCAATGGCAATTATTTGTTGGTCTAATCCTTCTTGTTTTCCAAGGAACCATGAAGCTATTGAAAGAGAAATTAGAAGGATGGGAAAAAAAGATTGAAGTGTATAGTATGCAAATGCAGCGCTTAAATCAACACAATCTGATTTGCTCCATCGCTCACAAGCTCCCCATAAACTTTTAAGTATCCATTTTGAACTTCTCTGCATATTAATTTTCTTCAAATATTTATTTATTTACTTAATTTTTATTGTATCTAATTAATAAATTTTTCAAGCAATTTTTTATTTATGATGCAACTATTTTGCTAATAATAAATTGCCCCATGGCTTTAAAATTTCAAATTTTTCAATAGATCTACAAGCAATTAATGGAAAATTAACATCGCTCAAGTCTTCACCTGAAACTAAATTTAAAGGATCTGTTTCTAACCATTTTATAGAACAATTGAGTTCTTCTAATAGCAGCCAGGCTGCTGCAATATCCCATATCTTAGGGGTTGATTCTATTGCTCCAAAAGTTTGTCCCATCGCTACACTCGTAAGATTTAAACTCGAGACACCCAAGAGTCTGATTTTGCCAGGAAATACTGAGTTTGGTTTTTTTTGTAAAATTTTTATTGATCTACTACATAAAGAAATGCATTCACTTTGACGATTATTTTGGCTAGGATCAATTTTCTTGTCATTTAACCAAACCCCTTTCCCTTTAATGGATACAAACTTTTTTTTCAATGTAGGAATTATTAAAAAAGAAGATTGTGGTTTACCATCAACGAACCTTGCTACAGATATAGACCAGTAAGGTATACCTGCAGCAAAATTTGTTGTCCCATCGAGTGGATCGACCACCCAGTAAGCTTTTGAATTTGGAATTAATTTTTGCCCTTCTTCACTAAGAACGCCTTCACCAGGAGCTATTGAAGCTAAGCCATCTACGATTGTTTTGTCACTCCATAAATCACAACTTGTTAATAATGATCCATCTGCTTTATTGCTGGCGCTAATATTTCCAAAATCTTTTGTTTGACGTTGACTAACCAATTCAAATAAAGTATCTAATTCACGTAGTTGATTATTAGTTAAATTTGGTGGATTCATCTTTATATATTGCAAATAGAATCTTTATCCTTAATTTTAGTATTATTACTACCCAAACAATTTTTACTTTTATCAAGAAAAGTTAATCTTTCTAATTCATCTATATTTAGATTGTAATTATATATTGCATTAATATTTTTTGATTTCGCATTACTTAATTCACTTTGCCTAACAAGTACATCTTTTAGAGTTGATATTCCTACATCATATCTAAGTCTAGAAAGCCTTAAAGACTCTTTGCTAGATTCAATTTCTTTAAGAGAAGAGATTATTTTTTCTTCATTTAATTTAAGATTTAAATAGGCTTTACTAATACTTGTGGTTAAAACATTTTTTAGATTTTCATAAGCATATTGTTCGGATTTTGCATCTGCTATTTTTGATTTGTAGGAGTTTTTATTTTGTCCGCCATCAAAAATACTCCATGCAAAATTTAGACTTATGGTATTTGTATAATTAGATCCAGATTTTTCAGAGTCGATATATGTTGCTAAAGAGTCACCTTTTGAAAATGTACTGGTTAATGAATTACTTATATAGATATTTGGCTTATTTTGAGCTAGAAAGCTCTCTGCTTGGTTCTTTTTGATTGATTTTTGAAGAATAAGGTTTTTTAAGGAAAGATTTTTATCCAAACCCTCATTAATATTCTTATTCAATTTATGATTCCAAAACCCTATAAGATTTTGTTCTTTATTAGTTTCAAAACCTTCCTTAACATTAAGGATCTCTTGAAGAGAAATTTTGTTAATTTCATGTTCTATTTTTATTTCATTAAGTGATTGTTGATCTCGAGATAATTGAGCTTCTGCTTCAAGAACTTCAAATTTTGTACCAATTCCAGCATCTAGCTTCGCTTTAGCATTTTCTAAACTTGTAATTGATAAATCAAGTGTGAATTTTTTATTTTGAATATCTTGATATGACTTTTTGTATTTGTGATATCTGATTCTTCCTTCTTGAATTAAATCTTTTTTCTTAATCTCATAATTATTTTCTGCAATTTTGTAATTTGTTTTGGCGATTTTAATTTCAGATCCTCTTAGCGGAGCAATTACATCCCATTTAATATTCAGGGAGGGATTAGCCGTAAATTGTGATGTTTTTAAAGTAGGTGAATTGCTATTGTACTTTTTACCTGCGACATATTGTGGTAACCCATTGGCTTGAAAATCTAAGGATGGGTATCTTTTGGCAATTTGACTGGAAAGATTAAAGCTTGCAGAGGCTACTAGGTTTTGTAATGATTTTAATTCTTGATTATTTAATATAAGTTTTTCTATTTCTCGATAATCAACAAAAGTAATATTTGATTTTTCTTCTAAAACATTATCAATGTAATCTTTTGTTTCGCTCGATAGAACATTAGAGGTATTCATACTTAGAGTAAGTGGCAATAATAAGAAAGTATTTATTACTCTTCTAAGCATGTTTTATAGTTTCGAAAATATTCGATTAATCAATCAAAGTATTTATAATATCATTTGAATCATCAAGAACGTGAATTTTAGTATTTATTTGATTCTCAACTTCTTGAATATTTTTATCATCTAAAAATAAATCAGTATTAATTTTTAACATTATAGATGGTATGTAAACAGCTTCTCCTAAATCCTTATTTTTCAGCCCGTAAATTAGATCTTCTCCAGTAAGAAGACCTGTAACAACTTGATCTTGACCCCAATAAATACTTGGCAAACCATATAAATTAATTGTTAATCCATTAATTAAGTTTAATTTCTTAACTGTAGGAATTAGGGCTTCATAAACTAATTTACCAACAATCCAACTAACTTTTTTTGGCTTTTTTACTTTTTGGGGTAGGTTTTGAGTCTTCTCTCTTAATGCTTCTAGAAAGTTTCTAATAGTTCCAACTCCATTAGATTCTTGTGGCATATTTTCGTAGGTTTTGTAACTCGGTAAATTTGTACCAGCAATTAAATACCATTCGTCTGCTAGCCAACAAAAACGAGTCCCAAGAGTAATTTGTAGATAGGCTTGAATTCTCTCTACTTGTTTAATAGTTTTTTTTGCGTATTCCGGGCTGATTGATTTCAATCCATCATTTTCAGGCCTAAATTTTGTAAGTCCTACGGGAACTATTGCAACCGAAAGTACTGTTTGAGAGTCTTTTTTGTAGAATTCAGCAAGTTCCAAAATTGATTTTTTAAGAATATCCCCATCATTTATATCTGGACAAACAACAATTTGAGCATGTATTTGAATAGAGTTTTTTTCAAACCACGAAATTTGATCAAGTATCACTCCTGCTTTTTTATTTTTTAATAATTTTTCTCTTGTGGCGGGATCAGTAGCATGAACTGAAATAAAAAGTGGGGATAGTTTTTGCAAAGCAATTCTTTCCCAGTCTTCTTTTTTTAAATTCGTAAGAGTTAAATAAGAGCCATATAGGAAACTTAATCTATAATCATCATCTTTTATATAAAGGCTTTTTCTTTTACCACTTGGCTGTTGATCAATAAAGCAAAATGGACATCTATTATTGCACTGTTTGATTGAATCAAATAATGCATCTTTAAAATTTATACCTAAATTAACGTCTTGATCTTTTTCAATATTTATATTGTGAATCTCATGATTTTTATCTAAAACTGATATGTCTAAAATTTCTTCACTAATCAGAATCTGATAATCAATTAAATCTCTTGGTTTTTTCCCATTAATACTAATAATGGAATCACCTGATTCAAATCCTATTTCTTCAGCAATAGAATTAGCTTCAATACTTTCAATTTCTGCAGGGTTTATTTTATAAGTAATATTAGGAACCAAAAGATCAATGAGATCTTCCGTGTAATTAATTTCTTGCCACACAATTTAAGATGAAATACTCTTATTTATATTTATTCTAAACTTATATACGACTCAAAGTGTATTAAATACTTTTAAAAAACTAAATAAAGGTTTGAAAGTATGGGTCTTCTATTTATTAAAATATAGCATTCGCAGTTTTCTTAAACACGATTTAGATTAATTAAAATAACCTTTTTCATTGAAAGAATTAATTACAAAAAATTTAGATGTAAAAGATAAATTCAACTATGAACCCCATAAGACAGTTGATTCATACGAAAATAGTTTTTTATCAAATCCTATATCTTTAAGATTGTGGTCTTCCTTTTTTGTAATTTTACCTATTTTTGTTCAAGCCCCGTGGGTTAGATTAGAACCAATAAGTGCTCTTTGTTTTACTTTTATTATTGTCTTAGTGGCAATTATTTTGAATCAGAAAGGATCAAATAAGTGGTTTATTGTCAGTTCATTATTAATTGGTATATCAGGTAGTTGGCTTGGTGGATGTTTGTTCTGGGGATGGTTAAGCCCTTTTCCTATCCTACATATACCTGTTGAAGCTGTAGTTCTCCCATTAGCTTTAATTGGACTTGGTACTAATTGGAAAATAGGTTCAAGTTTTTATATCTCTTCTTTATTTGGAACCGCAGTTACCGATATTACAATATTTTTAATCGGAATCATGGATCAATGGAGGCAGGTAATTGCAGCAGATTCTGAAAATGCACCCATGATTCTTCAAAAAACTTCAGAGAGTCTTATTCAAATAAAATCATTATCTATTATCGTTTTTGTTGCTCTTATACTTTGGTTTATTTCAAAAGAAATTTTAGATTCTGGCACAATTAATACTACTAGTGGTAAAGCACTCTTAGTTTCTGGTTACGTAATTCAAACGACATTAATTGTTGATGGTATTTTTATTGTTTTAGCAATTCTGCAACCAACTTTTAGTGGATTGGTTTAATGTTAAGGCCTCCATTTTCGCAAGAACCGATACCAATAAGTAATTGGGATGTAATCGTTATAGGCGCTGGAGCTGCTGGCCTTATGAGTTGTCTTGAATTACCCTCAAATTTAAAAGTACTTCTTTTAAATAGAAATACCAGTAAGGCATCTTCCAGTAGATGGGCTCAAGGCGGAATTGCATCTGTTGTTAGACAAGATGATTCATTTGATCTTCATGCTGAGGATACTTTAAAAGCAGGTGATGGACTATGTGATTTTCAAGCTGTAGAAATGCTAGTTAAAGAAGCTCCGGGTTGTGTAAAAAGGTTGCAGAATTTAGGGATGATTTTCGATCAAAGTTCTGATCAACTAGCTACTACCTTGGAAGCAGCCCATTCACGAAGAAGAGTCTTACATGTTAAAGATCGAACTGGACGAGCATTAGTTGAAGTTCTAGAAGATCATATTGAGAATCAAAAAAATATACTTCACTGTAGGGGTGTAAGAGTAACTGAACTTCTTATTGAAAATAAAGAATGTAGAGGAGTTCAGGTTCTTGATGGAGCAAATTTATATTGGATTAAATCTAGAGCTGTTGTTTTGGCTACAGGCGGGGGCGGGCACTTATTTACAAATACAACAAATCCTGCTCAATCCTCTGGTGAAGGGATTGCTCTTGCATGGAAAGCAGGCGCTGCTATCGAAGATTTAGAGTTCGTGCAATTTCATCCAACAGCTTTAAAGTTTTATGGTGCACCTTGCTTCTTAATATCTGAGGCACTTAGAGGGGAAGGAGCGATTTTAATTGATAAAAATGGTGAAAGTCCAGTTAAAAATCTTGAAAATCGTGATCTAGCTACTAGAGATCAGGTAAGTAGAGCAATTATGAAAAATATGCATGATAATAATGTAGACCATGTTGGCTTAGATCTTCGGTATATTGACCCAGAAAAAATTGTAGAGCGTTTTCCCACGATCTTAAGTCGATGTCAGGATTATGGCGTTAACCCTTTAAATGAGGTTATTCCCGTAGCTCCTGCAGCTCATTATTGGATGGGAGGTGTTAAAACTGATCTAAATGCATCTTCAACAAGAAAAGGATTATATGCCGTTGGAGAAGTTGCTTCTACAGGTGTGCATGGTGCTAATAGACTGGCAAGTAATTCTCTGATGGAGTGTCTTGTTTTCGCAAGAAAAATGTCTTCAATTGTTTTGAATGACCTTTCTAAATTTGAAAAATTTGATAGATCATTTCAAGAGTTTGATATTGAAGATCCTAAAGAAGATCAAATTTCTATAATTGCTGAAAAAATTGATGAACTAAGAAAACTATGTTGGTTAAATTTAGGTGTATCTAGAAATAAGGCAAATATGAGTAAATTTTTAAATTATATTCAAAATGATATAGATAAATTAAATAAAAATGATTTACTAAATAGTCTTGAAAAAATAAAATTTGACCAAGAAATAAAACTTAGTGAACGTAATAGAAGAGCATTAAATCTTTTACTTGATTTAAAGAATAGACAAATAACCACCATTACTTTATTAAAAGCTTGTCTATTTAGAGAAGAAAGTAGAGGAGGGCATTATAGAGATGATTTCCCTCATAAAGATAAAAATTGGGAATGCCATACTAGACAACAGTCAGATCAAAAAATTCTAAAAAGATTTATTGAAAATTAAGATCACCCTTATACTCGGTTTTTGTTGCTAATTCATTTAATTCACGCGTACCACTAATAATTTCTCCGTTTATTTCCCAAGAAGGAAATCCACTGATTCCTTTCGTTTGGCATAGCTCATACTCATTATCTTTACCATCTTTAGCACACTCAACTACTTTCAATTCTTTAACTGCTTCCTTACCAAATAATTGTTTCTGATCGTGGCAATGCGGGCACCAGTATGCACTATACATAACAATATTGTTTTTACGTAAAAATTTTGCAAACTTTATCTTTTGGGGAGAACTTGAAGTGGTAATTATTGGCGATACATTTTCAGTGGGGTTTGCAACATCAATAGCATTAGAGGGGTCAACATTTGTTGACCAAATTAGGCCCCCCAGCAGGACACTAATGGCTACAATGAAACCTCTAAAAATCATAGGTTCTCTACTTTCGAACTTTGCTCCAATAATAGAAATTATAAAGATAGAAAATGATAAAATTGCAGAAAGTATACAAAAAAAGCAATATGCTTGAATCTTGAAAAACATTATATTTATCAATAAAAAGCTAAATGTTGATGACGCACAAGAAATTAGAAACACTAACCACCATAAAAACTTATTTAGTTTTTCTTTTGGGGAAATTAAATTAAGCGAGAGTATTATTGTGATAAATAATATTAATAAATATGTTATGAATCCAGCTAATGAAAGAGGTATATTAACTTGATTATTTTCAAATAAAGTACCCCAAGGACTATTTAAAACTGTTTCACAACCATTTTGTATCCCTGGGCATGAAAGCGAATTAAATAATCCCCAGTTTTTTAAAGTAATCGAACCTGTATCAACTATGCCTATAGTGCTAAGAATTGCGATTATGATTTTTGGCCATTTAAAATCTTTTTTATTTCTTCTGTTTAAAGTCTTAAGGGCCATACAAAAAGAAAGTTTGTTATTTACATTATCTATCCTAATATTATCTTGGCATGATATTTATATACGAAATGCTTTTTAAATCTTTTAATTCTAATTTTTTAAGTTGTGAATCAAAATAGTCTAAATGTAAAAGAAAAAAAACTATCTAAGGTTGCATTCAGTCATGTTGGTTGTGAGAAAAATCTTGTGGATACTGAACATATGCAAGGCTTATTAGATAAAGAGGGTTATGAAGTTGACAGCAATATAAATGATGCAAATGTTGTTGTTGTAAATACTTGCAGTTTTATTGAAACAGCTAGAGAAGAATCTATTAGAAAAATTCTAGAATATACAAATCAAGGAAAGGAAGTAATAGTTGCAGGATGTATGGCTCAGCATTTTAAAGATGAGCTTATAAAAGAAATCCCTGAAATAAAAGGTTTGGTTGGAACAGGGGATTATCAAAAGATAGCCAAGGTTTTAAACAGGGTAGAAAAAGGGGAAATCGTTAATGAAGTTTCAAAAATACCTGAATTTATTGCAGATGAGGAAATGCCTCGTTTTGTAGAGAAAAATAAATTTGTTGCTTATCTTCGCATTGCTGAAGGCTGTAACTATAATTGCGCTTTTTGTATTATTCCTAAGTTGAGAGGTCCGCAAAGAAGTAGAACAATAGAATCTATAGTTTCAGAAGCAAGAAGTCTTGCAAAAAAGGGTATTCAAGAAATCATATTAATTAGCCAAATAACAACTAATTATGGTCAAGATATTTATGGAAAACCATCATTAGACAAACTTTTGAATGAGCTTTCTAAAGTTCCAATTCCTTGGATAAGGATACATTATGCTTATCCAACAGGTTTAACTGATGAAGTTATTAGAGCTTTCAAAGATGCAAAGAATATAGTACCTTACTTTGATTTGCCACTTCAGCATAGTCATCCAGATGTGTTGAAGAGTATGAATAGACCTTGGCAAGCTTCTTTGAATGAATCAATTTTGGAGAAAATTAGAAAAGAAATTCCATCTGCTGTATTAAGAACTAGTCTCATTGTTGGTTTCCCAGGAGAAAAAAAAGAATATTTTGCACATCTTCTCGAATTTTTGGATAGGCACAAATTTGATCATGTGGGAGTGTTTATTTTTTCTCCTGAGGAAGGAACTGCAGCTTTTCATTTGCCAAATAAAGTATCTCCAGAGGTTGCAGAGGCAAGAAAAGATAACGTTATTTCAGTTCAACAAAATATCTCTAAAGATAAAAATCAGACATATGTTGGTTCGAAAATGAAGATTTTGGTAGAAAAAATTTCAGACAATAACGAATTAATAGGTCGGTCTTATAATTTCGCTCCTGAAATTGACGGAACTGTAATTTTATCTGTTAAAGATAAAATAAATTTGAAAAATTATATTGGTAAATTTGTTGAAGCAAATATTTCTTTTGCGGATGAATATGATTTGTATGGAGAGACTATTAAAATTTTGTAGTTTTTTTAAATTAATTTTACTGCTCTTAATAGCTTATCTAATGCGAAAGCAGCTCCAAAACCAAAACCAATAAATGCAAAATAGAAAATGATGTTCATTAATTTTTTTTATTTTTATTTAATTTAACATCAGATGAAAAGATTAGATTTTTTCGTTTAATTTCTTAATCTTGGATATAGGGTAATTTTTTGTATAAGCATTCTTCTGCTTTTTGTAGTTCCCGGCCTAAATATAGAGCATGGTCGAATCTGGTTATTAAGTCATTTCTTTCTTCAGTGATCAATATTCCAAGTTGTTTCGCACTAATACCTTTAAAAACTTCATTACTAACTCTTTTATTTCGAGAGTCGCATTTGATTGGCTCATTTGTTTCTGGGTCAAGCGCATAGCCTGCCTCATCGATGTTATTTAAAAAGTGCTCTAAAATTATTTTATTTTCTTTTAAATCTACTTTGATAATAAAATAACCGTTAGGATCTAAATCTATATATCGGTTGGATAGGTTATTATCAATCATTGTTTTTTCATCGAAACTGTTCTTAGAATCCATTCTTAGAAGTTAATAAAAAACTATATTACTAATATAATCATTGTTAGAGCCTAATAATTTTTATTTAAAGGGTATAGATTTATTTTCAAAATCAATTTCCATCTCAGTTTGTTTATTCACTTCATTTAGCCAAGGATAAATTATATTTTCCATATTTTTGTCAAACCACTTATGCATGCTAACGGTGCTTTTTGCAAAAAAACCTCTCCGTCTTTTATGTTTACCACCCGCTCCAGGATCAAACAAATGGATACTATTTTTTATTGCCCATTCAATTGGCTGGTAATAGCATAATTCAAAATGTAAATTAGATATTTCTCTTTGACTACCCCAATATCTACCCCATAAGTTTTTTTGATTTTTAACGCACATCGACATAGCAAAAATTTCATTTGAATCATGTTTTGATGCACTAAAAAGTAAAAGATTTTTTTTATTATCAACCAGTGTTTCGAAAAATGCAGATGTTAGATATTTACTTCCCCAAACTCCCCACCTCGAGCAATGCTGTTCATAAAAATTATGCATTTTTTTGAGGATTTCTTGGTTGATATCATCTTCATTAAAAATTTCTACTTTAATTTCTTGTTTAGTAATTGATTTCCTCTCTTTTTTTATATTTTTCCTCTGATTGGAGTTAAATCTAGATAGAAAATCGTCAAATGTTTTTTCTCCATTACTCCTCCATTCACTGCTGGAGTTTATCCATTCATAGTATCCCAAAGATTTAAGATGGTTGCCCCAGCTTTCATCAATATATAAAAAATTACAACTTAGGATTTTGTTTGTAATCGCAAAGCTTTCGATATGGTTTATAAGTAAATTTGTAATTTCTTTCTTGTCTTTATTTTTTTTATAAAGAAATTGATATCCATTTACAGGACTATAAGGACTCATTCCAATTAATTTAGGGTAATAATTTAAATTCAGCTCTTGAGCCAATCTTGCGAATGATTGGTCAAAAATGAATTCCCCATAGCTATGATTTTTTAAAAAAAGTGGGGCAATTCCTATTATTTCTTCTTTTTTATAAGCAACAAAATATAGAGGCTGCCAACCAGTTTCTCTTGAAACACTTTTAGACATCTCAAGGTTTTTAATCCAAGTCCATTCATAAAATGGATTATTAATTTCATTTGCTAATTCATTCCATATCTCCTTGGAGATTTCCTTAATTGACAATTTGACTTCAACTTTATTTATTTTTTGGTTCATTTATTATTGAAACTATTTCAAATCTTTTTGTAATGAACATGGATTTCATTATTCATTAAATTTTTAATTGATTTTATTTCCCATAGCCTTTTGAGATTAAAAATCGCATTTGTTTGTTCTGAAGGGATCCATGTATATCTACCTCCAATAATTCGTGGAATTATTGTAATTTTTATATCTGTTACTAGATCTTCTTTTATGAATGAATTTATAAGTTTTGCACCTCCTAGCAGAGCTAAATCATTTATCCCTTGTTTTTTAAGTGAAATTAAAGTTTTCCCCCATGAATCTTCGAAAAAGAGTTCTTTCTCGAATTTATTATTCGACGAATTATCAATTTTACTTGAGCTTATTAGCCATCTTTTAATTGGTTGACGAAAGTATTTCCAATTACTGTTAAATTTTTTGCTATTTGAAGCAACTATAGAAATTGGTTGGCTTTTTGATATATTTACTTCGTCATTATCAGTGAGATTTTTAACTAGGTAAGTTGATTGATGAGCTATTAAAGTACCTAAACCAAAAATGGTGGCGTCAACCATTGATAAGTTTTGATTTAATATTTTTTTATCCTCATCGCTTCCAAGATGCGATTCCCCACCTCTAGGAAATGCAATTCTCCCATCAAGACTTGATGCTATAACAATTATTACTCTTGGGATATTCAAGTTTGCGTGACTAAACTATTTTCCAATTTCAACTTCAACGAATTGGTTAACTTTTGATCAACATAAATTTCTGCAGCATTATTTGGACTCTCTTGGAGTCTTATTTTGTGTAATGTTGCACCAAGATTATGTATTGGTTTTTTAAGAATATCAGAAATATATAAAGCTATATTTTCAGCAGTTGGAACACAATTACGGAAAAATTCGATGTCTTTATTAAGAAAAGTATGATCTAGTTGTTCAACAACTAAATCGTTAATTATTTCTTGGAGGGCAGATAAGTCGCAAACCATTCCTGTTCTTTTATCAATGTCTCCTTTTACAGTTATATCGACAAGATAATTATGACCATGTCCATTAACTCGGGCACATTTCCCATAGATTTTTTTATTTTCATCAAAGGATATCTCTTCTTTTGCAAGTCTATGAGCGGCTGCAAAATGAGTTTGTACTGTTAAAAATGCTTCCATGTTTTTTCCAAAATAATCTGCCCATAAATTTGGGTTTTCATAAAGTCTTAGACTTGTAAGAGGTAAATCATCCTTCAGACGACTCCAAATGACCTTTACTAATGCTTCAGTTGTGGGAAGTATACCTTCTTGATTATTAACATTAAATTCAGGCCAGACATCATTTAAAAAACGAAAATCTAATTGTCCAGTAACCTTATCTTTAATAGAGTGTTTTACATCAGAGAGATTAAGTACCATTCCATCAGAGTCTAGTTTTCCACCCATTGAAACAATAAGTTCATAATTATGACCATGACCTGGTGCAATACTGCACTTTCCAAAAAGAGATAAATTTTCTTCTGGGCTTTTTTCAGGGAGCCAATAACGGTGACTAGAACTAAAGCAGGCACGTCGAGTTATGACGCATTCACGTCCTTTTCCATGAGATGGTTTGGGTTGTGTAGAAGTCATACCTGTCTGCGATAATACTATCTTAAGGTTTTAAATACGCTTTTGTCTTTATGGAACAATCCATTATCGAAAAAACAGTTCATGCCATTAAGGGTAGAAGTATATTTTTAATAGGAATGATGGGATCGGGTAAGTCACAAACTGGTTTGAAGCTGGCTGAATTATTGAAGTATAAATACATTGATTTAGATTTATTAATAGAGAAGTTGACAAAAAAATCTATCAATCAAATTTTTAAGGATGAAGGAGAAGATAATTTTCGCCAATTAGAAGCAGACTGCCTTAAAGAAACTATCAAAATTCCTTCATTAGTAATCTCAACTGGGGGAGGAATAGTTACCAAATCGGAAAACTGGGGAATCCTAAGACAGGGAATAATTGCTTGGATAGATCTCGACAAAGATATAGCAATTGAAAGATTGAAAAATGAAATTGAAAATAGGCCACTTCTTCAGGGAAAGAATCTAAATGATCTATATATGAGCATTTTTCAATCTAGAGAAAATTTGTATTCTCAAGCAGATTTAAGAATTCAAGTAAAAAAAGAAAATATTGAAGAAGTTGCTATGAAAATAATTAATTCAATTCATAAAGAAATAATCAATTAATCTGGTTCAATTCTTACTGCAAACCATTTGATAACGTATCCTAATTTTATTTCTAATTCATAAGTGCTTTCCAACAATTCTTCAAAAAAATCCTGATCAAGATCTTCTATATTTTGATATATTGTTTGTGTTTCTGTCTTACTAAGCCAATTCTGCAACCATAAAATTGCTTCTTGCTTTGATACAATTTTTTCCTTTGAATCTGGCTCTAATAATACATAATGATCTGATGCTCTTATTAGTGGATTTGACATAATGAAAATTCTTCTTGGATTAATTCTTTGCTTGATTTTTCAAGTAATTTTCTTAGAAAGTTCTTTTGCTCTAGTAGATTCTAACGTAAGAGAGTTTTTGGAAAATCGTGTACATCAATGGCCAGAATTATATTTGCCAAATTTTAAATTATCGGATACTTCTAAGGATTTAATTTATCCTAAATGGTTCGAGGGGAATTGGCTTGTGACTTCTCAAGATATAGTTAATAATTCAGAGGAGCCAGTTATTTATAAAGTAAATTTCTTTAAGAATGATTCAGATTTAATTGTTGGTAATCGTGCAAAAAATTCTGAATCTATTGGAAAAGCAATATTTGGTGAAACCTTAATCAAAGTTGTAAATGATCCTCAATCTATTAATAATCAAATTACTTATTTAAAAGATGATTTTTATATTGATTCAAGAATTACAGGGAGAAATCAGATCCAAGATAATGATATTTTTTTCGCAGATGAGCTAGTTATACAAACAGCACATAAGCCAGGTGCTTCAAGGATTAATCAGGTAGAGACCATTAGTAAATTTCAAAAATGTTCCGAAGAAATATTGGAAGTTGATAATTCAATCAAACCATCAATTTGTGGAGTGCAATATGTTGCTTCTTATGGTTCAAAAGTTGGTGATCCTTCTATTCATGCTATCAAAACAAATAAATATCAATTGAAGTTTGAATTTATTGAGAGTTAGCACTAAAAAGATATTCCTCTAAGTTGTTCCTCCAAATGAAAAGATTTTCTAAATAAGGGTTGTTTATGTATTCTTGGCTCCCCTCTCCTGAAAGAATTGGTCCTGCAGACTTTGGAAATTTAATAAGGGATAATTGAGCAGCAATTGAAATATCTGCAATTGATAAACTATCTCCAACTAAATATTTCTTGTTGATCAAGGATTTTGATAAAGCTTCCAGTAATTTTTGGAGTTCTAAATTATCTTTAGAAGACAAAACTACATTAGAAATTTTACTAAGATTTTCAAAAGGTAATTTATCAACAATACTTTTAACTGTAGAAGGTAATTCATCTGGAAGTAATGCAGTTCTTAGCTGTGGATTTTCTATTGCAGATTTTATTAAAGCTTTTCTACAAGTTGTAGCCATTGTAGTATCTGCCCAGTCTTCAATTAGCTTGCATTGTGCAAATAATATTGGATCCTCCGGAAAAAGTGGATTGTTTTCATTTTTTTTATCTATATATTCGCAAATAGTTGAAGAGTCATTAATAACTTGATCATTACTATCGACTATTAAAGGTACTTGTTTTTGACCTGATAATTTAAAGATTTCAAATTGGCCTATTCCAGGTGTTACTTCTTCAACTCGATATTGTAGTTTTTTTGCATGAAGAGCCATTCTTGTTTTTAAACAAAAAGCACTATGCCTAAATTGATATAATGTAATCATGCTGTTTAATGTTTGTTAAAACTTAGCTAAAAAAGTAATCTATTTGTGGAGCTGATGGGCGAATTTTTCTCTAATGTTGCGAGATATCCAAAGTATTTGATATCTATCATTGTTGGGGGACTTGTTGCTTTGCTTGAACCTTTATTTAAGAATAGATCAAATCCACTCACAATAGTAGGTTTGATATCTTCTGTCTTAAGTGCTTTCATAACTTTTTATTTTGTCTTGCAAGCGATGACAAACCCAATAAATTTACAACCATAATGCCAAATAATTACCGTCTTGCAAAAGTTTCTTCTCTTTTGAAGAAAGAAATAACCCTTATTATGCAGAATGATTTAGAAAATGATCTTATTAGAGATCATTTCGTCAATATTTCTAAGGTTGATTTATCAGGTGATTTACAGCACTGTAAAATTTATATAACTTCAACTGCTCAAGAGAAAGTGAGGAAAGAAATTGTATCAAACTTGAACACTGCTAAAAGCTCTATAAGGCATAGTTTAGGAAAAAGAATTGAGATGAGAAGAGTTCCAGAGATAATTTTTAAAGACGATGTTGTTCTTGATAAAGGATTATCAGTCTTGAAACTTCTCGATGAATTAAAAAATCAAAATCAAAATCATAATGTTGAGGACAAGGATGCCAAAAGTTGATCTACCCCTTGATCAAAGAAATATAATTATTACTCGATCAAAAGAAGGGATATTGGATATAAAAAAGATATTCATAAGCAAAGGCGCTAATGTATTTGATTTACCTGCAATAAGTATTTCTGATCCTGATGACTTGAATCCTCTTGATGAAGTATTAAATCAAATAAATGATTTTCATTGGATTATTTTTTCCAGTAGTAATGGGATCAAATTTGTGGATAAAAGACTTAGATACTTTAATAGTTCATTAAAAGAATGTTCTAAAAAAACAAAAATCGCCGTAGTCGGAGAAAAAACCTCAAAAACTCTTGATGATTTTGGGATTAAGGCTGATTTCATACCTCCAGAATTTGTTGCTGAAAGTTTAATTGATAATTTCCCAATATCTGGTTATGGACTTCGAGTTTTTGTACCAAGAGTTCAAACAGGTGGTAGGGATTTAATTGCAGATCAATTTAGAAAGGCTGGTTCCCGTGTATTTGAGGTTGCTGCATATGAAACTAGATGTCCTGAATCGATTCCGGAAGAAACAATTGATATTATTTCTAATCGAAAAGTCGATGCAATTATTTTCTCAAGCGGTAAAACCGTAGTAAATGCTGCTTTTCTACTAGAAAAAAAACTTGGTAAGCAATGGTTAGAATATTTTAATCAAATTAAGTTATTAACTATTGGACCTCAGACAACAAAAATATGTAACAAGATTTTTGGAAGAGTTGATAGTCAGGCACAAAAATATACTTTTGAAGGACTACTAGATGTAGCAATTAATATTTTTAATTAGAAGAATTTTTTGTATAGTTCTTTTCAACTAAATCTTTGAACCTATCAATATTGGCCTGTAATTCGTTTGTAACCATTTTTCCTAGAATATTTTCTTCCATAAACCGAGCAATCATTTTTGGTAGTTCATAAGTTATTGCTAAATTTACCGTTGTGATTTGATCAGTTTTACTTTCGAAAACTACTGATCCCTCAGTTGGTAAACCTCCTATTGATTTCCATTTAAGTTTGCTTTTTTCAACCCTTTCTGTAATTTGAGCTTTCCATTTAAACCTAAAGCCATTTGCAGCTAAAGTCCATTCTGTTAAATCTGGTAATGTATTAGTTTGTTCGTCAACTGTTTTTACAGATTCAATCCAGCTCATCCAAAGTGACATTGATTCTAAATCGCTCCATGTGTCCCATACATTTTCAAGAGGCGCATTAACAACTGTTATTACGTCATGTTTTAGCCAAGTACCCATTAATTAACTTACTGCAAGATTTTTTGCTAATTCGGCTTTCTTCTCTAAAATTGCGGCGGCAGCTAAATGACCACTCATTGTAGCTCCCTCCATAGAGTCTATATAATCTTGTTTTGTATAACTACCAGCCATAAAGAAATTAGATATAGATGTTTTTTGATCGGGTCTAAAAGGTTCCATACCGGGAGCTTCTCTATAGAGTGATTGTGGAATTTGTACCACGTTACTCCAAAGCAATTTAAGGTTTTTTGAGGATGGGAATAGACGGCGAACCTCTTTATCAATTTCTTTTGTAATTCTTTCTGTGGATCTTCCTATCCATCTATCGCCAGGAGTTAAAACACATTGGAGAAGCGATCCCATATCTTTTTTTCTATAGTCTGCTGGACTTGCTAGTGCTAAATCAGCAAAACAACTGAAAGAGGCATCAGCAGAATAAAGAAGGTTATCTAGTCCAATTGGTTCGTTTCCAGTATTTTCTTTTTGTAATTCAGTAACCCAACCATCATATCTTAATTGGATTGTGGCAACAGCTACAGCTCTAAGTTTTTTTAAACCTTCAAATTCTTTAAATTGATACCATTCTTTTGGAATTATTTTTTTTATTCCAGGAACATCACAGGCAGCTAGAAATTTATCTGCAAACACTGCCTTAATTCCTTCAGGAGAAGATATTTTTAATTGATTTACTGAATAAGAGGAAGATTCCTTTTCATAAATGATTTCTTCTACCTTATGGTTAAGATGTATTTTTGCTCCTTTGTTTGTGATGTAGTCGACGATAGGTTGCGTTAACCACTTATGTGGGGAACCTTTTAAAAGATTAAGTTTTGAGGCTTCTGTTTTTGAAGCAAACATCATGAATATAGTTAGCATGCATCTTGCTGAAATATCTTTGCAATTAATAAAACCTAATGCGTATGCGATAGGATCCCACATTCTTTCTAAACTTTTTTCACTACCACCATGGTTTAAAAACCATTCTTTAAAACTAATTCTATCTAGATCTCTAATTATTTTCATTGCACCTTCATAGTCTATCAATCCTCTAACGATTGGACTTGTCCCTAAAGCTAAGGCATTTCTGAACTTATCTACCCAAGTAAGTTGTTCGGTGGTAAAAAAAGCTTTAAGTCCGTTAAATGGAGCACCTAAAGGGAATCTGAAGTCTAACGATTTTAAATCACCACCATTATTGATAAATAGATGAGTATGATCTTTCGGGAGTAAATTGTCTAGAGCTCCCACTTTTTTCATTAATTTAAAAAGATTTGCATAATTGTAAAAAAATACATGTAAACCCATTTCTATGTGGTTGCCATCCTTATCTTCCCAACTTCCTACTTTACCTCCCCAAAATGACCTGCTCTCGTAAATTTCTACGTTGTGGCCTTCATCAACTAGATTGACTGCTGCTGTAAGACCAGCTAATCCAGAACCAACTATTGCAATTTTCACTTTTTCTTAAAATTATAACAAATCAAGTTTGGATAACGTTTGTTCTATGCATCCTATCGATTAAGTTTTTATATTATAAATAGTAGAAAGCTCTTGTTTATGGAAAATGTAGAAGTAAAACAGGAAATTAAAAATTCTGATGATGGCAAAGGTATCTTAATTACGAATGATGCTATAGAACAAATTTCAAATTTATTGAAGGGCCAAAGTGATAAAAAAGCACTAAGGGTGGGAGTAAGATCTGGTGGTTGTAGTGGGATGAGTTATACGATGGATTTTATAGGAACTGATGAAATAAATCCCGATGATAAAGTTTATGATTATTCATTGAAAGCTGATCAAAGCTTTCAAGTTGTTTGTGATCCTAAAAGTCTTTTATATATTTATGGAATGCAGTTAGATTTTAGTAAGGAATTAATTGGAGGTGGTTTTAATTTTGTAAATCCAAATGCCTCTCAAACTTGCGGTTGTGGAAGCTCTTTCGCAGTTTAATAAAAATGAATAACGAAATTAATCCCGTCGAAGAGGATTTTAATGCAGCTTTATCAAGATATAAAGCAGGGCAAGATTTAATTCCAATCGTTCAAGATTTTCAAAAAATTATACAGCAAATTCCAAATCATTTTGCTGCTTGGACTTGTTTATCATGGCTTCAATTACTTTTGAAAAATAATGAAGAAGCTTTGTCAGCTGCCAGACAAGCTGTTCGATTAAATCAGCAAGATCCACAAGCAAGAATGAATTTGTCTTTAGCTCTTTTGGCTACCAATAATAAAGGTGTTAGGGATCATATTGAGTTAATAAAAAAAATGTCTATGATGATGCCAGATGTGAAGAGTGAATTAAAAGAATCTGTTGAAGACGGATTAAGTAGATATCCAGATTGGCCTGAGTTAGCCAAAGTAAAAAAATGGTTGGAATTTTAAATTGTTTAAGATTTTAATTTTAAGTAATGGGCATGGAGAAGATTTATCTGGCAGTCTAGTAGCTAAACAATTCGTAAAAAGTGGTTATTCTGTTCATGCTTTGCCAATTGTTGGTATGGGAAACCATTACGAAAAAGAAAAAATTAAGATTATCGGTAAAACTAAGGAATTTAGAACTGGAGGAATTGGTTATAATTCTTTTAAAGGAAGACTTTCTGAGATTTTAGGAGGAGAAATATTTTATCTTCTAAAAAGATTATATTTAACTTTTAAAATAAGAAAAAAATATGATTATTTTTTTGTAGTTGGAGATATTGTGCCAGTTTTTTTTGCATGGGTTTGTAAGAAAGATTTTTTTACATATCTAGTTGCTTATTCAAGCCATTATGAAGGGAAGTTGAAATTACCATGGCCTTCTAAATTTTTCTTGCTCTCACAAAAAGCAAAAAAAATATATACGAGAGATTCCCTTACAGCTAATGATTTAACTTTGCAGTTAAAAAAGAAAGTGTCTTTTTTAGGCAACCCATTTATGGATAAGTTTTTTCCTAGAAACAAAGAATTAAATAAAGATGAATTTAGTATTGGATTATTTCCAGGAAGTAGATTCCCTGAGATTTTGGATAATTTTGTTTTGATTTTAGAGGTATTAGAGGCATTGTCAGATTTAAGATATTTTCAAAAAATTCAGTTTAATTTTGCAATAGTTAATGCTCTATCTTCATCAAAAATAAAGGAGATATTTCAAAAAAGAGGATGGTTAAAAATAGAAAATTTAAAAGATAATAATCTCTTGAAATTCCAATGTAAATTTTTAGAAGTGAATATATATTGGAATAATTTTGATGAAATATTATTGAAAAGTAGATGCTGTATTAGCATGGCAGGAACAGCAGCAGAGCAAGCGATTGGATTAGGAAAACCTGTTATTCAGATTGAAGGTAAAGGTCCGCAATTTACAAAAACTTTTGCAGAAGCGCAAAGACGTTTACTTGGGAAATATGTTTTTTGTGCCAGTAATTTTAAAGACAAAAATGATCAAATCAATCAGACAATTAAATTGATCATAAAAATAATATACCTTATACGGCTAAATAAGAAGTTTATGATCTCATGTAATGAAAATGCTACAAAAAGACTGGGTAAAAACAATGCTTGCCTTAAAATGGTTGATGATATGAATATTGTTATAAAACATGAGTAAGGGTAATAATCAAAATAAGTTAAAACAAATTATCGATAATTTGTTATTAATAAATTTATTTACAGTCATTTTTTTTGCAATATTTTTTATTTTTGCGATCATCATGCAATTTAATGGTATTTTTATTTTTATTAATTTTATTCAGATAGTTTGGAATCCTCTTATAGTTCCATTGATAACAATTCTTATTATTGGTGCTTTACTAAACGGTATTAATTCTTGGTGGAGGCGTAAATTGCTTTCTCAAGAAGAGGATATTTAAAATTATAATTTTTAATTTTACTGCTAATTACTTTTTGTCCTTCTAAAACAACTTTCGCTCCATCTCCTAATAATATTTTTAAAACCGCTCCAGGCACTGGAAGTAAATTAGGTCTATTCAGACATTTGCCTAAAGTCTGAGAAAATTCTCTCATTAGTACTGGATTTGGTGCAACAGCATTAAATACTCCCGAATACTTTTTTTCAACTAATGCTTGAATAATTAATGCACATAAATCAGTTCTATGAATCCAACTCATCCATTGCTTACCATCTCCAATTGGTCCACCTAATCCAACTTTAAATATAGGGAGCATTTTTCCTAATGCTCCTCCGTCTTTCTCTAGAACAATTCCAATTCTAAAAATAACTAATCTTGAGAAAAATGGTTTTTCAGCGGCGACCGCTTCCCATTTTTTGCAAAGATTAGATAAAAAGTCTTTTCCTCCAGGACTATTTTCAGTGAATTCATTAGACAAACTTGTACCGTAATAACCTATAGCTGATCCATTTATAATGACTTTTGGGTTTATTTTTAAATTTTTAAGGGTCTTCATCATAAATTTCGTAGTGTTAATACGACTTTTTTCAATTTCCTGTTTTTGTTCAGAAGTCCATTTTTTTTCTGCTATGGGTTCTCCCATCAAGTTAATAATTCCATCTGTCTCTCTTAAAATATTAAGAAGATTTTCGTTATTCCAGTTTTTTTCTTTTGATAAATCTATTTGAAAAAATTTAAACTTATTGAAATCTAAATCAAGCTTTAATTTACTTATGGGTTTTCTACTTACAATATATATTTCGTGATTTTCATTGAGTAGTGTTGGTACTAATTCTTTACCAACGAATCCAGTGCAGCCAAGTAGTAAAAGACGCATATCTTAAAGATGTTTATCACTTAAGGCTATTAAATTTTTTAGAAGTTTGTAATTATTATTCCGGTATAAATTTTTTCCAATAGTTTTCAAACAAGTTTTTGTATAATGGATTTCAAATAACTTTCTTGAATTTATTATGACAGATTCTATTCCAAAGAAACCTCTCAAGAAAGGAAGCTTAGTTTTTGTAGATAGAGAAAATTATATAAAAAGTATCGAAGCGCTAGCCAGTGATGATGATCTACCTAATTATGTCTTTGAAGGTCCTGGAGAGATTCTTTCAGTCAAAGACGAATATGCTCAGGTTCGATGGCGCAGACCTGTTCCAGATGTTTGGTTGAAATTAGATCAACTTAAAGAATATACTCAATAAAATTTTTTTACCTAAAAGTTTTTATTTTTTTTATCTATAGACATCTTTGATTGTATTCTTTTTGCTTCTTTGATCATTTCTTTGCCATCAAATAAGTAATTATCTACGTATCCTTGTGTATATCTCTCAAATTCTGATAGCCCATCTTTAACTTGTGAAAAACAATGATAAAGATCGAGGCCTAAAGCTGAAATAGACTTTGGAACTATTTTTTTGTTATAAATTTTTTCAACTTTTTCTATTTTCTTTTGTGAAAGAATGATGTAACTGCAAAAATTTTCCATTAGTTCGTCATCATATGGATCCGCGGATAGTTCTTTTATTTCGTTATTCAAAGGTTTAATGATTTGACTAATTAATCTATTTATCGGACTATAAATTTCTTTAATCCATGTTTCAACTTCTTTGTCCTTAATTGAAGAATTATGTTTTTTTGAATTAAATTTCTCTTCCCAATTTTCATCTAATGAATCAAATGATGAGTTGGAAAAGGAAAAACAGCTATCGTATTGTTTCTTTTTGAGAGGGTCATTTAGAGTTTCCCAGGCATTTTGTATTGCAAGAAATCGTTCTTTCTTGCCGCCTGCATCTGGATGATGTTGCTTAACTAAAGAGCGATATGAAGATTTAATTTCACTTCTGGTTGCATTTTGTTTGAGACCTAATTCTTCATATAAATTTTTTTCCATTTTTATAAATTATGCATTAAAGATAACCATCTTTTCTGGCTTGAATTGAAGTATTAGATTCAAACATTGCTGTTGATAAATATCTTTCTCCAAAACTTGGAAGAATAACTATTAATCTTTTATTCATTAGTTCTTTTCTTTTGCCGATTTTTATAGTTGCTGCTAAAGCTGCCCCGCTGCTGATGCCAGATAAAAGTCCTTCCAATCTAGCTAATAAACGCCCATAATAAAATGCTTCC
>CACMTJ010000003.1 GCA_902616595.1 uncultured Prochlorococcus sp.
CTAAGTCATCATTTCTTCCCTGAAATATCATAGATACTTGTTTCATTATTTTTTTATAATCGTCAGATGATATAACTTCTTGGCAAACACCTGGACATCTTCCTATTGAATAATTCAAACAAGTTCTATCTTTATAGACTGGCCTTGGTCTTTGTCTAAGAGGAAATATTTTTTTTATCGTAAATAATGTTCTCCTTAATAATCCGACATCAACATAAGGTCCGTAATATCTATCTAAATTATTTCTATTTCTTCTTCTTCTGGTAATAAATATTCGAGGATATTTTTCACTCCAAGTTATACAAAGATATGGATATTTCTTATCATCCTTTAAAAGAATATTAAAATATGGTTTGTTTGTTTTAATTAAATTTGACTCTAAATTTAATGCTTCATATTCGCTATCTGTGACTATTATTTCTATTTCAGTTATTTGACGAACCATCAAACTTAATCTGGGAGTTAAATCTGAATAATTATTGAAATAACTACTTACTCTACTGCGTAGTTTTTTAGATTTACCTATATAAAGTAAGTTATTATCAATATCCTTAAAAAGATAACAACCAGATGACTTTGGAATTTCGGATAATCTTGATTTTAATAACTCCTTATTATTAATTAATTTATATTCAATTTTAAAATTATATTTGTTATTTATTTTTTCGATAGAGGAATTACTCATTTATAATGATTAACCTCCATAATTCCAGCCAGTTGAAGATAAATTTAGTGAGTCAACATCATTATTCAGATATGCAGATTGAACCTCTCCTACAAAAACAGTATGGTCTCCATGCATAACACTTCCAACAACATTACATTCAACACCACCAACACTATCAACTAAAATAGGCAATCCAAGCTCACCTAAATTAAATTCAACAGATTCAAATCTACCTCCTAATGCTTTTTGAGGTTTAAAGAAAACTGCTGCTAGATCCTTTTGATCACATTTGAGCACATTTAATGAGAACTTATTGGTTGACTTTATTATTTCATGACTAGAACCCTCTGCTCTAACAGCCATTACAACCAATGGTGGGGTGAAAGAACCTTGAGTCACCCAACTTGCAGTGAATCCATTCACTTCATTTTTATCCTCGTCTCTAACTCCACAAATAAATAATCCGTGAGGTATTTTTCTTAATAAGATTTTTTTTGCTTCTAGATTTAATGTCATAATTGATTTAACTAATAATCTTATTTTAACTAAATTTCTTATTCGATCATAATAAATTCATGAAAATTCTTTATCCAGGTACATTTGATCCTTTAACAAATGGGCATCTTGATTTAATAGAAAGGGCTGAAAAAATATTTGGCAATCTAGTAGTTGCTGTTTTAGAAAATACCTCTAAAACACCAACATTTAATCTTGAAAGAAGAATAATACAAATAAAAAATTCTCTTTCTCATTTACCTAATATTGAAGTTATTTCTTATTCTGGTCTAACTGTTGATTGTGCAAATGATCTAAAAGCTAATCTTATTCTTAGAGGCTTAAGAGCAATGAGTGATTTTGAGTATGAACTTCAGATTGCTCATACAAATAAATCTCTTAATAATGATATTGAAACTATATTTTTATCGACAAATACAAATTATAGTTTTCTTAGTAGTTCTTTAGTAAAAGAAGTTGCAAAATTTGGTGGTGAAATTAATCACATGGTACCCCCCTCTGTTGAGAGGGATTTAAAAGAATATTTTAAATAATATTTTTTTTAACAAGATTTTAAGTAATAAAGATCACGTAATAATTTAAAAGCTTTTTCTTTATCAATTTTATTAGAATTTTGGATAATGCTTATAATTATTGGCTTGTCATTTTTATATAAAAAGCCAGATAATGCAAAGACATTTGAAAGAGTCCCAGTTTTGCCAAAAAACTTCCCAGACAATTCACTATTTACAAATCTTTTAGCTAATGTTCCTCTCACTCCCGTAATTGAAAGTGTAGATTGATAAGCTTTAAAATCATTAAAATATCTCATTTTATCTAAAAACAATACAACTAACTTTGATGTAATTTTATTTTTTCGTGACAATCCACTAGCATCTGCAAAGTATGCATTAGTTGTGGGGAGGCCTTTATTTTCAAGCCATCTTTTCAATTTTATATAGTTATTATCATTCCATGTATTTGAGGCATTTTTAAAAAGAGATTCAGCCGTAAAATTATGGCTTTCAGAATTTATTAGAGTTAATAATGAAAGAATTGGAGTTGAATATACTTTATTTATCTCTTTAATATTTTTTAAATAAAAAGTTTTTTCTGAATCAAAAAATTCTATATTTATTATTGAATTTGGAAATTTATTTTTTAAATAATTGTTAATAAAATTTTTTAATGCATAAATATTATCATATTTATTGTGATTACTTTCTATTGCAAGAGATGTAATTGGAGATCCATATTCGTAAAGTTTATCAGTATTTGTCCAACCATTAGGCCAATATAATTTTGAATCAATTTCTACAATTTTAAAATTAATAATTTTATTTTCTTTAACATTTGAAATTAGTTCTATTATATTTTCATAATTAAGATCTGGATCACCTTGACCGTGTAAATAATATTCGTTTTTATTTTTAAATAGGGAAGTTTTTAAATTATTATTTAATTTATATTTACTTAAAACATAAGCTGATGAGAATAATTTTTGGTTAGATGCTGGCAACCTTGGAACATTCTCATTGTAGGAACTTATTATTTCCCCTTTATTATTAATAATTGATACACTAAATGAATCATCAAGCGTTTGATTCAATAAAGCATCATAACTAGGACATATTTTGGTTTTAGTAATTATTCCCGGAAAATTAAAATAAATACTATTTAAAAAAGATATTTTCTGTTTTGCTAGTAAATATCTTATTAAGAAAGGAGATGTTACTAATACAAGAACAATAAGGAAATATGAATATATTTTTTTTATCACATTCAATCTATAAATTTACAAAAATAGATTCATTGTCGGGTTTAATTTCAAATTCTTTTTTAAAAAAATATCTTTTATTTTCTTCTTTGAAAAGCAACCAGTTATTTGGATAAATATGCATAAGAGCAGCTTTATTTAAAGGCTGAAGAAAATAAATATTATTCCATGTTTTGACAAAGTTTTTACGTCGCTCTCTAATAACACTTCCTATACCAATATTGGCATCTTCAAATTTTGGATTTAATGAATAATGCGTACCTTTATAATTATCAGACATTGGTTCAAATGAATCGAAATCATATGGCTGAGGTAGTATCGATATCATTGCACTATCAATATTATTTATATTATTTGATTCATTAAATGATTTAAAAGTAAAGATTTTATCTTTGATATCTGGATAGTCTCTTTGAGCCAAAGCCACAGCACCTTGATCAGCAAATGTTATGAATACATTATTATTTTTAGACAATATCTTGTAGATAGTTATTCCAATTCTGTTAAACTTCAACCCTTCAAAATTAAATTCTATAGTAAATCTTTTATTTGAATCTAATAAACTTGGAATAATTGCATCCTCCATATTCTTAAGGGATTCATTTAAATCTTTAGGTAGTCTGTAATTGGTTTCCATTAAAATTTGTCAATACATATTTGAATAAGTTCTAAAAATTTATCTATTTCTGACTTATTGTTTATTGAACCTAAAGTAACACGAATATTTGAATATAGTTCATCATCTTTTAAACCAATATTTTTAAGTGTTGAGCTAGGTTTCCCAGATAAGCTTGAACAAGCACTTCCACTACTTATGGCTATTTTATTTTCTGACATGAAATTAACAATCTTATAGGCCCTTATAGGCTCAAATAGTTTATTTAATAGTAGAAAAGAAATATGACTGGGAAGTCTATGGTTAATACTACCCGTAATCTTTATATGATTATTATCTTTAATTTTTTGAAAAAAATAATTTTTAAGTTTATTAATATTATTAGAAGGAAATTCAGTTATGTAATCATATAATTTTATTTTTCCTTCAATATTCTTTAATGATTCATACATTCCAGCGATTAATGGCAAAGCTTGTGTACCTTGTCTAATTGAAAATTCCTGAGAAAGTGATATGTCATTATTTTTTAAAATTTGTCTAGACTTTTCTTTTGTTAAAAGAATACCGATCCCTTTTGGACCTCCAAATTTATGAGCAGATAAACTTAAAAAATCACATTTAAGATCTTTCCAACTGAATATTCCATTACTTAATATTTGAGTTCCATCTAAATGAAACATTATATTTAATTCTTCACATTTGGAACCAATAAATTGGACAGGTTGTATTGTCCCAATTTCACTTTGTCCCCAAATAATTGATACAAGTTTAGTATCATTGTTTAAAAATTTTTCGATATTAGAAATATTTAAAATTCCATCATTATTTACCGTCCATTCGTAAATATCCCAATTTTGTTTTCTTAGTTTATTAGCACAAATAGTTGTTGCTTGATGTTCAACATTTGAAATAACAACCCTACCATTTTTAAATTTTTCATAAATATTATTAAATACAATATTTGTCGATTCCGAAGAACCAGATGTAAAAATTATATCCTCTGGATCTGCTTCAAATATATAAGCAATTTTAGATCTAATTTTTTCAAGATATGTAGAGCATTTTACCCCTAGCTCATATGTAGATGAAGGGTTATGCCAATAATTCCTATAAGTTGAATTAATTATATTTAAAACATTTTCAGATAACGGAGTTGTGGATGCATTATCTAAATAGATAAAATTATTTTCCATTAATTTACTAACATTGATCCTGAGAAAACCTTTTTAGCATTACCGGTCATCATTACTTCACAATCTACTTTTGACCAATCAATTTTAAGATTACCTCCTGGTAAGGTTACTATGGTTTGTGAATTACAAAGGCCTAATTTATAAGCTGCCACATGGATAGCACAGGCACCTGTTCCACAAGCTAAGGTTGGTCCTGCACCCCTTTCCCATACTTTTACTTTGATATTATCTCTATTTAAAATTTGACAAAAATGCACATTAGTTTTTTCAGGAAATAATTCATTTTTTTCAAATATAGGACCAAGTCTTGAAAGAACAATTGACTCTATGTCTTTTATAAAGAATATTAAATGAGGATTTCCCATTCCTACGGCATAACCCATATTTTTAAAATCTTTCTCAATAAATTCGTGTGAAGGAATTGAATTTATTTTTTTTTCAATTGTTGTTGGAATATATTGACATTCTAAAATTGGAACTCCCATTTTTACTGTAATTTCATCATTTATATATTTTGCAATTTTTAAACCTGCTTTAGTCTCAATTTTGTATTCTATATTTTTATTATTCATTGAATCATTTACGTGGAGATACTCAACTAAACACCTAATTCCGTTTCCACACATTTGTGCTTCAGAACCATCAGAATTAAAAATTATCATTTTTGCATAATTATCTTCATTAGGTTCTTCTATAAAAATCACACCATCTGCTCCAACACCAAATTGCCTGTTGCAAATTTTTTTTATATCAAATATTTTATTTGTCTTGTAATTTTTATATAGTTGATTTCCTCTAGAATCTATTATTACGAAATCATTTCCGTTACCTTGATATTTTTCAAAAGTTATATTTTTCATTGGTAATTCATATATCTTAAATTTTAATTATAAATTATTCCTTTTAACAATCTATTTCTATTTTATACAATGGATATTAAAATAATAATTTAACAAATAAAAATTAAGTGATTTCTCCCGATAAACAATATGAGGCTGATACCAATTTATATAATCCATCTGAATTAGAAAAAAAATGGCAGTCAATATGGACAGAAAACAATTTATACAAAACCGATGAATTAACTGAGAATAGCGATAAATTTTATGCCTTATCAATGTTTCCCTACCCTTCAGGTAATCTTCATATGGGACATGTTAGGAATTATGTTATTACAGACTTAATAGCTCGATTCCAAAGGTTTAAGGGTAAATCTGTCTTACATCCAATGGGTTGGGACGCTTTTGGTTTGCCTGCTGAAAATGCTGCGATTGAAAGAGGAATTAGTCCAAGTGTCTGGACTAAAAAAAATATTTCTCATATGAAGTCACAATTAATGCTTTTGGGACTATCAGTTGATTGGGATAGGGAATTTGCAACATGTGATGAAAATTATTATATTTGGACTCAATATCTATTTTTAGAGTTATACAAGGCAGGCCTTGTATATCAAAAGGAATCAGAAGTTAATTGGGATCCTATAGATAATACAGTCCTAGCGAATGAACAAGTTGACTCAGAGGGTAAATCATGGAGATCTGGGGCAGTAGTTGAAAAAAAATTATTAAAGCAATGGTTTTTAAGAATTACTAATTATGCGGATGAGTTATTGAAGGATTTAGAAAAATTAGATAACTGGCCAGAAAGAGTAAAAATAATGCAAGATAATTGGATTGGAAAGTCAATTGGTGCAAATATTAATTTCAATATCAATACCAATCCAGAAAAGAAAATAACAGTATTTACAACAAGGCCAGATACTTTATTTGGAGTTACTTATTTAGCAATTTCTGTTAATCATTCATTAATTAAAAAAATTACTGATCAAGAAACAATCCAAGATATAGAAAATCTTAAACAATATTTGAAAAATAATAAAAATAATGAACTTGAAAAAATTGGAATAAAAACTAGCTTAATAGCAATAAATCCAGTTAATTCTGAACCTATACCTATTTGGGTGGCTAGTTATGTTCTTGATGAATACGGCACAGGTGCTGTTATGGGTGTACCTGCTCATGATTTAAGGGATTTTGAGTTTGCTAAAAAAAACAATATAGATATTAAACAGGTAATAGTAAAGGATAAAACTGAACAAAGTGTGGAGCTTGATAATGCGTATGTAGAAAATGGATATCTAATTAATTCAAATGAATACAATGGTATAGCAAATACTATTGCTAAATTAAAAATTGCAGAGAAGGGAGTAAATAATGGATGGGCTGAAAATAAAATTCAATATCGTTTAAGAGATTGGTTAATATCTAGACAAAGATATTGGGGATGTCCGATACCCATCGTTAATTGCAAAAAATGTGGAGCTGTTCCTTTAAGTCAATCGGATTTGCCTGTTTCATTACCAAAAGATATAGAAATCTCCGCTAACAAAATTAATGCTTTAGGTAATAATAATAATTGGATAAATACAACATGTCCAAAATGTGGAATAGCGGCAAGAAAAGAAACTGATACTATGGACACTTTCATGTGTTCATCTTGGTATTTTTTAAGATATCCATCTTCAAAATGTTCAACTAAGCCATTTGATAAGAATGAAATTAATAAGTGGCTGCCTGTAGATCAATATGTTGGAGGAGTAGAGCATGCAATATTGCATTTGTTATATGCAAGATTTTTCACTAAAGCCTTGCGAGATAATGAACTATTTGAAGTTGATGAACCATTTAAAAAACTATTAACTCAAGGAATGGTTCAGGCTGCAGCCTATAAAAATAATAAAACGGGTAAATATGTTTCTCCTTCCGATATTAATGACCTAACAAATCCTACAGATCCAATTGACAATACCAAACTCGAAGTTCTTTTCGAGAAGATGTCTAAGTCAAAATATAATGGAATAGACCCTGAATCAGTAATTAAAAAATATGGAGCAGATACAGCAAGAATGTTTATATTATTTAAAGCGCCCCCAGAAAAAGATTTGGAATGGGGAGATACAGATGTTGAAGGTCAATTTAGATTTTTAAGCAGGATTTGGAAGCTTTATATAAATTGTTCAAAAGATATAAATAGTAAATCTATTTCCTATCCAGATAAAGAAAAAAGTTTAATAAAGTCAATGAATATAGCCATAAAAGAAATTTCGAATGACATATTAAACAACCAATTTAATACTGCGATTTCAGAATTAATGAAGTTTTATAATTCTTTATCAAATTCCATTAATGACGTAAACAATAATCTGAAAATTGAGGCTTTAAAAACTTTTTGTATTTTGTTGGCTCCATTTGCACCTCATATTGCAGAAGAAATATGGCATCTTATAGGATTTAAAAAATCTGTGCATTTAGAACACTGGCCTTCATTTAATGCCGAAGCACTAAAGGAAGATTCATATGAACTAGTAATACAGGTGAATGGAAAAGTTAGAGACAAAGTAAATATTAATAATGATATGAATGAAGATCAAATTAAAGAATTGACTCTTAAAAGACCTAACATATTAAAATGGACTCAAAATAAGGAAATAAGAAAAATAATTATTGTTAAAGGAAAAATAATGAATATTGTTGTTTAAGAATTTATTTTTTGAATAATTAATGAATTTGGATTTGACCAATCGCCCTTAACTAAATAATTATCATTACCGAAGCACATTTCACGGAGTATAAAAAATATAGGTTCACTAACAGAATTTTCAAATAATGATGTTATGTCATTTATAGAATATTCTCCACCAGTATCTAATAAATTACTTACTTTTTGTTGATACTCAATAATATTTGCAGCAGCTTTCTTTCCAGCTTCAACTCCAGGTTGATCATATGCATTTATATTTACTAATTCAGCGTAGAAGGATACAGACCTCTCAAATAAAGCGATTAAGGCACCTAGTGAAAAACAATTTAACGTTTCCAACGTAATAGTGATACTTTGTCTGTTTTCACTAGAGAGTGCAGATCTGGTTCCTTGCAAAAAACCAGAGAGATATTCTTTAGGATTCTCTTTTTCATCAAAAATATTAGTAGATGGAGAATCTAATAATTCGATAAAAATACAAAAGAAATTATCAATACCATCTCTCAGTTGCTGGACATAAGCATGTTGATCTGTAGATCCTTTATTACCAAAAACAGAAATACCTTGATTAACTACTTCACCATTCCTATTATATTTCTTTCCTAATGATTCCATTACTAATTGCTGGAGATATTTACTAAATACCTGCAACCTATCTCTATAAGGTAATACGACCATATCTCTCTTTCCAATACCATCCCCAGTTAAATACCATGCTGACGATAATAGTGCTGCTGGATTATTTTTAAAGTCACTTATACGTGTGGCTTCATCCATTAATGATGCACCTCTAATAAATTCAAGTATATTTTCATTAATAAGAGCTAATGGAAGTAATCCCACAGAGCTCGTAATACTAGTTCTTCCTCCAACCCAATCTTGCAAATTAAATATTTTTAACCAATTTTCAGAAGTGGCTTTTTTAAATAACTTACTATCTTTCATAGTTATAGCTATAGCATTAGAATTCCATTCAAGAGAATTGTTTTCGCAGTAACTTTTAATAATTTCCATAGCAATTCTAGGTTCAGGCGTACCACCTGATTTGCTTACTACTACAAATAATGTTGTTGATAATTTTTCAGACAACTCTTCTAACTTTTCGCTAATTAAAAATGGATCAACATTATCGATATAAGAAAAATTTAAGCCTCTTGAACACTTCTGCAGTGACTCTGTAATGAGTAATGGTCCTAAACCACTTCCACCAATTCCTATCCATAGAACATCAGTATAATGCTGATTATTTTTATTCTTAATAACTCCATTTAAAATTTGTTTTCCAAATTCAGAGATTGCATTAATATCTGCTCTAATTTCCTCTCCTATTTTTGAAGAGGGTGAAATTGATGGATTTCTAAGCCAATAATGTCCAACTTGTCTATTTTCATCAATATTTGAGATTGCACCATTTTCTAATTCTTTTATTGATGAAAAAACATCTATAAATTTATCTTCTAAATTTTTTATATCTTTACTTGTGAAATTAATTTTGCTTATGTCTACCCAAATATTTAATTTTTTATCAAACCAAAGATAATTACAAAATTTATCCCAAGAGTTTAAATCTCCATTCATTTTATATATTTGTTTCTTTATATTTATTATTTAATTATATCTATACGAATAGTACATAGATTTGAATCATTTAAATTTGTTTAAATTTTTATCTTCAAATAAATATGTTTTTGAATATAAACAATTAAAATTGAGGGTTTTTTTTATTTCATATGAATTTATCATTGGATAAAATAAAAAAATTTGGATCGATCATTTAATTACATAATTTCGCCTGAGTTATCTGAATTTAGAAGATTTTCTCCAAAATTAAAAATAGGTGTACTTGCTTCTGGGAAAGGAACAAACTTTCAGGAATTAATTAATCTCTCAGAAAAAGGAGAATTAGATATAGATATAAAAGTTCTAATAACTAACAAAGATGATGCAGGTTGTATAAAGAGAGCTGAAAGTAAAAAAATACCTCACAAAATTATAAGAGGCAAAGACTTTTTGCAAAAAGAGGCATTCGAATTAGAAATTGTAAATACTTTAATTCATTACGATGTTGAACTTGTTGTTATGGCTGGCTGGATGAAAATTGTTACTCCATTTTTTATTAATAAATTTAAGAATAAGATAATAAATATTCACCCTTCATTACTTCCAGCATATAAAGGTGGTTCTGCGATAAAGGACTCTATATTAAATGGTTCAAAAATAACCGGTTGTTCCGTACATTTTGTTGAAGAGGAAGTAGATAGTGGATCATTGATAATGCAAGCTGCATTGTCAATTAGAAATGATGATGATATTGAATCACTTTCCAAAAGAATACAAATTCTTGAGCATAAAATTTTACCTCACTCAATCTCTCTTGCAGGTCTTTTGATAAGAAGCAATTTTATGGATAATTATTAGTTAAATCAAGACCTTCATCCATTGAAAATCCACTCATAATATTTAAATTTTGAATTGCTTGCCCAGTCTGACCTTTTAACAAATTATCAATTACAGATAATATAATTATTCTTCCATTTCGATTATCAACTTTAACAGAAAGTAAAATTTGGTTTGTATTTTTAACCCATTTTGTTGATGGGAATGTATCTACAGGTAAGACTTTAATATTTTTAAAATTTCTATAATAATTATCTAGAAGAATTCTACAGTCATCAGAAGTTAATCCTGGATCTCTTAATCTCCCATATATAGTCGAATGCATACCCCTTGAGATTGGGACTAAATGAGGTGTAAAAAGCAGTTCAATTTTATTTCCAGAAATTAAAGATGCTACTTGCTCGATCTCTGAGGTATGTCTATGGTTTATCAATCCATATGCTGATAGACCCTCTCCACATTCTGATAAGAGTAACTTTTGGTTTGGTTCTCTACCACCTCCAGAAGTTCCGCTTTTAGAGTCAATAACTATACCTTCATTTTCAATAATTCCTTGAGAGAGATAAGGAGCTAATGGAATAAGAGCAGATGTTGGATAACATCCTGGACAGGCTATTAATCTTCCTTTTGAAATGGCTTCTTTATTTATTTCAGGAAGACCGTAAACTGCCTCTTTACATAAATCATCATCATTCCTTTTATAAACAGCAGCTTCTTTGGAATATACTTTTTTCCATTCATCTAAATACTTATATCTATAATCAGCAGATAAATCAATAACTTTAAGTCCTTTATCTAATAATTTCCTTGTCAATGTTGAAGATAAGCCATTTGGTAAGCAAAGCAAAGCAACATCTGCATTTTTTGAAATATTATCAACTGAAATGTCTTCTATATGAGGATCATTATCTAGATTAATAAAAGGGAAATTATCATTCCACTTTGAACCAGATGTTTTATTACCTCCTAAAAATGAAATTTTGTATTTTTTATTTTTCTTTAAAAGATTTACCGCTTGAATACCGCCGTAACCTGTAGCACCTACTATTGCAACATTCATTTCTTTGAATTGGCAGACTTTGAGATAGGATTATAAAGTGTTGAATTAAAGGTAACTAAAACACTATTTTTCTATATTGATAGGAATAATGAAAGAAACAAGTCCCAAATCAAATAATGGAACAATTTTGGATATAAATGAATCTTTTAAAATTGAATTTGATCCTATCAGCGATGCGTTGGCAGCTATAAGAAATGGTGAATGCATAATTGTTGTAGATGATGAGAGAAGAGAAAATGAAGGAGATTTAATATGTGCGGCTCAGTTTGCGACTCCACAGCAAATTAATTTTATGGCTACAGAGGGACGTGGTCTTATATGTCTAGCAATGCAAGGTGAAAAACTTGACTCTTTAGATTTACCATTAATGGTAGATAGAAATACAGATGAAAATCAAACAGCTTTTACGATATCAATTGATGCTGGACCTGAAAATAATGTTACTACTGGAATTTCTGCTGAAGACAGGGCAAAGACAATTCAAGTTGCTATAAACCCAAATACAAAACCCGATGATTTGAGAAGGCCAGGACATATTTTCCCATTAAGAGCAAAGAAAGGTGGAGTATTAAAAAGAGCAGGTCATACTGAAGCGGCAGTAGATATTGCTGCAATGTCAGGTCTTTATCCCGCTGGAGTGATTTGCGAAATACAAAATCCTGATGGATCCATGTCAAGACTTCCACAACTTAAAGAGTATGCAAAACAATGGGGAATGAAATTAATATCCATAGCTGATTTAATTAGTTATCGTTTTCAAACTGAGAGATTTGTATTTAGAAAATCTGATGCGGTACTTCCAAGTATTTTTGGTAATTTCAAAGCTTATGGATATGTTAATGAACTTGATGGTTCAGAGCACGTTGCATTAGTTAAACAAAAATCATCAACTTTAAGCGAACCTGTACTTGTAAGAATGCATTCAGAGTGCTTAACTGGCGATGCTTTTGGATCATTACGTTGTGATTGTAGACCTCAGTTAGAGGCAGCTTTGTCAAGGATAGAAAAGGAGGAAGAGGGGGTTGTTGTTTACTTGAGACAAGAAGGAAGAGGTATTGGTCTAATAAATAAATTAAAAGCGTATAGTTTACAGGATGGTGGATTAGACACTGTAGAAGCTAATGAAAAATTAGGTTTTCCAGCTGATCTTAGAAATTATGGAGTTGGAGCACAGATATTAACCGATCTAGGGATAAAGAAATTAAAATTACTTACAAACAATCCTAGAAAGATTGCTGGATTAGGTGGTTATGGAATAGAGGTTATTGAGAGAGTTCCATTAGTAATTTGTCCAAACGATAATAATGCAGAATATTTGAGTGTAAAAAAAACGAAATTAGGCCACATGATTGATGAAGATAATCCTAATTCCAGTAATATCGATCCATTTATTTCAATTTTTCTTGACGGAGAATATAAATCTATTGATCTAGTTCCAATAAAAAATAACGTTATTAAATTCTGTAATGAAAATAACATCAATATTAAACTAGAGAGTACACCAAGATTATTGGCTTTTTGGAATAGACCAAAATTAGTTTGGCGAATTTTGCATGATCAGAATAGAACCAATTCCAACATTACTGATGAAGAAATAAAAAATATAGAATTATTTATTCAGTTTTTATCCAATTATCAAAATAGTACAAAAATTGGAATTATTGTTTCTAGAAATATTGAACAGGCATTACACCCAAAAAATAGCATCAAATTAATCCATACTAAATTTACTATTAATAATGAATTATTATATTCATCTACAAGAAAATTTAATCTAGATAAAGAGACATTTAGTATTGTTTTTGAAGGCTAAATTACTATTTTAAAGTTGCCTTTAAAATTTTTGACCCATTAGTAAGCTTTAGCACTACATCCATATCATCAGTCTTACCAAATACAGTATGAACCCCATCGAGATGAGGCTGTGGTTCGTAAACTATGAAAAACTGACTTCCACCTGTATCCTTTCCTGCATGAGCCATAGAAAGTGAACCTTTTAGATGTTTATTGGAATTAATTTCACATTTTATATTATATCCAGGCCCACCAGTTCCAGGCATACCTGATGCTCCATCTCGAGTATTTGGGCATCCACCCTGAGCCATAAATCTAGGAATGACTCTGTGAAATGCTAGACCATCATAAAAACCATCACTAATTAGGCTCGTGAAGTTTTTAACTGTATTAGGTGCGTCGTCAGAGAAAAATTCAATATTAATGTTCCCAACTTCTGTTTCAAATAATGCAGTTGTCATCTTTTATTATTTTAGTAATTAATGAATATTTTAGTAGCTAAAGCAACTTTTCAAGGTTTTCCTTAATAGTATTTATATCAATGCTATCTTTATTACTATTTTTGTCTTTCTCCCAATTTTCAACTTCTAGGTTTTTCTGGGGTGGTGAAATTAATAACCGATCTTCTGCGGTTTTAGGTACAAAATTTTTTTCTACTAATTTGCATTCATAATCTAATTTAATACAGAAATCTTTTATTTCCTCTATATTAATCATCTCAACCATTGGCAAAGGAAAATCTTGAGCTTCTAGAAGACCACAATATCTAGTTGCATCATCCTTATCTTCAAACATAAGAACGATTGTCCTTCCTTTAAGTTCGATTGAGTGAATTCCTTCCTTATCTGTTCCTGAATTATATAAAAGAACAAATACGTTCATAAGTGTCGATTTTTCTATTTATATAATATTTGATTAAGAATCAGAAAGTGATAATTCTTGTAATCTTGTATATAAAGCAATTTCTTCATCATTAATATCAGCAGGTATCACTACCAGGATTTCAACATACTGATCACCTACATTATCTTCGAAAGTTAAACCCCTCCCTTTCAAACGTAACATTCTTCCCGTAGATGATTTTGGTGGTACTTGGAGTGTGACATTTCCATCAAGGGTAGGGACCTCTACTGCACAACCAAGAAGAGCATCATGAGGAAATAACTCTAATTTATATAGAACTCTTAAACCATCAATTCTTAGACCACTTTCCGTTTGAACTTTTAACTGTAGATAATGATCTTTACCTCCTCTTGCAATATTTTCAAGTCTTAATCGCCATCCATCTCCAGCGAAAGGAGGTGTATCAACTTCTACTATAGTTTCATCTTCAAGCTCAATTAAAATTGAAGCTCCATTTAAGGCCTCTTCAGGGGTTAATTCTATAACTGTCTCAATATCTTGGTGGAGTTTAACTGGTGGCGGCTCTTCTGGAGAGGTTGTAGGGTATTCATAATGATTAAATTCATCATTATATGTATTTTTCGATTCATCCTCATATGGTTCGTTTTCATACTCATCGGAATTCTTTGGTGAGTATTCATATCCAAATAATGAATCAAGATAATCTTCAAAATCAGGAAAACCAGTCTTAAAATTATTATTTTCGTTATCACCATGGACATTTTCATCCCCACTATTTTTTCTTACATTAGGATCACGTAGATATTCGTATGCTTCGTTAATTAATTTAAATCTTTCTTCCGCATTAATATCATTTTTATTTAAATCTGGATGCCATTTTCTTGCCTCTCTTCGAAAAGCCTTTTTAAGTTCTTTATCATCAAAATCATGGGATAAACCCAAAATCGACAAATAGTCTTTTTTAGAGGAAGTAGTCATTGTCCCATGGATCATCGTCCCTAGAATTACCATACCTCGAATTTCGATAATTTCTATTCATTTGATTATCCCAAGGATCATCGTCCCAATAATCATCTGAAAAAAGTTCATCCTTTAATGATCCAAATGTGTTTTTAATGCTTTGTAAGGGATTATTATCAGTTTTCTTTTCTGCTGCAAATTTTCTATTTAAGCCGAATAAAGCTTCTTGAAGAGCACTTACTGAGATTTCTAATTCTTGAGGATCATCATCATCTATGTACTCTTCAACATCTTGAATTGCTAATTCAACGGCTCGTTGTTGTCTTTCAGCACCATAAGGGCCAAATTCCAATGAAGCATCTCTAAGTCTTCTCTCAGCTTGCGCAACAAGAGTTAATGCACTATTTTTTCTATCAATTACAGATCTTCTTTTTCTATCTTCATTAGCTTTTTCTTTAGCTTCGTCAATAATCGAATTTATTTCTTGTTCGTTTAAATTAGACCCTCCAGAAATCGTAACTGTTTGCTTTCTTCCAGTGGTTCTATCAGTTGCACTTACTTCTAAAAGACCATTGGCATCAATATCAAATGCCACTTGGACTTGAGGTATTCCTCTTGGAGCTGGAGGTATTCCTGATAGTCTAAATTTACCAAGTGATTTATTTTCAGAGGCTAAAGGCCTTTCCCCCTGCCGTACTTGAACAACCACTGATGATTGATTAGCTTCGGATGTACTAAAAACATCAGATTGTCTAACTGGTATTGGAGTATTACGAGGAATGAGTACCTTCATTAGACCACCAATAGTTTCTAAACCTAAAGATAAGGGAGTAACGTCATTTAGGAGTAAATCTTGTAAATCACCACTAATAATTCCAGATTGTATCGCAGCTCCAACTGCTACAACTTCATCAGGATTAACAGATTGACAAGGGTCATTTGGAACAAGAGTCTTTACTAATTGTTGAACCATTGGGATTCTTGTGCTGCCACCTACAAGAACTACCTCATCAATATCATCTGCATTCCATCCAGAATCATCTAAGGCTATTTGCACAGGCTCTAATAATCTATCTAAAAGATCTTGAGATAACGATTCAAATATTTTTCTATCTAAGGTCTCCTCAATATGTAATGGACCCTCTTTACTTGTGGTGATAAAAGGTAAGGATATTTTTGTTTTTTGCAATCCAGATAATTCACATTTAGCTTTTTCGGCAGCTTCAGTTAATCTCTGTAAAGCTTGTCTATCCCTTCTTAGATCAATATCGTGTTTAACTAGAAATTTTTCTGCAAGCCAATCAACTATTTTTGAATCAAAATTGTTTCCTCCCAGCTGAGTATCACCACAAGTGGCTTTTACATCAAATACACCATTAGAAATTTTCAATAATGAAACATCAAATGTTCCTCCTCCTAAATCAAAAACCAAAACATTATTAGAAGAACTTTTTTCAAAACCATAAGCTAGAGCAGCAGCAGTTGGTTCATTTAGTATTCTATCTACTTTAATACCAGCTAATATTGCAGAATCCTTTGTAGCTTGCCGTTGAGATTCGTTAAAGTAAGCAGGAACAGTAATAACTGCAGAATCAACAGTATCTCCAAGATAAGTTTCAGCATCATTAATTAATTTTCTAATCAATGAGCTCACTAATTCTTCTGGTGCATACTCTCTTTCTGTATTTGGACTAAGAACCCTAACGCTTCCATTGGTATTAGCTTTAACGTTATAAGGAACAGAAATACTATTCTCATCTAATTCATCCCAGTCACTACCAATAAATCGTTTAAGGTTATAAAAGGTATTTTTAGGATTTAGAACAAGTTGTCTTCTCGCTTGGTCTCCTATTACTATTTCCTTGTCTTTTGTAAATCCAACTATTGAAGGTGTAGTTCTAGAACCCTCAGAATTTGCAATAACAATTGGACGTCCAGCTTCTATCACTCCAACAACAGAGTTAGTAGTACCTAAATCAATTCCAACTATTTGCCCCATGATTTTAGATCGCTAAATTAAAGCAAAATTTACTAATAATTTAATTAATTTTTATCTTAGATATTTACATATAATAGTAAAAATCAAATATTTTCAACTTAATTTAAATAAATAAGATTATTTATAACTTGTCAAAAAGATTACTATATTATTTTAAAAGATTCTTTAAAGACAAGGGTATTGATGTATTTAACCAAAATAAACTAATATAAAACGGAGAGAGAGGGATTCGAACCCTCGATAAAGTTGCCCCTATACAGCATTTCCAGTGCTGCGCCTTCAACCACTCGGCCACCTCTCCCAAGATAACTATTTTAACCCTTGATCATCCCATTTTAGAGGAAAGTTATTTGAAAAAGACTTTCACAGTCACGATAAAAAATAAGGAAACCGGAAAGGTCTACCAAGAGCAGGTTAATAGTGATGATTACATACTTAAGGAATTTGAAAAGAAAGGTTTCAAACTTGCATTTTCATGTAGAAATGGTTGCTGTACAAGTTGTGCAGTTAAAATTAAATCTGGTACCATACAACAACCTGAAGCCATGGGTGTATCTCAGGCATTAAAAGACAAAGGCTATGCACTTCTTTGTGTCGCTAAAGCAACTTCAGATCTTGAAGTAGAAACTACATATGAAGATGAAGTTTACGATTTACAATTTGGACAATATTTTGGGAGGGGAAATACAAGAGTTGCGCCACCTTGGGAATTTGAGGAAGATTAACTATCATGTTTGAATTGAGTGAAATAGAGGAACTTGCAAATAAATTCAACTTATCCATTTTGTATGAAATAGCGAAGAATTCTGCTCAAATTGGTAATGAAATTTTAAAAGTTAATTACAATAAAATTCAGAAAATATCATCAAAGGGTAGGAAGGGTGATCTCGTTACCAATGTAGATTTAGAAGTTGAAAATAAAATAAAAGAATATTTATTAAAAGAGACACCAAACATATCTATAAATGCAGAGGAATCGGGTATATTAACCAAATCTTCGGATTTAACGTGGTGTATAGACCCATTAGACGGTACAACAAATTATTCCCATGGATATCCTTTTTTTGGTACTTCTATTGGTCTTGTATATAAAAATAAGCCGATTATAGGCGCTATATCAGTACCTTATTTAAATGAACTATATTCAGCCTGTATAGGTTTAGGCTCATTCTGCAATGATAGTGAACTGAAAGTATCGAATCCCTCTAATCTTTCTGATAGTCTACTTGTAACGGGTTTCTCTTATGACAGATTTGAGACAGAGGATAATAATTATGCTGAATTTTGTTATTTAACACATAAAACTAGAGGTGTTAGAAGAGGAGGAGCAGCAGCAGTTGATTTAGCATTTGTTGCGGCAGGTAAGGTAGATGGATACTGGGAAAGAGGATTGGAAGTATGGGACCTAGCGGCCGGTGCTATTATTGTAAAAGAGGCTGGTGGTATTATTTCTGATTATCCATCAGGCGAATTTAATTTAAGTTCAGGGAGAATTTTAGCTTGTTCTCCCATGCTTGAGAATGAATTAAAAAATGAACTAGATAAAGTTTCTCCATTTAAGAAAATTCTCTATACCTAAAATTAGTAACATATTAAAATGACAGATATAAAGGAAATTAAATTAGTCGATGTAAAAAATAACTCAAACATCATAAATAATTTAAATAGTATTTATAAACTATGGGGATATGAAGAGGTTTCACCCTCATTTATAAATACCTTAGAGACCATAAAAGGCCGTGGTGTTATTGACGAAAATCAAGTTGTAGGAATAGTAAGTAATAATTCATTATGTCTTAGGCCTGAAATGACTACATCAATTGTTAAATTGTCATCTACTAGATTAATAAATAAGAAAAGACCTATAAGATTATTCACCAATGGAATGGTTTTTGATAAAAAACACAATAATAAAAATTCATTTAAGTTACAAGAAAAATTGCAGAGTGGAATTGAATTAATTGGATATGATACAAAATACCCAGAAATTGAAGTTATTAATATTTTGTTTGATTCAATTGAAAATATTAATTTGAAGGATGGTTGTAATTTATTTCTACTAGTAAGCACCACAAAAATAATGGATTTAATCTTAAATAAATATAAGAATAATAATTTTGAAGAAATCAAGAAAAGTCTGGTTAATTTTGATCAAGATAATTTATCTAAATTAGGAATAGATGAAGATGATAAATATATTCTTAAAGATCTTTTATTCACAAGAGGAGAGCCAATTGCAATATTAAAAAAATTAAAAACTATATATGGTACGAGTAAAACATTAGATGACTTAAATTTTTTATTTGAAACATTATCAAAAATATCAAAAAAATATAGTGTTAAATTACAACTTGATCCCACTTTTCAACCTCACTTGAATTTATATGAAGGAATAGTTTTTCAACTAATAGGGGATAATGGTAAAAATAAAAGCATCATCGCAAAAGGCGGAAGATATGATGAGTTAGTAAGATCCTTTAGTCCTAATGAAAAAATATTTAATGGGATTGGATTTACAATTTCAGTTGACATTTTAAGAAATTTAATTAAGGAAGAAAAGACAAATAAAAAAAAGATTTTATTGATGTTTAAAGATTCTTATTTGTTAGAAAAAGCTATGAATGAACAAAAAGTACAACAGAAAAAAGGAAATATTGCTGTCTTATATTTAAATCCATGTGACGACTTGGCTAAAGCCAATCAAATTATGAAAGAAAATAATTGTAGTGATATTTTGTGGGTTAAATAAAACCTTTATATATTATATTTAGGTTTTTAAATTCATATATTGTTCGGACAATACTCCTAATTAAACTTGATTAACTAGTTTTTACGAAATAAGATTTAATATGTTTGATTTTTTTAAATGGAAAAAGGCGAAATTCGTATTAATACCGAAAATATTTTCCCAATTATCAAGAAGGCAGTATATTCTGACCATGAAATCTTTTTAAGAGAACTCGTTAGTAATGGTGTTGACGCAATTAGTAAAAGAAGAATGGCCTCTATGGCAGGTGATTGCGAAAATACTGAGGAAGCTCAAGTAAAAATAACAATTAACCGTGAAAAAAATACGTTAACAATTTCAGATAATGGAATTGGAATGAATGATGAAGAAATTAAGAAGTACATAAATCAAGTTGCATTTTCTAGTGCTGAAGAATTCCTAACAAAATACAAAAAAGATAATGATGAATTTATAGGTCATTTTGGACTAGGTTTTTATTCAAGTTTTATGGTGGCAGAAAGAGTTGATATATTAACTAAGTCGGCAATTGGGGAATCAAAAGCTTTCAAATGGTCATGTGATGGATCGCCAAATTTCACATTAGAGGAATCAGAAAGAGAGACAATTGGTACAGATGTTATTCTTCACCTACTTGAAGAAGAAAAAGAGTTTATCGAGCCTGAAAGGATTAAATCACTAATAAAAAAATATTGTGATTTTATGCCAATAGATGTCTTATTAGAAGGAGAGACAATTAATAAGAAAAATCCTCCTTGGAGAAAACAACCTAGTGAATTAAAAGATGAAGATTATATTGAGTTATATAAATATCTTTACCCTTTCCAAGGAGATCCACTGTTATGGATTCATCTAAATACAGATTATCCATATGACATACAAGGGATATTGTATTTTCCAAAGTTGTCAGGTAGAGCTGATTGGGAAAAGGGAGAAATAAAACTATTTTGCAATCAAGTATTCGTAAGCGATTCAATTAAAGAGATAGTACCAAAATACCTTTTACCTCTAAGAGGAGTTATTGACTCTACAGATATACCCCTAAATGTTAGTAGAAGCGCATTACAAACAGATAGAAAAGTAAGATCTATATCTTCATTTATCTCAAAGAAAATCGCTAATAAACTTAAGGATTTGATAAAAAATTCTCCAGAATTTTATGCAGAAATTTGGGATTCAATCTCTGCTTTTATTAAAATTGGTGTTATCGAAGATGAAAAATTTGCTGATTTAGTCAATAACAGTATAATTTTCGAAACAATAATAAATTCAGAGAAAGACGTAACTAAAGATATTGAAAATAAATCTCTTATCAAGTCAAACGATAAATATTTCACAACTCTCGCAAATTACAAAGAGCGAAATAATTTAACTGATTCAAAAAAAATTGTTTACTGTTCAGATTTGATTGCACAGTCTAGTGCATTAAATATCTGTTTATCTGATAATAAAGAAGTAATAAAATCAGATCCCTTAATTGACGCACAATTTCTCCCATGGTTGGAAAGTAAAAATGAAGATTATCAATTCCAAAGAGTAGATTCAGAAATAAATGAACTAGAAGATAAAGAATCTAAGGAAATTGTAGATAAGGATGGCAAATCAAATACAGATAATCTTAGAGATACGATAGTTAAGGCTCTTAACAATGAGAAAGTAACAGTTAAAGTACAGTCACTTTCTAGTAAGGACGCTCCACCTGCGATGATCTTGCTTCCAGAACAAATGAGAAGAATTAATGATATGGGAGCTTACATGGAACAAAAGATGCCAGGCTTACCTGAATATCATGTACTCTTAATTAACAAAGAACATCCTCTAATTGTTGGTCTTAATAAAATTACAGGAAACAAAATAATTATTGATAAAAAAGATCCTATTGAAAATCCATTGGCATCAAAAATTGCTAATCATGTTTACGATATGGCAAAGCTTTCCGTTGGCGGATTAGATCAAAAACAGATAATTAATTTACAAAATAATAATGCCGAATTAATTTCTGAATTACTTAATTCAACAAATTGAGTCATGTGTTAAAATTTTTAAAGATATAATTCAATAAATATGTCAAGAGTTTGCGAACTTACTGGTGCAAAAGCTAATAACGGGATGGCAGTGAGTCACTCACATATTCGTACAAAAAAATTGCAGCAAGTTAATCTTCAAAAAAGGAAACTATGGTGGGAAGAGGGGAAAAAATGGGTAAATATAAAAATAAGTACCAAAACCCTAAAATCTATACAAAAAGTAGGTTTAGATAAATTTGCTAAATCAAATGGAGTTGATTTAAAAAAATTCTAAATTTGATGAGAAATTTAGTTGCAAGTATATTAATACCATTTATTTTCTTATTTAATTGTAATTCAGTCTTCTCTTTTGATTTTGCTCCTGAAATTGGAGATATAGCTCCCAACTTTCAGTTAGAAGGTTTTAATAAAAACATAAAAACAAAAACAACTTGGGAATTAAGTGATTTTCAAGGTAAATGGCTTGTTATGTATTTTTACCCTAAAGATTTCACAGCAGGCTGCACCCTTGAAGCTAAAGGCTTTTCAGAATTAAAAAAAGATTTTTCAAAAAATAATGCTGAAATTGTTGGCATTAGCGCAGATAATCAAGATTCTCATGAAAGTTTCTGCAGCGAGAAGTCCATAAACTACACTTTATTATCTGATCCTGACGGAATTATTAGTGATAAATATGGTTCCTGGATTCCTCCATTCTCAGATAGAAATACTTTTTTGATTTCTCCAGATGGGGAAATTTCTTATAGATGGATTAGTGTTTTACCCATAAATCATGCTAAAGAAGTTCTCAACGTTTTAAAGAAAAAAATATAAAATTTTGCACGAATTATCATTTGGAACTTGGTTAATACATATCTCATCAGTAATAGAATGGATAGTTGCCATTTTTGTCATAAAAAAAATTTCTACATATAAAAAATATAATTTATTTTTTTGGTTAAGCCTCGCTATGGTCCCAAATTTAATAGGTGCTATGTGTGCGATCACTTGGCATATCTATGACAACCAGCAAAATCTTTACGGTCTAGTATCACTTCAAGGAATATTTACATTTATAGGAAATTCAACATTAGCCTTAGCAGCAATAAAGATTTTTAGAGGAAAAGAGACTTATGAATGATTTTTTTTTAAAATTTATACAAAAATTAGGTTCAATTGATAACACATTTTTGTTCGCAGTATCAATAATTCCTTATGCAATATTTTTGTTCTATTTATATAAAATAAAATCTGTTAATAATTTTGTAAAAACAGGATTTGCATTAACTGTTTTATTCGTATTGATAACTATATTGGTATCTATCTTCACACTAAATTATTATAACAAAACCCTTGTTGAGGTTGACTTTCTGCATGGTTTAGCTGAATCCTTCCTGACTTTAAGTGATTTTGTTATTTTATTTGGATTTATAAGGTTGTTAAATAGCTTAGAAGTAAACAACTCTTAAGACCTTTTACAATTTTGTGTTTTTTAGGTAAAAGTATTAGAGAATATATGAAAATAACAATTTTTTATGTTTACTACATTATTTGCAGCTGCAGATCCAGCAACTTTTTCTTGGTCTCCAAAGTGTGCCGTCGTAATGATTGCATGTAATGTTTTTGCTTATGCAATTGCCAGAGCAACTATAAGAAAACCAAATGAAGGTTTTGAAATACCTAATTCAAAATTCTATGGTGGTTTAAGTCACGCATCAGTTGTAGGTGCTAATTGCCTAGGTCATATTTTCGGAATTGGTGCAATCTTAGGATTAGCCTCACGTGGTGTTTTATAAAAATTTATTTATTAAATTTTTAATTATTTAACTGAAATTTCTTAACAATTTTATCTGCCATCTGATCAGGCTTAAGTCCTAATTTTTCTTTACTCTGGTCAGGTGAAGCATGATCAACTAAAACATCGGGTATACCTATCCTGTAAACAGGTATGTTTACTTCATTATCGTTAAGTAATTCAACTATTGCAGAACCAAATCCACCAATTAAGGTTCCTTCTTCCATAGTTACCACTTTTTGTATTCTACTTACTAAAGGCATAATAAGATTTTTATCTAGAGGTTTCACAAATCTTGCATTAACAATACATGCATTAATGTTCATATTTCTTAGGATCTTTGCAGTTTCAATAGCTGATGCAACCATTGATCCATAAGCAATAATTAAAATATCTTCTCCTTCTTCAAGTATTTCAGCTTCGCCTATATTCAAAGGTTCCCAACCCTCATCCATTACAGCCACCCCTAATCCAGAACCTCTTGGTATTCTTAGAGCTGTAGGACCATTATGGTTAATTGAAGTTATTAACATTCTCTGTAATTCAGACTCATCTTTTGGTGCCATCAATACAAAATTAGGTATAGATCTCATATAACTGATATCGTACTGACCTTGATGAGTAGGACCGTCAGCACCAACTATGCCAGCTCTATCAAGTACAAACGATACAGGTAAATTTTGTATACCTACATCATGAATTAATTGGTCGAAAGCACGTTGAAGAAATGTACTATAAATAGCTACAACAGGTTTAAGACCATCGCAAGACATTCCTGCCGCAAGAGTAACTGCATGTTGTTCTGCTATTCCTACATCGATGTATTGATCAGGGATATTTTTTTGTAATATATCTAAACCAGTACCTGTAGCCATGGCAGCAGTAATACCAACGACTTTGCTATCTTGCTCACATATTTTTAATAAAGTTTGACCAAATATTTTACTATAACTAACAGGTTTAGGTTTCTTCGATGGAATAGATTTCCCTGTTGTAAGATCAAATGCAGACTGTGCATGATATCCAACCTGATCTGCTTCTGCATATGGGTAACCCTTTCCTTTTGTTGTGACAACATGAACAAGTACAGGTCTTTTAAGTTTATGGGCAGCGTTAAAGGTCTTAACTAAGTTACCAATATCATGACCATCAATTGGACCCATATATGTAAATCCAAGTTCTTCAAATACAGCTCCAACCTTAGGCACAGATAGTCGTCTAACGCTTCCTTTAATATTTTTTAGTTCTTCTGGGATATCCTTACCAATTAATGGAATATTTTTTACACTTTCTTGAACACTATCAGACAAAAATTGCAATGGCGGACTTACTCTTACCTTATTTAAGTAAGATGAAAGGGCTCCAACCGGAGGTGAAATAGACATGTCATTATCGTTCAATACTACAACTAAAGGGGTATTTGGTAAGTGACCTGCATGATTTATAGCTTCTAATGCCATTCCTCCAGTTAGTGCTCCATCTCCAATAACAGCGACACATTTATAATTTTCGCCTTTTCTATCTCTTGCTATTGCCATTCCTAAAGCAGCAGAAATAGAAGTACTTGCATGTCCAGCACCAAAATGATCAAATTTACTCTCGCTTCTTTTTAGATATCCAGCAATTCCATTTTGTTGTCTTAGAGAATCAAATTGACCAAAACGTCCTGTAATTAATTTGTGAGGGTAACCTTGATGCCCTACATCCCAAACAACTTTGTCAAAATCAAGATCAAGAGTTTGATATAAAGCCAATGTCAACTCAACCACACCTAATCCAGGACCAAGGTGTCCTCCACTAGTAGATACTACCTGAAGATGTCTTTCTCTAATTTGACATGCAATTTCCTCTAATTGTGAAACTGTTAAGCCATGAAGTTGATTTGGATGACTTAACTCACTTAAAAGCATTTAACAAAAATTGGTATCTATATAATCTAAAACGCCGAGGTGCAAAATGAGTATTTTTTTTGAAATAGATCATGTAATGTTTTATTAGATTAATAATTAATGCTAAAAATATATATATGAATGATTATTTTGAAAAAATACTTCAAGCTGAAGTCTATGAAGTTGCAAAAAAAACACCACTAGAGAAAGCTCATAATTTAAGTAATACACTTAATAATGAAGTTTTTCTAAAACGAGAAGATCTTCAGGATGTATTTTCATTCAAAATAAGAGGTGCATATAACAAAATGAGTAAGCTCACTAATTCACAGCTTGCTCAGGGAGTAATTACTTCTAGTGCTGGTAATCATGCTCAAGGGGTGGCACTTAGTGCCCTTAAGTTAAATTGCCAAGCAACTATATTAATGCCCATTACCACACCTCTAGTAAAAGTTAATGCAGTAAAAAATTTAAAAGCAAAAGTTATATTATATGGCGATAACTATGATGAAACTTATAAAGAGGCAATAAGGATTAGTCAAGAAAGAAATTTATGCTTTATTCATCCCTTTGATGATCCAGAAGTAATAGCTGGACAAGGAACTATAGCTATAGAACTTGAACAGCAGCTTAAGGAAAAACCTTATGCAATTTATATTGCTGTTGGTGGTGGGGGATTGATATCAGGTATATCCTTATACCTTAAAAAAGTATGGCCTGAAGTAAAAATAATTGGTGTAGAACCAGAAGATGCTGACGCTATGACGAAATCTTTGGAAGAAGAAAAAATAGTGGAACTATCTTCTGTTGGTCAATTTGCAGATGGAGTGGCGGTAAAAAAAATTGGTAAAAATACTTTTGATATTGGTAGAAAATATATAGATAAGATGATTAGGGTTAACACAGATGAAATCTGTGCTGCTATAAAAGATGTTTTTGAGGATACTAGATCAATACTAGAGCCCGCAGGTGCCTTATCAATAGCGGGAATGAAAAAAGATATCTTAAATTCGAATCATACAAAAAGAAAAATGGTTGCTATTGCATGTGGTGCAAATATGAATTTCGAGAGGCTTAGATTTGTAGCAGAAAGAGCAGAACTTGGAGAGTGTAAAGAATTAATGATGGCTGTTGAAATTCCTGAACGTGCTGGTAGTCTAATTGATTTTTGTAAGATACTTGATAATAGAAATCTAACTGAATTTAGCTATAGGATGTCAAATTCAAAGAATGCACAGATCTTTGTAGGGGTTCAAGTCTATGGTTTAAATGATAAAAAAAATCTATTAAATGTATTTAAAAATTCTGAGTACTCATTTATTGACATAAGTGATGATGAATTATCTAAAAATCATCTTAGACATATGGTAGGTGGAAGATTACCAAAGGATTTTAAAGAGATGGAATATAAAAACTTTATTGAACTTTTATACAGATTTGAGTTTCCTGAAAGGCCAGGGGCATTAATAAACTTCTTAAATAATATGAAATCTAATTGGTCTATAAGCGTATTTCACTACAGGAATTATGGAGCTGATGTAGGAAAAATTGTTATTGGAGTTTTGATTGATAAAAATGAGATTTTAGAGTGGAATAATTTTGTAAGAATTCTAGGCTATAAATTCTGGGATGAAACTCAAAACGATACATATAGATTATTCCTTGGTGCATCAGATTAAATTTAAGGTAAATTAGGAAAGATTTCGGTAATTAAAATCAATCAATCTGATCTAAATACCACGCCAATATCTGATATAGATCTAGTTACCAAAGTTGAAGCTGTTCTATATTTGAAAGGCAGACCAATAACAAAAAAAGATCTTTCAGAAATTACTAATTCTGATATAAACTCAATAAATGATGCAATTAAAGATCTAAAAAATAAATATTCTAATCCCAATTCAGCTATTGAATTAAATGCAGTTAATAACAGTTTTTCTCTCGAACTAAAATCTAGTCTTAATGAATTCGTCGATGATTTACTTCCTTCTGATTTGAAAACATCCGAATTAAGGACATTGGCAACTATTGCAATCAAAAAAAAGATCCTGCAATCGGACCTCATACTTCTTCGTGGTTCAGGTGCATATGATCATATTAAAGAATTATTAGAAAAGAAATTCATCGTCAAACGGAAGCAAAAAGATGGTAGATCATATTGGCTATCATTATCAGAAAAGTTTTTTCAAACTTTTGCTGTAAGTAATGAATATCTCTCAAACATAGGTAGTGGTAACAATAAGCAGCAATAATAAGTAAATGTTAGGATGTACTAAATTACGACAAGATAATGTTATCTGAGATTTTTGCAGTTCTGGGTCAAACTTTATCAATTTATTCTTTCATATTGATAATAAGAATTTTACTTACATGGTTTCCAGGTATTGATTGGAGTAACGGTGTTTTATCTGCATTAACTTCTATCACAGATCCTTATTTAAACATTTTTAGAGGTATTATCCCTCCAATAGGTGGATTTGATATTTCATCTTTGTTAGCTTTTTTACTATTAAATGTTATTCAAAATTTAATTACAAATCTCCAGTATGCAAGCTTAGGTTATAGCTGAATTTATCTATCATCTCCAGAACCTCTTATCTTGCCTTTAGCAGCTCTTAATTTTAATTTTTCAAGGTTTTGTAATGCAACATCCTCTAAATTGAAATTCAATTCTGTACAAAGATTTGATACATACCATAAAACATCTCCTAACTCTTTTTTAATACCTAATCTTGATTCGTTATCAAATATTCCATTTTTATCTCTCATAACCTTTTTCACTTTTTCTGCTACCTCACCAGCTTCTCCCACTAAACCAAGAGTTGGGTAAATATTATTTGAACCTAAATCTGGATATTGTGCTGTTTCTCTAGCTTTTTTCTGATAAGTTTTAAAATCCATGACTTAAATAACTAACTTTGGGTATGGTAAATTTATTTATATCTAGCAATATTATCTATATATGTCGAATATTGATTTAAAAAGAAGAACAAAAATAGTAGCAACTATTGGCCCTGCAACTCAATCTGAAGAAATAATTACAAATTTAATTAAAGCTGGAGTAACAACATTCAGATTAAATTTCTCACATGGAGATCATAAAGATCATGCTGAAAGAATAAAAACCATAAGGGAAGTATCAAAAAAGTTAGATATAGATATTGGAATATTGCAAGATCTTCAAGGACCTAAAATACGATTAGGGCGTTTTAAAGAGGGGCCAGTAAAAGTTAAAAAAGGCGATAAATTCACGCTGACATCAAATGTAGTCGAGTGTACAAATACTATTGCAAATGTTACTTATGACAAACTTTCACAAGAAGTTACCGAAGGGAAAAGAATACTTTTAGATGATGGAAAAATAGAAATGATTGTAGAAAAAGTTGATGTAAAAGCTAATAATTTGGAGTGCATGGTAACTGTAGGAGGTGTTCTTTCAAACAATAAAGGTGTAAATTTTCCAGATGTTCAACTATCAGTAAAAGCATTAACAGAAAAAGATAAAGAGGATTTAAAATTCGGTTTATCTGAAGGAGTTGATTGGATAGCACTTAGTTTCGTAAGGAATCCATCTGATATAAATGAGATAAAAGATTTAATAAACAAAAATGGGCATTCAACTCCTGTAGTCGCAAAAATAGAAAAATTTGAAGCAATTGATCAGATCGATACTGTATTGCCCTTATGTGATGGGGTTATGGTTGCAAGAGGTGATTTGGGAGTAGAGATGCCTGCTGAAGAAGTTCCTCTTTTACAAAAGGAATTAATAAGAAAAGCTAATTCATTAGGTATCCCAATAATTACAGCGACTCAAATGCTTGATTCTATGGCTTCTAACCCAAGACCAACTAGGGCCGAAGTTAGTGATGTTGCAAATGCAATTCTGGATGGTACTGACGCAGTGATGCTTTCAAACGAAACTGCAGTTGGTGATTATCCTGTAGAGGCAGTAGAAACAATGGCAACCATAGCAAGAAGAATTGAAAGGGATTATCCACTTAAGGCAATTGAAAGCCACTTACCTAGTACGATCCCAAATGCTATAAGTGCAGCAGTAAGTAATATAGCTAGACAACTTGAAGCAGGAGCTATTATCCCTTTAACAAAATCAGGTTCTACCGCTCGAAATGTAAGTAAATTCAGACCACCAACGCCTATCTTGGCAACCACTACAGAAAGAAGTGTAGCGAGAAGATTGCAACTTGTTTGGGGAGTCACTCCAATAGTAGTTAAAAATGATGAAAGAACAGCTAAGACTTTTAGTTTAGCTATGCAAATTGCCCAAGAGATGGGGATCCTAAATCAAGGAGATTTAGTAGTTCAAACAGCAGGTACATTAACTGGTATTAGCGGCTCTACAGATTTAATAAAAGTCGGTTTAGTAAGAAAGATTGTATCAAGAGGAATATCAATAGGGGAAATCGGTGTTACAGGTAAAGCAAGAATAATAAAAAATAATCTTGATATTTCCTTAATTTGTCCAGGAGAAATATTATTTGTTCCCAAGGAATTAATGGATAATATTCCACTGAGCAAAAGTATTGCAGGTATTGTTACTAACCAAAAAGTAAATGATGTTTATGCTTTGTTTAACAAAAAGAATATAAAGATTTCTACAATTTGTAATTTAGAAAATATTGATAATCATCAAATTAATAATGGCGACCTTATCACACTGCAACTTAATGAAGGTGTTATTTACATGGGACAAATTGAAGATGATGATGCAATAGATAAATACAAATATGTCTAGGAATATCTCAATTAAAGAAGCCTTAGGTATGGCCACAAAAACATTGGTTTCGAACAAATTGAGAAGTTCGTTAACAATGCTGGGGATAATTATAGGAAATGCATCAGTTATTACACTTGTTGGGCTTGGAAGAGGTGCTCAAACATTAGCTAAAAACCAATTAAGTAATTTAGGTGCAAATGTTTTATTCATTGTTCCTGGAAATAATGACACAAGAAGAAGAGGTATTTCATTTCCTAAAAATCTTGTTTTAGAAGATGCACTAGCAATAAGTAATCAAGTCCCAACAGTTAAAAAAGTTGCCCCTCAAATTTCTGCTAACGAAATAGTGCAGTCAAATTCTAAAAGTCTAAATATATCAATTGCAGGAGTTACTCCTGAATTTCTTGAAGTAAGAAGCTTTGAAGTTGATAAGGGAAGATTTATATCTAAGAGTGATATTAATAGTGCAAGAAGTTATGTAGTAATAGGTCCTGATCTTAAAGACGAATTTTTCAAAGATAATTCTTCATCACTTGGGGAAAAAATCAGAATTAAAGATCATACTTATGAAATTATTGGAATATTAAAACCAAAAGGTGCTGTATTTGGAAGTAATCAAGACAAAAATGCTTATATTCCATTAACCACCATGGTCAATAGGATTACAGGAAAGGACCCAACATATGGAGTAAGTTTAAGCTTTATTAGTGTTGAAGCTATAAATAAAAATGCAACTAGTGCCGCTAAATTTCAGATTACTAACTTATTGAGGCAAAGACATAAAATAATCAGAGATGATGACTTCGCTGTTAGATCACAAGAGGATGCATTGAATATAGTAACTAATATAACAAGTGGGCTAACGTTTTTATTAGCTGGTATTGGGGCAGTATCTTTGGTGGTTGGAGGCATAGGAATCATGAATATTATGCTTGTTTCTGTAAGTGAAAGGACTGAAGAAATTGGACTTAGAAAAGCAATAGGAGCTAAACAGTCTGATATATTAATTCAATTTTTGATTGAGGCATTGATTTTATCTACAATTGGCGGATTAATTGGAACAACAACAGGATTATCAGGTGTTTTTCTTTTATCTCTGATAACACCACTTCCTGCATCAGTAGGAATTACAACTACTTTTTCCACAATGATCATTTCAGGATCAATAGGTTTAATCTTTGGCGTTTTACCTGCAAAAAGAGCTTCTAAATTAGATCCAATTGTTGCATTGAGAAGTTTATAAATAGAATTTATAATAATGCTCAATTTTTATAAATCAATTGAGGTAATGGTGAGTCTTCAATCACTAGTAATAACAGCAATGTTACCTGTTTGTATTCCACTACCTTTTATCTATAAATCTAGTAATAGCATTGAGTTTCCAATTACCTGGCAAATTCCGACCATAATTTTATTAACCCTTATATTCCATAAAAAAGTTGTTTTAAGAGCATTTTCTATATATATAATTTTGGGGTTGTTTATACTTCCTGTCTTTCATCAAGGAGGTTCATTAGGTTATTTGCTCACTCCAAATTTTGGTTATTTATTAGGTTTATATCCATTAATCAAAATAATTGATAATTTAAATAATAGAAATAAAATAAACGTTGGAAAGTTTTTAAAAAACGGATTTATAGCAATATGTGCTATGCATTTAACTGGAATATTTTACAACTTCATACAAATTATATTCTACAGTCAATTTAATTTATTTTTATATAATTTAGGGAAATACTCTTTAGGTAAGATTGGATATCATTTTTTAATGCTTTTTCCACTTTTATTACTTATTAAACCTTTAGAACGTTTAAAACGTAGCAAATAATGATTATTAATATAAAAACAAAATTATATTTTGTATCTTTAAGTATTTTTATTGTTCTAATAGATCAATTTACGAAATATTTAATGTTTTATAATAAAAAATTATTTATTAATAAAGATTTTGTTTTATTCAAATTAGACTTTGTAAAAAATTACGGGGCAGCATTTAACATATTTAGTGGTAGTAGGGAATTTTTATCTTTAATAAGTATTTTTTTTTCTATATTACTTATTTATTTGATATTTAGGAAGAATACTTTAAACTTATTCGATCTATATTCTTATAGCTTTATTCTTGGTGGAACTATTGGTAATGGTATAGATAGGATATATAAAGGTTTTGTAGTTGATTTTATAAATTTGAATATTATAAATTTTCCAGTATTTAATATTGCTGATATCTCTATTAATATTGGTTTCATTATTTTACTGTATAACATTTTTAAAAATAATCGATAAAATGAATTACTTGAAATTAAAGTATATAAAGTATGTAGTATTGATATTATTTCTATATATTTTATTTTCAATATTTGTGAGAATAATAAATATTTATACTCTTTTATTTTTAATTATAATTATTTATACTTTTTATAATATTGATAAAAAATTATTTAAAAAAATAATTTATAAAGTTATATTTAAAAATAAAAAAAATACACTTTCATTCAAAAATACATATGGCGCTGCAAAGATAAGTTTGGAAGGAGTCGAGAAAATTAATAAGAAAATTAACGATAATGTAAAAGCTGAATTGTTAAATTACCAAAAAAATAAACTAGAGTCACAATTAAAAACAGGAGATTATAAAGTTACTCTTTTTGGAGCAGGTTCCTCAGGAAAAACATCTATAGCAAGATCTTTATTGAAAAATATTGTCGGACAAACCTCAGCAAAAATAGGTACAACGAAGCAAGTTAATAGCTATAAAATTCGTATACCAATTTTAAAAAGAAACATTAATATAGTTGATACTCCGGGTTTATTCGAACCATCTAAATTAGGGGAAGAAAGAGAAAAAGAAACAATTATACAAGCAACAAAATCTGACTTAGTTCTTTTTGTGTTAGATCAGGACATAAATAAATACGAAAACTATTTAATTAGAGAATTATTAAAGTTAAGGAAAAAAATAATAATAGTGTTAAATAAATGTGATTTGAGGTCTAGAGATGAAAATAACCTTATCCAAGAAAATATAATTTCTATAACTTCCGCTATAAAAAATAAAATTTCAGTCGTTCAAACAATTGCAGTCCCTCAAAAATCTACCTATACAAAATCAGATGCTTTAAATTTAGTTCCAGAGGTAGGAAGTTTATTTAGAGAAATAATTGAAACCCTCGATAACAATGGTGAAGAGTTATTGGCGGATAATATTCTTTTTCGCTCAAATAAGTTGGGTATTAAAAGTAAAAAATTCGTACAAGAACAAAGATATTTAATGTCAAATAAAGTGATTAATAAATATATGTGGATAACAGGTGGAGTAATACTAGTTAATCCACTACCAGCTGTTGATTTTCTTACTACTACCTCCGTAAACCTTCAAATGATAATGGAGTTATCAAAAATATATGAAATAAAGCTTACAAAAAAAGATGCAAAAGATTTGGCGACTTCATTGCTAAGCTCATTGGCTAAACAAGGAATACTAAAAGGGGGTCTCGCCATTCTTTCTCCTGCTTTAGCTACAAGCTTGACTAAAATAATATTATCTAAATCTATACAATCAGTTACAGCAGGCTGGTTAATAAGAATAGTAGGATTAAGTTTGATTGAATATTTTAAAAATGGTCAAGATTGGGGAGATGGAGGAATTCAAGAAGTAGTAGAAAAGATCTATAGAATAAGTAAAAGAGAGGATATTTTAAATAATTTTGTAAAAGAAGCTATTTCAAAAATTGAAATGAATAAATATTTTAAATCAAGTAAAAGTTTGCCACCATTTACTAATTGATATTGGATAATTGATCATTTAGATAAGTTCTGAAATCAAAGATAGTTATTAATAGTAAATAAGCAATGCAAATAGATATAGAGATAAACCCTGTTACTATTGCAATAATTTTTGGTCTACCCATATTCATTAGTTAAGCATCTAGAAGTCTCAAAAGTTCTTCAATATGAGAATCTTTTGTATTGTAATTTCCCATGACAACCCGTAAAAAATATTTACCTTTAAATTTTGGTCTAGAAAGCATAAAATTATTATTAATTAGTTCATTTACTTTAGTTTGAGTCCATGCATCAGAGTCTTTTGGCTCAAGTTTATTTGGTAAGAATGAAACAATATGTAGAGGACCTGAATATATATCAAATTTATTTTTACTAATATTTTTTACAAAAAAATCTTTTCTTTTAATTGATGATCTTAATATATTTTCTATTCCTTTGAGACCTAAAAAACGTAACCCAAGCCATAGTTTGATAACCTCTGCAGGTCTAGAACCTTGTATGCCTATTTCTCCTCTATTTATAATATTTTCTTTGGATGATATATAAGGTAGTCCAGTATTAAAAGTATTTTCTAAAGTACACATATTTGAAACCAATAACAAAGATGAAGTCTTTGTTATGCCAATAATTTTTTGTGGATTTATCGTTATCGAATTAGCCTGATTAATATTATTTAGACCTTCTATTGGAATAGAAGTTATAGCAAAAATCCCTCCAATTGAACCATCAATATGTAACCATATGTTTCTTTGTTTACAGATTTCACTTATTTCTTTAATAGGATCAATGGCTCCTCTTACAGTTGTCCCAAGGGTGGCTACAACAGCAAATATTTTTTTATTTTCAATTGAACATTTATTTAAAGAGTTTCTCAGATCATTTATATCCATTCGACCTTGATTATCAGTTTTAATCCTGACAAGATTCCTTGTATCAAGACCCATTACTCTTATACATTTAACGAAAGAAGAATGAGCATCTTCACTAACAAGTAATACAGAATTGGGATTTGTACCTAATCCAGCATTATTTCTAGCTGCAATAAGTGCATTTAGATTACTTAATGTACCTCCGCTAGCAGCTATACCTCCAGAGAAATCATTAAACCCTATTTTCTTGGCAAACCATTTGCATAATGATTCCTCAAGCAAGGTTACACTTGGTGATAATTCGTAAGCGAGAAGATTATTATTTAAACCAGCGGCAATTAAATCTCCCAAAATAGAGAAAATTAAAGGTGGGGGATCAAGGTGCGCTAGTGAGCCAGGATGAACGGGATTAAATGAATTATTCAAAAGAGATTCAATCTCAGAAAACAAATCTTCCTCAGAGTTGCCATCTTCCGCAGGCATGATACATTTGAAACTGTCATCAAAAGGTAAAGGACCATTTTTATCAGCTTTAGAGAACCAGTCACAAAGAGTTTGACTTGCTCTATTCAGAAGAATAATCAATTTGTCATTAGTCCCTAAATTTGAGGGGAAATATATATCTTTATTATTAATTAAATCTTCAGCCATCAGATAAGATATCTATTAATAATTCTATTCTCAATCTTGATAAATGAGATATATTTTTGAAAATGGAAATAGTAATGAAGATCAACAAAAAAAAACAAATAATTCAAAATACACTTTGTGGATGAATTCGATATTAAGAAGATCGAAAGAAATTGGAAAAGTTGAGCTACCAATCTGTTCAATAATTTTAGATGAGAGAGGAAGATGTATCGGGAGAGGGGTTAACAGAAGAAATATAAATAAAGACCCTTTAGGTCATGCTGAAATAATGGCACTTAGGCAGGCATCTCTAATTAAAAATGATTGGAGATTTAATGAATGTACAATTATCACTAATTTAGAACCTTGTACTATGTGTTCCTCTGCACTTATTCAGGCACGAATGGGTAAAGTTATTTTCGGGGCTTACGATAAGAAAAGAGGTGGTTTGGGTGGTTCAATTGACCTATCAAAACATGAAAGTGCTCATCATAAAATGGAAATAATTGGAGGTATCCTAGAAGATGAATGCAGTCAAATTTTACAGATTTGGTTCAAAAAGTTGAGGACTCAAAAATAGAAAATTTCTTTAGCTCAGTATCAAATAGGTTTAATAATCTATCAACATTCTCCTCACATGAATTAAAACCCATTAACCCTACACGCCACACCTTCCCAGATAATTCTCCAAGTCCATTTCCTATCTCAATTCCAAAGTTTCTTAAGAGATGATTTCTAAAACCATCCCCATCAACTGCTGGAGGTATTTTAACTGTGGTTAAAGTTGGCAATCTATAATCCTCTAATACATGTAATTCCATTCCAAGACTTTCTAAACCATTCCACAATTTCTTTGCATTAGTATTGTGTCTATTCCAAACATTTTCTAAACCCTCATTCGCAATTAATCGTAAACCTTCACGAATTGCAAAATTCATGTTTACTGGAGCAGTATGATGGTAAATACGATCAGAACCCCAATACTTATTTAATAGAGATAAATCTAGATACCAATTAGGTACTTTTGTTTTTCTTGAACCTAGCTTTTCTTCAGCTCTTTTATTCATTGTAAAAGGGCTTAATCCAGGGGGACAACTTAATCCCTTTTGACTACAACTGTATGCTAGATCAATTTTCCATTCGTCTATCAATAATTCTAAAGCACCAAGTGAAGTAACAGCATCAACTAAAAACAAGCAATTATTTTTTCTACAAATATCCCCAATACCATCAAGAGGTTGTAAAACACCACTTGATGTTTCAGCATGGACAATGGCAAAAATGGCGGGTTTTTTAGTCTCTATTTCATACTTAATTTCCTCATAAGTAAAAGCTTCACCCCATGGTTTTTCAATAAAGGAAACTTGAGCTTTGTATCTAGTTGCCATATCAACTAATCTATCTCCAAAATATCCTTTTTTAGCAATAAGAATTTTTTCGCCTTCTTCAATAAAATTAGCTATTGAAGCTTCCATCGCTGCACTACCAGTGCCGCTCATTGGGAGTGTAATACGATTATTGCACTGCCAGGTATACCTTAAAAGTTGCTGAACGTCAGACATCAATGAGATATATGCCTCATCTAAATGACCAATAGGATTTAAAGAAAGAGCGCTTAAGACTTCTGGATGTGCGTTTGAAGGTCCAGGTCCTAATAAAAGTCTAGAGGGTACATAAGTCTTTGAAAAATGAGATAAATTCTCTTTATTTAAAGCCGGAATAAGTTTTGCTTCTGTCAAAGCATTACATTCAATTACTTTTAAATTAGACTAATATCGTCGCTTAAGCGATATTTTTTTATAGAAATTAATTCAATTTAAATAATTAAGTAAATAATTATTAAAGTTATGACTTGAAACACTCAAAGAAGACATCTAGTGTTGAAAAAAGTTACGGTTGATACATAATAAGAATCATCAAGTTATTAATTTCATAGAAGGTATCTCAAAAGTTATGTCTAAGTCTCCACAAGATGTTTTAAGCCAAATTAAAGATGAAGAAATTGAACTCATCGATTTAAAATTCACAGACATCCATGGTAAATGGCAACATTTAACTCTTACATCAGACATGATAGAAGAGGATTCATTTACAGAAGGTCTTGCATTTGATGGTTCATCAATAAGAGGTTGGAAAGCAATTAATGCCTCAGATATGTCAATGGTCCCCGATGCAAGTACAGCATGGATAGATCCTTTTTACAAACATAAAACCCTAAGTATGATTTGCTCTATCCAAGAGCCTAGAAGTGGAGAGCCTTATGATAGATGTCCAAGATCTTTAGCTCAAAAGGCTTTAAAATACTTAGAATCTACTGGGATTGCTGATACAGCATTTTTTGGACCGGAACCAGAATTCTTTTTATTTGATGACGTGAGATACGACTCAAAAGAAGGTTCTTGCTTTTACAGTGTAGATACTATTGAAGCTCCATGGAACACAGGAAGAACTGAAGAAGGTGGAAATTTAGGATATAAGATCCAATACAAAGAAGGTTATTTCCCAGTTGCTCCAAATGATACTGCTCAAGACATCAGATCTGAAATGCTAATTCAAATGGGTGAATTAGGCATACCCACAGAGAAGCATCACCATGAAGTTGCTGGTGCCGGTCAACACGAGCTTGGAATGAAATTCGATTCATTAATAAATTCTGCTGATAACGTAATGACTTATAAATACGTTGTCAGGAATATTGCTAAAAAATATGGGAAAACTGCAACGTTTATGCCCAAGCCTGTATTTAACGATAATGGAACAGGAATGCATGTTCACCAAAGTTTATGGAAGAGTGGTCAGCCACTATTTTTTGGTGAAGGAGCATATGCAAATTTATCTCAAACTGCAAGATGGTATATCGGAGGCATACTTAAACATGCCCCATCATTCTTAGCATTTACCAACCCAACCACAAATAGTTATAAACGATTGGTTCCAGGATTTGAAGCACCTGTAAATCTAGTTTATTCTGAGGGTAATAGATCAGCTGCAGTAAGAATACCTCTAACTGGTCCAAGCCCTAAAGCTAAAAGATTAGAATTCAGATCAGGTGACGCACTTGCAAACCCTTACTTAGCATTTTCAGTAATGATGCTTGCTGGTATTGATGGAATTAAAAATCAAATTGATCCTGGTGATGGAGTAGATGTAGATTTATTTGAACTTCCAGCTGATGAACTTGCAAAAATTGATACAGTACCTTCATCTCTAAATGATTCACTTAATGCGCTAAAAGCTGATAAGGATTACCTTTTAGCGGGTGGCGTATTTACAGAAGATTTTATTGATAACTTTATCGACATAAAATACGAAGAAGTTCAACAACTAAGACAAAGGCCTCATCCACATGAATTCTTTATGTATTACGATGCATAATTAAAAAAAAATTAGTTAAAATTAAATCAATTTGAGAAATATCACAAAATATTCTCAAATTGTTTTTTTTTTTGTTGGAATATACATATATAAATTGAAAAATGTCTAGGGAATCTATTTCAAAAATTGCATATAAAACGCTACAACAAAGTAAAAGCATTGCAGGTTTTGCACACAAGCAGATAAGTTCAAGATTAATGAATTTTATTCTTCCAGATTCGAAACTTGAAAATTTTGATATAGATAAGGATCTTTTAATACAAATCCAAAATTCAATGGATATCTTAAGAGAAGAAGATTGGAATGATGCAGAAAAAAATATATATCCAAAAAAATTATTGTTTGACGAACCATGGCTTAGATATCTAACTCAATATCCCAAAATTTGGCTCGATATGCCTTATACATGGGATAGACGCAGAAAACAAAACTTTGACGACCTACCAAAATCAATTAATAAAGATAATTATCCTCAATATTACTTGAGAAATTTTCATCATCAAACAGATGGATATTTATCAGACTTTTCAGCTAGCATTTATGACCTACAAGTAGAGATACTTTTCAACGGAACTGCTGACTCAATGAGGAGAAGAATTATTAAGCCAATAAAAGAAGGACTAGAAATTTTTAGCGATAGAAAAAAAAGTTCTATAAAAATACTTGATGTAGCTACAGGATCTGGAAGAACATTAAAACAATTAAGAGTCGCATTTCCTAAAGAAAAAATTACAGGAATTGATTTATCTGATTCATACTTAAAAGAGGCAAGTAGATATATTTCAGATTTAGATGGAGATCTAATTCAGTTAATAAAAGGTAATGCAGAAGAATTACCTTTTGAAAATGATAGTTTTCAATGCATTTCTTGTGTTTACTTATTTCATGAATTACCTAGAACCATTAGAGCTAAAGTATTAAATGAATTTTTTAGAGTTCTTGAACCTGGGGGGATATTAGTATTAGCTGATTCAATTCAAATAAGTGATTCACCTGACTTTACATCCGTAATGGAAAACTTCTATAAATCTTTTCACGAGCCTTTTTATTGTGATTACATAAAAGAGGATATAGATTCAAAAATAGAGGAAGTAGGGTTTAAAGATGTAAAATCAAATTCCTTTTTTATGACCAAAGTATGGTCTGCTGTAAAGTAAATAAAAAATTCTATGACCTACTGGGATAAAGATACTATTCAGCTTGTTCAAAGTCTTAATGACAAATTAAAAATTGATCATTCTAAATGGCATAAAGATAAAGGAAATAAATATAAACGATCTGCAGAATTAATTTCGGCGGGATTATGCCATTTAATTATTTCTTGTAATGAGAATGAAACTATTGACTATATAGAAGAAAGTATTAAATGGTTAAAAGAAATTAACGTGGATCAACCTTGCCCAAGTAAAAATCACCTTTTTAAAGCCAACTGAAGCCTATTACCTTTACTACTCCATCTAATATCATCAAAACATTCATTAATAATGTAAAGTCCACGGCCATTTACACTACTTATTTTTTTTGGTAATTTGTAGTCTCTTTTTTTTATTTCTAAACCATTACCTTGATCTTGAATTTGCCAAACACACCAATTAGGAGTAATTATTCTTCTTACTCTAATATTTTTTTTAGGATCTAATTTATTTCCATGTTTTACTGCGTTAACTAGAGCTTCATGTAGACCAAGTTTTATAAGATAGCTTGATTGAGAATTTTTAATAGGTTCTAATAATTGATCGACAAATTCATTTAACTGTAATGATGATTCGAATTCGTAGTTTGACCAGTTAATCTTTGGTCTTTTAAAAAATTTCTTTAAAATATTTTTGCCCCGAAATAAGGACATAATAATATTTTGATACTGTCTTAATTTTAACTTATTAAATACCTCATTTAAAGAATATTATTATGTCTCTCTGCAATAGCAGGATGTCGTAAGATGGAGTCCATAAGTCTTACTCCTCTTAGTTGATTTATTAAAGGCATATGTCCATCAGGAGCATCCAATGACCAGCAAAAAGATCCGGGATATCTAGTCCATAAGCCATTTTTTTTCCAACCTATCTTCGGCCACATTAATTCATATTTTTTTCCTACTGATTTTAATATCTTTGCCTGAATTGAGAATCCAAATCTGCCAGTAGAATAAATATTCCATAATCGATCAATTGTTTCTAGATCTTTACCTGACATATTCTTAACTTCACTATAGAAAACATATCCACGTTTTTCAGCTAATTTCCCAGCTAATTTTCGTAAATAGGAACTTGTTAATCTATCCGCCTCTTCAAATTCTTGCTCAACCAACTTCAATTGCAAATCTTCATAATTAATATCAAAATCTGAATATGTATTAAACCAATTATTGAATTTGGAGTTTTCAAAGAATTCAGGCTTAAATTTTTTTAAAACTTGCAATATCCAACCAGCAGCCCAGTCGTCTCCATCACTATCAAAGATATCAAACAGTGAAGGACCAAGATTAAAAATATTTTCGAATTCAGATTCTATTTGAGTTAATGAATTTATTCTTTTTCTTTGATTGGAATCTACAAATTTTTTTATCAGATTTAATGTAGCATTATTATGGTTATCTTGTTCTTTGTTATTCATTTTAAAAAATCAATCTAAAAAAATAAAAACTATCCATGTATTTCAAAAGAAAAGAACTAGAGAAATTTAGAAGTTTTAAAGGACCACTTATAGATGTTAGAAGCCCGAGTGAATATTATAAAGGACACCTGCCTAATTCTATTAACATTCCACTATTTGATAATGATGAGAGATCCATAATTGGAACTATTTATAAAAAAGAAGGAAGAAAAAAAGCTGTCATAGAGGGATTAAATTTTTTTGAAAAAAAAATGGAATTTCTTCTTGATAATTTATTCATAAGTATTGAGTCTTATAAAACTATTGCTAATAAAAATAATGAATTTTTTATCAGAATATATTGCTCTAGAGGAGGAATGCGTTCACAAAGCATTGCTTGGCTACTAGAAAAATATAAATTAAATCCAATAACACTTAAGGGAGGATACAAAATATATAGAAGATGGGTATTAGATAGTTTCTCAAAAAAGTTGAATTTATTAGTTATTGGAGGAAAAACAGGAACAGGGAAGACAAGATTATTATCATTACTAGAGAAATATAAATATCAAACTATTGATCTTGAAGGATTTGCTTGTCATAGAGGAAGTACATTTGGAGCTTTAGGAATGAAAGAACAACCTTCAAATGAACAATTTGAAAATAAAATTGCAGAAAAATTAAATTCCTTTAAAAATTCTAATAATATTTTTGTAGAAGCAGAAAGTGCAAATATAGGCAAATGCAAAATACCCCATGAATTTTTTAATCAGATGAAAAATTCAAGGAGAATAGAAATTATAAGGAGTGAATCTAACAGGTTAGATGAGTTGATAGATACATATAGTGTTTTTAAGAAAGAAGAACTTCAAGAATCTGTATTAAGGATTAAAAAAAGATTAGGACCACAAAGAACAAAAATAGCTCTCGAATCAATTAATAATGAGAGATGGGACTTAGTTTGTAAATCAGTTCTAGATTATTACGATAAATGTTATGAATATGAAAAGGTTGGTAAAACAAATATAAAGATATTAGATTTAACCGACAAAAAATATGATGAAAGTATCCTGGAGTTAGTAAATAATGTTTTATAAATAACCACAAACGAATTTGAAAAATATTTCCTAAGATAGCAAATTATCAAACTAACATTATGACAGCAAATAAAACTGCAAAAATTCAATTTTATGAAGGAACTGATGAACCTGTAGTTCCTGAAATAAGACTCACTAGGAGTAAGGATGGTACCACAGGCCAAGCTTTATTTTTGTTCGAAAAACCTCAGGCATTATCTTCAATTACGGATGGGGAAATCACAGGCATGCGTATGATTGACTCTGAAGGTGAAATATTAACTAGGGAAGTTAAAGTAAAGTTTGTTGATGGAGAACCAATATTTTTAGAAGCAGTATATATTTGGAAGAACACATCTGACTTTGATAGATTTATGAGATTTGCAAATAGTTATGCCAAATCAAATGGATTAGGATATTCTGAAAAGAAGTAGAATATTTTGAAAATTGAGTAGTTCGTTATATTTCAAGTTAGTAGTAATTTTAATAACTTCGTTAATAGTTTGGACTCTAAGAGATTTTCTCCTATTAATAATTTGTTCCTTAGTAATTTCAAATATTGTATGTAATTTATGTAATCAAATACAAAAGGGGTTGAAAATCCCCCGACCTCTTTCATTGTTTCTTGTCTTAACTGTTATATCGGTAATAGTATTTACTATTTTTATTCTTGTATTGCCTCCGTTTATAAAAGAATTCAATGAAATACTAGTTGATATTCCAAATGGTTTATCAAAAATAAATATTTTGATTAATACAAATCTGAATAAATTTAATGTTTTATTATATGGTGAAGAATCAGAAAATGTTATAGACATTTTCAGTCTTATAAATAATGTGGTAACTATTCCAGATACCTCAACTATTGCAAAAGCTATTCAAGAAAGTTTTATAAATTTAATAAATATAGCGGGGAACCTTGGTTCAGGTCTTTTGAAATTAATATTCGTATTAGCAGTGAGTTTAATGATTTCTATTGAACCAAAACAATATAAAGAAAATATACTTCTATTAATTCCAAAAAATTATCGCAACAAATTTAGAAATATTCTGGAAAAATGCAATACTGCATTAGCAAATTGGGCCTTTTCTATTATCATAAGCTCATTATCAGTAGGTCTATTATCATTAATAGTTCTTTCTATATTAGACGTTAAATATGTTGTCTCAAATGCTTTAATAGCAATGGTTCTTAACATTATTCCAAATATAGGTCCAGTTATTAGTGGGATATTTCCAATCTCAATTGCACTACTAGATAATTTTTGGAAACCACTGGCCGTTTTAGGAGCATATGTAATCATTCAAAATATTGAAAGTTATATAATAATGCCATCTATTATGAAGAAAAAAGCAAACTTACTTCCTGGTTTAACATTAATATCACAATTTGGATTTACCTTCATTTTTGGTCCATTAGGCTTAATACTCTCTCTTCCATTAGCAGTAGTAATTCAGGTTTTAATCAAAGAGTCATTTAAAGATATTTAAAAACTACTTTATTTTTTTATATAAATATGGGTAAGAAAAAAGTATAAAGAAAGCTAAGGGATGTTTACCAATAGCAAAATATAGTGAATTAAAAGTAAAATGATCAAATAATATTCTTAGCTCAGTAGAAAGATCTATTAAAACTAAAGAAAATAAAATTATCAAATAGTAATTCAATTTCATATAATCAAAAGCCTAATCTCAGTCTTTAAGCAACAAAGATGGAGCCAATAAAATACTTGAATAACTTCCAACTATAATTCCTAATGATAAGGCTAAGGAAAACCAAAATAGCGAGTAAGATCCAAACAAAATTATGCTTAATAAAGGGATTAGAGTTGTAATACTGGTAAACGTTGTTCTCCTAAATGATTCATTTACTGATAATTGAATAGTTTCGTTATAACCTTCTTTCTTTGATTTTAAATTTTCACGAATTCTATCAAAAATAACAACAGTATCATTTACAGAATAACCAGCAATAGTAAGCAAGGATACAGCAAATAAACTATTTACCTCGACAGATAATATAATTCCCAACCAAGAGAATATACCGAAAACAATTAATAAATCATGGAATAAAGCTAATAATGCAAATAATGCATATTTTTTATCAAATCTAATAGTTATATATAAAGAAATTGCTAATAAAGAAACTAACAATGAAGTAACACAATTAGTTAGTAATCTTTTCCCAAGCTTTGGACCTATTAATCTTGAATCCTTACTCTCATAATTTAGAGGTCCAATAATATTATCAAGATTACTAATAAGATTATTTGATTCTTCGATACTCAAATAAGGTGTTCTTATTGAAATCAACTTATTATTATTTTGGGATTGTAATTTAATGTTATTTAATAAGTTTTTATTTTTAGAGTTCTCTCTTAAATTTTCTAAAACCGAATCAGGAGAAAAATCAGAACATTCCTCCTTACAAATTCTCTCTATTCTTAATTCATTTCCCCCAACAAAATCCATCCCTAAATTTATAGGTTTCTTATAAGAAGTATTAAAAGTAGAATATAAAATTCCTAAAAGACTCAACAAAATAAGAACAGTTGAAAAACTAATTATCTTTTTTTTATTTTTTATTAGTTCAAGATTGAATTTCATGGGAAAATTAGAAATAAAAAATTTATTGTGAAAAATTTTTCCTGGGTAGATAGAGATTTTTTTGTCTGAAAGATTGATATGTTGTAAAAAATCGCAAGATAGTTTTAGAACAATTTAATGAGGTAAACAAGCTTATTAAGACTCCAATACCTAATGTTGCTGCAAAACCTTTAACAAAATTTGTTCCTAATAAAAACAATACAAAACAACTTAGAAGAGTTGTAATATGGCCATCAACTATAGATGAATTAGCCCTTTGAAAACCGCTGTCAATAGATCTTGTAAGAGTATTACCATCATATAATTCTTCTCTAATTCTCTCAAATATTAGAATGTTTGCATCAACAGCCATACCAATACTAAGTATAAGACCAGATATTCCAGGTAAAGTCAAAGTTACAGGAATTAAAGAATATAGAGCTAAGTTAAAAAAACCATAAAGTACTAAAGAAAGAACTGAAACAAAACCTAGAATTCTATAATTAAAAATCATAAAAATACCAACAAAAATTAACCCACTAATAGCTGCATAAAGACTTTTTAAAATATTTTTGGATCCCAACAGAGCACCTATTGTGTTAGTTTCTACTATTTCAATTGGCAATGGCAACGAGCCTCCTTTAAGTTGAACTTCTAATTCTCTAGCATTTTCAGCACTAAAATTACCGCTTATTGTTGCTGATCCACCTGTAATCCCAGTACTGGCAAACTGATTACCAACACTGGCTTCACTTATTGACTCACCATCTAAAATGATAGCCAATAGTTGATTAGTACCAGCAATTGACTTTGTAATTTCTGCAAACTTTTTACCTCCTGAATTACTAAAAGTTAATAAAACTTCCCAATTACTATTTGTTTGTTCTTGTCTCCTTCCTGCGTTAATTAGATCCTTACCAGATAAATCTGTTTTAATAAATAAATTTGTAATTTCTTTATCAACATATTTTTTGATTTCAATTAACTTCCCATATAAATCATTACTAGTAGATGAATAATTCAATTCTTGCTCTATATCTTTAAGATCATCTTGAATAACTTTTAAGAAATTATCATCATTTTGAATTTTTTCTGCAAGGGAATATCTATCAATTAATTCTTTAATACTCAATCTCTGTAGTTGCAGGGTTTTTAAATCTGTGGATGTTCTTTCTTTTTGGATTCTAAATTCTAATAAAGCAGTCTTACCTAATACCCTTGAAGCAACTAATGGATTTTGTTCACCCGGTAATTCTAAAATCAATTGATCTCTACCGAGGGTTTGCAAATTAGACTCAGAAACTCCTAAATTGTTAACACGCTTATCTATAACCGAATTAACTGCTTCAAGTTCATCCCTTGTTACCTTACCTTCCTCTTTAATAATTTGTAGTGTAAGTTGAGAACCCCCTTGTAAATCCAATCCCAACTGTAAGGGATAATTTATTAATAGATAAATAGATAAAGTAAATAGAAATATAATAAAAAAAAGCCAACCTTGCCTTCTTTTCATTGTCTATATACTCCCACTAATTAAGTGTTCAACTTTTTCAACTATTTGATGTGGTTGGATTATTGTCAAATTCTCAAGATTTCCATTATAAGGAGTTGGAATATCCTGACTAGATAATCTAATTGGTCGGTAATCAAGATCATCAAAACACTCTTCTGTTATCAAAGCAATTAATTCTGCACCAATACCTCCAGTCTTCATACATTCTTCAACAATAATTACTTTATTTGTTTTTCTTATTGATTTTGAGATGGTTTCCATATCAAATGGTTTTAAACTTATTAAATCTATTAACTCAACATCTATTCCTTTTTTTTCTAATTCTTCAACAGCTTTAAGGCAGTGATGTCTCATTCTTGAATAAGTCAATAAAGTAATATCTTTTCCTTCTTTTACAACATCAGCCTGATCTAAAGCACAAATATAATCACCCTCAGGTAATTCTTCAGATAGATTATAAAGAAGAACATGTTCGAAAAATAGAACTGGATTATCATCTCTTATAGCTGCTTTCATTAAACCTTTAGCATTTGTGGGTGTACTACATGCAACAATCTTTATGCCAGGAACTGCGTGAAAATATGCTTCAAGTCTTTGACTGTGCTCAGCACCAAGTTGACGACCAACTCCTCCAGGTCCTCGAACTACTGCTGGTATTTTATAATTTCCGCCGCTTGTATATCTAAGCATACCCATATTATTTGATATCTGATTAAAAGCTAAAAGCAAAAAACCCATATTCATTCCTTCTACTATTGGTCTTAAGCCTGTCATTGCTACACCAACTGCCATACCCGTAAAACTATTCTCTGCAATTGGAGTATCTAAGACTCTTAACTCTCCATATTTTTCATATAAATCCTTAGTTACCTTATAAGAACCTCCATATTGGCCAACATCTTCCCCCATAACGCAAACATTTACATCATTTGCCATTTCTTCATCAATTGCCTCTTTCAAAGCATTAAATAATAATGTTCCAGCCACAATTAATTACCTAATTAATCACATATATAATCCTACCACTTTGAATAATTTAACCTCCTTCAGCGAAGGTTATGAGTAGTAATATTGATAAAATCATTCCAGGCGAAAGTAAAAGGACTAAAAGGCCTAAGTCATGTAAAGACATTCAAAAAAAGTGTTTTCTTAATAATATTGGCAATTCAATTTTTCTTCAGAAAAAAACTGCGAATAAATACAATAAAAAGTCCTATACCTATAAAAGCAAAAGAGAAAGTTAGCAAAAAAGATAATCCAATTATTAGGGTATTAATACTCGAAGAAATATTTTGAACTATTTCAGAAGAATTAGATGGTTTATGTACTGAAAAATAAATTGCAATTTTATTACTTAAAAAATAAAAAAATATAAATAATAGAAAACTTGTTAATGATCCTACAATAAAATTTAATGGTCCTTTTTCGGGAATGTTTTTTTCAATATTCTCATTACTATTATCAGCCACAATAAAATTTGAATAAAAAAATTTAAGTGAATGTTATTCCCTTTTCAAGGAAAGTGCAAACCCATGAATCGTAACCTTTATTTCTAAACAATTTATAATTTGCAGTTAATTCTTTTTTAGCAGTCTCTATATCTTTAAAAAGTGCAAAGCATGTAGGGCCTGATCCACTCATTGAAAATGTGAGACAATTTTCTAATTTAGAAAGTAAATATAATGCCTGCTTTACAGAATCATTTTCATTTTCAACAACTAACTGCAAATCATTTTTAATAGATAAATGTTGATTATCAAAATTTAAGTTATTTAAACCATTATCTCTTAAATTATTTCTTATGTTCTCAATCATTTCTCTATCAGTAAGATATTGATCACAAAATCTATTACTATATTTTTTATAAGTTTCAGCAGTTGATACTGATACATTCGGATTTTTTAGAAGAATTGCTCCATATTCAAGGGTTGAATCTAATTTCTCCAGAATTTCGCCTCTTCCAAAACATAATTGAATACCACCATTTATAAAAAAGGGAATATCAGATCCTAAAGTTGACGCTAATGAACATAAAGTTTCTTGATCTAATTTCAAATCCCATAAATTATTAAGACCAATTAATGTTGCTGCTGCATTGCTGGATCCACCAGCTAATCCTGCGCCAATCGGGATATTTTTTCTTAAAAATATATTCGCTCCGTAATCTATATTTGATTTTTTCCTTAATAGATTTGCCGATTTAACAATTAAATTATCATCAGATAAGCTTAAATCATTACAATCTGACTCAAGTTTAATTAAACCTTCATTATTAATTTCAAATTCTAAATAATCAGCAAGATCGATATTTTGCATAATCATTGCTAACTCATGAAATCCATCCTCTCTTTTACCAATAACTTCAAGGTGCAAATTTATTTTGGCAGGAGATTTTATATTAATTTTCTTTTTAGCTAAATCTTGCATATACTTAAATTTTTATTTTTTAATTTTAATACAATTTTCTGCAAGCTTAATCCATTGGTCAATTGAAATATCTTGTGGTCTTAAATTAAAACAAACTTTTGAAGATTCAGATAATTCATTTATGTCTTCATTTGAAAGTATTGAATTAAGAGTATTTCTTAGCATTTTTCTTCTTGAATTAAATGAAATTCGAAGAAGTTTATCTATATATTTTTCTAGACTAATATCTAATCTTAAATCATTTTTAATTGGTTCGAAAACTACTAAAGAAGAAAAAACTTTTGGAGGCGGACTAAATGATGAAGGCGGCACATCACATATTCTTTTTATTTTAGATAAAAGTTGCATTCTTATACTAAGCGCACCAGCATTGGGACTACCTTCTTTTGACAAAATCCTATCTACAACGTCTTTCTGCATTAAAAATATTATTTTTTCGTAATTATAGTTTCTTATAATGCCCAATCGACCTATGAAAATATCCAATATTGGGCCAGTTATATTGTAAGGAATATTTGCAATCACTTTTGTAATCTTCTTATTAATCGAATCTAAATTTACAGAAAGAATATCTCCCTGCTGCAGTGAAAACTTATCATTATTATTGAATTTATCATTTAATAAATTTATTAAATCTTTATCTAATTCAATTGCATGTAATTTTTTAATTTCTGAATCTAACAACTTAGATGTTAAAGCTCCTTTACCAGGGCCAATTTCTAAAATAAAGTCATTTTCATTAAGAACAGCAATTTCTTTAATTTTTTCTAATATTTTTTTATTTACCAACCAGTGTTGTCCAAATCTTTTTTTTTGATGATTTTTTTTAGAATTCATCTAAAAGATAAATAATATGTTTAAATTAAATATGAATTTATTTAATACTTTATATCATGAGCTTATCAAAAAAAAATTTAGATAAACTCAATAAATTTAAAAAAAAGAAAAATTTAAATAACGAAAGTAAAAATATAAATAATAATGATAATTTAATCACCAATCCACTTAATTCACAAGATCCCAATAAAATTTTTTATTCGTTAATTGATAATTCAGTATCTTTAGAAGAAACTTCTAACGTTAATAATTCACTAAGAAAAAGTGAGATTAATCAAATTAATATGAATTCTAAAAAAGATAATTTTTCCAAGAAATTAACAACCGAAGAGGAACTATATGATGAATTTAATTATCTTCTTGATGAATAATTAGTTTTAATATTTACTTATGCTTCAGAGTAATAGATTAGCAATTTATGCCATCGGCAAAATAAAAAAACTTTGGATTAGAGATGGAATTAATCAATACAAAAAAAGAATGCCTGAACTTATCATTAATGAGCTAAAGACTTTTAATTTAAATAATCTTAGATCCAATAACAATATTACTATTTGCCTAAGTGAAGAAGGAAAACAGTTTAATTCAGTTGAACTATGTTCCTTACTCTTGAATTTTAAAAATAAAAAAATTAATTTCTTAATCGGTGATACTGATGGAGTTAGTTCAGATATAAAAGAAAAATCAGATCTTGTACTAAGCCTCTCTCCTTTAACTTTTCCTCATGAATTAGCTAGATTAATCCTAATCGAGCAAATTTATAGAGCTATTTCTATATCAAACAACTCCCCTTACCATCGTTCTTAAAAAGATTAGATTCAATCTAAAATTAATCTATAAAAGTTTAATAACTAACTATTTTTTGATTTTTTGCTATATAGTACATATATACTATTATATTAATCTTGGATTCTTTTGATTCAACTACTAAAACATTTAAAATCCCCTTATTAACTGATTCGGTATCAGCAGGGTTTCCTTCTCCTGCAGATGACTATACAGAAGAAAATATTGATTTAAACGAACATTTAATATCTAATCCTTTTAGCACTTTTTTTCTTAGAGTCAAAGGTGACTCAATGATAAATGCAGGAATTAAAGATAAAGATTTAATAATAGTAGACAAGAGCTTAAGAGCCAGGCCAGGGAATATCATCATTGCAATGATAGACGGAGAATTTACAATAAAAAGATTATCTATAAAAAATAATGAATTATATTTAAAAGCAGAAAATCATAATTATCCTGATTTTAGATTTAAAAACCATATTGATGTACAGATATGGGGAGTTGTTATTTATTCAATACATAGCTATTTATGAGAATTTCAAATATTGATGCAATAGCTCTTATAGATGCTAATAATTTTTACGCGTCATGTGAGCAAAATATTAATCCTAATTTGAGAAATAAACCAGTAGTAATTTTATCTAATAATGACGGATGTATCATTGCAAGAAGCCCTGAAGCGCGAGCTTTAAAAATTAAAATGGGAACTCCGTATTTTAAGGTCAAAGAAAGACTAAATAAATTAGATGTAGCAGTCTTAAGCTCAAACTACTCGCTTTATGGGGATATGAGCAGAAGACTAATGAATTTACTAAAAAACTACTGTGAACAGATAGAAATTTATTCCATTGACGAAGCATTCGTCTCGATTTCTAGACCTAATGATGAAAATCTATATCCTTGGGCAAGAAGCATGAGATCATTAATATATCAGAATCTAGGGATTACTATAACAGTAGGAATAGGGGAAAATAAAGTAAGAGCAAAAATTGCTAATAAACTAGCTAAAAATATTGATTATTCAGCTGGAATATTTGATTTAGCTAGAACCGAAAATGAGAATAATTATTTGAAAAGAATTAGTATAGATAAAATATGGGGAGTCGGGAAACAAACCTCTAATTGGTTACAAAGTAAAGGTATTAAAAATGCAAGAGAACTAAGAGATATGGAAGAAAATGAAATCATTAAGAAATTAGGCATCGTAGGTAAAAGACTGCAATTAGAACTGAAAGGCCATAGATGCCTGCCCATAGAAAAAAACAAGAAATCAAAAAAAGAAATTCAGGTGAGCAGGAGTTTCGGCACGCCTATCACAAAATTAGAAGACTTAACTCAAGCACTGGCAACTCACGCAATAAAAGCCTCTGAAAAAATGAGAAGTCAGAATTTACAATCATCTAATATTAGAGTATTTGCTAGAACCAGTAAATATTCAAGTCAAAATTATCAAAGAAGTGCTCATAGAAAACTTACAAATGCAACAGATGACACAAACAATATTTTAAAAATAGTAGTTGAATTATCTAAAGAAATTTATAATCCCGAATATAAATTCTCAAAAGCTGGAGTTTTAATGCAGGATTTAACAAATAGCGAATATTTACAGCAATCAGTTACCAATTACAAATCTCAGAAAGTCTTAAAAAAATCAACAAATCTTATGAAAACGATTGATTTATTAAATAAAAGATTTAATAACAATGCAATTACATGGGCCATTACAAAAAATCCACAAAGTTGGAAGATGAATAAGAATTTCTTAAGTAGCTCATCTACAACTGATATAAAACAAATCCCAACTATAGTGAAGTAAACAAAATAGAATGGAATTTATATTATTTTTAAGCAAATTAGATAAAGAGATTCTTAACTTATTAATGAAAGCAAACTACATAGTTGAAGAAAATAAAATTGAATGTCTATTAAACAAAGAAATAAAAGGGCTACATAATTTTAAAGAAAATAAAATAATAATATGTACTGAAAATGCAAAAAGGAAAACAAATTATAGAAATAAGAATCAACAACCAAATAAAGATAACTTCAAAACTGAAAGGGCGATAAGAAAAGCATTAAGACACGAAGCAACTCATGCGATACAAAAATGTAATGACAATAAAACAATAGGAGATATAAAAAAATTAGAAAGCAAATTGCATCAAAGTAAAAGAAAAGCATTATCGTTCTCTAGTTCAAATTTTTCTGGGACTTATGCGAAAGAAGTAGAAGCTTATGTTCTTGAAGATAAACCCAAAAAAGTTAAAAACTTGATTAAAAAATACTGCCTATAAATTAAAAATTTTTATATTAACTAGCAAGGAAATTGCCACAACGTTGTTTGTCTAAGAAATTCATATGTTGTCTTTCTAGGTAATATAATTCCTGAAATTTAATGGCATCTGAGTTTAAATCCTTAAAAAGATCATCTATCTCTTTATTTGTATTTGAAGACCCTGAAGAAGGATTATCAATTAAAATAGATATACAATTTTCTAAAGTTTTTAACCTTTGAGATCCCCAAGATTCTATTAAGTGTCTACATCTTTTTAGAGAATTATATTTCTCAAGAAGTGATAATGTTCCTAGTAAATTGTCCTTAGGATTACTCAGCAATGTTAAAAACAACTCATTTGGATTAATAAAAATATTAATTTTATTTGATGATTCAGGATTATTGAGAGCTAAGTAATCAGGTAGAAGTGAAATTAAGTTAATCGAAGAAAAATCTTTTTGAAGATTTTGACTATTTGATTGTTTTAAATCATTTAAGTAATTTAAACCTAAATTATTTTGTTCAATTTTTGAAATAGCTTCCCATAAACTTTGAATATAACCAGTATTAAAACCATTAATTTCTCTTTTGAGAAATTCATCACGAATAAATAGCCTAAGATCTGGACAATGTAAATAATAAAAAATTATTTCCGATTCATTTTTCTCCCGTCGGGAAATTTCATTTGGTTGTTCAAATTTTTTTGATCTACCATGCCAACGAAATCCCTTTACTTGATTTCTTAAATCTTGTTCAAACTGTATTGCTAACCTAGCTTGTCCCTTACTTAATTGTTCGGAAACTTTTTGTAAATAATGAGTTCTGGTTGATGATTGAGGTAATTTACTCAACAATTTTACCAATGAAGAAATAACACTTTGGAAAATTTCAGACTTAGTTAAATCTTGATCTTTAAAGATCTGATCAATCTCCCAATCAATCCAAAAGGATGAATTATCAATTAAATTAAAATAATCTTCAGGTGTATGACTATTCAAATATTCGTCAGGATCTTTGAAATGACTTAGTTGAAGTATCTTAAGATTAATTTGATCATGAAGGGATAGGGTCTCAACTTCTTTAATTACTCTTTTTGTAGCTAAAATTCCTGCATTATCAGAATCAAAATTCAAAATTATATTTTTATTATCTGTACATCTACAAAGTTGAGAAATTTGATACTTATTTAATGCGGTACCGAGAGAAGCCACAGAATTATTTATACCCTTTGAATGAAGAGAAATAACATCAAAGTAACCTTCAACAATAATAGCTTTATCTCTTTTTCTAATATCGCTAGAAGCTTTTTCGAAGGCAAATAACATTTTTCCCTTTTCAAATATCTCTGATTCAGGAGAATTAAGATATTTGGGTTCCTGACCATCAAGAGATCTTCCTCCAAAGGCAACTACTCTTCCCTGCATATCATGTATTGGAACAATTAATCTATTTCTAAAACGATCATAAATCTTGTCAGAATTATCTTTAGAAATTGCAAGGCCTGAAGCTAATATTAAATTAATGGGGAATTTTTCTACCTTGGAAAGATAATTAAATAAATCATTCCATGAATTTGGGGCAAAACCTAATTCAAAGTTATCAATAATCTTGCTACTCAAGTTTCTCTTAGATGTTAAATATTTCATAGCTTCAAAACCAAGAGAATTATTTAATTGAGACTTAAACCAATTTTTAGTGACTCTTAATATTTTATAAAGCTCTTCTTTTCTAGATAGTTGTTTTTTATAGGCTTCTACCTGGGGACCCTCAAGATTTTCAACGTTAATATTATTTTTTTTTGCGAGAGAAAGTACAACATCTGAAAAATTTGCACGAGTAAATTCCATTAAAAATTTAATAGAGTTTCCACCTGCACCACAAGAAAAACAATAATAGAATTGTTTAGTTGGTGATACTGTCATAGATGGCTTATTATCATCATGAAAAGGACAAATACCAACAAATTCCTTGCCTTTCTTCTTAAGAACAATATGTTCAGATATAACGTCAACGATATCTGCTTTTTCCTTAACCTCTTGAATAGTTCTTGGGTGTATAGAATGAACCATTGAGATTTTTTCAAAAACAAATAATGATTTATTTGTTATAGGTCAAAATCAAATAAGAATCTACTTAATTTCACAATAAAACTATTTTTTAAATGATAAATATCGCAGAATTAGAAAAAAAATTTAATTCATTAAATAAGTTTAATTTGGTATTTGCTTCATTCTTCTTTAGTTTGATGACTTTATGCGTAAAAAATATTGATAAAAGGATACCTATTTATGAATTAGTCTTATTCAGATCATTGGTAAGTTTAATTATTACATTATTAATAATTAATCTAAAAAATATCAATCCTTGGGGCAACAATAGACCATTACTTATTTTAAGAGGTGTTTTAGGAACTTTAGCTCTAGTTTGCATTTTTTATGCGATAAGAAATATGCCCCTTAGTATATCTACTGTCATTCAGTACACATACCCTATCTTTATATCTATATTCGCTGGCATATTTATAAACGAAAAAATAACTCGGAATATAATTTTTGCTTTAATTATTGGTTGGATTGGAATATTAGTAATATTAAATCCAAGTCAATTATCAAATATAAACGTTGAAATTGAAAATGTTTCGATTTCGGTCGCATTTCTTGGAGCTATCTGCACTGCATTGGCTTACGTTACAGTTAAGAAACTTTCATTTACTGAAGATGTTTATGTAATTATTGAATATTTTCCACTTGTTTCTTTTATAGCTTTATTGCCAATTGTATTAATGAACTGGGTTACCCCAACTTGGAATGAATTAGTTTGGATAATTGGCATTGGCTTATTTACTCAATTAGGTCAGACTTTCTTAACTATAGGATTAAAAAATTTACCTGCTTCTGAAGCTTCAACAATTAACTATTTGCAAGTTTTATTCGGTTCAATTTGGGGGGTTTTGTTTTTTAGTGAAATAATAAACATAAATTTTTTATTAGGAGCTTCACTAGTATTATTAGGAACTATTATATCTACTACCAAAATAATCAAAAGGACATAGAATATATATATTAAGATAAAAAAAAGTGAAATTTTTCTATTTAGCTTTATTATTTTGTTTTTCTCCTATTGTTCAAGTTAATGCAACAACCCCAAAGTCAGTAACTTGCACAAGAACTGAATACAGAGAGGAATACATTCCTGGAACCAAATCAAATCCAGGCTACGTGAAAAGTTATGAAGTGGACGTTGTAATACCTTGTGGAGGTCAAAATACAGCTGAAAAAATAGATGATAATGATTGTAGTGAAGGTTCTGTTATAGGAGGACTTCTTGGTGCTGGAATAGCACTATCTTCCTCTAGAGGAAAAGACAGGCTTTGGGCAGTACCTGCTGGCGGGACTGCAGGAGCACTAATTGGATGTCAGGTGGATGGTGGTTAATTGATTAGTTGGATTAATGGTGAGATTGTTGAATTTTGGCAAACTAACCAAAAGTTTTTTGTATTAGTAAATTGTCAAGGATTAGGATACGAAATACAAATACTTGAAACCTTTTTTCTCAAGTTAAAAACAAATCAGATATCTAGTAAAAACATAATTCTTTGGATAAAGCATATCAAGAAAGAAGATTCAGATTTATTATTTGGTTTTACATCTAAAGATCAAAAAAAATTCTTTATTGAAATTTTAAGTATTCGAGGTGTTGGATCTCAAATTGGTATGGGGATATTAAATAAATTTTCCATTAATGAAGTTATCAATGCAATAAAAACACAAAACAAAAAATTAATTTCTTCCGTTCCTGGTATAGGACAAAAAATGAGTGATCGATTAATTTTAGAATTAAAAAATAAATATAAAGGTGAAATTCTATTTGATGAAGAAAAAAGCAAAGATGAATTAGAGATTAAGGATTCTGAAATTAATAAAATGATGGAGGACCTTCAATTAACCCTTCAATCATTAAATTACAAAAATAAAGAAATAAGGACTATCTTGCCAATTCTTATAAAAGAAGGAGATCACCTTGCAAAAAAAGAAAATAACTTATCATTTGAAAAGCTTTTGAAATTAGCAATGAATTATCTAGATAAAGATAGTAGTAATATAGCTAGATGACGTAGTATCATGGAATAAAAGAAAATAAATTTCATGTCATTAGATACAGCTGAAAAACAGAAGCTGATTGAAACTCATCAAGTACATCCAACTGATACAGGTTCAGTTGAAGTTCAAGTTGCAATGCTTTCAAAAAGAATATCGAAATTAAGTGACCATCTCCAAGGAAATATTCATGATTTCTCTTCAAGGCAAGGATTATTAAAAATGATTGGTAAAAGGAAAAGATTACTATCTTACTTAAAAGACAAAAACGTTCAGAAATATCAAGAACTTTTAAAGAAGATTGGTATCAGAGGATGATCTCAATTAATGAAAAAAAAGCAATCAAAAAAAAAGACACAAAATAAAAAGAAAAAAAACTATTCTGAGACAACTGCTTTCGCTAATCTAGAAAAAACATCTATTCCTGTAACCAATCCAAAGCGATCATCAAGTGGCATTCCTAAATATGTTGCTGATAGAATGGCAAGAAGAATATTTTTTACAGCTGGAATACCGACAGTATTAGGAATGTCTGTTTTCGTAGTTAGCTACATAATCGTTACAAGAAATATTGCTGAAATACCTCCTTCCTCAACCATTGCAATTTCAGCATTATTTTTCTTGTTAGGTCTGGCAGGATTGAGTTTTGGAATATTATCAGCTAGTTGGGATAAAGAGCCTGGATCTTTTTTTGGTATTGAAAATATCCCTATGAATATACAACGTGCAAAAGCTGCCTTTAAACCTGCAACTCAAAATTTTGAGGATAAAAGTTAATCTAGGAAACTAAAGATTTCAAATTAACTTGGAATGATTTATCTCCTAATAATTTGCAAGCTCCTTGAATATCTCCAATACAGAATTGTTCACCAAATTTAACGTAGGTAACACTATTTTTATTTCTTACTGCAGCTAAAACTGGAATCTTGACTCCACATCTACCTTTATCTGGTTTAAATTTAATTAAGCAGTCTCTCAAAGTATTTTGAACCCTTACATCTGATGCTTGAGAACTTTCAAGATTAATAATTAGCAATTTAAGGTTATCGATTTCTCTACAATCATCAATTATTAATTGTGTCTTATCACTTTTTTTATCAATTGTCCCCCATACCAATAATCTAGTATCAGTCAGGAGAAATTCTGATAATCTGACATAGGTTTTTGGGAAAACTATTGCTTCACAACTGCCAGAAAGATCTTCTAGCTGAACTATTGCCATCCTATCTCCTTTTCTCGTTGTAATTTGCTTCAAATCAGGAATCATTCCAACTAAAGAGACTTTGGTTCTATCTTTTGTTTCTTCTAACTGCGAAATGTTTATAGGAGATATAAGTTTTGCTGGCTTAGTTAAATGCTTTAGAGGATGATCAGATAAATAAAAGCCTAATAGCTGTTTTTCTAACTTTAACTTCTCAATAAGTGAATAATCATCAACCTTAGCTAATTGTGAATTTGAAAAAGCAATATTAGAAAATTCTTCTTTAGAATCAAATAGATTTCCTTGCCCCGATAACCTATCACGATTTCTTAAAGAGGCCCACTCAATAACATGTTCGAGATCTGACAATAACTGAGCTCTATTATTATCACTTGAAAACTCATCTAGTGCTCCACAATGAATTAAAGATTCCAGACTTCTTTTGTTAAGAACATTACTAGGCAAACGATCACACAAATCCGATAATGACTTAAAGAGTCCAAAACTATTCCGGTTTTCAATTATATTTCTTATTGCAGAATCTCCTAAATTCTTAATTGCAGATAGCCCGAATAAAATCTGGCTATTCTTAATAGTGAAATCAACCCCAGAAAAATTAATGCTTGGTGAAATAACTTCTATTCCCATGGAATAACAATTAGAAATATATCTTTGCATCTTATCGCTTGAGCCGGAATTTACGCTTAAGAGGGCTGCCATATATGCGACAGGAAAATGAGCTTTTAAAAATGCTGTTTGATAAGTTACAGCACCATAAGCAGTTGAGTGACTTTTGTTAAAACAATATTCTGCAAATAAAACCATTTGATCAAAAAGATCATTAGCTAATTTTTCATTTACACCTTTCTTCATAGAACCGTCTACAAAAATATTCCTATGCTTAACCATCTCAGATACTTTCTTTTTCCCCATTGCTCTTCGAAGTAAATCGGCATCACCTAAAGAATAACCGGCTAGATCTTGAGCAATTTTCATGATTTGCTCTTGGTAAACCATAATTCCATAGGTTTCAGTAAGAATTGACTCAATAAAAGGATGAGGGAAATCAACCTTTTCGTTACCATTTTTTCGATTTATAAATTTAGGTATTAGGCCTGCATCAAGAGGACCAGGTCTATAAAGAGCCAGTATGGACGAAATATCTTCTAAAGAGTTAGGTTTGAAATCCTTAACAACCTGTTTCATACCTGAGGATTCAAGTTGAAAAATACCTTCAAGATCTCCTCTCCCAATAAGCTCAAAGGTTTTACAATCATTTTGAGGTAACTCATCAATATTAAGTTTCTTTCCAGTAGATTGATTAATAAGAGAAACTGTCTTTTCAATCATCGTAAGATTCTTAAGGCCCAAGAAATCCATTTTCAATAATCCAAGTGATTCAATATCATCCATAGAATATTGGGTTATTATTTGTCCTTCATTATTCCTTTGAAGAGGTACAAGTTCGTCAAGAGGATCTGATGCGATAACAACTCCAGCAGCATGAACTCCAAATGTTTTATTAGTTCCTTCAATTCTCAAAGCCAAATCTACCCATTTTTTCACTCTATTATCATTAATATATTTTTCTCTAAAATCTTGGCTTGGAGTATTCTTATCAATCATTTCATTTAGTTTATAAGGTTTCCCTCTAACAACCGGTATTAACTTAGCTAATTTATCAGCTTCTCCATATGGTATATCTAGAACTCTTGCAACATCTTTTAAAACTGCCTTAGAGGTCATTTTATTGAAGGTAATTATTTGCGCAACTTTGTCCTCACCATAACGATTAGTAACATAATCAATAACTTCATTTCTCCTATCAATACAAAAATCGGTGTCAATATCTGGCATTGACTTTCTTGCTGGATTTAAAAATCTCTCAAACAACAATCCATGTTCAACAGGATTTATATTTGTGATTTGAAGGGCATAAGCCACTAGAGAGCCTGCTGCAGAACCTCTACCTGGACCTACTGGGATTGAATTATCTCTAGCAAATTTGATGTAGTCCCAAACAACCAAAAAATAATCTGGGAAACCCATATCTTTTATAATTTTTAATTCGGAAGATAGTCTTTTTTTATATTTCTCATCAACTTCTTTAAAATCTTTCTTTTTAAGTCTTTTTATAAGCCCTTCCCTAGATAATTGTGTTAGAAAAGAAAATGAATCTGTATCTTCATCAAGAGGGAATTTTGGCATTCTATAATCGCCAAACAAATCAAATACTTCGACTTTTTGAGAAATTTCTAATGTATTGTTCACTGCCTCATTAACTGATTCATCATCAATATGATCTTTAAAAAGCTCAAGCATTTCATTTTCACTTTTAATATATTCTGTACCGGTATATCTCAATCTTTTTTCATCACTTATTAGTTTCCCTGTTAATACACAAAGCAAAGCATCATGTGCTTCTACATCCATATTTGATAAGTAGTGCGCATCGTTAGTAGCGATGACTTTTATTTGGTGCTTCTTCCCTATTTTTATTAATTCAACGTTAACTATTCTATCCTCAATCGAGCCATGATCTTGTATTTCAAGATAAAAATCATCTGAAAATAATTTCTTATACCAAAGAGCTATATCCTCTGCTACGTCCAATCTACCTTTTAAGATAGCTTGAGGTATCTCTCCACCAAGGCAAGCTGTAGAAACTATGAGACCATCACTATATTTATTTAAAAGAGCTTTATCAATACATGGTCTAGAAAAAATGCCTCGACCTCTCATCCCATTTAGGTGACTAATGGTTGTTAACTTCACTAGATTCTTATAACCAGTATAGTTTTTTGCTAAAACTACCAAATGATATCTTTTTTCTTTTTTTGGTTGAGGATCATAAATAGAACCATTAATCACGTACATTTCATTACCAATAATTGGTTTTATGCCTTTCTCTTTACACTTCTTGACCAAATCAAGGACACCATACATAACTCCATGATCAGTAAGAGCTATAGATTCCATTCCAAGATCAGAAGCTCTATCTACAATTTTGGAAATTTGACTTGCTCCATCAAGTAAGCTGTAGTCACTATGATTATGAAGAGGAACGAAACCCATACTCAAATAATTTATATATATAAGATAGAGAAAATTTCTAAAAGATCTATACTTTGTGATTACAAATTAATTATTAATACAAATTTAGAATAAAGGCCTATTCTTAATTACCTGAGCATCAATTTCGAAAATATTTGCAGCATTCAATATTCTATCCTCTTCTAATACATTACCTATTAATTGCAATCCAATAGGTAATCCTTTAGTATCAAAACCACAAGGAATACTGATTGCTGGGAGTCCTGCTAAATTAACAGGAACAGTTAAAAGATCAGACAAATACATTGAAAGTGGATCATTAACAAAATCACCCTTCAAAAAAGCAGTGGTTGGGCAAGTTGGAGTTAATAAAACATCTACTTTCTTAAAAGCATTATCAAAATCTTTTCTTATAAGGGTCCTAACTTGTTGTGCCTTCTTGTAATAGGCATCACTGTATCCAGCTGACAAAGCATAAGTACCTATCAAAATTCTTCTTTGTACCTCATCTCCAAAACCTTCAGCTCTACTTTTTGAAGTCATATCTATAAGATTTGAACATTCACTCGATCTATAGCCATATTTAACTCCATCATATCTAGCTAAATTAGCGGAGGCTTCAGATGGTGCAATGACATAATATGTCGCGATTCCATCGTTAAATCTAGGGCATTCAACTTCGATAATTTCAGCCCCTAAAGCTTGGAATCTATCAACTCCAGAAAGAACAGATACCTTAACTTCTGGATTAAGCCCTGGGTGTTCAAAACATTCTTTAATAATTCCAATTTTTAAACCCTTTATAGATTTATTTAAGCTAGTCAAATAATTTGGTACTGGCTTATCAAGACATGTTGAGTCAAAGGGGTCTTTACCAGATATTGAAAAAAGAACTTCAGCCGCATCTGAGACAGTATTTGTAATTGGGCCAATTTGATCAAGAGAGCTTGCAAATGCCACAAGTCCCCATCTGCTAACTCTTCCATAAGTAGGTTTAAGACCTACGACGCCACAAAAAGAAGCTGGTTGTCTTATTGATCCTCCCGTATCGGAACCGATAGCCGCTGCACAAAATCCAGCAGCAACTGAAGCAGCACTACCGCCTGAGCTGCCTCCTGGCACTCTATTAATATCCCAAGGATTTGAAGTGACACCAAAAAAGGAAGTTTCCGTTGAACTACCCATTGCAAATTCGTCTAAATTTGTTTTTCCTAAACAAATTCCCCCTGAAGACCATAATTTACTCGAGGCGGTGGATTCATAAGGCGCAACAAAACTTTTGAGCATTTTACTTGCACAAGTTGTTGCAACTCCTTTGGTGCAAATATTATCCTTTATTGCTATTGGCACCCCTGCAAGAGGAGGCAGCTTTTCTTCATTTTGAATTAATTTATCAATGTTCTCTGCTTGTGCAATAGCATTAACTTTTGTAGTACAAATATATGAGTTAATTTCAGGATCTTTATGATCGATTTTGGCAAAAATATCATTAACTAATTCCTTAACAGAAGCATTATTACTGATAATTTCTTTCCTTAAAGAATTAAAATTCATTTCTTAATTTATTTCTTAAAATCAAAGTTATCAAAAAGTTAATGGTTCTTCTTTTTTGCAACGTACTAAACTATGTTTAATATTTTCAGACCCTTCATCAGTGAGATCTTTGATAAAAGAATACATATTTTCTTTTAAACTACGTTTAGTAATAAATGGTCCGAACCAGTAGGTACTACTAGGTTTCTCTGTCTCAATTTTAGCCCACCAAGCTAAACCGAGTTTGTTTCCAAAGTTTCTAATCAATTTATTTGGTCTGTTAAACCATTAATTCTTGTTAAATTCTATACAATTTTGTAGTGAAAATTCAATAAATTTTTATTAATCACATTAATGTATTGAAACAACAACATTTTAGTGGTCTTTAAAAACAGTGATTATAGACAACAAAATTATTTGCCCGACAAGTGAAATAGAGCTATGGCGGCCGCCACAGAGGCATTTAAACTTGAAGTCTTACCTTTAAGAGAAATACTTAATATAAAATCGCAATTTTTTTGAGTAATCAAAGAAATACCTTTATCTTCAGAGCCAACTACAATTACTAAAGGTACTTTTTCTTGAAAATTTGATATAGATATTTGACCATCTCCAGATAAGCCAACAACAAGAAAACCATTTTTCTTAAGTTCATCAAGTGCTCTATTTAAGTTAACAACTCTACTTACATGAAGGTGTTCTAAGGCTCCTGCAGCTACCTTGGCAACTGTTCCAGTCAATCCTGCAGACCTTCTCTGAGGAATGATTACACCCTTACAATCAAATGCTTCCGCCGATCTTATAATTGCACCAACATTATGGGGATCAGTTATACCGTCTAATGCGACTATTATGGGATTTGGACAATTGTGTTTAGAAAAATCGATTAATTGTTCTAGGGATATTGTTTTAGAGCATGCTAACTGTAATGCGACACCTTGATGTGAAGCGCCATATGTCAATTGCGAAAGCCTATTCCAAGAAACTTCTTCAATAAGAACACCTTTTGATTTAAGGTCCTTAAACAAAATATAGAATTTGTCTGAAGAAAAAATTTCCGAAGTACACCAAATCCTATTAATAGCTCTATCACTACATAGAGCCTCATAAACAGAATGTTTACCCCATATCCAATCTTCAAAATTTCTCTTATTAGTAAAATCTTGATGCATATCAGAATTTTTATTAGGAAATTCTTTATTAGATTTAAATCTTGGATTTCTTTTTTTTAAAGACGAAGAAGTATTATTTTCATCATTTTTTCTTAAATTCTCAACTTTCTTATTTTTAGCGGAATTATTCAAAAATCTATTATTTTTTTCTGAAGGATTTGCATTATTTGAGTAAAAACCAAAATCTGAATTTTTTTTGTACTCTTTATTATTTTTTCCGCGAAATTTATTTGAGGAGTTTTTCATAGATTCAATTCATTTTTAATTCTAAATATTCAAAAAGTATTGATAATCTTTGGGGATCTTTTAAAAATAGCCAGCCAATAAGAGTTTCAAAACCAGTAGCTCTAGAATATATGGTGGGGTCTGAAGATTTTGGATATCTCTTTGTTTTATTTCTAGCACGCCTAATTAGATCCATTTCATTTGAATTTAATAAATGTTCAATTTGACTTAATGATTTTGACTGAGATTTTGCTTTTACTTCATTTACTACAGATAAATGTAGGTCTTTAGATTTCAAAGGGAAATGAACGTGCCTTAGTCTTTGGTGTAGTTCCCATACAGAATCTCCAAGCCAAGCAAGTTGAATAACACCTATATCCTCGGGAGATCCATATGGAACTAAGTTTTGAATCCAATAATTCAATTCTTTAAATAATTTAATGCATCTTCAAGGCTTGACTTCAAGTTAAGAAAATCACCTAAACGAACAAGTTTAATTGTTTGGGCCACTCTCGAATTACCAACGACAGAGAAACCAAGTTTTGATTTTTTGCATTCTTTAGCAGTCTGAACGAGAGCTCCAAGACCCGAAGAATCTAAAAAATCTATTTTTGTAAGATCAATAACGAATGGAAGCTCACTTTCTAAGTTATTAACAACAAAAGTCTTAAATTGTTTTTCTGAGAAAGCGTCAAGTTGGCCTTTAAAAGTAAAAACAATAATGTTTGTTTTAATCTCAAGGTTTCCTCGTAAAGAAACCGTTAACTTCTGGAAATCTTCTATGATCTAATTCCTCCAAAAAATTAATGTATCAAATGTAATTATCAAATCAAAAGAAAACAATATGTCAACATCTTTCTAACATTAGAGAAACAAATTTTTTAAATAAATAATCTGAATCATGTGGGCCAGGTCCTGCTTCTGGATGATATTGCACACTAAATATTGGTTTATTAATAACTTCTAAGCCAGCCACAGTATTATCGTTAAGGTTGTAATGGGTTATTCTGACTATTTCATTTGAGAGCGAATTTTTATCAATAGCAAAACCATGGTTCTGGCTGGTTATCTCAATTTTATTATTTTCACCACAAGGATGATTTAAACCACGATGTCCAAAAGGGAGTCTATAAGTTGAACCTCCTAATGCTAATCCAAATATTTGGTGGCCTAGGCAAATTCCAAACATTGGTATCTCACCATAATCAATCAGCGATCTTGCTAAATCTATTCCTTCAGAAACAGAAGAAGGATCACCTGGACCATTTGAGAAAAAAATACCATCTGGCTTTTTAGAGAGAATATCTTTCAGAGAAGATTGAGAAGTCAAAACCAAAACTTCACAACCATGCGATACAAGTCTATTTAGAATTGAATTCTTTATACCAAAATCAATCGCTACTATTTTTAATTTTTTAGACGATTTAACGTATCTTTTTCTTATATCAAAATTTGTTTGTGTATAGTCTTTCCATATATATTGTTGCTTTGTTGAAACTTCTTTTGATAAATTTAACCCCTCCATTTTTGGCGAGTCACGAATAATTTTTAAGCAACTTTCTAGAGTTTTATCTTCAGAAGTAATTACTCCATTCATTGAACCACTAGATCTTAAAATTTTTACAAGAGCTCTCGTATCAATTCCATGAAGACCTATGATTTTTTTTTCCACTAACCATTGATTAAAATTCTTTTTAGATCTCCAATTGCTGTTATTAGATGAAAAATTTCTCACAATTATGCCTTTAACATTAATGTTGGATTCTGAATCTTCAAAATTGATACCAGTATTTCCAATCTCTGGATAAGTAAATGTTAATATCTGGCCGTAATAACTTGGATCAGTAATAACTTCTTGATAGCCGGTCATTCCTGTATTAAAGACTATTTCACCAATAGCTGTACCTGAAGCACCAAAATAAAACCCAGGAAATACAATTCCATTACTTAAAACTAATTTCGCGTTTTTCTTATATGGATTAATCATCAAGTTGAAATTAAGATGTGGATAAATAATTTTTTAAAAGTAAAAACCTTTTCCAAGGATCTCCCTGATTTATTGAAAATAAAGCTTTATTAAATCCTTCATTCAAATCATCCTCAATACCTGCTACCCAAAGCACTAAAGCAGCATTCAAGGCAACAACATAAATATGAGATTTTTGTCCAGAACCATTTAACACAGACTGCAATATTTCCTCGTTAGAATCAAGATCAGAAACTACAAGCTTTTCGTTAGGAATATTTTCATGCTTAAAATCTAAAATATTTATTTCTGAAAACCGTAATTCACCATTTTCAACAAGCACTAATTTATTCTCTCCTTGAAGCGATGCCTCATCAAGGCCACCTGAACCGTGAACAACTATCGCTCTATTCATTCCCATTTTTAAAAGAGCACTTCCCATAGGTTTCAAAAGATCTTCAGAAGCAACACCCAAAACTTGTGCATTAGGTCTTAAAGGATTTACCAATGGTCCGAGTTGATTAAATACAGTCCTTATTCCAAGGGTCTTTCTTAATGGAGCAAGTTTTATTAATGATTTATGCCATGCAGGTGCGAACAAAAAAGTTATTCCAATTTCACTTACGGCTGTAATTACTTTTTCTAATGAACAATTTAAATTCAAACCAAGATTTAACAAAACATCGGCAGAGCCAACTTTCCCACTAGCACTTTTATTTCCGTGTTTTGCAATTTTTGCTCCACAAGATGCAGCTACAAATGCTACTGCAGTTGAAATATTAAATGTATTAGCTCCATCACCCCCTGTTCCACAAGTATCTACCAAATACAAATTTGGTCTTGCTACTGGCAATTCGCAAACATTTAAGAGTTCCTCAGCCATAGAACTTAGTTCAACACCTGTAGAACTCTTCGCTCTCAAAGCACTTAAAAAAGCTCCTGTTTCAACAGCTGAAATTTCATCATTAAGCCATCTTTGCATTAGAGATCTAGAAGTTAATTCATCAAGGTCCCTTCCCTCCAACAAATTATTTAGGATTTCAGAGTTTAATAGATTAGAAGACATTTATTTTGAAAGAAAAATTATGCAGATAATATTCAATTTGAGGTATCAAAACCTGAGCCAACTAAATCTTTATTTGTATTAGAAGGCCTGAAGCTTTTTGACCAAATATTTTTTGTTTTTGAGAATAGTTCATTTTTAGTAATCTTCCAAAAATTTAAAATTTTTTCAATATCGTTTTTAATTTCAATTTCTCCTGGGAAGTTGGAATAACGATTTATTAATCTAGCTAAATTTATATAGTCAAGATCTTCTGGTGTTTTTTTAGTGATAAGGGAATCTATAATGTTCTTGTCTGTTTCATGTAATGGATGAGTTTGCTCGTTACCCATAAATAAATATTGAATCATTTATAAAATTAGCTCACATATTCAAAAATGAAACATTATCTTAATCATATCGGCAAATTAAAATGAAAAATTTAAAGATAAAAGTCATATCTAAATACCTAAGACCGTATAAAAAAGAATTCTTATATGGAGCTTTAGCTCTATTATTAGTAAATATATTAAGTGTAATAATACCCTTAGAAGTAAAAAATATAATTGACGAATTACAAAATGGGTTTTCTTCGGATTTTGTTATTACTAAATCTTTATGGTTAATATTTTTAGCAACTTGTATGGGTTTAATAAGATTATTCTCAAGACAGATTGTCTTCGGAATAGGTAGAAAAGTAGAAGTAAATCTTCGTCAAAAACTTTTTGACCATTTACTTATTCAAGATCCAGAATGGATTCAAAAAAAAGGTAGTGGAGACATTATTAGTAGAGCTACAAGCGATGTTGAAAACATAAGAAGACTTTTAGGTTTTACAGTTTTAAGCCTGTGCAACATTGTCTTAGCTTATTCATTCACTATTCCCTCAATGTTTTTGATAAATAAAACATTAACAATATCAGCTTTAATGATATTTCCATTAATCCTTGGAATTGTAAGTCTATTTGGCGGCAGAATGGTTAAACAAAGAAAAGCTCAACAAGAATCATTATCAAAGCTTAGTGATCTTATACAAGAAGATCTTTCTGGTATAAGCGCCATTAAAATTTATGCCCAAGAGAATGCTGAGAAAAGAGAATTTAACATATACAATAATCAATATCGAAATTCAGCGATAAAACTTGCAAGAACAGCGAGTACCCTATTCCCTTTGTTACAAGGAATTTCCTCAATTTCATTATTAATTTTACTATCATTAGGAACTTTTCAATTAGAGAGTGGATTTATTTCAATAGGTGGTTTAGTAGCTTTAATTCTATACGTTGAAAGACTTGTCTTCCCAACAGCTCTATTAGGTTTTACCTTAAATACTTTTCAACTTGGTCAAGTAAGTTTAGATCGTGTGGAAGAAATTTTTCAGAATAACCCAAACATTATAGATAGGGCAGAAACTAAATTTCTAAAAAGAAAGGTTAAAGGATTCTTAGAAGCAAAAAATTTAACAATAAAGTATCCAGGAGCTAAATTTAATTCATTAAATAGCCTCAATTTTAAAATTTATCCTGGAGAACTTATTGCAATAGTTGGACCAGTAGGTTGTGGCAAGACAACATTAGCAAAGTCTCTAGGACGAACTATTGAAATTCCAGATAATCAATTATTTCTAGATGAAATTGATGTGAAAACTTTAAAATTAAACGATCTAAGAAAAAATATTTCAATCGTTCCTCAAGAAGCATTCTTATTTACTTCTACAATCTCAGAAAACCTAAGTTTTGGAGAACCCAAAGCTTCTAAATATTTAGTTAAAGAAAGTGCTACAAAAGCAGGATTAATTGATGATATCAATAGTTTCCCACAAAGATTTAAAACTATTGTTGGTGAGAGAGGAATTACATTAAGTGGCGGACAAAGACAAAGAACTGCATTAGGAAGAGCACTACTTATTAATTCTCCTATTGTTGTTCTTGATGATGCTTTAGCAAGCGTAGATAATAAAACAGCAACAAGAATAATAGATGAAATAAGTGATAGAAGTAATAAAACAATCATAATGATTAGTCACCAACTTTCTGTTGCAGCTACTTGTGATAGGGTTTTAGTAATGGATAAAGGAGAAATAGTACAAGAAGGGGCTCATAAAGATTTAGTAAAAGTAAATGGGCTATATAAACGACTTTGGGAAAGAGAATTAGCTACCAGAATTGTTAGGAGCTAAAAGTAAAATTTTTTTCTTATAATAATATATTTAAATTATGTTCAAATTCCTAAAAAACATTATGAATAATGAGGAGGTAAATTTAACTAATGATGCTTATTCATTACATAGAGTATTAAAAACAGATATCAAAAAAGATCCAAATATAGAAGAAGATGAAATAATTTTTGGATGTGGTTGTTTCTGGGGAGCTGAAAAATGTTTTTGGAAACTTCCTGGAGTTGTAACTACTTCTGTAGGTTATGCTGGAGGTAAAAAAAACAATCCAACTTATTATGAAGTATGTTCAGGCTTAACTGGTCATTCAGAAGTTGTAAGAGTTATTTGGGATAAAAGGGAAATAGATGTAAGTGATTTATTAAAAATGTTTTGGGAATGCCATGACCCTACTCAAAAAAACAAGCAAGGAAATGATGTAGGGACACAATATAGATCAGCGATATATTACAAAAATGAAAATAATATTAAAACTATATTAGCCAGTAAGAAACAATATCAAACGGAACTAAGCAAAAAAAATCTTGGTTTAATTGAAACGGAAATAAAAATGATTGAATCATATTTTTATGCGGAACAATACCATCAACAATATCATGCATCAGCTGGAAGCAGACAGTATTGTTCAGCTTCACCTACAAAAGTTAAGTTAGGAGTTTTTACTGGAAGCAACTATAAATTAGAAGAGCATATATGGGAAAATTTTAATTGGGAAGTTGACAAGTGTGTATTGAGATCTGATAACAATCCTATAAAGAATAACATTTAAATCACTCTAATCTTTATAGTAAATATACGGGGCGTAGCGCAGTTTGGTAGCGCACCACTTTGGGGTAGTGGGGGTCGTGGGTTCAAATCCCGCCGTTCCGATTACTTATCTTCTTCATTTATAAGAGACTTGTATAATTTATATGAACTTATGCCTACTGCTATAAATGTAAAAGAAGAAAAAAAAGCTAAAACTAATATAGTAAGATTTGAAACTTCCACTTCACCTAATTGGAAAGATATAAAAATGTTCATTAGAAAGAATTTTTTTTAAAACATTAACACAAACAAAAAAAATTTTTCATCATGCTATAAATTCAAAAGAATCACAACACCAAAAATTACTCGATAGATGATAAATATTTTCAACCCATTTGAAGAAAAATATTTTAATAAGAAATCTATTGCCAATAAAGAGGACAAGAATGTAGTAACAAGACCCACAAAAAGAGGAGGGAAACCTAATGAAAATAAATCATTAAAAGAAGAAATAAACTCAACAATCGCTGCAAGAGAAATAGCTGGAATTCCTAAAAGAAAAGAAAATTTCGCTGCATCTCCTCTTTCCCATCCTGATATTAAAGCGCTAGAAATAGTTACCCCCGATCTTGAAACACCTGGAAAAATAGCAAATGCTTGAAAGAAACCTATGAAAAAACTATTGGAATAATTATGGTTTTTAATATTAATAGAACCTCTTTTTGCCTTATCTGCCAAGTACATAAAAAAAGCCATTAGAAATGAAACCAATGCTATTGATAAATTAGAACGAATAACGTTTTCAAAAAAAGAAGGAATAAATATTTTTATACTCCCACCAAGCAAAACAATTGGTATAGTACCAATCAAAATAGATTTTAATAATCTTTCATGTAAGAGATATTCAAGAAATTTTTTGGAAGATTTACTCCTAAAATTAAAAATATCATTCCTAAAATACCAAGCTATAGCTAGAACACTTCCAAGTTGAATAGTAGCGGATAAAGATGCTCCAGGATCATCAATACCTAAAAAAAGAGATATAACTTTTAAATGAGCTGTACTACTTACAGGGATAAATTCAGTTAACCCTTGAATTAATCCATATAAAACAAATTTTAAATATTCCAAAAATTATTAAATTACCTAATTAATTAATAGCAATTTACATTTAAAAATTAAAAGCTAGTATGGAAAAATGAAAAAAAAATCTATCTTAATATTATTTTTTCTTTTTTCCTTAATCTTTTCTGGTTCTGCGAAAGCTAACTATTGGTTAATCATTGGAACTTATAGACAAGGGCCTGGAGGAAGGCCAGAGGTTAGTGGAATAACAAGTCCTTCATTACATTCTATTCCCATGAAAGATTTAGATACTTGTAATAAGGCAGGCAAAAAAATTACTAACGAAATATACAAACCTGTTTGGCAATTTGATAGTAGATGGACCTGTGTATTTAGAGGCGATTAGTAATAAAGTTATCTTTTAACATCGTGAGCACAACCGTCTCCCTTATAGTTTTCACTCTCGTAAAAATCATTTTTTGTCCCAAAATAAACTGTTAATAAAACGAAAGGTAAGCTTAATATAAATAAAATAGTTGTTAAATCCATAGTGTTAACTTATTCAAGAAGGTTATGAAAAATTAAAATCACAATTTGTTGATTAACTCATGTCTAATAATCTGTGGGTCCCTTAATACCAAGATAAAAGAAGGCTCCTAAACCAACTAAAAGTAAAACTCCAGCGATAGCTGCAGAAGGAACAAAACCCCCTATTGCAAATGAAGAAAAACAATACATCAATAAAACTAAATCTAGTTAGATACTATCAATAAAAACTAGGTATTTGTAAAAAACTTTGACTCGAAGACAATTAAGGAATATTTCTACTAAGCAACTAAAGTCGAATCTTCGTTATCAGCAGAAATTCTTATTCTTTCTTCCAACTTAGGGCCATATAATTCATTTCCCCAGATTTCTACTCTTGAGTCATTTGGGGCCATAAAAGTAAGAATGTCAGTTGGAAATAAAACTCTCTCTAAAAAAAAATTTGATGGGCCAATACATCTCAAAACAACCATTCTGCAGCCTTCATTTTTGTAAGAAAACTCAACCATTTCTAAACAGCAAAATATAGTTAATTAAACACTATAAATAACAATAAAAAATGTATAAAAAATTACTGAAAAAAAAAGAAATTTAGAAAATGTTAAAAATTTAATCTAGCCTCAACTAAATTTCTTTCTTGATCAATTAATAAAAGGGCATAAGAATTCATAACATCAAAACTTTTATGAGGGATAGAGACATTAAGCATTCTCAAAAAATTAGATAATTTTTCATCTTTAAGGGCTTTACCTTTCTGTAAAAACATTTCTTTTTCTTGATAAGTTTTCCAAATATTCATATATTCAATCTTCAAGGGTTTTAAATGCCAAATATTATCTATTAATTTCCAAATATCTAAATATTCATTAAGGTTATTTTGAATTTTTAATAAATAAGAAGATTCATGAAGACTCAAATTTGTTGTATTTATAGGTCCATCATTTATGTTCGAAGAATAAGGTTTTATTCCCAAAAACCATCCCTCAAGAATTAATAAATCAGGACTATCTAATCTCCAATGGGATCTATCTCCTAAACCATTTCTTAAAGATTTATCAAAAACTGGTACATTTAATTCTCCATTTATCTTCCAATTTAGTAATTTTTCATGCATTAATTTTACTGAGTGACTACCTGGAAAACCTCTAGAAACATTCCAAGGGTTATTCTTAATTGCTAATTTCATTTCATCTGAAGGGAGGTAAAAATCGTCAATAGAAATAACAGCAATTTTGAAGTTTAATTTTAACGATATGGCTTCGAGCCATTTACCTAGTGTTGTCTTACCTGTACCAGGTAGAGCAGAGATCCCGATAATTTTTCTATCAGAAAAATTATTTTGAAATTTATAGGCCTGAGATAAAAGAGGTAATGCTAAACCCCAAATCCAATCATCATTTACTTTATTGTTCCAAAATTGATTAATTGAAAGAATGTTTCTTTGATTATTCCAAAAATTGAACCAATCATCCAAGGATTCCCAACCAATATCAATAATTAATTCTTCAAATTTATCAAGAGGAAAATTAATATCCAAATCTTTCATATTTCTAACTTATTTCTAGCTTATTTATCAATTTATTGATTTCATTTTTCCAACCATGTCCGTTTGGTTCAGAAGCTAAAGTAAATTCAAAATCTTTTAATTTATCTAGTAAATTTAAGTTAGGTCCATCAACTCCCGGAATAACAATCTTAATATCTGAATTTACTAGTAGAGGCAAATCATTTGGAGAATCGCCCAAACCTATAATTTCAATATTTTGAACATTTGCATATTCTTTAAGAGCATTAATTGCTTTACCTTTATTAGATTTTGTAGATAATAAGTGACTCATTCTATTTCCTTTAAAAATATCAACATTGAACTTTTTACAACAGATATTAATTTTCTCTTCTAAATAACTTGGTGGATTTAAAAAAGGCATGCTCCAATGCCTATCACGCATTAAATTTAATGAGTTACCTTCTAAACCTGTGAGCTGAGTGGCTTCTTGATCAGTGAGATTATTAAGAGGAATTAGTTTATATTCAATTTCATTAGAAATAAAATTTAAGATTTCTTCAAGAGATTCGTATTTTATTCCAAGAATAATTTCTCCATTGACTCTTTTAAGAGATTCACCATATATTGCTGCGCCATTCTCAACAATATAAGGATCTGTCAAGTTAAGTTCCTTTCTAATAACTTTCACCTCTGATGCCGTCTTGCTAGTACAAAGAATTACGGGTATAGATAATTTTTGTAGTTTTTTTATAGTTTCTTTCGCAGGTGATAAATCATAGGAGTGATCCATTAAAGTACCATCTACATCACTTACTACCCAAATAGAAGAATTTTCTAGCATTTTTATAAAGCACTAAGCCAAATTACTTGAAATGGATCAAGACTAATATTTTTGCAATTGTATTTAGTGGATGTTAAGAAATCTTGGGTATTGAAATTATTATCAAATATTTTTGGTAAGTCATTATCATTCAATTGATAATTAATTTTATTGTCAGTCATATTATGGATTGCGAATACAGACTCGCGACCTATACTTCGTTTGATTACAACAATATCACTCCTACCTTTAGACAAACATTTCATTTCAGAACAAGGGTGAAATTGCTTTAATTCTGATCTTACATCCATAGCATAACGAAGATATTTTAAGTTTTTTTTAGCGTTAGATTCAGGATTATTTAAAACAGCCAAAAGATTTTCTGATTTAAATTTTTCTCTATTAAGGTCTCTTCTTTGACCTGTCATAGAAAAACTTTTGATATCATTTTCTGAAGCTAGTAATGCTGGTAAATAAAAAGCAGGAACACCTTTCAATGCCATTACTAGTAATTGACTTAAAATAAATCTTTCATATTGAAATCTTTTAGCATCTCTACTCGAGTCTTCCATTGCACTCCACCAACTAATATTCAATTCATAAGGTTTATCATCACCATTTGATAGACGTCTATGACTTACTAAACCGCCTCTTTTCTCACAATTGACTAATAAATCTTTTATTCTCTGATCGTTCATTAAACCCTCAAGAGCTCTAAGCCCAACACCATCGTGCGATGCAGTGAAATTAAAAAGAGTAGTATCGTCAGGTAATTCTGGCCAATCAAAAATCCATGAATTTAGAATATCAGCTCTTGAAGTAATAATTGCTTCTAAGAGAAGAGGAGGTAATGGGAAATTGTATGCCATATGGGCTTCATCATCAGGAATCAGATAAGATAGATTTTCCTTCTGAGGAACATTAGTTTCAGTTATTAAAACCCCCTCATCAAGAAGATTATTTAAAAGAACTCTTAAGAGTTTCACAATTGAATGTGCTTTTGGTAAATGCAAGCACGTTGTCCCTGATTCCTTCCAAATAAAACCTACAGCATCAAGCCTGAACCATTTAATTCCATTAGTTAAATAAGTAATAATCAAATTTAAGAACTCAAGAGTCATTTTTGGATTGTGCCAATTCAAATCAATTTGATCTGGACCAAAAGTTGTCCAAACTTGTTTAGGGCCATCTTCAGTATTTATTTGAGAAAACAAGGAGGAACTTCTTGGCCGAACAACATTTGTCCAATCAAGATTTTGTTTCGGTGAAAAAACATTTGATATGCCGGGTTCTTGGGATTTAATAAATTGTTGAACCCAAGGATGAGATGATGAAACATGGTTTAGTACTAAATCAGCCATCAAATCATGATGTTTAGAAATACTTTTGAGATCATCCCAATCTCCAAATTTTTCTTCTAAGGAATCATAACTTGAGACTGCAAAACCTCCATCACTTGTAGATTTCAAAAAAGGAAGAATATGTACAACTTTAGAAAGGCTGCCAAAATGTTGGCCTAACAACTTACTCAGAGTTATTAATGATGCCTCACCATTTTTATAAATACTATCTGCATATGTTATCAAAATCGAATGAGATTGATTCCATCTTTCCTTATCTCTTTTTTCTTCATAAGCAGATTTCTCTGAGAAATCATCCAAAATCTGCAATAATTGATTTGAAATAAAATTAATTTCTTCTGTAGTATTATTTGAATAAATTGTTTTTAACAATTTATCAATCTTTAATCTATCTAATTTTTTCTCTGAATCAATTTGCTTCACTTTGAAAAAATCAACGAAGTATTAATACTATTCTGCACATCAATTAGAAAATGGACTTTCAACAAGGGTTAATCACAACAATACATGAATATGGAGTAACAAAAAATTTACTTAAAGAATTAAACAAAAGTCTTAAAAAAAGATCAACTAGCATTTTAATACCTTGCTTATATGAAGAGTTTGAGCGACCAGCTTTAAAAGACATAAGAGAAGTTTTAAAAGACCTTACAGGCTTAAATGAATTAGTTCTAGCTCTCTCTGCAAAAACTGTTGAGCAAGTTAAAGAAGCAAAATCATTTTTTGACTCAATGCCATTTCCAGTTCATGTTCAATGGACTAATTCTCCCTCTGTAATAGAACTATTAAAAAGCCAAGAAAAAAATGGGTTAGAACTTTTAGGAACTCCAGGTAAAGGATGGGCTGTCTGGCAAGGCATAGGAGTTGCTACGAGAAAATCAGAAGTTGTTGCTCTTTTTGATGCTGACATAAGAACTTTTAGTTCTTTATATCCCTCAAGAATGATACTTCCACTTCTGGATGAATCATATGGAATATCTTATGTAAAAGCTTTTTACAGCAGATTATCCTTAGAGACAAATCAATTGCAAGGTAGAGCAACAAGATTATTTGTAGGGCCCTTATTGGCAAGTCTTGAGCAGTTAGTAGGGAAGGGTCCCTTTTTACAATATCTTCAATCATTTAGATATCCATTAGCAGGTGAGTTTGCTTTCACTAAAGACCTTGCTATGAACTTACGAATTCCTTGTGACTGGGGTTTAGAAATAGGTTTATTATCGGAAGTTTATAGAAACGTAAGAACCTCCAAGATAGCTCAAGTTGACCTAGGTTTGTTTGATCATAAACACAAGAATATTGGTGATTCATCAAAAGAAGGTTTGCAAAAAATGTGTACAGAAATACTTTCCAGTGTTTTAAGAGGTCTCATGGAGCATCAAGCAGAGACCTTAACAAGCACTCAACTAGCAACCTTAGAAGTTCTTTATAAAAGAGTTGGCGAAGATCGTGTAAAACAATTTGGATTAGATTCAGCAGTTAATCAACTTCCATATGATAGGCATGAAGAAGAGTTATCAGTACAAAAATTTGCGAAACTATTGAGACCGGCTACAGAAGATTACTTAGCTTGCCCTACGACACAGCAGTTACCAAGTTGGTCAAGAGTTCTATCTTGTGAGAACAAACTGCAAGAAGATTTGGCAATTGCTGGGTCACAAGATATAAGGACAACTAAAAAAGAATTAATTAAAAACTTCTAAAGTAAAAAGTACCTTTGAGCCATTGGGACTTCATCAAGAGGTTCACATGTAAGAAGTTCCCCATCAGAAAAAACTTCATAAGTTTGAGGGTCAACTGAAATATTAGGAAGTTTACTATTAAGTTTTAAGAGTGATTTATTGATATTTCTGGTATTTTCTACTGCAATACATTGCTTTTGTAAGCCTAATTTATTTGGAATATTTTGATCAATTGAATTTTTACTTAAAAAGGTAAAAGAACTCTTAATTAGAGATTGACCGAAACTTGCAAACATAGGTCGTCCATGTACAGGACCAGGAGTAGGAATTGAAGCATTTGCATCACCCATTTGGGACCAAACTATAGACCCTCCCTTAACAACTAATTCAGGCTTTACAGCAAAAAAGGAAGGTTTCCACAATGCCAAATCCGCAATTTTACCCTTTTCTATAGACCCAACATATTTATCAATACCATGAGCTATTGCAGGATTAATTGTGACTTTAGAAATATATCTCTTTACTCTGTAATTATCGTTTCTATCAGAATCCTGCGATAGGGGACCCCTTTGGACTTTCATTTTATGAGCGGTTTGAAAAGTTCTTGTTATTACTTCACCAACTCTTCCCATAGCTTGAGAATCACTAGCAATAATTGAAAAGGCACCTATATCATGCAAGATATCCTCAGCTGCGATAGTCTCTCTTCTGATCCTTGATTCAGCAAATGCAATATCTTCTGGGATTTTAGAATCTAAATGATGACAAACCATTAACATGTCAAGATGTTCTTCTAATGTGTTCCTCGTATAGGGTCTTGTTGGATTAGTACTACTTGGAAGAACATTTTTTTCTCCACAAATTTTAATAATGTCTGGAGCATGACCCCCACCTGCTCCTTCGGTATGAAAAGTATGAATAGTTCTTCCTGCAATAGCATTTATGGTATCTTCAACAAAGCCTGCCTCATTTAAGGTATCGGTATGAATACATACTTGTACGTCAAAGTTATCTGCAACATTTAAACAAGAATTTATGGTAGAAGGAGTCGTTCCCCAATCCTCATGAAGCTTCAATCCGCAAGCACCAGCTTCAACCTGATCAATAAGATTGCTCTCGTTTGTTGAGTTTCCTTTTCCAAAAAAACCTAAATTCATGGGAAATGCTTCTGCAGATTGAAGCATTCTTGAAATATGAAAAGCACCCGGAGTACATGTAGTGGCATTTGTGCCAGTTGCAGGACCAGTTCCACCTCCCAACATAGTTGTGATTCCAGAAGCTAGTGCTGTTTCAATTTGTTGGGGACATATAAAATGTATATGGGTATCTATTGAACCTGCAGTAAGAATATGACCTTCTCCAGCTATTACTTCTGTTGATGCACCGATAACAATATCGACATTATCTTGGATATCAGGATTACCAGCCTTACCAATTTCGAATATCATTCCATCTTTTATACCCACATCAGCCTTAATAATTCCCCACCAATCAACTATCAAAGCATTAGTTATTACGGTATCTACAGCTCCATCAGCTCTTCTTACTTGAGACTGTCCCATCCCATCTCGAATAACTTTACCTCCACCGAATTTAACTTCATCTCCGTATGTAGTTAAATCTTTTTCTACTTCTATAAAAAGTTCGGTATCAGCAAGCCTTACTCGATCTCCTGTAGTGGGTCCGTAAGTTTGCGCATAAGTGCTTCTGTCAATTTTATAGGACATAATTTTAAGTATCTAAAGAACCGTTAACCAATGAATTAAAACCATTTGCAATTCTTAAACCTCTATATGGAACTAATTTGACATCAGTTGTATCTCCAGGTTCAAATCTAATTGCTGTTCCTGCAGGAATGTCAAGACGCATACCGAGTGTTGTCGCTCGATCAAAAATTAAAGCCTTATTAGCTTCAAAAAAATGATAATGAGATCCAATTTGTACAGGTCTATCTCCAGAATTAGAAACTTTTACTGTTTTAACCTCCTTACCAAGATTTAATTCGATTTCACCTTGTTCAGGAATTATTTCGCCAGGAATTAAATTACTCATAATTAGTTAATCGGATTGTGAATAGTAACCAACTTTGTTCCATCAGGGAAAACTGCTTCTATTTGAACTTCATCAACCATTTCAGGAATGCCCTCCATAACTTGTGATTTTGAAAGCCAGGTAGTTCCCTCTGACATTAATTGACTTACACTTTTTCCATCTCGAGCCCCTTCAAGAACTTGAAAACTCAAAAAAGCAATTGTTTCAGGATAATTAAGCTTAAGACCTCGACTAAGCCTTCTTTCAGCTAAGAGCGCAGCAGAAAAAATTAATAATTTATCCTTTTCTTGAGGTGAAAGATGCATAATAAAAAATTAATCTATAAATTCTTAAAAAAGGTTCTTTCTGAACATAATTAATAATTCATAGAATCTTGTAAAGGCCATACACCTTGATATTTTGGCTCACAAAATCCACAAACAGACCTAATTTGTTTCCAAATACAAAAAAAACATTTTCTAGCATCTTGAGAAGAACTTCCTAGAAATCTTACAGAGATTCCATTTTCAAGGATTCCAATAGATAAATTATTATTATTATTAGTTTCATTGAAAATTTTTTTTATATTTCCCACAAGATTATTTATTTTTGACTTGGAAAAATCTTTTTCGCAAATCCAAATTAAGGATCCAAAAACGGGCATGTAATCCATACCTGACTTGGCCTCAAAACTTGCCTTAGATAATTCAATCTGATCAACATATTCCCAATCATCAAGTAAATCGTTATTTCTCATAATTTCTAATTTAGACCTAAAAACTCCACTCTCAATAGATTCGCCGGAAGAAGATCTTCCAAGTCTTATTAAATCAGTAAATAAAAAACTTGAAGTTTCTGAAATAGATACTTTAAAAATTTGCTCATATAAACCATTTGCAAAGATGATTGTTTCTTGGGGGAGATACTCTAAATGAGAATTGTCAAGAATATTTATGAGATTCTTTTGCTTTGAAAAACTTCCTTTTGGATTAATTTTAGATCTTCCAACTGATCCATATACTTTTTGAGCTGAAGAAGTAGTCAACAAAACCTTAGAGTTATTTTCAAGATTTACCTCAAAATAGAGTAAATCACCTCCTACCAATCCCCCTGCAGTATGTAGAACAGGCAAAATGCATCTGCCCTCTTGATCATGCGTAGACTTTAATAATTTATAGGGAGAAGTTGATTTAGATTTAAAGATTGTTTTATCAACATTTCCTAAACTTGTTTTATTATTGAAAAAATTTAAGAAACAATTACCTTCCCATGAAGTTTTAATCATAAATTGTTTTCTTTAATTACTAGATTAAAGTAACCAAAAATTTTGATTATGAGAATGAATAAACAAATTGTTGTAACTGATTGGATTAAGAAAAAACCGAAGTTAGGTTTATTTTTAAAACTTACCTTAAGTTCAGATGAAAGAAGAATCTTAAGAGGTAAAAGATTAACTGATTGTGATCAAGAAATAATTTTACAGTTACCTAGAAAGGGCAAATTAAATGATGGAGATATTCTTTCAACTAACGAGTCCAATTTTTATGTAGAGATAATTGCCAAAACAGAAGATTTAATTGAAATAAGTTCAAATTCTAAAATTGAGCTTATTAAAACTGCCTATCATCTTGGAAATAGGCACGTGGAAGTAGAAATCGAAGAAAGCATTCTTCTAACAAAAAGTGATTATGTTATTAAAAATATGCTTCTTAATTTTAAAGTTGATATAAAAAATACTAAAAAAAAGTTTTTTCCTGAAAGAGGTGCCCATAGTCATGAGTAAAAGTCACTTATTAAAATATTTATTAACAAGTCCAAACTTACCAGTTGGAGGATTTTGTTATTCGGAGGGTATGGAGAGTTATCTTCATAACAAAAATTTAACAGATTCAAATTCGGTGAGAGACTTAATCATAAGTGAACTAAAAATTGGTCAGATAAGACTCGATGCAAAACTTTTACTAGACTTTTTTGATATTTTCAATGAAATAAACGACTGCAAAAATTTAAAAGGGAATATGCAAAAGCTAATGAGTTTGGATAAATGGATCCTCTCATCAAAGGACTCTCACGAAATGAGAGAACAACAAATTCAAATGGCAAAATCTCTCTTTGATTTAACCAAAGAATTTGGATTTGAATATCTATATGAAAATAATAAAAAAAGCTCCTGGTCATTAGCGTGGAGTTGGGCTTGTTATTGTTTTGAAATTAACAAGTTAGAAATGGTTGAGAATTTTTTCTATACGTGGAGCGCAAATCAACTTAGTGCCGCATTAAGAATTATTCCTATTGGATCAACAAAAGCACAATTAATTCAAAGAGACTTATTAGCAATAATTTCAAAAGTTTCTAAAGAAATTATGGACAAAGAAATTGATGACATCTATTTTGGCAATGTAGGTTTAGCTATGGCACAACAAAATCATAATGACCTTTATACAAAACTTTTTAGAAATTAATTTATGAGCAGCAAATTGAGAGTAGGGGTTGCTGGGCCTGTAGGTTCAGGAAAAACTGCATTAGTAGAGAATCTATGCTTAAGAATGAAAAAAAATTATGAGATAGCAGTTGTCACCAATGATATCTACACCAAAGAAGATGCTAACTTTCTAATAAAAAAAAAGATTCTGGAGGAAGGCAGAATTATTGGTGTAGAAACAGGAGGTTGTCCTCATACCGCGATAAGAGAGGATTGTTCATTAAATAAAAATGCAGTTTTAGATTTAGAAAATAAATATAACCCTCTAGATTTTGTTTTTGTAGAAAGTGGAGGTGATAATTTAGCATCTAGTTTTAGTCCAGAACTTGTAGATTTATCTATATATGTAATTGATGTATCTGCCGGAGACAAAATTCCAAGAAAAGGGGGACCAGGGATAACAAGGTCGGATTTATTATTAATAAACAAAATTGACTTAGCAGATAAAGTTGGTGCAGATTTAAATATTATGAAAAGTGATACTGATTTTATGAGAAAAGGGAAACCTTGGTTTTTTACCAACCTTAGTAGCGGCACAGGAGTTGATGAAATAACTCAATTTTTAGAATCACATATACCCAACAATCGAAACTAGAAAAATGTTCATTACTAATATATTGGATTCAACAAAAAGTTACGACTGATACAAAACGAATCCCCACTCGTTAATAACTTTTATTTTATCCCCCTAATCAGGGTCAATTACCTAATTTATCCTAATTCATGAGAATTTCAAGGCGTATTTTGGCAGGTTTAGCTACTGCCTCACTTGCGGTCACCGCAACTTCCTGCGGTGGAGGCGGAACCTCCGGAAGTTTCGATGACACAGTAACCGTTGGTATTTTGCATTCGTTATCTGGAACAATGGCTATCTCTGAATCAACTCTTGTTGATACAGAAAAAATGGCTATTGAAGAGATAAATGCTGCTGGTGGTGTAACAGTTGGCGGAAAAAGCTACAAAATAGAATACATCGTTGAAGATGGTGCATCTGACTGGCCAACTTTTGCTGAAAAATCAAAGAAACTTATAGACCAAGACGGAGTTCCTGTCGTATTTGGTGGATGGACATCTGCAAGTAGAAAGGCAATGCTACCTGTCTACGAATCAAAAGATGCGTTCCTCTACTACCCAATTCAATATGAGGCTCAAGAATGTTCTAACAACATTTTCTATACCGGAGCCACACCAAACCAACAATCCGAACCCGCTACAGATTTCATGTATAAGCGTTCTCCCGCAGCTGGTGGAGATTTCTTCCTTGTAGGTTCTGATTATGTTTTCCCAAGAACTTCAAACACAATCACAAAAGCTCAGGTAAAACAGTTAGGCGGTAAAGTTGTTGGAGAAGATTACCTTCCATTAGGAAATACTGAAGTTGCTCCAATTATCTCAAAAATTAAAAAAGCTTTGCCTGAAGGTGGAATAATCATTAATACTCTTAATGGTGACCAAAACGTTGCATTCTTCAAACAGATTCAAGACGCAGGTATCACACCTTCAAGTGGGTACTACGTAATGAATTATTCAATTGCTGAAGAAGAGATTAGTACAATTGGTCCTGAGTTCCTTGAAGGTCACTACGGTGCTTGGAACTACATGATGTCAATTGATACTCCTGCATCTAAGAAATTTGCTGCAAATTTCAAGAAAAGATGGGGAGCAGATCGTGTTGTAGCTGATCCTCAAGAATCTGCTTATAACATGGTCTACTTGTGGAAACAGGCAGTAGAAGATGCTGGAACATTCGACGACAACGCAGTAAGAGAAGCTCTTGTTGGACAAAAGTTTGATGCTCCACAAGGTCCTGTTGAAGTTATGCCTAATCACCACTTATCTCAAACGGTAAGAATTGGAGAGATTAATGCAGAGGGAGGATTTACTATCCTTGAAGAGACAGGAGTTGTTCTTCCCCAAGCATGGAACCAAAAGCATCCAAGTTCAAAAGGATTTGCATGCGATTGGACAGATCCTTCCAAAGGAGAAAAGTATAAGCTTTAATCTAATTAAAACCTATACTTCAAAATAAAAGGAGGTTAACGCCTCCTTTTATTTTATATAAACAAATAATTTCTTTTTTTAAATTGGAGTTACTTCTCGATAGTCTTTTTAATGGTGTTGCAATCGGATCCGTACTACTTGTTGCTGCATTAGGTCTAGCTATTGTTTTTGGTCTTATGGGTGTAATAAATCTTGCCCATGGAGAACTTATGATGCTTGGGGCTTACACAACATATGTAACACAATTAATTTTCAAATTACCTATTTTAAAACCTTTCTACAATTCGTACATAATAGTTTCTATTTTCCTTGCTTTTATTGTTAGTGGAGTAGTAGGCATTCTCCTGGAAAAAACCATAATAAGAAAGCTTTATGGAAGTCCACTAGAAACACTTCTCGCAACTTGGGGCGTAAGCTTAATACTTCAACAATTTGTCAGAAGTGTACCTTTAGCTTATGGGACCGGTCTGGTTATAAGTCTGTTAATTGGTTTATTCTTACCAACAACATTCCCTTCAAAAATAAAAGAATCAATAAATTTCAAATATTTTAAATTTAGTTCTTGGATATTTGCTGCTTTAACAGGGGTTTTGACAGGTAGCGTAATCTCATCCTCTGTCAGCAAACTTAGTAGAGCAAGCGCTCGAAATGTTGATGTAACAGCACCCTCATGGATGAGAGGTCAAGTTGAAATTATTGGCACTGCATTTCCTAAAACAAGATTAATGATAATTGTCATTACTCTTATCTCTGTAATAGCAATAACATTATTTCTTAATCAAAGTGCTTGGGGGATGCGTATAAGAGCAGTTACTCAGAACCGACAAATGAGTGATTGTCTTGGTATATCTACCGAAAAAGTGGATATAATAACCTTTGGAATTGGTTCTGGCCTAGCAGGAGTTGCTGGGGTAGCAGTATCTCTTTTAGGTTCTGTAGGACCAAATGTTGGGGGAAACTATATAGTTGGTTGTTTTATGGTTGTGGTGCTGGGAGGAGTAGGAAATTTATTAGGAACAGTACTCGCTTCATTTGGAATTGGAATAATGACTGATTTAATTGGCGCTGGGAGGCTCTTATCAATATGGCCAGATATGCCTTTGCCTTTATCAAACACAATTAACTTTTTTGCGACCACAAGTATGGCAAGAGTAATGATATTTGCACTAATTGTTATATTCTTACAATTTAAACCAACTGGTTTATTTCCTCAAAAAGGAAGGATGGTTGAAAACTAATGTCCGTAGGTAAAATTAAATTTGATAAAAAAATAGTATTATCATTTTGGATAATATTAATAGCCTTAATTATTGCGGCACCAACTCTACTGCCTGTATTTAGACTAAACCTTCTAGGTAGATACTTATCCTTATCCATAGTTGCACTTGGTGTAGATCTTATCTGGGGATATACAGGTTTACTAAGTCTTGGACAAGGTATATTTTTTACATTAGGTGGATATTGTGCAGCAATGTATTTACAAATAACCAGCTCCTCTGAATTTCCAAATAATATTCCCGAATTTTTTGCTTTATATGGTGTTGAAAAATTACCTTTTTTCTGGGAACCGTTTAGATCGCCTGTTTTTACCTTCTTCGCTATCTGGATAATTCCAGCATTGGTTGCAGGTTTAATTGGATTTCTTGTTTTTAGGAATAGAATAAAAGGGGTTTATTTTTCTATACTTACTCAAGCTTCTCTTCTTGTATTCTTTAACTTCTTTAATGGACAACAAAAACTTATAAATGGAACAAATGGATTAAAAACAGATGTAACACAACTATTTGGTCAGATGGTAGGCTCTGAGTCCATGCAAAGAATATTCTTTTGGATAACCGCCTTAATAGTTATAGCCGCATGGTTTTTTGCAAAGTGGGTAGTTAAAGGAAGATTTGGAAATATCCTTATAGGAATACGAGATGATGAACCAAGAGTTAGGTTTACAGGATACAACCCAGTTATATTCAAGACGATAATATTTTCTATTGCTGGAGGTCTCGCAGGAATTTCGGGAGCTTTATATACCGTTCAGTCTGGAATAGTATCCCCTCAATTTATGACGGTTCCCTTTTCTATAGAAATGGTTATATGGGTTGCTGTTGGAGGAAGAGGAACTTTATTGGGAGCGATACTAGGAGCAGTTTTCATCAACTATGCAAAAAGTCTAGTAAGTGAAGCTTTACCTGCTAGCTGGATGTTTATTCAAGGAGGGTTATTTATCTTAGTTGTAACAGCTCTGCCAGAAGGAGTTTTAGGATGGATTCAAGGAGATGGTCCTAGGAATCTTCTTCAAAGATTTGGGTTGAAAAGAAAGATTGAAACCTACCCAAGCTTAGAAATTAACAATAAGGAGGGGAATAATGAATAATAAAGATCTTCTTAATTTAATAGATATTACAGTTAGTTTCGAGGGTTTTTTAGCTCTCAACAAACTTAATTTAAATTTGAAGAAAGGAGAATTAAGAGCTGTAATAGGACCCAATGGCGCAGGCAAAACAACATTTCTTGATGTAATAACTGGAAAGGTTAAGCCAACGAACGGTGAAGTAATTTTTAAAGGGAAATCTTTAGTAGGTAGAAAGGAGCATAAAATAGCAAGACTTGGAGTTGGAAGAAAGTTCCAAAGTCCAAGAATCTTTGAAAATCTAACAGTTAAAGAAAATCTTGAAATATCGGTGACAACTCCTAAAAGTCCCTTAAACCTTATAAATAAAAGTATTAAGGATGAGCAGCTTAATGAGATTGATCGTCTGATGAAGATTGTTAATTTAGCTCAAAAAGTTGATTCTAAAGCTGGATCTTTATCACATGGCCAAAAACAATGGCTCGAGATAGCCATGTTAGTCGGACAGAAGCCAGATTTAATGTTAGTAGATGAACCTGTTGCTGGTTTAACTGATGAAGAAACAGATCTTACAGCTGATTTATTAAAATCTTTATCAGGCGAAAATACAGTAGTGGTAATAGATCACGATATGGAATTTATAAGAAGACTTGATAGTAATGTTTCAGTATTAAATCAGGGCACAGTATTATGTGAGGGAACAATGGAAACTATACAAAAAGACAAAAAAGTTATTGATGTTTATTTAGGAAGACCTGAGGACTAGTTATGGAAAATTTACTCGAAATAAAGTCGTTAAATACTTATTATGGCGAGAGTCATATTCTTAGAGATGTAGATTTAAACGTTAAATCAGGAGAAATGGTTTGTTTGATTGGAAGAAATGGAGTCGGCAAAACAACTTTATTGAAATCACTAATTGGTTTGTTAAAACAAAAAAAAGGAGATATTTATTTGATTGGTGAAAATATCAACAGAAAAGCACCTCATCAGAGAGCTAGGAAAGGAATGGCTTACGTACCTCAAGGGAGAGAAATTATTCCATACCTATCAGTTGAAGAGAATCTTATGTTAGGGATGGAGTCTCTCCCAGGTGGATTATCTAAGAACAAGAAAATAGATCCATTTATCTATGATCTCTTCCCAATCCTTAAAGATTTTCTTCAAAGGAAAGGAGGAGATCTTAGTGGAGGACAACAACAGCAATTAGCTATTGCGAGAGCATTGCTAGGCAAACCTCAACTTCTATTGCTTGACGAACCAACGGAAGGTATTCAGCCGAATATAGTTTTAGACATTGAAAATGCAATTAACCAGATAATTAGGGATACTGGAATTGGTGTTTTATTAGTTGAACAGCACTTGCATTTTGTGAGGCAAGCCAATAGATATTATGCGATGCAACGCGGAGGTATTGTTGCTAGCGGAAACACTAGCGAATTGAGTCAAGCAGTTATTGATAAATTCTTAAGTGTTTAAATAAATTTTTATTTTAAATTAAAAAAATTTTAAATCATTTTTCGCATCTTATTAGGTCTATACTGTTTGGATGCTCATTAATATACTTATTAAATTCCATTGCTAGTGTTCTAGCCTCGTAAGCGTCAAAAGCATAAAAACAATTTTCTAATCTTATATTTTGAAAATCACGGTAATGCACTGTATATGGCTTCAACATATTATTTTTGTTCATATTAATTTGCTAAAAAGCGATTATGTATATTCCAACCATGCATATATTCGTAAATTTAAAGCACAACTTTTGTTGTTATCAAAATATAATCTCATAGATTATGTATTTAAAAATACTTTATAAAGACAAAAAGTAATTAATTTATATTTATATTTTTATTTTTATTTTTATTTTTAGAATTTTGCTTTTTACCTTCAATTAAAAAAACGAATTTTGATAAAATATAACCAAAAAATGGAACCCATAACTTTTCATAAAAAAATTTCATAAAAAATTAAGCAGCTAATGATTCGTTTTCTTCAATTTCAGTTTTATTAATATGCTTAAAATTTATATAATTAAATAAATGTTGCATAAGCAGAAAATCAAGTTCCCCTTTCAACAAATTAACATCTGTTGAAAGTAAATCATCAACAAAATCATCAAAAGTATCTGAAAGAGGATTCACAATTAAAATTTATTTTTGCCATTATCATCGCATTAACAACAAAAGTCAACCAAATTTGAATATTAATTTTTGAATTCTTTAAAATTAATGAATAAAAACTAAAAAATTAAATAATAAAAATAAACAAGCAAAATAACAGATTTAATATCAAGCTTAGGGTTTTTGAATTAAATTTCATTTATCTTGCTTTTCTTAATTTTATATCTCTCCTGATTAGCAATATCAAAACGACAATACACATATTTGCTAAAAAGAAATTTAAAGAATTCATCATCAAACCATTTAATATATTTATAGCAAGACTATTGATGTGCCAATTCGTAAAGAATCACTTAGAAAATGTTTAAAAGCAATAAATTTTTTTTAGCAATCAAATTTGATATTAATAGCTAATTTCAAATATTATTTTTTAATTAGCTCGAAGTAACCATTTCTATTTAATAAGTACTTATCAAACCAAAGGCTTAATAGATTGTCTAATCCTATTCCATTCATTTTATTTATTTGCGAAGTCTTATAGTCTGAGAGTGCAAGCAATAAATACGGAAAAATCATGTCAGAAAGGCCTTTTGGCAGTTTTTCTAAAGGTACTCCATGAGCTCTATCCCATAAAATTTGCATATCCTGAGAGAACAAAGAACTCCAATAACTAAAATTACAATATAATCTTTCTGGAGGAAGGAGATTTACAGATAAAAATGGGAAAGATGAATTCATAAGAACAAATACTTTATAGATTATTGAGTTTAGGATTTTAAAATGGTGAATAAATTTTAATATGAAAATCTCCTATAAATACAAATTAAATTTAACGCACAGTACAGCACTATGCAACACTCCTTATTTATCATATTTTTCTGTCATTTCCTGAAATTTAAGGAATGATAAAAACTTTTTATAAGTTTCCAAGTCAAAAGCCTCCTTATTTACTTCAGTTAAATGGCTAAAATTACTTGGATTAAGATGATTTACTAATTTAGTATCGATTGAGGGTTCAGATTTATCTATAAAGTCAGCAGAATTATCAGATAAGTTTTGTAAATGTCCTTCAATCTTTTGAAATGATGTTGTTGCTTTACCATTATTTTTATTAAATATGCCCCTTATGGAAAGTGCTTCCTCTACCAAAATACTTATTATTTTTGAATTACTTAAATTGTTCTCAATGCTCAACTTATCAATTATTCTCATAACATCTTCTCTAGGGATAAAACCAACTCTTTTTTTTTTGGTAGGCATTTATAAATTAATTAAAGTTCGGCACTTGACTGTAATAAGTGTTGCACTATATTCATTATAAGTCAATTCAATGCTAATGATTTTACCAACAACTTTACTTCTAGGAGCCCTTGGATATCTTTTCTACACCTCAAAAAAAGAACTTTCACTAGATCACCTTGACCCTAAAGAAAAAGAAAATGATGATTTGTATGAAGAATTAGAAGATCTATTTATTTGAAATTATTCACTTCATAATAAAAAAACTTTGTTTCTTGACTAAATATATACAAAACCTTGAACTTAATTAGAATAAAAACAAAGATATAAAATAGATGACTGTTCATCAAGATTACGAAATAAAAATCAATTTAAATGAATTGATTGAGAAGAGAATTCCATGTTGTGATTTACTTCATCCCGATCATTGTCTAACTGAAAAACAAGTCTCTGAAATTGCGCATGATATTCGTATGGATTTAAATTTGCATGATCTTTACAAGCAAGTTGATCAACACATTATGAATTATGTAAATGCAGCTGGTATTGATAACAAAGACCATTGGGTTGAACCACATCTTCCAGATTTGGAAAGAGATTTAAAAGAAGAAGTTGGTATAGAATTTGATTAAATTTCTTACTACAAAAGAAATTAATAAATGTATTTTTTTTCTAAATCATCTATTAATTTATAAATACTTTTAGCTGATCTCTTTCTTTTTTTTAAAATTCTAAACACTATAAATCCAATCAATACTGAAAAAATAGGTGTGAAAACAATAATTTCATGATTCATAACCATCAAACAGAAGCATATTAAAATTATTAAAAAGTCTGCACCAATAAAATAGGTACTTTATACAAATATCTTTCAATATAAAAAATTAAGATTTCTCATAGAAAAATAAAAGAATTAAAATTTTTTGTAAATTATGTAGATATAAATTTTAATTCAATAAAGATAATGATTAATTATTTTGCTTTAACGATAGCTGAGATGGGGATCGGCAAGATAGAGTTAGCCGTTATTGGCGCGGTAATTTTAATATTTCCAGTTTTATTCGTTTATGCATCTAAAAACCTTGATGCAAAGGGGGTTTTCGAATGGATGATGGAGAAACCCAATGATTGGATAGGTAAAAAATAAGACTTTAACAATTTACATTTTTCTAGTTGAATTTTAAATTTTCTAATTTACTAATAGCAAAATCATAAACTTGGCAATTATTTTCTAAATCATTGACTATTGAATTTTTTAATAGAGAATAATTTATAAACTTATTGAGTTTATTATTTTTAAATTCCTTATTAGTCTCTCCAATAGCAAATGCCAAGGCTCCATCATAAGAAATCCCGAATTTGGTAGTGTTGCAATAAGTTCTAGTGAACTTATTAGAAATCTTTTTAGTATACTTTTCAAGAGTTTTAGAGGAAGTATCTAATGAGTAAACTGGACTATTAAATAGAAGAAGCAAAGTTAAAATGAATATCGTAAAAACTCTTTTGATCATAAAATTTCATAAATTTCAGGATTAATATAGTTTAGAATTTAACTTTGCAGACTAAGTTTTATTAAAAATATAGAAATTAAAAAATTTTTGAACAAAACAGTTATTTCATATTTTTGAAGATATAAACTATCTAAATGAGTACTTTAAAGTTTGAATTTTTTTGGTAGTTTTTTAAAAAACACCTAAATGCTTTTGGTATAGTAAAATCCCCTGCTAATAATTTATAGAAAACAAATAATACTTGGGTATTCAATTAATAATTATCCAAAAATAAGTAAATTAATTATTAAATATATGAATTGAGCTATGGAAATGTATTTGAACATGAATTATTGTTTAATTGAGTATTAAATACAAATTAAATATGGCACTACCAGAACTTATATACGCTCCTATAGATGGGGGAACTATACATAGATATGAGATTAGTGGTGGCAAGAGAAAATTTTTAAGATTTATAGGTTGTTATTTAGGCCAGTGTAATTTCCACAAAAATATTGATGATGCTATTGATTACATAAAAAATTTGAAAGAATCACAAAAGATACAAAAACATGAAATAAACATACATAAATATGACGGGTAATCAATATTTTTCAATAACTACATAATTATTGCTACAAATAATAGAGAATTTTCTTTTTAATAAGAAATTGATTATTTACTTGGGTTATAGTTCCGAAAGATAAACAGTCAATTAAAAAAGAAATTAATTTATGGAAAACAGACAAATTAATTTTTTTAAATCAAAAGACTTTAATACCGTTCTTAAGCCATTTAAAAAAGGAACGGTAGTAAAAATTGACTCGTTAGAGATTAGAGAAAATCAAAATGAATTAAAAATAGGTTTATTTGGTTGGTATGCTATTTGTCCTTCAAAAGAACTAAAAAAAAATAACCTTAATTATTTTTCTCTCTATAATGAGCCTCTTGTTCTTTATAGAGATGAGAATGAAAACGTTAGGTGCATTAAAAATATTTGTCCACATAGGGGAGCCTCTTTTTTTGGAGGAACACTATCAGATGGAGTTATAACCTGTCCATATCATGGAGCTAAATTCTCATCTGGTGGAAGTTGTCAAAATCTAGATAGAATAACATGTAGTCACATAGTTGATAATAACTACGATAACTATGCCAAAAGGATTCACTTATCTCAATACAAAGCTCTAGAAAAGAATGGATATATTTTTGTACATTACTCTAAAAAATCCGACACCGATTTAAACAATATTAGTGAAGATTCACCAATAGGTAACTACGATTTAACTGATAATGGTTTTTCAGAAAAGAATTATGTTTTTGAAGAAGCTTTAGTCGACTTTAAATGTGATTGGTCAAGGATAATTGAAAATCACTTAGATATCCTTCATCTATTTTGGGTTCACGGCGATACAATTCCTGATAAAGATGTTAATAAAAATGTACTAGTTAGTTTCAACCAGAAAATTAATGTTACACCTAAATATATTGAAAGTATTTACTACTACAAGAACAACCCTAAAAATGAATTTATCCGGATAAAATATATCCCACCTGGACGGATATTAATTTATAAAGGCGATCCTTCTGCAGCTAGATATTTACAAGTTTTAGATCATATTCCACTAGGAGATAACAAAGCAAGAGTAATAGTTAGGCACTATAGGAAATTTCTACAAAATAAACTACTTAACAACCTCTTATTATTTAAAGAGAATCAAAGAAAGATTTTTTATAAGATATTTGATGAGGATTATATGATTTTAAAAACGCAAACATATAATCACAATATGGGATATGTAAGTAAAGATGAAATAAAATTATTGGGAGAAGATAGAATAATAAATTACTTTTGGAAATGGTATAAGAAATCTGAAGATAAAGATGAACCTTGGAGAAATATTAATAAAACTCAAAATCTCAATGTATACGACAAAGTTATAATGAAATATCCACCTGAGGTAAAGAAATTAGAAATCATAAATAATATAAATATTATAAGAAAAACATTTATACGATTTATTGCTCCGCTTTTATTTTTTATGTTAATAATATAATTTATGAAGAAAGTAAATAGACCTTCATGGTTGAATTGGCTTTATCTTTTGATATTTATTTTAAGCTCAATTCAATTAATTATATTTTGGAGCAATAAGCTCTAGTGGTTAATAACTTTTGGTTTGAGGCAAAAAATATAAATTGTTTTAAAAATGGCTTTAGAGTAATTAAAGATTTAAATTTAAAGATAGCGTATTCAGAGAATGTAATATTAATTGGACCAAATGGCTCAGGGAAATCATCATTAATAGAAGTAATTAATAGAAACATATATCCTGTAATTGCTAATGAATCGAAATTAAAAATATTTGGCAAAGAACTTATAAATTTATGGGAACTAAGAAACAGAATAAGTACCGTAAATAACGATATAAAAAATAGAATAAATCCAAATCTGCAAGTATTTGATTTAATTTTAAGTGGACTATACGGTAGGTATTGTTACGTACAAAATAAATCTGAAAGAGACTCTTATAAGGTTGAAAAAATAATGAAGAAAATGAATATTTCTAATTTATCTAAAAAATATTTTTCCTATTTATCAGATGGAGAAAAAAAAATTTCTCTCATTGCTAGGGCGTTAATAAAAAAACCAGATATCTTGATCCTAGATGAACCAATTGCAAATTTAGATTATAAATCAAAGTTTTTTGTAGTTGATAAGATTAATGAATTATCAAAATTAAATACCAGAATTTTCTGCGTTACTCATGATATCTCTATGATTACAAGAATATATGATCGCGTCCTAATGCTAAAAGATGGCAAGATAATCGCTGATGGTCATCAAAATAAGGTTATAAATAGTGAGAATCTTAATAAGTTATACGGCATTGATGTAGAGGTGGCTAAAAATAATGGACTTTGGAATATAAACAGATTATCTAAATAACAATTATAAAAATAGCTATGGCAATAGCAAGAAATACAAACTTTTTGCTTTTTAAAAATGAAGAGGATTTATTTTTAAATGAAGAAGATCCACATTTAGAGCAGATAATCTTACCTCCTAAAGAACGATCTGAGACAAACGAAGAACTTCCACAGTTAAAACAAACTCTATTTAGGCTCATCTAAAATAAAATTTTTTGCAATTCTATCTAAATTATATTGCTAAATACTTTGTAAAGAAAAACTTCAGAATCTATATGATAATGAGAATCTATTGCAATAGGTAAATTTATAGTGCATAATTGATAATAATTCTCATTATCATATTTAAATTAATGAATTTCCATAATTATGGAGAATCTCCGTCAAAATTAGTAAGGATAATAACTGGACAATCCGTATTAATAGATCCTTCATCAAGGCCAAAAGGGACTTGCCTTGAAGTCGAGAGTGGAATTGCAAGAGTTTATTGTCCTTGTGAAGAAACAGAAGGAATGACGCTCGCATTTTTACAATCAGGAGATCAATTAAGGACAGACCTTTTATGTAGCGAAGGTGTCTGCGTTGAAGCACTAACAGATTTGTCGTTTCACAGCAATGTAAATATTGATGAGAATATGGGTTTCGATGCAGTAAATGAATGGACTTTGCAACTTCTTAGGATTAGACACTTAGGAAATGCAGAACAGCGATTACAAGCCTTGTTTTCAATACTAGTAAATCGTCTAGGTAGAAGATGTGGCCAATGGTGTGAGTTACCTTTTAGGTTAACTCACGAAAGGATTGGCGAATTAATCGGTTCTACACGAGTAACATCAACAAGATTAATTTCTAAATTAAGATCATCTGAGTTATTAATAGCTCCTATCGGGACCCAAACAGTCAGTGTTGCCCCTTCTTTTATTGAAACATCGCCGCTATAAAAACATGAAGGAATCACATTCACTTACAAACAACTTGTTGATGGAAGTTGATGTTTTATCGAATAGACTCAGAAATATCAGGCAATCCTATAAAACTACAAAAAATAAAGCATTGAGGGGAAGATTATATGCTGAAAACAAAAATATTTTTAAAAGAGTTAATGAGATTAATAAAATAGCCAAACTCTTAAATAAAAATAATGAGAAAATTAACTTTTCGAATTTACTTTTTGAAATAACCAAAAGGACATTGAATGAAAATAAATTTGAAAGTAATTTATTTTTTCTTTAAATCACTATCTATTAGTAATATTGCCGAAGGTTGATTAGAAGCAAACTTTACCTTGCCTAGTATGTTCGCAAATTCATCTTCCGATTGTGTTTGAGCCTCTATAATAGGATCTAAAAATACGTTAGTTCTTGTATCTGAAATTCTTTCTGATATAGAATAAAGTTGTTGTAGAGATGAAGTTAAATCAGCCTCCATATTAAAAGAATAAGAAATCAACTCCTCTATAGAATCCCATGTTTGAACGGGTGCAGGAATTTCATCTAATTTTACGCTTTGTCCTCTAGCGATTAAGTAATCTGCAAATTTCTGAGCATGTTCCATTTCGCCTTGTGATTCACTTAGAAAATGAGAGGCAAATCCATTTAAATCACGTTCTTGAAACCATAGATACATAGAAAAATATTGAACATTGGCATATCTTTCCATTGTTAGATGTTCAAAAATATTATCCAATAAACTATTATCTATCGGTTGAGCAACAGCTCTGCCAGATGGACCAAAATTAATTAATTTCTTTGTTTTTAAATTATTTTCATTCATATTCAACTAAGTATCTAAATAAATAATACAACATTTTGTATAAATTAGTAATTAATAAATCCTTTAAATTAAAATAAATAATATGATAATGAAAATCACTCGCAATACTATAAATGAATTTAGAGTACAGTTTTTCTGAACTGCTATTAACTAAAAAAATATATAAAAGCAAAAAAAAGAAATGTAAAAAGAAAAAATGCTCTAATTGGAAGGGAGGCAAGTGTAATTGCCTATAAATAAATTCTATATATGTACCTTATGTGCTCCAGGATATAAAAAATAATAAATATTTTTATTAATAGAAAGAGAACATTTATCACCATTATTCAGAAGATTATTAATATCAGTTCTAACCCTTAATATGTTTCCATTAATAGATACTTTATATATAAGAAATTCTCCAAAAAATTCTTTAGATATAACAATCGCGTCACCAGATTCTGATCTATTAATTGAAATAAATTTAGGCGAAATTGACAGACTTTTGATACTTGTATTTTTCAAATACTCTGAACAATTTATTTCACCTAAACAAGAAATATATGAATTACCATTTTTTTTGAGATTAATAACATTATTGCCCAAAATAAAACTACTAACAAATATGGTCTTAGGTTTATTAAGAAGGTTAATTGGTGTATCAATTTGATGTATTTTTCCATCATTCATAACGGCGACTTTATCGCAAATTGACATCGCTTCTTCCGGATCATGAGTAACCATCAATCCGCTTGCATTGCAACCTTTTAGAATATTAGGAAGTTCACTTCTCAATTTTAGTTTGACATGCAAATCAAGACTACAAAAAGGTTCATCTAATAAAATAAAATTTGTACCTGGAGCAAGAGCTCTAGCAATTGCGAGTCTTTGTTTTTGACCTCCAGATAGTTCATGTGGGTACTTTCCAACAAAACTATCAAGACCAACAACATTTAATAAATAATCAACTCTAGATCTGTCTTTTTTGTTTTTCAAACCAAAAATTACATTTTCCAAAACAGTTAAGTGAGGGAAAAGTGCATAGTCTTGAAAAACCATACCAATATTTCTTTTCTCAGGACTAAGAATTTTTTCCCTGCTTGAAATTTCCTTATCATTTAGTGAAATCCTCCCTCTAGAGGGGTATTCGAACCCCGCAATTAATCTTAAAAGAGTAGTTTTTCCGCAACCAGAAGGACCAAGCAACCCTAACAATTCGCCATTTTCAATTTTCAGGTTAATTTCGTTTAATATCCAATTTGAACATTCTCTCTTATCATATTTATGATGCAAATCATCAATTATTAACGCATCATTTTTCACTAAGTTCTTCTTATTCAAATATATTAAGTTAGCAGAAAATATTCACCTAAAATATCCCTTGTATAATTTTATACACCCCTCTAATTTTAAAATTTAATGAGAAAGTCTGAAAGAGCAGAAATAATACGCGAGGAACTCAAAAAACTATATCCGTCGCCACCAATACCCCTTGACCATACAAATGCTTATACACTTCTAGTTGCCGTAGTATTAAGTGCTCAATCAACAGATAAGAAAGTTAATGAATTAACAAAAAACTTATTTAAGGTTGCAGATGATCCTGAAAAGATGATACAGCTAGGTATTAATGGCATTTACGAATACATAAAATTTTTAGGACTATCTAATCAAAAATCCAAGAACATCTATAACTTATCTAAATTATTGATAGAGAAGCATAGTGGTAAGGTCCCAGATTCTTTCGAGAAGCTTGAATCTCTTCCCGGAGTTGGTCATAAAACAGCATCAGTTGTAATGTCTCAAGTTTTTAAAATACCCTCATTCCCAGTAGATACTCACATACACAGGTTGGCACAAAGATGGGGTCTATCAAATGGAGATAGCGTAGTTCAAACAGAAAAAGACCTAAAAAAAATTTTTCCAGTTAATGAATGGAATACCTTACATTTGCAAATAATCTTTTATGGCAGAGAATACTGCACAGCAAGAGGTTGTGATGGAACAAAATGTTATTTATGTCACACTCTTTATCCCAAAAGAAAAAAGAAATTTATATGTAAAAAGCCTTAAGAAATTTATATAATATTTAAATTAGTTTTTTAATCATGAAAATAGCAATTACTGGTGCATCGGGGAAAACAGGTTATAGAATTTCCGAAGAAGCAGTTAAGAAAGGATATAAAGTAAGGCAAATCATAAGAAAGAATTCAAAAGTTTCAGCAGGACTAGAGCGTTTAGAAACAATTAGGGTTTCACTAGACAAAAAAGGAGAACTTGATGAAGCTTTAAAAGATATTGATGCTTTGATAATTGCGACTGGAGCAAGAGCATCATTAGATTTAACCGGTCCTGCAAAGGTTGATGCATTAGGTGTATACAGGCAATTAGAGAGTTGCAAAAGAGTTGGTATTAAAAGAGTTATTTTAGTTAGTTCCCTTTGTACTGGTAAATTATTTCACCCATTAAACTTATTTGGTTTAATTCTTATTTGGAAGAAATTAGGTGAAAACTTTCTACGCAATTCAAATTTTGAATGGACTATTATTAGGCCTGGAGGATTAAAGGAAAATGAAGATATTAAATCAGAAAATATAAATTATTCAAAAGAGGATACTCAAATTAATGGATCAATCCCAAGAAGATTAGTTGCGCAATGTTGTATAGATTCTTTAAAAAACAAAGAATCCATAAATAAATTAATAGAAGTTACAAGTTCGAATGATAATAAAAAGATATCTTTTAAAAAAGCTATGCAAATGATTTAAAAGATGTAAATATATAAATTAAAACTATGAAAATAAATCCCAAAATTGACGCATTACAATTAATGCTTACTGATTTAAGAACTAGAAATGAGCCAATAAGACATAAAGCTGCATTTAAAGGCTGTCAACCAGAATTTCAAAGTCTTGTATCAAGATTAATAAAGCAGTTAGAGGAAGAATTAGTTGCTGAAAAGCTTACTAATCGTGATAGTTAAAAAATTTAGATTACTTAAATGAAATTAAGTTATCCAATTTTGCTTGTTCTGAAAGTTCATCATATCCTCCAAAAAATTTATTATCCAAAAATATTTGAGGGAAAGTATTATGGCTACTTTGAGCCATGATTTTTTGAAAGCTCTCATCATTGTCTATTAGATTAACTTCATGAGGGATAGATAAAGAATTAAGCAACCTAATTGCTCTTTTAGACCAAGGACAATCCTTTAAAATATATGCTTTTACACGTGATTCATTAGTGATTAAATCATGATTTGAGATATTAATAATTTTCTGTTCAAAAGAAAGTAATAATATATCAGTCCCTTTTTTTACAATACATCCCTCCTCAAGATGCCCGCCAAACACATTACATCCCTCATCTGCAAAACTCAAATGTAAATGAACATCTCCTTTATTAAAATGTCCGTTTAAAGAAACTATCTCTAGATTCCCTTCAAATTTATTTATCTCTTGATTACCTGGGCATTGAATACAAACTGTTCTAAGATTACCAACCACTCCAGAAACATAACCGTATAAATTATTCGATAAAGAATATTCTTTAATTGAATTTATCAAATCAGATTCTGGAGATAGCTTTAGGCTATGAGGCTGCATTAGATATAAGGAATAATTTTGTAATATAAAACATTATTAATCATAAACAAAAGTTGAGTTTATAATCTTTAGTATTCGGATTTAAATTAAATTTTAGAATCTAGCATCAAAAACCATTTAAAATTTTTACTTAAAATTTAAGCTTGCTGAGAGTGTAATATATTTTTTATATACAAACACTAATTTGTCATTAAGAAAAAATCTTAAAAATTTGGCATTGAATATTCCCAATTTATTATCGATATCTCGCCTTTTCCTTGTATTTCCATTAATACTTTTTTTAGAAATTAACAGACCTTTTTATGTCTTTATATTGATTATTATTGGAGGTTTAACTGATTATTTTGACGGGTTAATTGCAAGGAAATTTAATCTTAGAACCAGATTAGGAGCTATCCTTGATCCCTTAAGCGATAAAGTATTATATTTAATTCCTTTGACCTTTCTTTGTAAAAATAATTTCATACCCTTCTGGTCTTTGTCATTAATTTTATTTAGAGAATTAATTATCTCTAGCCTAAGGAACTCAACAAAAGACGGTTTACCAGCATCAATGTTAGGAAAATATAAAACATTTTTCTTTTTTATTTCAGTAATTACCTTCTTTACACCATTAAAAATTAGCTTATTGAATAATTTGGCTTTAATTTTTTATTGGTTAGGATTCATCCTGACTTTTGTGACTTTATTAGGCTATTTAAGAATTAAAAAGAATATTATCTGAATTTTCATCAAACTCCTCACTCTTTTTATTATTAAAATCATTCACAAAACTATCCTTTAGACCGTTAAATAAATCAAAAGTTGGCTCCCACTCTAAATCACGTTTTATCTTAGAGATATCAGTATGATAATGATTTAATCTAATTGGAAATCCCTTTCGAGACTTAGGATCTAATTTTTGATAATCAAATGTTCTTAAAGAAATCTCATTTTGGTTTAATCCAAGAACATTCGCACAGAAATAAATTAAACCCTTTATTGTTACTCCTTTTTCACCTGAACAATTGTAAATATTATTTTTGGAATTTTCAAAATTTATGCACCTAATCATTACGTCAGTTAGATCAGAAACATGGCCTAGCTGAGTAATTAAAGAACCGTCACCAGGGATTGGTATAGATTTTTTAGTAAATAATCTTTCAAAAAACCAGTTTTCAATTTTATTATAATTTCCAGGTCCATAAATATAAGTAGGTCTAAAACTTGTAAAAGGAATTTTTTGGTTTATTAACCAATTTTCTGTCTCAAACTTTCCTTTATGCCTACTTTCTTGATCAATAGGATCAACTTCGGATAAAGGTAGTTCACAATTATCTTTATAAACACCTGCAGAGCTTACATATATATATCTCTTGAAAGAGTTATCTAAATTTTCTAAAAGAAGTTTGGTTTGTTCTAACTCTCGTCCAGAAATATCAAAAACAACATCATACTTTTCATTTCTTAGCTTGAAGATATCTTCTGAATTATTTCTATCACCCTTAATTAAATTTGTTTTTTCAGGATTACTTTTATTACCTCTCGTGAAAATATCAATATCATAATTTTTACTTAATAACTTTCCAACCAAAGACTTGCCAACAAATCTAGTGCCACCCATTACAAGAATTTTCATATTCAAAAAATATTTAACTGAAGTAGTAATCTTAAATAGAATTACATATTGAATAGTACTACTAATAAGTAATTAATGAAAAGGATGATTCTATGGACCTAATACCAGCAATTGATTTAATGAATGGTAAGTGTGTAAGGCTTTTTAAAGGCGACTTTAATAAAAGAAAAGACTTCACTAAAGAGCCTCATGAGCAGGCTAAATTTTGGGAGAGTGAAGGAGCAAAATATATACATATAGTTGATTTGGATGCTGCAAAAACTGGATCCCCAACAAATGATAAATCAATAAAAAAGATTGCAAAAACAGTTAACATACCTATTCAAATAGGTGGGGGGATAAGGTCTCAAGAAAGGATAGAACAATTATTTTCTTATGGTATTGAGAAAGTTATCATGGGAACCTCTGCGATAGAAAATAAAGAACTAGTTAAAAACTTATCAAATAAATTTCCTGGAAGGATAATTGTTGGGATAGATGCAAAAGATGGAAAAGTTAGTACAAGGGGTTGGCTTGAGCAATCTAATATTTTTGCCACAGATCTAGTAAAGGAGTTTTCTTCATTTAAAATTGCTAGTTTTATTGTTACAGATATAAATACAGATGGGACTTTAGAAGGGACTAATGAAGAATTCATAAAAAGCATCCTTGAGATTACAGATATTCCAGTAATAGCCTCAGGAGGTGTTGGTTCAATTTCTGATTTATTATCATTAGTAAAATATGAAAATTCTGGACTCTTTGGAGTAATTGTAGGTAAAGCTCTATATGAAAATAAATTCACAATAAACGAAGCGAATAATGTATTGTCATCAGAGAGATTAAATGACTTTGATCTAAACAGAAATTACTACGCTTAAAAGAGTATAAAAATTGATTTAAGGCTGGTATTTGCAGTAATTGTTAGTTAATTTTGTATAAGAGATAAGAAATCTAGTCTTGGAATTAATTTCAAAACAATCGATATTGATTATTGCTCCAAGCTTAATAGCAGAATCTTTATCGCTTAAGTTAACATCACTAGACCGAAATTTAGATATTAATTTTAATAATGGAACAGGTGAACAAACTCCCGATTTAGTTATATGGAATGTTCTTAATTTCCAATCAGAAGATCTTATAAGATTAGAATTATTAAAATTAAGAGAAAGATATGATGAGTCAAAGTTCCTTATAATTCTCTCTGGCGACATTGTTTATGAAGCAAATACCACTCCATCATTGAATGCTGAAGGTTTTCTTTTAAATCCCAGTGCAGAAAAAGTTCTTGAATCTATGGATACCATTTTAAATGGAGGAAGGGTATTTGATATTGAAAATAATTCCAAAGTTCAATTAAACGAAAACAAGCCTCTCACTTTTAGTCAAAAAATTCTAACTTCAGGTCTTAAACAAATAGATTCTGAAATCAATTATATATTCAAATATGTTAACTCTGATTCAACACAAGAATTTTATAAATTCATTTTAAAAGGAAGATTAAGAGAACTTATTACTGCAAAATCTTTTCTAATTTTCTTATGGGGTAATTCACTTGAACTTTATACAGAGGCAGTTTACACTGAAAATAAAATTAATCTTGAAAATAAGAATACTGTATTCATTAAAGATAAAAACTCTACAGAAATATGGAATTTAATATTAGATAGACTAAAAGAAAGGTATAGCTCAACTAACTTACAGGTTGAATTTAATAATTCATCAATAATTCTCTCTGGGATAAAGAAAGAATTTATTTCAAGACTAATTTGCAAAATGTTAGATGAGTTAGATAATTTAGTAAAAAATATTAAAGAAAACTATAAGGAGAAAGATTTTAAAGATGATTTAAATTCTCTTATAAAAGAACTTAAAGTTAATACAATTTCAAATATCACAGAAAGCTATTTTCGATTAAAAAAAGGAAGCGAATCTATCTCAATAAATGATTTTATCTATAGTGAGGTAAGTTGCGAAGAGATAGATAGAGAATCACATGAATCAATAATGTTTATTGAGCCAATTATTAAAAATGAAGCTCTTGACTATGATGGGAAATTGCTCCCTTTATATGAAACAGAATCATTTTTGATTCTTGAAAATATAATTTCAAATTGGACCATAAGGAACTGTAATTTATTAGCTTCAGAAATATTTAATATTTGTTCTTCTTGGCCTGAATTAAGAACTGTACTTATAAATCCCGAATTACAATCGACAAGAAATTTTGAAAGATTTAGAAATAATATCAATAACTACAATCGCTGGCATGACTATATTTATATGCCTATCTATTTATATGAGAGTAAACGAGAATATATTGATATTATCGATAAAAAATTTACCCGTTACTTCAAAAATGAAAATAGGGAGAAAGAATTAGAGAATCTAGAATGGCTACAAAAACAAGTTACATTGTTAGTGGAGATAAGAGATGCCGTAGCACCGCAGTTGGAAGTTGCGGTAAAATATATCGGTAACCTTTTCGTAACTTTCCTTACAAAGGTTGTTGGCAAAGCTATCGGTTTAGTGGGGAAAGGAATCCTTCAAGGATTAGGAAGATCAAGTTCAAAGTAAGTTTTTAAACTTTAATGAAAATAATTCAATGGATCCTAATAGCATTAATTTTCTTAAGTCCATATAAAGCAAATGCCTCTAGAGATTCTGATAGTTACGATGGCAACATCTTTCCTATATACGCAGGTAATGGGGCTATAGTTCCTCCCCAGACAACACTTCAGGAATCATTAAAAAATAAAAGAGTCGCAGTTTTATTTTTTTATCTTGACGATAGCTCAGAAAGTAAAGCTATGGCTCCTATAATTTCCGGTTTAGATTTGATATGGAGAAATAATATAGATATCATTGCTCTAACAACTGATGAATTACAGGATAAAGAAAAGTCTGATCTTAGAAATGAACCTAATTATTATTGGAACGGATTAATTCCACAAACCATTATTTTAAATAGTGATGGTGAAGTTAAATATGATCAAAATGGAATGATTAATATCGATGAATTAAACAAAGTTATAGGAGAACTAAAAGGAATTAATATAGAAGA
>CACMTJ010000004.1 GCA_902616595.1 uncultured Prochlorococcus sp.
AAATGAATATTGGTTTATCAACAAGTTTCACTGGTGAAGATTCACTAGATGTAACTATTGATATTGGTAATTCTGTTGGAACTGATATTGGAGCTACTCTTACTGAATCAGCAAGTATCATGGGCTTCCAAGCTACAGGCGATGCATTGAACGTTGATGGAATCACATACACATTCCCACTTGGCGGAGCAACAGTAGTTCTTGGTGATACAACAGATATCAGCAGTACATTTACTGGTGCTTGTGCATACAGCGCATTCACTGATTACATGGGTAACTGTGGTACAGGAAACTCTGTCGGTGTAGGCGGTAAAGGTGTTACAGCTTCTATAGGCTATGCATTCGATTCAGGATTCTCTCTAGCTGGTGGTGTTTCTTCAGAAACAAATGCAATCATGACTAAAGAAGGTAGTGATCTATACGGTATCGAAGCTGCATACACAGCTGATAGCTATGGTGTTGCTGTTGCTTACACATCTGCTGATCAAGGAACTGCTGCAGAGACAACATACTGGGGAGTTAACGCTTTCTACAATTTTGATTTAGCTAGCGTAAGTGTTGGTGTTGAAACTGAAGAAACAAGTGGCTCAGCTGATAAGTCTGGATACTTCGTTGGTTTAACATTCCCTGAAGTTGGTCCTGGTTCTGTAAGTCTTGGTCTTGGAACACAGGCAAACTACACAGATGCAGAAACAGAATTGCTTACTTATGAAGCGTCTTACTCTTACCCAATCAACGATGGTATGACAGTTACTCCAGGTGTATACATCAAAGAAGCCTCAAGTGGAGATGATGACACAGGTGTAATTGTTAAGACATCTTTCTCTTTCTAATTAGTTAGAGAGAAACTCTTACACACTTTAAAAGGCCTGTCTCACGACAGGTCTTTTTTAATTTCTTATTTATTTTTTTGTACTTTTTAATTTATAGTATTTTTCAAAATGGGAACTAATAAAAAAAATATGCAGTTAAGTAATGTAGAGATAATGAAACAAATTGAAAAAGCAAGAAAGTTTCAAAAAGCAAGAATGTTTAAAGAGGCAGAAAAAGTATATTCCGACTTATTAACTGATAATGGTGATTCTTTTGACCTTGCTTATGCTTATGCTTTATTTTCTAAAGATTTAAAAAATTTTGTTTTGGCAAAAAGATTATTAGTTAATTTGACAAAAAAGTTTCCTTCAAATATTAAATCTTTTATTGTTCTATCAGAGATATTAACGATAGAAAATAGATTACTAGAAGCAGAGCAAGTACTTTTATTAGCTAAGAATATTGCTCCTATGAATAGTGATTTATCTTATAACTTTGCTCGTTTATATTGGTCAGGAAAAAGTTTTGATCTTTCATTAAAAAATATAGATAAAGCAATTGATTTAAACAAGAATATTGATATTTATAAAATTTTTAAAGCTGATATTCTGATTTCCATAAATCAAGTAGATAAAGCACTATCTATTTTAGAAGTAATGAAAAGTGGTGAAAAAAATAAAAAACAGTTGCAAATTAAAAATTTACTTTCAAAAATCTACATAAGGAAAAAAAGATTTAAAAATGCTGAAGAAATTCTTTTTGAGTTGGTAAATGAATACAATCATCTTGAAATCGGATATCTCAATCTTAGTGATCTATATGTCTTAACTAAAGAATTAGATAAAGGTATAAGTATCTTAAAAATAGGAATAAGTAAATTTCCAGAATATGTTCCTTTTTATAAAAATTTAGCAACTATTTATAAGAATAAAGGTGAATTTAATAAAGCAATAGATTGCCATCTGCTAATAATTAAAAAAAATAAATTTGATTTTAATAGTTATTATGAATTATCTATTATTTATGATTTTAAAAATCATGAAAATGATCTTAATCTATTATTAAACACGAATATAAATAAGTTAAATCTATCATCTAAAATTTATGCTGCATTTGCATTAGCAAATATTTTTCATAAGAAAAAAGAGTATGAAAAAGGGGCGTTTTTTTTGAAAGTTGCAAATGACGAAAGCCTAAAGAAAAGTAAATCATCTTATGAATTAAGAATAAAAAATGCAGAATTTGTCAGATCATTGGATATTAAAAAGTCAAAATGTAAAGATATTATCAACTCTGAGCAGTTAATTTTCATTGTCGGGATGCCGAGGTCAGGAAGCACCCTCTTGGAAAATATTCTCAGCCTTAATAATCAGGTAGTAGACATGGGAGAAATAGACTTCCTAGAGGAGTCTTTTAAAGAAATTAAGGATATTAAAGATATTTTTGCTTCTTACAAAAATAAGATAAATAAAAGATTTGAAGCGGCTTCTTGCTTTACAGATAAAAATTTATTTAATTTTATTTATTGCCCGATCATATATAGATATTTTCCAAATGCAAAAATAATTCATTGCATGAGAAATCCCATGGATAATATCCTTTCTATGTACAGAACTAATTTTAGAAATCAAAGCTTTACCTACTCTTTAATAGATATTGCTAAGTTGTACGTCTATCATTTTGATGTCATGAATGAATATAAGAAGCATTATGGTGAAATTATTTTTGAATATTGTTATGAAGATTTAGTTGAAGATCCTAAAATTCAAATACCAAAAATTATTAATTGGCTTGGTTGGGAGTGGGATGATGCATATTTATCGCCTCACAAAAACAAAAGAAACGTATTTACTGCAAGTAGTTCACAGGTAAGAAAAAAAATATATTCTTCGTCAATTCGGGTTTGGAGGGAATACGAAAAATTATTAACGCCGGCAATAGATATAATTAATTCAAACATCCATCTAAAAGAGAGGATTTAATCAAAAAAAAATATTGAATGGAAAGATAATAAAAGTCTTGAAAAGAGACTTTTTATTACTATAATGAGTTTTCAATCCTGTGTGAGGAACTTATGAAGCTTTTCAAAAGCTTGCTAGTAGCACCTGCAACATTAGGTCTTTTAGCTCCTATTACTGCTTCTGCTACAGAAGTAAATTTAAAAGCTATTTCAAATTATTCTTATGAAAATTCTGAAATAGATGTTAATACTTTTAAAACTTCCCCTAAAGAAAATTTATTACTTTCTGGTGGAGAAGGTTTAGTAGATTCTGCTAATTACGATGGCGGTTTCTCTGAAACAACAACTGCATCATTCAGCCTAGACACCATTCTTGGTTCTGTTGATGGTGGTAACGATTCAACAGAAGCATTGAGCTTTGATTACCAAATGAATATTGGTTTATCAACAAGTTTCACTGGTGAAGATTCACTAGATGTAACTATTGATATTGGTAATTCTGTTGGAACTGATATTGGAGCTACTCTTACTGAATCAGCAAGTATCATGGGCTTCCAAGCTACAGGCGATGCATTGAACGTTGATGGAATCACATACACATTCCCACTTGGCGGAGCAACAGTAGTTCTTGGTGATACAACAGATATCAGCAGTACATTTACTGGTGCTTGTGCATACAGCGCATTCACTGATTACATGGGTAACTGTGGTACAGGAAACTCTGTCGGTGTAGGCGGTAAAGGTGTTACAGCTTCTATAGGCTATGCATTCGATTCAGGATTCTCTCTAGCTGGTGGTGTTTCTTCAGAAACAAATGCAATCATGACTAAAGAAGGTAGTGATCTATACGGTATCGAAGCTGCATACACAGCTGATAGCTATGGTGTTGCTGTTGCTTACACATCTGCTGATCAAGGAACTGCTGCAGAGACAACATACTGGGGAGTTAACGCTTTCTACAATTTTGATTTAGCTAGCGTAAGTGTTGGTGTTGAAACTGAAGAAACAAGTGGCTCAGCTGATAAGTCTGGATACTTCGTTGGTTTAACATTCCCTGAAGTTGGTCCTGGTTCTGTAAGTCTTGGTCTTGGAACACAGGCAAACTACACAGATGCAGAAACAGAATTGCTTACTTATGAAGCGTCTTACTCTTACCCAATCAACGATGGTATGACAGTTACTCCAGGTGTATACATCAAAGAAGCCTCAAGTGGAGATGATGACACAGGTGTAATTGTTAAGACATCTTTCTCTTTCTAATTAGTTAGAGAGAAACTCTTACACACTTTAAAAGGCCTGTCTCACGACAGGTCTTTTTTAATTTGAAAATTAGCATTATTCAATTAATTATGATGTAAAATTTGAAGATACTTTTAAAAGCATAGAATTTAATTGAATATCTATTTTAGAAATGGTACCTATATTTAAATGCTTAATTTGTCGAAAGGATATAGAGAGATCTACAAGAACTTTTTGGGCTAAAAAAGGTCATTTATTATGTTCAACCTGTCTAGATAATATGGATAAAAACAAGAAAATATAAATTAAACAGAATTTTGTGTGTGGAGTTTAGAAATTATTCATAAGAATTAGAGATTTTATAGTTTTGGTTTAAAGCTACTAAAAAAATAATAGTATCTATCAAACTGAAGACCATAATTAATTATGACAGGCATGAATCTAATCATGGTTAGCTTTCAATTAGTTCTCTCAGCAATTAACCAAAAGTTCTTTAATATTTCAGTAATCCATTGAATTTTAAAAATTTTTTTATTTAAAAAAAAAAGGCTCATTTATTCAAGTAAATAAATAAGCCTTGTAGTGCAGAGATTTACTGAGTGTAAATCAATAAATTATTTGAAAAATCCAGTATATTAAAAACTAGAAATTAAAACCAACCAGGAATGATTTGACCAGTTGTTACGTAAGCGCCAACAGCTGCAACGAAACCTAACATTGCTGCCCAACCATTAAAACGTTCTGCTTCAGGAGTCATAATAAATAAAGGATAATATGTAAATTATTGTAACATGTTCTATGAAGCTTTGTAAAGTAATTTTCTAGCTTTCCAGAAAAAAATTTTTTTTTTTAATTTATGACCCCTTTTCTGTGACAGAAGTGAGTCACAATTGAAACTTAAGTTGGAATTTTTAACTTAGTTATTTTTTTAACTCATATAAATTTTTAAGTCAAAATAACTTTGAATTAAAACAAAACTCCATATCACTTTTTCTAATTTCTAAGAGATTTAATAACAAATAATATTTTTTTATCTAAAAAATTACGATAAATGATCAATCTTGGGGATCATAGATATTAAATATACATTCAGAGAAATCCATCTAGGAATCAAGTTTACTATTTCTAGAATTTTGCAAGATCCTTGCAAAACTAATAATTGTTATTCAGCATTTTGAAATAACAAATCTGTGCATTTATATATATATCGTTTAAGCATAATCAAAAGATATTATAAGTCTTCAGAATTCAATTTATTTTTAAAAAAGTCTAAAAATAATTAACTCAATTTAGGAAAATGTGGGTCGCCTGAGATTCGAACTCAGGACCAGCCGGTTAAAAGCCGGATGCTCTACCGCTGAGCTAGCGACCCATTTTGTAAAATCGAGTACATAAGAAATTATCCCTTTTTAAGGTAAAAAAAACAACTTATTATTGAAAGTTGAACAATAGAAATACAATTCTTAACTTATGAAATAAAAAATTAAAATTTCTCTCTAAATTTACAGTTAAAAGGTAAGATATTGGATAATAAACAGAATTTCTAAAATGTTAAGAACAATCGTAGTTTTCGCTCCTATTATCGCAGCTTTAGCTTGGGTTATATTTAATATACAAAAACCAGCAAGAGAGCAGTTTAACAGGGATTTTTTGGGAAAGGATTAATCTAATTTGGTAGAGAAAGAAGTAATAGTTATTGGAGCAGGTCTGGCAGGTTCTGAGGCTGCTTGGCAGGTGGCAAATTCCGGTGTGCCAGTTAAATTGGTTGAAATGAGACCTCTCAAATCTACTCCAGCTCACCATACAGGCGAATTTGGGGAATTAGTTTGTAGCAATAGTTTTGGTGCTTTAAGTTCAGATAGAGCTGCAGGGTTACTCCAAAAAGAACTAAGATTTTTTAATTCATTGATAGTCCAAACAGCAGATAAATTTGCTGTCCCAGCCGGAGGAGCTTTGGCTGTAGATAGATCTCAATTTAGCAACGCTTTAACTGAAACCTTATCCAATCATCCTTTAATTGAAATTAAAAGATTTGAACAACTGGATCTCCCAAATAAAGAAAATATTACTATCCTAGCCACTGGTCCACTAACTGCAGATGCATTGGCTAACAAAATTAAATTATTTACAGGTATCGGTGATTGTCATTTTTTTGATGCCGCCAGTCCAATAATTTATGGTGATACCGTTGATAGAGGGATTCTATTTAAAGCTAGTAGATACGACAAAGGAGATCCTGCATATCTTAATTGCCCGATGAATAAAAATGATTATATACATTTCAGGGACGAACTATTAGCAGGAGAACAAGCTAATTTAAAAGACTTTGAAAAAGAATCTGCTAATTTCTTTGAAGCTTGTTTACCAATAGAAGAAATTGCCAGAAGAGGAGTTGACACAATGAGATACGGACCTCTCAAATCTATTGGGTTGTGGAATCCAAAGTGGGGAGATTTATACGATAGGGAAAATAGATTGAAAAATCGGCCTCATGCCATTGTTCAATTAAGGATGGAAGATCTTGAAGGGAAGTTGCTTAACATGGTAGGGTTTCAAACCAATTTAAAATGGTCAGAGCAAAAAAGAATTTTCAGGATGATTCCAGGCTTAGAAAAAGCTGAATTTGTCCGTTTTGGAGTAATGCATAGAAATACTTTTTTAGAATCTCCTAAATTGCTTTTGCCAACACTGCAATTTATGAAAAGAGAAAATCTTCTTGCTGCTGGGGAGATAACAGGTACGGAAGGTTATGCTGCTGCTGCAGCGGGGGGATTGCTCGCAGGAATAAATGCATCCTTATTAGCGATGAGTAAAAAACCAGTAACTTTTCCTGATGAATCAATGATTGGCTCTTTAATAAATTTCATAAGTAATAGAAATCAAATATTATCTAATCAGAAAAAAAATAAGTTCCAGCCAATGCCTGCTTCATTCGGTTTAGTCCCAGAACTTCCTAAAAAAATAAAAGATAAAAAATTAAGATATAAAGCTTATCAAGAAAGATCCACAGAAGCTTTAAAAGTGTTTAAAAAAATATTAGATTCTTGTTATGAAAAAGATCACTTACTGATCAAAATTAATTAAAATATATTATCTAAAAGGTCAAAAATGAAATCTAATAAGGAAAATTTCGATGCAATTATTATCGGTTCAGGAATAGGAGGCTTAGTAACTGCTTCACAATTGGCGGCGAAAGGAGTTCAAGTATTAGTTCTTGAAAAATATATTATTCCAGGCGGGAGTGGAGGCTCTTTTAAGAGAAAAGGCTATACCTTTGATGTAGGGGCTTCAATGATTTTTGGATTTGGAGAAAAAGGTTATACAAATTTATTAACTCGGGCTTTGAAAGATGTTAATGAAAAATGCGAAACTATTCCCGATCCTGTTCAACTGGAATATCACTTACCAAATAATTTTAATATTTCTGTAGATAAAAATTATGAGCAATTTATAAGCAAATTATCAGCTAGTTTCCCCAAGGAAAAAAGAGGTATCAAGAAATTCTATGATACTTGTGCAACTGTATTTAAATGTTTAGATTCAATGCCTCTTTTATCGATAGAGGATCCAAGTTATCTTTTTAAAGTTTTCTTTAAATCTCCATTATCCTGTTTAGGGTTAGCTAGATGGTTACCTGCAAATGCAGGAGATGTTGCGAGAAAGTTTATAAAAGATCCTGAACTTCTAAAATTTATCGATATCGAATGTTTTTGTTGGTCTGTAATGCCAGCTCTAAAAACTCCTATGATTAATGCGGGAATGGTATTTACAGATAGGCATGCTGGGGGTATAAATTATCCAAAAGGGGGAGTTGGAAAGATAGCAGAGAAGTTTGTTTCTGGTATTGAAAAATTAGGAGGAAAAGTTAGATATAAAGCCAATGTGACTGAAATCCTTTTAAAGGATGAGAAAGCGGTAGGAGTTAAGCTCTCAAATGGGGAAGAGATATATTCAAATATTATTGTATCCAATTCTACTAGATGGGATACATTTGGATTGAAAGATAATAATAGAGGATTGATTTCTAGTAAAAACGTGCCAAAAAGTGAATATAAGTGGTCAGAAACTTATAAACCCTCACCTTCTTTTGTTTCGATTCACCTCGGAGTAGAAAAAAATCTAATATCCGATAATTTTAATTGTCATCATATAATTCTTGAAAATTGGGATGAATTAGAAAGCGAAAAGGGAGTTATTTTTGTTTCTATACCTACTTTGCTTGACTCGTCTTTGGCTCCAGAAGGTAAACATATCGTACATGCATTTACTCCTTCATCGATGAGTGAATGGGAAGGCCTATCAAGGAAAGAATATTTGCAAAAGAAAGAAAAATATTTTTCTTTTCTTGTTAAACAAATATCAACCATTCTGCCTAATCTTGAACAAAATATTGATCATAAGGAAATTGGTACTCCCAAAACTCATAAAAAGTTTCTTGGAAGATATGAAGGAAGTTATGGGCCAATTCCCAGTAAAAAGTTGCTTGGACTATTGCCAATGCCTTTCAACACAACAAAAATTCACAACCTTTATTGTGTAGGGGATTCATGCTTCCCTGGCCAGGGCCTAAATGCAGTTGCTTTTAGTGGATACGCATGCGCTCACAAAATAGGTGCAAAGTTAAACATAAATAGTTTTAAATTGCCCGATTAAAAGGATCCTTCTGAAATGATAGAAAAATTTAAAACTCTTTTTTTTGTGAAAAGTTCGTTAATTTCTCTTTATTTAGCGCTTACAATTCCTTTACCATTTATTTCAATCGAAAAATTAAAAATCCCCTCTATTATAGTTTTTGCCCTAGGACTCTATTTGATAATCAATATCACTAGTGATTATGTAGAAACTTGCAGCAACAAAATTTCATACAAAAGTAGCTTTATTTCTAAATTCTTAGGGAAAAAAAACTGGGAGATTTCTTGGAAAGATATTAAATTAATCAAATCTTTGCCAACCAGTCAGGGTAGTAAAGTTTATTACTTTAATACTTCTCAAGGTGATAATTTTCTTGTCCCACAAAGAGTGGAAAACTTTGAAAAATTCTTATTGGTTGTTTCCAGTAATACTGGTATTTCTATTAATGAAATATCTTATATATCACCACTTTGGACATATAAGTTATTAACTTTACTATCAGTAATGATGATTATTGGTGAACTTTTTGCTTTCCTAAATTAAATATTATCAATACTGAATCTATAACCTTGCTGTCTAACAGTGGTTATTCCACCACCTTCACCTAAGCCTGCCTGTTCCAATTTTCTTCGTAAAGTTAACACCTGAGTATCTACAGATCTCGGACCTCCACTGAAAGGCGGCCAAGCCATCCTTAGAAGCTCTTGACGACTTCTAACCATGCCAGGTGGCATAAGTAGCGCGCAAAGTAGTGCAAACTCTCTAGGGCTTAATTCTACGGGTTTCTCGCTAAGAGTTACTTGCCTTAAAAGAAGATGCACCTCTAGAGGCCCAACTTCAACTTTTTCTTGTAACCCTATCCTACCCCTTTTTAAAAGAGTTCTACATCTTGCTGCAAGCTCTTCTAATCCAAATGGTTTTCTAAGAACATCATCTGCACCTTCATCTAATAAATTAACTAATGCTTCAACACCTGATCTTGCAGTTAAAACTATGACAGAGGAGCCCAATTGTTGGGCAAGTCTCATTGCGGTATTCTGCTCGAGGATTTCAGCACTAACTAATAAGTCAGGTGACTGTTCTCTGCATAAGTCAACGGCTTCTGCCGCAGTTCCCACTGCTGCGGCTAAATGGCCATCTTGGCGAAGCCTTTGCACAAGGACTGTTCTAAGTGTGGGGTGAGGTTCAACAACTAGAACTCTAGAGGGGGTTTGAGAGCTCGTAGGCAATTGTGAACTGCCAGGAGTTGAAGCTAAGATTTGCTCAGTTGATTGCATTCTTAATTACTATTTGGCCGGGCAATTTTTAATCATCCTTAATAAGGTATAACAAATGCAAAAAAAAAATCAGAATCTATCGAATTATGACATCATTTGAAAATCCCAAAGCAATTCGTCATTTTCAATCAATTTGCGATAGTTGCCAGGACTTAGTTACTCGTTTTCATACGCCATCTGATCTTAAATTATATAGCGATGGTTATCTCCAAGCCCTTAGAAATTGCAATGGTTTAGAGCAAAAGGATCAAGAGAAATTAGAAAGATTAATTGAGAGATGGATTTTAGATCCGTCAAGTTTTATTGATCCTGATGGAGATGGGAATAAAGGTTTTTTTGATAAAAAAAGAATTTAAAATATTAATTTTTATTAAATAATTCAGTATTTATACTTACTAATTGTCTTAAGACGCTAATTCAATTTCTATTTTTTCTTTAAGAGATCCAGAGTTGTACATCTCAATAAGAATGTCTGATCCACCAAGAAATTCTCCTTTTAAGTAAACTTGTGGAATTGTTGGCCAATCTGAATATTCTTTGATACCTTCTCGTATTTCGAAATCACTTAAAACATCAAACGTACCAAATTCTACCCCTAAAGAATTTAGTATTTGAACTACATTATTGGAAAAACCGCATTGAGGCATTAATTTTGTCCCTTTCATGAAAACCATCACTGGATTAGATTCAATCAGTTTTTGTATTTTATCTTTTGTTAAGTTGTCCATAATTCAATTTGGAGTTTCTGTTTTTAATGCCAGTGCATGGATAGCCTCTGAAGCCAATTCTTCCTTCAAAGCAGAATATACCAGCTGGTGTTGTTTAACTAATGATAATCCATTGAATTCGGATGCAATTACAGTTACTTGCAAATGATCATTTCCTTTGAGGTTTTCAACAAAAACTTGGGAACTTGGGATTTTTTTAGTGATTAATTTAATAACTTCTGTTTTCGTAATCATAGTAAATTTTAATCAACCTTTGAATTTTGTCTCAACAAATCCTAGCTGGATCAATCTTTCATAAGCTTCTTTGCCTTCTGAGCTATTAGGCGACATTATTCTAATTGTTTCAACAAGTAAGGGTACTGCAACTTCAGGCTTTTCAGTTTTAATATATAAAAAGGCTAATCTCTCATTTGATTCTGCCAAAATTTGTAACGTTTGCTTACCTTTCCTTTGCATTTCATTTGGTATTCTTGCATCAATTCCTTTGAAAGATGAATTTAGATCAGAATAAAAAGACGCAAGTTGCTTTGCTAATTTTCTAGCGTCTAAATAAAAATCCTTAGCTTTTTCAAAATCCCCGTTTTTAATATATTTATCACCTTCTCTTATAAAATATTTAACGTTTGAGATGGAAAGATTTTTACTCTCATTTGAGAGTACTCTGAATTCTTCTGGATTATTTATTTCTGCATTAACTTCATTTTTGTAAGGGCCATTTCCAAAAAATATAAATAAAATTGGTATCAATTTTAAGAATTTCATTTTCTTTTTCAATCATTAAAATTCATAGTAACTTATTGCAGATTCATCTACCTACATTTTTTAATGCTTTTTCTTCCTCTTGAGTCATTTTTTCATTAAGAAATTTATTAAAGTCCTTGATAGTAAAGTTTGAATAATTATTAATTGGTATTGGTTTTCCAAAGGATAAACAAAATTCGCCTCTAAAGTTCGGAGGTATTTTGCTGTAAGCAATTCCAATTGGAATAATACTAATAGAGGTAGTTTTTTTGGCAGCTAATCTAGCTAATCTATATAGTCCTTCTTTGAGAACTAATTTTTTTCCGTATCTATTAATCTTTCCTTCAGGGAAAACAACTAGTTGTTCCTTTTTTTCTACAAGATCAATAGCATATCTCAACGCTGAGAGAGATGGCGATAATTGATTTATCGAAAAACATCCAAGTCTTTTTAAAAACCAACCTTGTATTCCTCTCATTTCGGATTTAGTAACCATAAATCTACAATCCTTTTTTGTTATCCTTCTACCCATTGCCATTGTGAGTATTAAGCCGTCCCATCTTGATCTGTGGGTTGGAGCCAAAATGATAGAGGAATTTATTGGAATTGAAAAACCATTATTTAATATTTTCTTTTTTCTAAAAAAGAACCTCAAAACAATGTCTTGGGTAACGAACATTGCAAAAAATCCCAATACAGGGTTAATTTCATGCCAAATATCGAGTGATTTCTTTTTCAACTTCTATTAACTATATATTAATAATTTAAGTGTTTGCCTTTTTTTATTAGCTATCATTGGGCGGTTACTAGATTGTCTAGAAACTAAGACTTTTTAAATTATGGCTACTTTAGGAGTAAACATTGATCATATTGCAAACGTAAGGCAAGCAAGGAAAACTGTGGAGCCTGACCCTGTACAATTCGCTTTTTTAGCTGAATTAGGAGGCGCAGACTCCATAACAGTTCATCTGAGAGAAGATAGAAGACACATACAAGATAGAGACGTATTCCTTCTAAAAGAGACTATAAAAACAAAACTCAATTTAGAGATGGCTGCTACAGAAGAAATGTTAGAAATTGCTAAAAAAATTCTTCCCGATTATGTAACGCTTGTACCTGAGAAAAGAGAGGAAGTTACTACTGAAGGAGGATTGGATGTAAAAAGTAATGTGAAATACCTTAAGAATTTTGTTGGAAATTTAAAAGATTCAAATATTGAAGTAAGTGCATTTATTGATCCTCATGGTGACCAGATAAATTTTTCCAAAGAAATAGGGTTTAACTTTATAGAATTACATACAGGAAAATATGCAGAACTATCGGGATCTAAGCAGTATAAAGAGCTTCAAAGGATTAATGAGTCTGCACATTTAGCAAATGACCTAGGATTAATTGTTAATGCTGGTCATGGCCTTAACTACAATAATGTTGAAAAAATTGCATCAATTAACAATATGAACGAGTTAAACATAGGTCATAGTATTGTTGCAAGGGCTTTAGCGATAGGATTAGAAAAGTCTGTACGTGAAATGAAGTCCCTTATTACATCAATTTAAATTTCAAAATGACAACATATTATTTTGTAGCGGCAAGTGAAAAGTTTTTAACAGTTGAAGAACCAATTGAGGAGATTTTGAAAGAGAGGATTAGAAACTATAAAGAGAACAATAAAGAAATAGATTTCTGGCTTTTAAAAAATCCATCATTCTTGAAAACCACCCAATTTGTTGATCTAAAAGCAAAGATTCCATCTCCCCCAGCAGCTATTTTATCGACGGATAAAAAATTCATAACTTTCTTAAAGCTGCGTTTAGAGTTTGTTGCTGTTGGGGAATTCGAATGTCCTAATGCAGAAATAATTGATCCATTTAAAGTTGAGTAATATAACCATTTAGTAAATTGCTCAATCTTTATAAGTCAAATAAAATTGAAGTAATTAGTGAGCTGTTAGCAGAGGAATTGAAAATATGTCCTCCGCCTATAAATGAGAAATTAGAAATAGTAGTCCCCAATTACTTTTTGGGAAATTGGTTACGTGAACAAATAACTATAAAAAACAAAATAAGTGCTCTTTATGAATTAAAGACAATATCAACGTATACCGAATCTTTATTGACAAATTTTTTCCCTGGAATTGATATGAGCGCATGGAATTTTGAGTCAATTAAATGGGGCATTATTGATTCCTTGCAAGAATTAAATAGCTTTAAAGAATCATTTCCGCTTAGAAATTGGATTAATAAATATTTGGATAATAAAAAGACAATTGATGGAGACATATATAATCTGACAAAAAAGATCACGAATAATTTTATTGATTATCTGATTTTTAGACCTGAAATGATTGCTCAATGGAATAGATATGAAATTAATTCATCTAATCTATTTAAGAATTTAAACTCAGATCAATTATGGCAACCTATTTTATATAAATTATTAGAGGAAAAGATATCTGAAAAGCCATCATGTTTATACATGATTGAAGTAATAAAGAATTTAAGGAAAATTAAAAACGTTCAATTTCAAGTACCAAATCAAATTTATATTTTTTCAGATAATAACTTATCTAAACTACATATTAATTTTTATTCAGAACTTTCAAAATTTATTAAGGTAAATTTGTATTTATTATCTCCTGGAGAAGATTTATGGAATAGAGTAAATTGTCTTGAAGGTGAGTTGGAATTTGATGACAATGAAAGTAAATTGAATTTAAATAATACAAATATAGAGAAAATATTTGGTAATTTTGGAGCAAACTTTCAGAAATTAATTGATGAAAATATTTATACAGAAGGTATAAATTTAAAAAATAATCTTATTTATCTCGATCCAACAACTGATTTTCATAATAAGAAAGATATTCCTCTTCTTAATCAAATACAAAAAAGACTAATTGATAATAATAGCGTTGATTTTATAGTAAATGAAAGGGATGATTCAATATTACTTTGTGAGCATTTTAATCAGAATAGTCAATTTGAATATTTAAGAAATAAAATTATAGAAATAATCAATTCTTGCAAGAATATTAAATATAGTGATATTGCTGTTTTATCTCCACAAACTAATTTAATTAAACCTTATCTAAGGTACATCTTTAATAATGAGTTAATTAATGGTGAAAAGATACCTTATTTTTTTATTGATGATGATAATCATGACTCTTCAGGCATTTATGAATTTCTAATTGATATCACTGAAATAGCAAGTGAAAAAATTACACTTGAAAAAATAGATTATATTCTTTCGAAAAAAGTAACTCAGAACATTTTTGATTTTAATATTACTGAGAAGGATGAAATTATTTTCTTGCTTACCCAAGTAGGGTTTCATTGGGGATTAGATGATAAAGAAAGATTAGGTGAAGAGAAAAATACTCTAGATTGGTGTATAAATAGAATTACTTTAGGCTTAATTTATGACAAAGAATTTAATTTAAGTACTTTTAATTTAAAACCATTTAGCCATAAAAATATAAGTTTGGATTTGAATAAATGGGTTAAAATATTAATTCATTTAAAAAAATATATTAATTTGATAAGGGGATCTTTTTCTTACTCGAATTGGGTTGAAAAGATCAAGTTTATATTAAAAAGTATTTCTGATTCTAATGCAAATTTTAATTTAGAAATAAGTGAAATAAATAGAATTCTTGATAATCACGCAATACCTTTAATACCTGATGATCTTATCTTGTTAAAAGTTTTTAAAGAGATATTAATTTCTTGCATAAATAAAGCTAAATATCAAAGCAAATCACGAGTCAACAAGATCCTAGTGAGTGATATTGAGAATTCAAGGCATATTCCACATAAGGTTATCTTCCTAATAGACATGAATAGTGTTAATTATCCAAAATTACCAAAGAGTGAAAACATTAATTTATTAAAAAACAAATATCATTTGGGTGATCCATCTGTTTTTGAAAGAGAGAAATATGCATTCCTGGAGTTGTTAATTGCCTGCAGAGATAAATTTATAGTTACTTGGGTAAAAAATGATAAAGAAAATAAAAAATTAGATATTTCTTTTCCTATAAAAGAGTTAATTTCTTTTTTTGATAGTTTCTTAAACCAAAGCCAAAGAGAACTAATAATTAAAGATTCTGATTTAAATAAAAATGAAATAATTGATCTTGATAAATCTAAGATTGTTAAAAGTAATTATTCTTTAATAGAAGATATAAATTGGAATGAAAAAAAATCTGATATTAAAAATTACAAATTATCTGAATTGATTTATTGGTTAAAGAATCCACAAAAATATTGGCTTAATAAAAACAATATTTATCCCAAGGAAATATTTATTCATCATCCAGACGAGGAGTATGTGAGCAATCTGCAAAAGTCGCAACTAATTACAAAAATAATCCATCAAGTAGATATTGATAATTATAATATTATTGATGATTTAAATGAATTAAATATTAATGATAAATTGGTTGAAAATGGTATTATTATTCCCAAAAATAGTATTTTTACAAAAGAAAAAGAAATCAAAGACTTATTAAGCAGTCTATCTGCAAGTTTGAGTCAACATAATAAGATTAATAAAATCTATGTTAAGTTAAATGCCAATAAAGAAGAATATTTAATCGCTGATGACACCGTAATTGAATTAATTAATTCGAAGTTAAGTTTAAGTCGTTTGACTGAGGCTTGGATAAAATTACTCTTTATTTCTTCTTTAAAGAGAAATATAAAAAGGACTAAAGTAATTTTTAGAACAGAAAATAATTATAAATCGCAAATTATACAATCACCAGGAGCAACTGAATCAAATCTAATTTTGGAGGAGTACATAAATATTTTTAAAAATTATTCTGAAAAGTGTTTACCTCTTCCTCCAGAAAGTGCATATAAATATGTAGAAGCAAAAATAAAATCAAAAAATGAAAAAAAAGCTTTTACAGATAAATGGATTGGTAATAAAAATTTTTCTAAAGGAGAAAGAGATAATATCGAAATGAAAATGTGTTTTGGTAATGAAAAAGAACCAGATTTCTTTCTTGGAAATAATAAATTTGATCAATTATCATACAGATTATTTGGTCCTCTAATTAAAGCATTAAAGAAATAAAAAATGTCCAAATTTCAATTAAAAAATTTTTTTAAAGCTGCTTATGATCTAATGCTTGTTTTTTTACAGTTTTTTATTATTATTATTCATTTTTTTCAATTGGAATTTCTTCCACAAAAACAAATAATTCAAGCAAGTCATTTTTCTTATTTCCTAGGTATTTTAATTATCATAATCGCTTTCATAATAATGTTAGTTTCAATAAAAGACTTAGGTAGAAATTTATCCCCTTTCCCAAGACCTATAAACAATAGCAATCTAGTTACTACAGGTATTTATCGATTAACGCGTCATCCTATGTACTATTCTTTAATATTTATTTCCATTGGATTTTTTATAATAAAGTTATCTATTTATTATTTATTTTTGACAATAAGTTTAGCTTTAATAATTAAATTTAAGATTGCCTTGGAAGAGAAATATTTAATGAATAAATTTAAGAATTACTTACTTTATAAAAATCAGGTCAAAGTTTAATTTAATAAAGAAATGGATATTAATCAAATTAAATTAGATAATAAGTTTAAATTAGTAGAAGCAAGTGCAGGAACTGGTAAAAGTTTTACTTTGGCTCACATAGTTTTAAGAAATGTTTTGGAGAAAAAAGTTAAACCAGATGAGATACTCTTGCTGAGTTTTACAAAAAATACTTGTTCTGAATTAAGAGATAAAATACTCTCGAGATTTCATAATTTAAAATTATATTTGCAAAGTAATAATGAAAGTAAAATAGATAATACTCTTAAGGATTGGTATCTAAATTTTAAGGATAAAGATAAATCTAACGAAAAAATAATTTCGGAAATTGATAATTTTATAAATCAATTCTATAAGTTAAAAGTAATTACATTCCATGCTTTTTGTAATAATATTATTGATGAATATAGTATTGAAATAGGTGTAACTCAAGATCCATATATTGAGAATAATATTGATAATTTGTATAAAGATGTGATAGATAATTTGTGGATTGATGATTTTCTGAATCTTAATCATAAGCTTATTTCAGCAGTAAACAAAAAAAAAATAAGTTCTAGATTTGGAAGTAGGATCAACAAGTCATTTTTTGTAGAAATTTTAAAAAATATAGATCAAGAAAATATCTGCAAATTCCAAATAAATAATAAATATAAGATTATTGATTTAAATAATTATTTTAATGAATTTTTTTATTTAAATTGGAAAGAGTTTTGTTTTGAATGGGATAAGAAAGGTAAGGAATTATCTTTACAACTCACAGAGTTGGGACAATTAATTAAGGAGAGTGGTGGAAAAAGTCAAATATATGCTGCAAAACCAAGAAATGATAAGTTTAATCAAATAAATTGTTGGATTGAAGAGATTAACAAAAGGCTTAATTCTAAAAATGTTATTGATTTTATATATGATATTTCTAAAGATGATCTTTTATCTAAATATTTTTATATTGAAAATATATCTAAAGAAATTAATAAATATAACCTAAAATTAGATTTTACTAAATTTAATTTATTACAAGATAAAATTTATAAAATAAAAGAAGGTTTCTTTACTGAAATTGTAAGAATATTTACCCAATTAGCTTATATAAAATTAATTGAATTAAAGAAAAGTTTTTCTATTTTTAACTTCAATGATCTTATAAAGACTGTAGAAAATACATTTCTAGATTCGGAAATTAGTAATAGTAATACTCTATCTAAAATTCAAAAAAGATTTAAATGTGTTTTAGTTGATGAGTTCCAAGATACAGATACTTCTCAGTGGAATTTAATAAAAAAGTTCTTTAATACAAAAAATCATTTTTTACTTTGCGTAGGTGATCCAAAACAAGCGATTTACAAATTTAGAGGTGGAGATATTGAAACTTACTTAGATGCAAGATCTAATGCAATCGAAGTTTTTTCTCTTACTGATAATTATAGATCCTCCAAAAAGTTAATCGATGTTCTTAATAAACTTTATAAGAATGGACTTAAACAATCAAAACTAAACTATAGTAAATTAACCTCAAGAGTTAATGAGAATATTAATCAGGAATTTAAATTTAGGGATGTATTTGAAATTGTAGATTTTTCAAAAAAAGAGAATGATATAGAGGATCTTGTAACTCATTACACAGTTAACTTTATTTTAAATAATAAAGAAATTGATATTAATAAAATTGCGATTCTTACATTAAATAATTCGCAATGCTTAGATTTTAAAAAAAAATTAAATCAGTTTAACCTCCCATGCAAAATTCAAAATAAACAAAATATTTTTGATACAGAAGCAAGTTCTTTACTATTTTTATTCATTGAATGTTTATTAAATCCGCGGTCTTTAAAAAATATAACTTTGCTTGCTACTTCAAAGTTTATAGAAATAAAATTAGAAGATTTACTTGATAATGGAATTAGTAATAATTTAGAAACTTTAATTAATAAATGCATTACTTGGTCCCAAGAACTAAGAGAAAAAGGTTTTTTAAACATTGTTAATGAACTACTTATAAATTACAAGTCATCCTCGATTATTCAAGATTCAGATTTAAATTCAAATTTATTTCAACTTTCAGAAATTGTTGAAATAGAATTAATAAATAATGATTTTGATCTCAATATAGTCTTCAACTGGTATAAAAATCAGTTAGATCATATTTTAAGAATTTCTACTGGAGAAGATTTTTTGACGAGAGATTATAATCTTCAAAATGGAATAAATCTTTCTACCATTCATAGTAGTAAGGGCCTCGAATTTGAGATAGTCATATGTCCATATCTCTCAATTATTTCAAATAAGTTAAATAAAATTAAAGGACCTCTTTGGAAATCAAATATTGATAGAAATATATACGTTAATATTTCTAATAATTATGCAAAGGTTGAAAAATTTAAATTAATAGAAGAAGAAGATTTATTTAAAGAGAGTGAGAGGTTAATTTATGTAGCACTTACAAGGAGCAAATATAAACTTATTGTTTTTAATAATTTAGAGGATACTAATAATATTTTAAATAATGATTTACTTAATAATTTGGAAAATATCAATATTTATAAGTCTACTTTCGAAGTCAGGATAGAAAAAGAGAAAATAAAAGAAATTTTTTCTAAGTTCCAAGATAACCGATTGAATAATAATCTTTGGAAAATCAATAACTTTAATAAAAAAATATCTAATGTATTTAATTCTGATCAATTTATTTCTTATTCAAGTTATTCTTCTTGGATACGTAAAGATAAAAATATTGATGCAGTCATTAATCAATATAAGGATTATGAAGATAATATATCAATTATCAAAGATTCTAATTTTAGGAATTCAAAGAATTATCCTAATTATTTTTCTTATCCAAATCCTTTAAGTGAATTTCCCAAAGGAACTATTGCTGGGACTTGTCTGCACAAAATAATAGAAAGATTTGAATTTAGAAACGATAATAATCAAGAATTAATTGATTTAATTATTGAGGAATTGAACTTTCATCAAATCGATACTTCTTTGGCTTTTAAAGTAAAAGATGCGATTTTAAGAATCATAAATATACCTTTAGGAAGAGAACTAAAAAATAAGAAACTAGTTGATATTCCAAATGAATACTTAATTAAGGAACTCAAATATGATTTAACCCTATCTTATGAAGGTAGAAATATTAATTCTAATGATATATCAAGTTGCTTTTTTTTAGATCCGGAATATGAATTTGGTGAAGAATATGCAAATAAAATAAATGATCTTCAAATTATGAGTAAAGGCTTTCATTCAGGATGTATTGATTGTGTTTTCCCTGCGGGGAATAGATTAGAAGATAGTAAGTGGTGGGTAATTGATTGGAAAAGTAATTTGATTTCTGGTAGTGATAATAGTGATTGTTTACCAAGAAACTATAACTATGGAAACATGAGAAATGAAATGATTAAACATCATTATCCATTGCAATCTCATCTCTATTTATTAGCATTGCATAGATTATTAAAGTGGCGACTTAAAAATTATCAACCACATAAACATCTAGGAGGATATATTTATTTGTTTTTAAAGGGATTGCCAGATTTTGAATTATTTGAAAAATCTAATTCTGAAGATATATCTCCAGGTATTTTTATTGGCAAAGCACCTTTAAAAAGAATTAATTATTTAGATAACCTTTTTTAGAATGACTAAAAACACTGCAGATATTGAAAAGTTCCAATACGATCATATATTTAATTTAATCTTAGATATTTTTAAATTTAGTGAAAAAAAATATGGAAATTTCGTAAAAGATGTAATAAGAATTTTATTAGAGTTTGAAAAAAATGGTGAAACTTTTATTGATGTTGATAATAGTTTAATTATCTTTGTATTATTAGAAGATGGCTGGCCCAATAAACATATAGATGTTCTAAAAAATATAGATTTGATTGGTTCCCCTCATTCTCCATTCGTATTAGTAAATAGAAAATTATCCTTATCAAAATGGTCAAAAAAGATAGAAAGAGTTATTAATTCATTTCTAAAAAAAATAGATACCGATAATTTAATGAACTCAATAATTTGTAAAGATGATAATAAAATTGATCAAATTAAAAATATATTTAAATATTCAAACTTAGTTTTCCTTCAAGGAGGACCAGGTACGGGTAAAACAACTTTAATAATAAAGTTAATACTAGAACTCTTGCAAATTGATAACTTTTTAAATATTGGTTTGGCTGCTCCAACTGGTAAAGCTACAGCTCGTTTAAAAGAGGCTCTCAATGATAAAAAAAATATTTCCTCTAGCAAATTTCTAGACCAAATAGAATTTCAAACTTTACATAGATGGATTTTAAATTCTCAAAATAAATCTCTTAAGTTGAAATTTAAACTAAAAGAGCTTGATATTTTCATAATAGATGAAATGTCAATGGTTAATATCGATTTGATTGAATCAGTTTTAAATTTGTTAGCAAACGATTGTAAAATTATTTTAGTTGGAGATAAAAATCAATTGTCTCCAGTAAATAACTGTTCTATATGGAATTATTTGTTTGAATATTCCGATAACAGTTCAATTAAATCTTGTGTAGTAAATTTAGAAAAAACTTATAGAAATATTGGAGATATAGCATTAATTAGTAGTTTAATATTTAATAATGATTTTTCTTTACTTAATCAAAAGATAAAAGAATTAGAAAAAGATAATAATTCAAAAGAAATTACTATTTCAAAGAGTAGAGAAAAAGATATTCCAAAAGATCTATTTTTTTCGATTACAAGTCATCTCAAAAAGTTAAATCTTTCAACTTCAAATTTAAGTAAAAAAGAATATATATTTGATGAGGGTATTGATAATTTATTGCTTAATGAAAAAGATTTAGTAGATAAGATATTCATGGATTTAAAAAGTAACTTGATTTTATGCGAAAAAAATTCTGGAATATGGAGTGTTGAATATTTGAATGAAATTGTTTTTGGTCAAAAAAAACCCTATGACCTTAAAACTCTTAATGAGGGTGTTCCGATAATGTGTACAAAAAATAATAATGAAATTGGATTGTCAAACGGGGATATCGGAGTACTTATAGGTTTAAAAAATAAAAGAAGGTATCTTTTTAGAAAATTTAATGATAATAACGAAGAAATTGTCGTATTGATTGATCCATCTAATTTAGAAAATGTTGTGCCAGCGATAGCAATTACTATCCATAAATCTCAAGGAAGTGAATCTGAGAAAGTAAGCATTTTGTGGTCCCAAAACTACAGAAGAAATAAATATGCTGTAAAAGAAAAAAAAGATAATGAAAATATTTTTTGCAGAGATAATTTTGAAAGAAGATTATTTTATACTGCTGTTACAAGAGCTAAAAAATTTCTAGATATATATTATTTAAATTAAATCTTATTTTTGAGAAATTAGTAAGATCTTGACCCCAAGATGTTAGATTAATAATTCGGCTCTGTAAGGCTAGTCAACAATTCAAGTCAATTTAGATATTTGTTGAATGCCTAATCAGAAGATTATTAGGCATTTAAAATGGCTTTAAAAAAAGAGAGTAACTCTCTAGGTAATGAGAACAAAAAATCTCAGAATGAAAATGCTTCCCTGATTGAGTTAAAAAACTTAGAGAAAAATAAAGGAATTGAATCTCATAAGTTAGAAGTATCCAAAGATATTGATAATGAGAATGGATTTCTCAAGTTTGGGTTTAGTGAATCGATCTTAAATTCATTAAGAAATAAAGGATATAAAAATCCAACTCCTATCCAAAAAGCTGCAATTCCAGAACTAATGTTAGGAAGGGATTTACTAGGCCAAGCACAAACAGGAACGGGTAAGACTGCAGCTTTCGCACTACCATTAATAGAAAAACTTGCAGATAATAAAGAACTAAATGCCAAGGTTTTAGTTATGACTCCTACAAGAGAATTGGCAACTCAAGTGGCAGAATCTTTTAAAAGTTATAGTTCTGAATCAAGTAATTTTAAGACGGTTGCAATATATGGAGGTACCGACTATCGAAATCAAATTTCTGCATTGAAAAGAAAAGTTGACGTAGTAGTTGGGACCCCTGGCCGAATAATGGATCATATAAGGCAGGGAACTTTTAAAATTAAAGAAATAAATTGTCTTGTTTTAGATGAAGCAGATGAAATGTTAAATATGGGTTTTCTTGAAGATATTGAATGGATAATTGATCAGCTTCCGGAAAATAAGCAGATGGTATTATTTTCAGCAACAATGCCTAGTGAGATAAGAAACATAGCAAAAAAATACCTAAATGATCCCGCTGAAATATTAATTAAAAGTGTCAAAAAAGAAACTCAATTAATTTCGCAAAAATTTATATATGTGCAAAGGCATCATAAGTTAGATGCTTTAAAAAGAATATTAGAACTTAATAACGAGGGAGTAATAATTTTTGTCAGGACAAAACTACTTACTACTTCCATAGCTGAAGCTTTAGAGAATTCAGGTCATACTGTGGCAGTACTTAATGGAGATATACCTCAAAACCAAAGAGAAAATACTGTAGATAGATTAAAAAAAGGATTTATTAATATCCTTGTTGCAACTGATGTCGCAGCTAGAGGATTAGATGTTGAGAGGATAAAACTTGTTGTTAATTACGATTTTCCTTTTGATAAGGAAACATATACTCATAGAATTGGAAGAACGGGAAGGGCAGGTAGATCAGGGGAAGCAATTTTATTTGTTAATCAAAGAGAAAAACATTTTTTAAGAAACTTAGAAAACTCAACAAGAACTAAAATTGAAGAAATTAATATACCAAGTAATAAAATAATAAATGAAAAAAGGATGGAGAAACTTTTAGAGAGTGTTAATGAGAGTTCTTTAGCTAAAGATGAAAATGAAGAAAATAAAGCTTTGATTATTGATGTACTAGATAATTTAAAAGAAAAATACTCTATGGATGACTCAAATATCGCAATGGCGGCGATTAATTTAGTAATAGGTAATAAATCATTTTTTGTTAATGAAGATGATTCTTGGATTCATAAACAAAATAATTCTGATCGAAATAGATCAAATAGAAATATTAATAATCGTATGAGAAATGCAAATAGAAGAAATAATTATCAAAATGATTCTTTTGAAACCTATAAATTTAACTTTGGTAAATTTGATGGGGTTAGAGTTGCAAATATCATATCCTCAATCTGTAATTCAACTAATATAAATGGGAGATCCATAGGTAAGATACAGATTTTTAATGATTACAGTTTGGTAGATTTACCAAGAGATCTGCATAGAGATACTAAAAATAAATTAAAAAAAATTAAAGTCAGAAACTAGGAACAGATAATGAAAGCTAGCGAATATAGATTCTTTATTTTTGTGAATCTGATAATCCTATTTAACCCTTTTAATAGTTACTACCTAGCTAAAACTAAACAAAATTCAATCATAAAATTATTTTGTCTTCAGAGTGTCAAAGAGGAGATGTTGAAAGCCGAAATAGTATATAGTGAGGAAATTGCTAAAGAAACTTGTGATTGTTACTACGAAGAATTTATACAAACTGCAAGTCATCAAGATTCAAAAACAAAATGTAAATTAGAAACTAAAGAAAATTTAAATCATAATAGAAAAATTTAATTGTTATTTTATGAGGTCTAAGAAAAATCAAAATCCAATAATTAGACTTTATTTAAATCTGATTGCAGAAAGAAGGTTACTATTATTAGCTTTTCTTAGTTCCATAATTAATAAAATATTAGATCTAGCTCCACCTGTAATAATTGGTCTTGCAGTTGATATCGTTGTAAAAGAACAGAATTCATGGATTGCTGGTTTTGGGATAAAAGAAGTTCCAGCACAATTGATTTTTCTTGCATTTGCTTCTGGAATTGTTTGGTCTGGAGAATCCTCCTTTGAATATTTATATTCGATTTTATGGAGAAATTTGGCTCAGCTATCGCAACATAAATTAAGAATAAAAGCTTATGAGCACATCCAGGAATTAGATATGGATTTTTTTGAAAATGATAATACTGGAAGGTTATTATCTATTTTGAATGATGATATAAATCAACTTGAGAGATTTCTAGATCAAGGCGCTAATCAGATTATTCAGTTATTTATAACTGTCTTAATAATTGGGGGTACTATGATTTTTGTGGCTCCAAAAATTGCTTTATTTGCTTTCTTTCCTATTCCAATTATTTTTTTAGGATCAATTAAATTTCAAAGGAAGCTTGCTCCAAAATACAGAGATGTTAGAAATAAAGCTGGACTGTTGGCATCAAGACTTAATAATAATTTAAGTGGAATCCTAACCATAAAAAGTTTTACTAAAGAAAAATGGGAATTAAATAGATTAAATAAAGAAAGTCTCGATTATCAAAGAAGTAATAAGGCTGCAATAAAATTATCTTCTGCTTTTATCCCTCTTATAAGATTTGCAATCTTATTTGCGTTTATAGCGATTCTATTGATTGGAGGTTTCCAAACCTGGAATAAGACACTTGATGTAGGAACTTATAGTTTTTTAGTATTTATTACACAAAGATTATTATGGCCTTTAACTACTTTGGGGCACGTTTTAGATGATTTTCAGAGATCTATGGCTTCAATAGACAGAGTAATTGATCTTATAGATACGCCTATAAAAATAAAAGATGGAAAAATAAAAATTGAACCTAAAGATATCAAAGGAGAAATTATTTTTAATAATGTAAATTTTAATTATCCTGGACGAGATTTAACTTTAAAAAACATAAATTTCAAAATTGAAAATAACTCAACATTAGGAATTGTTGGTTTAACAGGATCTGGGAAAAGTACAATAATAAAACTACTACTAAGAATTTATGATAGTAATAATGGCTCAATAACCTTGGATGGGGTTTCTATTAAAGAAATAAATTTGAGAGATTTAAGAAAGTGTATCTCTTTAGTAAGTCAAGAAACTTATTTATTTCATGGCAGTGTAAAAGAAAATATTGCTTATGGCTCAATCAACCCAAGTCTTAAAGATATTATTAAAGCTTCAAAGATTGCGGAAGCTCATAAATTTATTGAACAATTACCAGATGGTTATAAAACTATAGTGGGGGAGAGGGGCCAAAGGCTCTCAGGCGGACAACGTCAAAGAATTGCCTTAGCGAGAGCTGTTTTAAAGGACGCTCCAATATTAATATTAGATGAAGCTACAGCTTCAGTTGATAATGAAACAGAGGCTTTAATTCAAAAATCGTTATCTAAAATCACAAAAGAAAGAACAACTATAGTAATAGCTCATAGATTAAGTACTATAAAAAATGCGGATAATATTGTAGTTATTGATAAAGGTAAAATAGTTGAAAGCGGAAAACATGAAAAACTTTTAGATCAGAACAAAATATATGCTGATTTGTGGAATGTTCAAGTAGGAATCTAGTATGAATTTCTAAACTATATTAAGAAGTTAAATGATTCGATTACGTTACTAAACATACCGTCAACTTTATTCCACCTTTCTTCATTTGTTCCCACAGCGAAAGTGTAAAGTGTTCCTCTATCAATTACGACAGTAGCTAATTCATGTCTTGACTGTTCATTTAAATTTAATTCATACTCTAAATCATAGAAAATATGATTGGATGCCTCCCTCTTATTGGCATTTATAAGATTTACCTCTCTACCTGAACCTTCGGGAGCAATGACTTTATCAATTAATGTTTGACCTACTTCACTTGGGCTTCCTAATTGCTCTAATTGAACCTCTTTATTGACATCAGAAATAACTAAACTTAAGGTCTCATTACTATTTATTAAATCATGATAAATAATTTCAGGCCCTCCATCGACTTTTACTCTAGTCCATCCTGTTGGATATAAAAAGGCATATCTACCATCTGGACTTTGATAAGCTTCTAATCCGGCATTTAGTCCGCCACTACAAGCACTCAATGTTAAGCACAAAAAAACCAAAAATAAATATTTGAAAGGGTTAAATTTAATATTTTTCATTTTGTTTAAAATTACTAACTAAAAACATAATAAGACATTAAAAGCAAACAATTATGGCAATTCGGAATTTTGCGTCTAAATTATCTCTAGAAATATTTTAATTTTGATTACTTATACCAAACCACTTTCAAAATTAATCGGTCATTTTGAGAAATTCCCAGGGATTGGTCCAAGAACAGCGCAACGATTAGCCCTGTTTATTTTAAAACAACCTGAAAGTACAATAAGAGAATTTTCAAAGGCTCTGTTAGAAGCACATAGTAATGTTGGTCGTTGCAAAAAATGTTTCAATTTGACTTCAGAAGATGAATGCGAAATTTGTAGAAATACTGAAAGAAATCAAAAACTAATCTGTGTAGTAGCAGAAACTAAAGATTTGCTTGCTTTGGAGCGCGCCAGAGAATTTAAAGGTGTTTACCATGTTATTGGTGGTTTAATATCCCCAATGGATTCTGTTGGCCCCGAACTCTTAGAAATAAGAAGCTTGGTAGAAAGAGTTAGTAAGTCTGAAATAGATGAGATCATATTGGCATTGACCCCAAGTGTTGAGGGAGATACAACAAGTCTTTATATTGGAAAATTGTTAGCCCCTTTTACTAAAGTTACGAGGATTGCATATGGGCTCCCAATGGGCAGTGAACTTGAATATGTGGATGAAGTTACACTTGCAAGGGCCTTAGAAGGTAGAACAAAACTAAATTAGACAATGAGAGATAATAATCTAATCAAGAAAGAAAAAATCTTAAGACTTCCTTCTTGGATTAAATTTCCTATTAGTAAAGCTTCAGAATTCGAAAAAATACAAACACTCATCAAAAAATCAAATATTCATACTATTTGTGAAGAAGCAAGATGTCCAAATAGAGCAGAATGTTATGCCTCAGGAACAGCCACCTTCTTACTGGGTGGATCGATATGTTCTCGTTCATGCGCTTTTTGTCAGGTAAATAAAGGTAGACCTAGTTCTATCAATATTGATGAATGTACTCAAGTCGCTGAAGCAGTGAAAGTACTAAATTTGAAATATGTTGTTTTGACATCTGTAGCTAGAGACGATCTCCCTGATCATGGTGCAAATTTATTTATATCTACAATTGATGAGATTAGAAAAATTGATTCAAGAATTAAAATTGAAGTTTTAACTCCTGATTTATGGGGTGGAGGCAAAAATCTTGATGAAACAAATAATCTTCAGACTGAGAGATTGAAGATGATATTAGAAAAAGATCCAATATGCTTTAATCATAATCTTGAAACTGTTGAAAGACTGCAAAAAGAAGTTAGAAGGGGTGCAAATTACAAAAAATCCCTTAGTTTACTAAAAAAGTCAAAGGATATTGCGCCTCATATTCAAACTAAATCAGGCATTATGTTAGGACTTGGGGAAACATTGGATGAAATAAAAAATACAATTTATGATCTTAAAAAAATAGATTGTGATCAAATTACAATTGGCCAATATTTAAGGCCCTCATTCAATCATTTGGCAGTTAAGAAATATTGGGACCCATCAGAGTTTGAATATTTATATCGCTTCTCTAAGGAATTAGGATTCAAAAAAGTATCTTCTGGCCCTTTAGTTAGAAGTAGTTATCACGCGGGTTAACTTGCTTTAATTAAAGAGAGTTTCTTTTCAAGTCTTTTCAATATGGAAATACATTCCCCGTTCATAAGTGTACCTGCCCCTCCCCAAACCAATCTTAATAAAAGATCTACTGGGCTAGAACCAACTTCTTTGACAATTTTGAATCCTATTAACTTGAAATATCTTACAAGTTTTTTACTATATCCTTCACTATCAAAAATAGCTAAAAGTCTTACTTTGTTGCTTGATTTTTTTTCAATTGCCCAAGCCATAGTTGTTGCCCATATTAATTCCGAAACAAAAGCAGGAGCTTTACTAATGATTCTTAATGTATCAAGCTGAATACCTTGTTTATTTAAATAAGTCCAACCTTTCATTTCGGCCCAAATCTTTATTATGTTATCTTTCTGTTCTGCAATCACGATTCTAAAGAAACATAATCCGATGGTTTCTCTAACCTGAATTTTAATTAATAATCCAATGGAACTTGCTAATTTTTCTAATTTTTCAACTTTCATGATTTTGAAAATTAGTCCTTATAGATTTCATGATTTTCCACTTTCGATCTATCGATTTGTTTTTGTCTTTCTTCAAACCTTTTCCTATCATCATCGCTGAATTGGTCTATGCAGAAATGACATTGGATACCCTTTTTATATTCTTTTCTTTCTTGATCTTGAATTGAAATTGGCATTCCACATGCATGACAAATCGAGTAAGAGCCTTTTTCTAAATCTTGATCTAAAGCAACTCTTTTATCAAAAACATAACATTCACCTTCAAATAAGTTTTTTTCTTTTGGTATATCGTCAAGGTATTGAAGGATACCCCCTTGTAGGTGATAAATATTTTTATAACCTTTCTTTTTCAGTAAACTAGTAGCTTTTTCACATCTGATACCGCCGGTACAAAACATTGCTATATTTTTATATTCCTTATTTTCTAAATGATTATCTAAATGATTATCTACCCACCTGGGGAATTCGCTAAAGTTTCTTGTATTTGGGTTTATAGAATTCTGAAATGTTCCTATGGAAACCTCATAATTATTTCTGGTATCAATGACTATTGTATTTTCATTTTTAATTAACTTATTCCATTCAGCTGAGTCAATATAAGTCCCATTATCTTGTGAAGGATTTATTCCATTGACGCCCATGGTAACAATTTCTTTCTTGATTTTTATTTTTAACTTTTTGAAGACTTTCTTTTTTGAAAAGTTTACTTTCATATTTAGATTTCTATTATCTGCATATTTATTGAGTAAATTGATAACAATATCAATTACATTTTTCTCAGCACAAATAGTTCCATTAATACCCTCACTTGCAAAAATTAATAAACCTGAAAGATTGTTTTCATTTTCGATTTCTAATAATTTATTTTTGAGATCAAGAATTAAGTTTTCTTGAAATGGGAAGAAAGAATAAAGAGAAACTATTTTATAATTTTTGCCTTTCATAAAGAAGATAATGTCTTTTCACAAGTTTCAAAATCTTTATTAAATGATACTCCCACCTCTTTAAGAAGTTTTCTATCTGATTGAAAAGATGGATTTGAAGTTGTGAGTAACTCATCCCCATAAAAAATTGAATTTGCCCCACATTGAAAACATAATATTTGGGCTTCTTTTGAAAGCTTTTCTCTCCCTGCACTTAGTCTTATTTTACTTTTAGGCATAAGAATTCTTGCTGTAGCTATCATCCTTACCATTTCAATAGAATCAATTTCTTTATTATCTTCTAAACCAGTACCTTCAATAGCTACTAATGAATTTATAGGAACACTTTCAGGGTGCGGATTCATGTTTGAAAGCACTTCCAAAAGAGATGCTCTATCGCCATTAGTTTCACCCAAGCCTATTATTCCTCCACAACAAACATTTATTCCTGCATTCCTTACTCTTTTGATAGTATCTAGTCTGTCTTGATAAGTTCTAGTCGTAATAATATTTTTATAATGCTCGGGACTAGTATCAAGATTATGGTTATACGCGGTTAAACCTGCTTCAGCCAGTCTGGAAGCTTGTTCTTCAGTAAGCATCCCAGCAGTAACGCATGCTTCCATCCCTAAATCTCTTACACCGCTAACCATCTCCAACATTGCATTAAAAGATTTCCCATCTCTAATTTCTCTCCACGCCCAACCCATACAAAACCTATCTGCACCCTGATTTTTTGCTACTTGAGCTCTCGCTAAAACCTCTTTAACTTGAAACTGTGGATGACTTTTAATTTCGCTAGCACTATAAATTGATTGGCTACAGTACGAACAATTTTCCTCACATCCCCCAGTTTTTACGCTGAATAATGATGCTAATTGAATATCGTATTTGTTAAATTTCCTGTGAACGGTTTGCGATTCCCACATTAAATCAATAAGAGGCATATTAAGTATTTCCAAAATCTCCTCTTTATTCCAATCGAACCTAATTTCTTTTAATAACTGATTGTTCGAATTAGCCATTTTTATTAGGAAATATATTGAGAATCTTCAAAAGATTCGTTTGGTAATGATTCTATACCGCCGAAACGTCTATTTCTTGATTGGTAATCAATTATTGCTTTAAGAAATTCATGCTCATCGAACTCTGGCCAAAGTACGTCAGATATATAAATTTCTGAATATGCTAATTGCCATAATAAAAAATTACTTATCCTTTTTTCGCCACTAGTTCTTATTAGTAATTCTGGATCCTTAATCCCTCCAGTTAATAACTCTGAATTAAATAATTCTTCATTAATTTCACTTGGTTTTATTTCCCCACAAGAAGATTTTAATGCTAGTTTTTTTGTAACATTTACTATTTCTTGTCTGCCTCCGTAATTAACACAAACATTGAATAAAAATTTATTGTTATTTTTAGTAAGTGATTCTGAACTAGATATTATTTTTTTTAAATTTTCTGGGAAAGGAGTTAAATCTCCAATAAATTTTATTTTTGTTGATTCTTCATGTATCTCTTTAATTTCATTTTTTAAAACTTCGCTAAAAAGATTTATAAGAAAATCAACTTCTTTTGTTGGTCTTGCCCAATTCTCAGTTGAAAAAGCATAAACAGTAATTACTTTACAACCTAAATTTTTGGCAGCTTTGAGAATTTTTTTTAATACACTAACGCCCTGTTTATGTCCAAATGATCGGGGCAAACCTTTTCTAATCGCCCATCTCCCATTGCCATCCATAATTATTGCTACATGCTTGGGTAATTTTTGCTTATCTATTTTTATTAATAAGTCAATAATTTTATCGTCTATTACTTTTTCTAAACTCATTAGTTAATCCTTTTTGTTAATAAAAATTTCTGATTTTTCTGACTCTTTTTTATTAATATCACTGCTGATATTATCACTCGAGTCCGTCTTTTGGGATGAAACATTTTTACTTAAAGATGCTTTGTTTGCTCCTAAAGAGTTTTGATTTCCAATCAATTTTGCAAGAAGTTCTTGTAACCTGCTGCTTGTAATTGGCCTTTCGAGTTTGCCTTGATTTGCTAATGATAACGTACCTGTTTCTTCAGAAACAACAATACAAATACATCTGTCAAATCTTTCTGTAATTCCTAATGCTGCTAAATGTCTTGTGCCATATCTACTTATTCCTTGTCTTGAGAGAGGAAGTATTACGCCAGCAGAAATTATTTTATTTCCTTTCACGAGAACTGCTCCATCATGTAAAGGCGTATCTGTAGCAAAAAGATTTATTAAAAGGTCAGTTGATAATTGTGCCTCAATATTGGTGCCTGAATATAAAAAATCTTCAGGTCTTAAATCACTTCCCAAATCTACAACGATTAAAGCACCTCTTCTATTTTGGGAGAGTTTACCGGCAGTATCAACTAACTGAGTAATAGTAGTTGAAGTTGCTCTGAATTCCTTTGGTGGATTCCCAAGTAATACAGCTAGCCTCCCAGTACCTAGTAATTCCATTAATCTTCTTAATTCTCCTTGCCAAAGGATTGCTAATGACAGGGAGCAAGCGAGGACTACAGCATCAATTAATTTTGATGTTAGTGGTAAGTATGCATATCTTTGAATAAACCATGCGGACGATACTAAAAACAAATATCCTCTAAGAAGCCATAATGTCCGTTGTTCTTTTACTCTTGAGAATAATAATAGTCCGAAACCAACAGCAAATAAGACATCTAATAAAAGCTTTAAATTTATAATCCCCCAGAAATTCACACTAAAAACAAAATTAATTTAAATGTACCTAATTTTGTTTGATAAAGCGATCAGGTAATACGTCATATTTTAAAAGATCCAATGGGGTTTCTCTTTTTTGAATAATTTCTGCCTCTCCATCTTTAACTAAGAGAGCAGCAGGTCTAGGAATTCTGTTGTAGTTAGAACTCATTGAGTTATTATATGCACCAGTACCAAAAACACATATAAGATCTCCCGTTTTACATTCTGCTAGTTCAATTTCTTTAAACAAAACATCTCCCGATTCGCAGTGCTTACCAGCAATAGTGTATTTATTTTTGGAATTAATATTAAGTGGATTATTTACTAAACATGCAGAATAATTTGATTGATATGTAATTGGTCTTGGATTATCACTCATACCACCATCAACAGATAAATATGTTCTGATACCCGGAATTTCTTTAAAAGCTCCAATTTTGTAAATGGTTATACCTGCTGTAGATACAATAGATCTACCAGGTTCGCACATTAATGTGGGAAAATCTAAGTTGTATTTTTTACAAGCTTCAACAACGGAAGAAGAAATTGTTTTTACCCATTCATCAATTGAAGGGGGATCATCACTTTCTGTATACCTGATACCTAAACCCCCGCCAACATTTAGTTCCTCAATATTATGTCCAAATTTTTTGGCGTCTAAGATAACCTTCACCATTATTTCTCCCAGATCCTTATGAGGGTCTAGTTCAAAAATCTGTGAACCAATATGAGCATGTAAACCTTTTAATTTTAGGTATTTTGTGTTGCTGATTCTGTTAAATAATATATTTAAATATTCTATTCCGAAACCGAATTTGCTATCAAATGATCCAGTTCTAATATATTCATGTGTATGACATTCTATCCCAGGAGTAAAACGAACCATTATTTCTAAATCATGATTAAATGAATTTGAGATCTCATCTAATCTTTCTAGATCGTAATCATTATCTACAATAACCTTAATGTTATTTCTAACTGCGAATTCTAATTCTTTGTCTGATTTGTTGTTACCATGAAAAACAATTTTTTCATTTGGAACTCCACCTTTAATTGCAGTTAATAGTTCTCCTTCTGAAACAGCATCAAGTCCTAAACCTTCAGAGGAAACAAGACTACTCATGAAAATGGAACTATTTGCTTTAGAAGCATATATAGGCAAGGATTTTCCTGGGTAATATTTTTCTAATGCTTTTTTATACGCTTTACAAGAATTTCTTAAAGTGATTTCATCTAAGATATATAAAGGAGAATCATATTTTTTAACTAGTTCTTCAATAGAACATCCACCAACTGACAATTTCCCATCTCCTTCAATGGATGTGGAAATAGGAATAATATTTCTGTTAGGACTATCCAAGTCAATTTTTTGTTTTAAAAAAGATTTTTTTTCTTCCATGGGAGAACTTTTAATAAAGCTTTGCCAAAACTGTCATATTTTATAATGACTTTAGATTTGAACTTTCTAGATATAAATACATAAATTAATGATATCTATTAAACCAATAAATAAGAAAGATATTGATTTATGTTATGAATTAGACTCAAATACGATTTCGCTATGGACTAAAGAACAATGGGCTAACGAATTCAAAAAAGATGGTACAAAAATCTTTGGATTATTAATTAAAAATTTAGTAATTGGTATCTGTGTTTTTCAAGTTGTTCTTGATGAAGCTCAAATAAATTATTTTGTTGTAAATAAGAAATTTAGAAAAAAGGGATTTGGATCTTATCTTATGAGCTTTTTAATAAAAAAATGTGAAAAATTAAATTTAAAGAAATTACTTTTAGAGGTTTCTCAGAGCAATGTTACTGCTGAAAGATTTTATAGTCGCTTTGATTTTTCTACTGTGGGAATAAGAAAAAATTATTATACAGATGGTTCACATGCTCTTTTAAAAGAAAAAAAATTAACAACAAAATAATGTAAAAATTTAAATGTTCGGATAACCAGAATCCTTGAAATTACTATAATTTCTTGCTATATCACTAAAAAAGTTCAATTTGATTTGATAAATTATACTTTTGGGTATTCACAAAAGCTCATTCTGAACACAAAACTGACATATTACTGGTAGGTTATTAGTAGGAATTTAATCTTCTAATGTTTGAAAGATTTACAGAAAAGGCTATAAAAGTCATCATGCTTGCTCAAGAGGAAGCTCGAAGACTTGGTCATAATTTTGTTGGAACTGAACAAATTCTTTTGGGATTAATTGGAGAAGGAACTGGGGTCGCAGCGAAAGTACTTAAATCACTTGGAGTCAATTTAAAAGATTCAAGGATAGAGGTGGAAAAGATAATTGGTAGAGGTTCAGGATTTGTAGCTGTAGAAATACCTTTTACTCCCAGAGCTAAGAGAGTTTTAGAACTATCTTTAGAAGAGGCTCGTCAACTTGGTCATAATTACATAGGTACAGAACATTTATTATTAGGTTTAATAAGAGAAGGTGAAGGTGTGGCTGCAAGAGTTCTTGAAAATCTTAATATTGACCTTACAAAAGTTAGAACTCAAGTTATAAGGATGCTTGGAGAAACCGCCGAAGTTGGCACAGGGACCAGCTCAAATAAGGGCAACTTAAAAACTGCTACTCTTGACGAATTCGGAACAAATTTAACAAAATTAGCAAGTGAATCAAAACTAGATCCAGTCGTTGGGCGCCATTCAGAAATAGATCGTGTAGTTCAAATACTAGGTAGGAGGACAAAAAATAATCCTGTTCTTATTGGGGAACCGGGTGTAGGTAAAACAGCTATCGCGGAAGGTTTAGCTCAAAGAATACAAACTGGGGATATTCCAGACATACTTGAAGATAAAAGAGTTTTGACTCTCGATATAGGTCTTTTGGTAGCAGGAACAAAATATAGAGGTGAATTTGAAGAAAGGTTAAAAAAAATAATGGAAGAAATTAAATCAGCAGGTAATGTCATTCTTGTCATAGATGAAGTGCATACTTTAATTGGTGCTGGAGCTGCTGAAGGAGCTATAGATGCAGCAAATATTCTTAAGCCAGCATTAGCTAGAGGTGAACTTCAATGTATTGGAGCGACAACTCTAGACGAATATAGAAAACATATTGAAAGAGATGCTGCTCTAGAAAGAAGATTCCAGCCTGTAATGGTAGGCGAGCCATCTATAGAAGATACAATCGAAATTTTAAAAGGTCTTAGAGAGCGTTACGAACAACATCATCGTCTTAAGATTACTGATGATGCGCTAGAGGCCGCCGCTCATTTAGGGGATCGTTACATATCTGATCGATTTTTACCTGATAAGGCTATCGACCTCATCGACGAGGCTGGAAGTAGAGTACGTTTAATAAATTCAAAACTTCCGCCTGAAGCAAAACAGATAGACAGAGAACTAAGACAAGTTCAAAAACAGAAGGAAGAATCTGTAAGAGACCAGAATTTCGATCAAGCTGGCCAACTACGCGAAAAAGAGATGGAATTGTCTGCGAAAATTAAAGAGGTTTTGGACAATAAAAAAGAATCTACATCTGGAGATCAATCTGATGCTGATAATTCTGAAAAAAGTGATTCAAAACTTTTACAAAGTCCCCTCGTTAGTGAAGAGGATGTAGCTCATATTGTGGCTTCATGGACAGGTGTTCCTGTTCAAAAATTAACAGAAACTGAATCAGTCAAGCTTCTTAATATGGAGGAAACACTTCACCAAAGGCTAATTGGACAAGATGAAGCTGTAAAGGCTGTCTCAAAAGCCATAAGAAGAGCAAGAGTTGGATTAAAAAATCCTAATAGACCAATAGCAAGTTTTATCTTTTCTGGACCTACCGGTGTTGGTAAAACTGAATTGACTAAATCATTGGCTTCATATTTCTTCGGTAGTGAAGAAGCAATGATCAGATTAGATATGTCAGAATTTATGGAAAGACATACAGTCAGTAAACTTATAGGTTCGCCTCCTGGCTATGTTGGTTTTAATGAAGGTGGTCAGCTTACTGAAGCTGTTAGAAGACGTCCATATACCGTAGTTTTATTTGATGAAGTTGAGAAGGCGCATCCAGATGTTTTCAACTTATTATTACAACTACTTGAAGACGGAAGATTAACTGACTCCAAAGGTAGAACTGTAGATTTTAAAAATACATTGTTAATAATGACCTCTAATATCGGTTCCAAAGTAATCGAGAAAGGTGGTGGCGGATTAGGATTCGAATTCTCAGGTGATTCAGTTGAAGATAGCCAATATAACAGAATTAAATCACTAGTTAATGAAGAACTTAAGCAATACTTTAGGCCTGAATTTTTAAATAGGCTTGATGAAATAATTGTATTCAGACAATTAACTAAAAATGAAGTTAAAGAAATTGCTGAAATAATGTTGCAAGAAGTTTTTGTTCGACTACAGGATAAAGGTATTAAATTAAATGTCACCGATGCTTTCAAAGAAAGACTTGTTGAAGAAGGTTACAATCCTTCATACGGAGCGAGGCCTTTGAGAAGAGCAGTTATGCGTTTACTTGAAGATAGCTTGGCTGAGGAAGTTCTTTCTGGGAGAATAAAAGATGGAGATAATGCTTTAGTTGATATAGATGATAATAAAAAAGTTACTATAAATATTTCTTCTGAAGAATCTTCTCAAGAGTTAGCAGGTGCTAACTTCTAATCATTCAAAGTAAATATGCAGTCTATCTCTCCAGAAACTATATACAGGGGAAATTCTGCTTGGGAAAAATCTTTACCTCAAATTACTAAATTAACTAAAAGTCCATTAATTCTAGGTAGGGGGATTCAAACGAATAACTTGAGAAATTATATTTTTAATGATTTAAAAAATCAAAAACTTAATGTAAATTCTGCTAATTTGCAATTTGATTGTTGTTATGAAGATATTACAAGAATTAAGAATATTATTTCAAATAATAATAATGATTGTGTTATCGCAGCTGGAGGTGGCAAAGTTCTAGACTCTGGAAAATATATAGCCGAGTCTCTTAAAATCCCTTGTATTACAATTCCCCTTAGCGCATCTACATGTGCTGGTTGGACAGCCTTATCGAATATTTATACAAAGGATGGTCAATTTATAAAAGATGTTGCATTAGGATCTTGTCCGAAAATACTAGTTTTTGATCATAAATTTATTCAAACAGCTCCATCAAGAACACTTGCAAGTGGCATAGCAGATGCCTTGGCAAAATGGTACGAATCCTCAATAACAAGTTCAAAAACAGATGACGGTCTTGTTCAACAAGCAATTCAGATATCAAGAGTTTTAAGAGATCAATTATTAATAGAGGGAGGAAAAGCATTTAAGGGTCAATTTGAAAATAATCCATCTTGGCAAAATACTGTAGAAGCATGTGGACTTACAGCAGGATTAGTTGGCGGTATTGGTGGAGAAAAATGTAGGACTGCAGCCGCACATGCTATTCATAATGGAATTACTCAGATAATCACTCCTAATAAATTCTTACATGGTGAGATTGTTGGGGTTGGATTATTATTGCAATTAAGACTAGAAGAAATGAAAAATAATAATAAATTAGCTAATCAATCAATTAAACAATTATTTGTACTTATGAAAGAATTGAATTTGCCAACTACTATTGGACAACTTGGAATAAATGTTTTTGAAAATAATAATTTAGAGAAAATTGCTGATTTTACTTGTCGAGATAAATCTGAGATTCACTTTTTGCCCTTTGAAATTAATAAACGAGACATAATAGAGGTTATTTCAAATTTTGAACAACAAAAAATTAAATCATAAATATTTTTTGACTAAAAACAATTTTGAACAATTAAGTGATTTAAATGCAGAATTTTTCGAAAGTGCCAAATTGTCACTATTAGATCCTTTAGGTCTTTATTTGGCAAATGATGTTAAGTGGATAAAACTAAATCAAAATTGGAACTCCTTAAAATTCCCAGTAGTTATTGGAGGAAAGGGTCAACCTATACTTCTTCTACATGGCTTTGATAGTAGTTTTTTAGAATTCAGAAGAATATATAAATCACTAAAAAGAAATTTTCAAGTTATCGTTCCTGATCTTCTAGGTTTTGGTTTTAGTCCCAGGTGCGCAACAAATGAATACAATTCCTCGAAAATAATTTCGCATTTAATTGATCTCCTTAAGACATTAAAAATAACAAAGAATCTAAAAATTATAGGAGCGTCTATGGGAGGCTCAACAGCTTTAAAACTTGCTTATGAAATTCATGATTCTATTGATAAAATTATCCTTTTGTCCCCCGCAGGATTGTTTGGAGAGCCTAAGAGTATCCCTTTTCCTCTTAACCAAATTGGCGCCTCATTTCTTGGATTGCCTCAGGTCAGAAAAAGTCTTTGTAGGCAAGCATTTGCTTTTCCAGATGAATGCGTTGGTAAGATGGAAGAGCAAATTGCTTCAATTCATTTAGGTTGTAAAGGATGGAGGAATTCACTTGCATCATTTGCAAAAAGTGGTGGGTTTGCAGGAACTCAAAAATATATTCAAAATATACCAATTAAAACATTATGTGGTGAAAATGATCGAATTCTTGGAAAAAAAGAGATTAAAAAAATAGGAAATATTGAAAAATTAAATTTTGTAAGGTTACAAAATTGTGGTCATCTTCCGCATATAGATCTTCCATCATTATCTAGTAAAATCATCCAAGATTATTTTTTGGAATAAAAAATTTCTATATTAATTTAGATACTTTAGAACTATAAAAATATAATACAAAACAGATGGAGTAAAGATGTAACTGTCAATTCTGTCAAGAATCCCTCCGTGTCCCGGTAAAAAAGTTCCGGAATCTTTTATTTTTGCGTCTCTCTTCATCATAGATTCAATTAAATCTCCAACTAATGCCATAAGAGAAATTGAAATTCCATAAATTATTCCAACAATTAATGGATTTTCCCAATTCATTAAAAATGCGAAAAATATTGCTAGTAGAATTGAACAGGATATTCCTCCAATTAAACCTTCTATAGTTTTGCTCGGAGATATTGGAGATAGGGATGTTTTACCAAATGACTTCCCAATGAAATAAGAACCAATATCACTAGCTACAATTAAAAAACAAGAAGTTAAAGTTAAATGAAGACCTGTAGTATTTGATAAGTTCTCAAGCGACATAAAACCCTGATTTGATCCTATTATCACTGAATCTAATCCCCTCAACTTAATCCAGTAACTGGGTAAAAAACCTAAATAGAATAATCCAAAAATAGATGCTGCAATATCTGAAATTGTCCCAGGTTTTGGTTGCAAAAGTAACCAAGTACATATAACAACTGAACAGATTGGCAAAATTGAATTTGAAATTTCTCCTTCAAGCACACCAATGGTCTCAAGATAAGTAGAAACTATAATAATAAAGGACGAAAATAATGTGGTTTTTGTAGCTGGTCTTATTCCTTTAAATTCTGCCATTCTAAAAAATTCTAATAAGGCTAAATAAGTAAGCAACGCAGTTGCCAATGTAAAAAACCATCCCCCCAAAAAAACAACAATTAAACCAAAAATTCCTATAATTAATCCGCTTTTTAATCTCATATGAAATTGCTATGTTTCTAAGACCTTTATATTAAAATTTACCAGATCTTTGTTGCATAAACTTTGATTTTTTATCCAATTAAACCTATCCATGTCCACTTTTTCTCCAGGAACTAATAGAGGTATCCCAGGAGGATAAGGGCAAATAATATCTCCAGATATTTTATTTAATGATTGTGAGAAAGGAATACTCCGACTCTTACTTCTCCAAGCAATTCCAATTTCGATTTCAGGAGCTTGAACTAATTTAAAGGGCGATTTGAACACTTCTAAACTTTTTGATTTTTTAGAATTTAATAGTAATTTTTTCCATAACTTTTCAAATAAATTAAGAAAATCTTTTTGATTTCCAAATCCCAAGCAAAAAGTGAGAGTCATCATTTCTGGTAATTCGGCAATAAGGCCATTTCTATAAAAAAAATTATCAGCAGTAAAACCATCAATCCCAGCTTTAGAGGTATTTAATACAATTTTTAAGGGATCTTGAGTTTCTATGAGTGGAATATTTTTTTGAATTAATTTTTTATAAATACTTTTTGCCTCTAAAATTCTTTTTTGATATTTTGATAAACTTTTTTTGTTAAGCCAGTCCCGAATAGACTCTTCACAAGAAGAAAGTAATAAGGAACTTGGACTGGTAGTTTGCAGCAAATTAATACTTTTGATTAAATTACCTTCATTTATTAGATTCCCTTTGTACCAAAGTACCGCCGTTTGAGTTAATCCATTGAGCGACTTATGCAATGAATTAACGACTAAATCAGCGTTTGATGATAAGGCTGGTTTTGGTAAATTAAGGTTTTCACAAAAAAGGAAATATGAACCATGGGCTTCATCAACTAAAACAGGTAAATTTTTTTGATGACAACAATCTATTAAAGGCTCTAAATCTCTGGCATAACCATGATAAGAGGGATTTACAAGAATAACCCCTACAATTTTATTCTCATCAAAATTTAATTTTTTAAATACATTTTCAAACCAAATTTTTGTAATTGGTTTGTAATGACCGGTTTCAGTTGAACATTCTAGGTCAAAAAATATTGGATTTATATTCTGCATCGCACATGTTTTTATAACACTTATATGAACATTTCTAGGCATTAGGATATTTTCGCCTGGATTTGCCATTGCAATTACTGCTGATTGTATTAATCCAGAAGCTCCATTAACTCCAAAAAAACATCCTTTAGCCCCAAATTTGTCGGAGAATTCTCTTTGAGATTTAGCAATTAATCCGCTTTGGGATAGTGGGGAACCTATTTCTGGTAGTTCGGGCAGGTCCCAATACCCAGGTGGATATTTTAATAACTTCACTAATTTCTTTGGTAAAGCTGCCCCTCTGTTATGGGCGGGAAAGAATAAAGACTTTAAAAAATTTTTAGTTAGAAAAGATGAAATGCTCATAAAGTATTACTGACATATATAGAATGAACTACGTGTAAATCTTTTTTGATACTTTTTAACTTTAATGAAAAGTTCTCATTCGGAATATTCAGCAAAAGATGACTTGTTTTGGTTGATTTTGCGACCATGGATTTTTATCCCAAGAGTTTTATATATCCTTTTAACTTTTATTTTTCTTTTTTTAAGAATACTTTTTCAAGGTAACAGTAAAAATAAAAATGTACAAAAAAATCTCTCGAAATATCTTTTTGATGTAATAACTGATTTAGGCCCTTGTTTTATCAAATTAGGCCAAGCACTCTCAACTAGACCAGATCTTGTTAGACAAGATTGGCTTACAGAACTTACAAAATTACAAGATAATCTCCCAGCATTTGATCACAAAATTGCTTTAAAAATCATTGAAGAGGAACTTGGAACCCCTGCTAATGAATTATTTGAAGAGTTTCCAGATAGTCCTATTGCTTCAGCAAGCTTAGGTCAAGTTTATAAAGCAAAATTAAATAATTCTTATCTAGCTGTGAAAGTGCAACGGCCAAATTTATACTTTCTCATAAGAAGGGATGTTGTAATCTTAAGGTTTTTAGGAACTTTTTTATCACCACTCTTACCTTTAAATATAGGTGTTGGAATTGGAGAGATAATAGATGAATTCGGTAAGGCACTTTTTGATGAAATTGACTATCAAAAAGAGGCAGAAAATGCTTTGAAATTTGCAAATTTATTCAAAGAAAACCCAAATATTTTTATTCCTAAATTAGAAAAACAGTTTTCATCCAAAAGGGTAATCACAACTTCTTGGATTGATGGAGTTAAGTTAAGAGATCGAGCTTTACTAGAAGAAAATAACTTAATACCTGCTTCGTTTATAAAAACATGTGTCATTAGTGGACTTCAGCAATTATTTGAATTTGGATATTTTCATGCAGACCCACATCCGGGAAATATGTTTGCTCTAAAAGGAGGAAATGCAGATTGTGGGAATTTAGCTTATGTTGATTTCGGAATGATGGATACTATTACAAATTCAGATAGACTTACTCTTATCAAGGCAATTGTTCACATAATAAACGAAGAATATTATCTTCTAGCAGAAGATTTCCAGAAATTAGGTTTTTTAACCAAAGAACAAGATCTTCAAAAACTTGTTGAACCATTAAAAAAAGTTCTTGGAGGTTCTCTAGGTGCTGAGGTTGGTAATTTTAATCTTAAAAATGTAACTGATAAATTCTCCAAACTAATGTATTCCTATCCTTTCAGAGTTCCTAGTAGGTTTGCCTTGATAATAAGAGCTGTTGTTAGCCAAGAAGGTTTAGCACTAAGACTAGATCCTGAATTTAAAATTTTAAAAATTGCTTATCCATATATTGCTAAAAAACTACTTACCGATAATTCTGAAGAAATTTTAGAAATCCTTTTAGAAGTCGTTTTTGATAAAAAAGGTCACATTCAAATAGAAAAAGTTGAAAGTTTGTTAAATATTTTATTTAAAGACTCAGAGAATATTAATTCAGACCTCATACCAGTTGCGAACGCCGGACTTAAATTATTTGTAAGCAAAAAAGGATCTGAAGTTAGGAAGAATCTTCTTTTAAGTCTTATAAAAGATGAAAAATTGGAATTTACTGATGCAAAAAAACTCTTAGCTTTAATTAGAGATACTTTTAGCCCGCTGAATATCGCAAAAAGTGCGGTGCAAAATATTATTTCTACAGCTTAATTTTTATATTTATATCTAATAAACTTACTTATGACTTCAACTCTATTAGTATTGTTTTAAAAATGAGAAGTAAATGGATTATTTAGCTTTGGAAGATTAAATGAATATTTTGAAAAACCTCTTTTTATTTAATAAAAAATCTGATAAAAATAAAGAATTTATTCCTGGATTTGTTGACCAATATATAGAAATTGCAAAGTTAGTAAAAGAAGCAAGAATTCAACAAAACCTTACAACTAAAGAATTGTCATACATTTCAAAAATTCCTGAACGAATAATAAACTCTATTGAAAATAATAATAAAAACATTAGGCCTGAGTATCCTTTTATAAGATCTATATTAATAAAATTAGAGGAATGCTTAGTATTAAAAAAAAATACCTTATTAAATTTAGCAGTAAAAGAAAGAAAAATTTTAAAGAAAGAGGGAAAGCATTTTATGTTGAGGAAATTTGATCTTATCAATACATGGCAAGGAAGTTTTTTGTATTTTTTTATATTAGTTTTAACTATATTTATATTAAAGAGGTACTTTATTTTAAATGTAAATGTTATTGAGATTCAAAATATTGAAAATCAAATCTTTGAAAAATAATTTTTAACAAATTTTACTTTAGGATTCTCCCAAAATTATTTCCTAACTCACTAAACATTTTTATATTATTTTCTATTTCTTCTAAAGGACGATTTAACTTCCATTTCCAATTATTTTTTGTGGTGCCAGGCTTGTTTAATCTACTTGAATCGTCAAGAGATAATAGATCTTGTAATGGAGCGATAAAGAGATTAGCATTAGTCTGCATGCCAATTTCAATTAAATTCCAAGAGGGATTTTCTGAAAATTTATACTCATCTTTTATTCTTTTTTTGGATTCATAATCTAAATTTTCCCACCATGAAACAGAAGTAGAGTTGTCGTGAGTACCTGTATAAACAACCCAATTTTCTCCTTCAATATTCTTGGGTAAATAAGGATTATCTTCATTACCATCAAAAGCGAATTGTAATATTTTCATGCCAGGCAGTTCAAAATTTTCCCTTAATTTCTCTACATCTGGAGTTATTACTCCTAGATCCTCTGCAATAATTGGTAGATAGTTACCCCCTAGATCCTTTTTTACTTTTTTTAATAGTGTTTTACCTGGAGAATTTATCCATTTCCCAATAATTGCCGATTTAGAACTGCCATTAACTCTCCAGTAACCCGCTAAACCTCTGAAATGATCAAATCTCAATATGTCCACAAGTTCAAATTGCCTTTGAAATCGTTTTCTCCACCAACTGAAATTAGTTCTCTTATGTTTTGCCCAAAAGTAAGTTGGGGTTCCCCATAATTGTCCAGTTGATGAAAAATAATCAGGTGGAACACCACTTTGAAAGATTAAATCTCCATTTTTAAAAATTGAAAATAATGATTTATTACTCCACACATCTGCACTGTCCCTAGAGACATAAAAAGGCAAATCTCCTATCAGCTTAATATTTTTTGACTTTGCAAAGTTTTTAATGTTAATCCATTGCTCATCAAGATGCCATTGTATTAATTTTGTAATAAGTATCTCTTCACTTTTTTTCTTAATCCACGATTTTAAGAACCTGTTATTTTTTATTTTAAATTCTTGAGGCCATTCCCACCAAGGCAACATATTAAACTCCTCTCTAATAACAACAAATGTTGCATAATCTTCAACCCAAGAATTTCTACTAATCCATTGGTTAAAATTATTTTTTCTTTCTTCTGATTGTGATCTCCAACCTTGCAAAAGGAGGAGACCCAATTTCTTTGTTAATTCATCAGCAATATCAAATTCAAAATGATCATTATTCTGATTTGTTGGAACTAGATTTTCTTTATTTGAAATGAAGATAAAACCTTTTTCGATTAAATCATCTATATCCAAAAACCATGGGTTTAGTGCAAAACTAGATGGGGAACTATATGGAGAACCTGTGGAGTCAGTAGGTGTAAGAGGTAAAAATTGCCAGTATTCAATTCCATGCTTATGTAGTTTTTTTATCCACTCTTTAGCTCCTTTACCAAAAGTTCCACATACTCTTCCTCCCGGAATACATGTTGGATGCATAAGTACGCCTAATGATTTTTTTGCAATAATTGACTCTATAGGCATGTTTAAATATATTTTGATCCTTTACACTTAATGTGTTTTTAATTCTCTAAATTCAACCATATACAAATTTTATTTAATTGACAAATACAATGCATGGTTTTTAAGTCTGAATAAGATTTAATTCTAAATTCAAGCAACAATTTTTTGGTTAATTGATATGACTTTTGAAAACATCTAGTCATTATTTTTTGCGAAATTCACATAAACGACTACGATAAGAATATAGTTTTATGGTGCAAATTTCGTGACAAGTTTTATCACGGCAATGCAGAGTAAAGAATCGAACTTTAATCTAACTAATAGTAGATTAAGGCTAGTTAGTGGGACAACTAATCCTAAATTAGCTGAAGAAATTGCATCATACTTAGGTATTAAAAATGTACCTTTAATATCAAAAAGATTTGCAGATGGAGAATTATATGTCCAGATTCAGCAATCTATTAGAGGTTGTGATGTATTTCTTATCCAACCTACATGCGCTCCTGTAAACGATAGTTTAATGGAGCTTATGATTATGGTTGATGCATGCAAGAGGGCGTCTGCAAGGCAAATAACGGCTGTAATTCCCTATTTTGGATATGCAAGGGCAGATAGGAAGACCTCAGGAAGAGAGTCTATAACTGCAAAACTAACAGCTAATTTACTAGAGAAATCAGGAGTTGATAGAGTTCTTGCTATGGACTTACACTCGGCTCAAATACAAGGCTACTTTGATATACCATGCGATCATATTTACGGCTCACCTGTGTTAATTGATTATCTGGAATCTTTAAATTTAGAAGAAATAGTTGTAGTCTCTCCTGATGTAGGCGGGGTGGCAAGAGCAAGAGCATTCGCAAAATTAATGAATGATGCGCCGTTGGCTATCATTGATAAAAGGAGATCTGCTCATAATATCGCTGAAAGTCTCACCGTTATTGGTGAAGTAAAAGGTAAGACAGCTATTCTTATAGATGACATGATAGATACAGGAGGTACAATTTGTTCTGGAGCAAATTTATTAAAAAAAGAAGGAGCTAATAGAATATTTGCATGTGCCTCACATGCTGTATTTTCTCCTCCTTCTTATGAAAGATTAAGTGCTAAGAATCTTTTCGAACAAGTTATTGTGACTAACAGCATACCAGTTATATACAAAGATAATTTCCCACAGTTAAAAGTTCTTTCCGTCGCAAATATGTTGGGGGAGGCCATTTGGAGAATCCACGAAGAAAGCTCTGTTAGTTCAATGTTTAGATAAAAAAATTTTTTCTATAATCCTTGTAATTTCTTGATTCTCTCAGTTTCAATCTTATATTGTTTTTCGATCTTTTCAGGAACATTATCTGGACACACTTGAAGAGCTGATTCAACTAATTGCAGAGATGCAATAAATTGTAGTTGTTTCATATCTACTGTTTGTTCTTTCTTTTTCTCTATTATTTTCCCCCCATGTTTTTGTGAAACTACTGACGCGAAAGTTGCTGAAGCAACGTTTAATGTTTTTGGGAAATCCAAATCAAATCCTTTCCTTGTCGCATTACACAGAAATGAAACACCCATCCCATGATATAAATCTAAATCATTTTTATTGGCAGGAAAATTTTTAACATTTGCATTTATTTTATTAAATTGATTATTTGTATTAAATAAAAAAGACGAAAAAATTAAAGGGATTGCAAAAATTTTTGATATTTTAAAATTCATATTTGATTTATTTTTTAATACATATTATCAAAGATAACATTTTTATTTTTTAAACTAAATCTAACAAGAAAATTTATTTAATAATTTTAATTTCGTGATGATTCTCTACTATTTTAAGCATATCTTTGTTCCATGAATATATAACCCTAAATCTATAATTATCAGAATCTACAAGTCTTGTATGTTCAAGAATATACCAATCTTTGTAAGAAGATTCGAAAATCATTTCGTGTTCGTCGACTTGCTTAATATTTGAAATACCTTCATCATTACTTAAATAAAATTTTTCCCTCTTAAGTTGATGGCCTTTTAAAAATGCATGCATTTCTCCTCGTTCTTTATACTGGGGGTTTTCGTCAAAGAAGTTATATTTTTTTTCTGGATACCAAGAAAATTTATAATGCGATTCCCACTCGGATTTACTCTCGAGAGCTTGAATATTTATATTCATACTTAAATTATAAGTTTTTTGTGCTTCATCGAGAAAATATGTCCTATTAGATTTCCACAATCCAATATTCCTGGAAAACCATCTTTTTAAATTACTATTTAAATTGATTTCAGGTGGGTTTTGACCAAAATTTATATTTTTCTTTGGATTAATAGCAACCATTTATAAAAAAGTCCTATTTATTTAATAGCCTATCTGTAAAATAAAAATAAATATCTTAAGGTGTTTATAAGGATTAACAGCTTTTCAACACTTCAGAGGAATTCATTTGAATGATAAAAAAGAGCTAAAATTAATACTTGTGGCAGCTAGAAATCAACTTTCTAGTAATGACATTAAGTCCCTAATAGCTTATTTAGAATCAGATGATTGTGAATTTGAGATTTCTCTTCAAATCTCTGAACCCACAGAGCAGCCAGAATTACTTGAATTACATAGATTAGTCGCTATTCCTGCTCTTATAAAGGTTTCCCCAGCTCCAAAGCAAATATTTGCTGGAAGTAATATTTTCTCTCAGTTGCAAAAATGGTTGCCAAGGTGGTCACAAGAAGGCTTAACAAAAAATCTTGGAATTAATTTGCAGCCATCCAAAATTGATTCAATAAGAACTCAAAAAGAATTTCTATTGGAAGACGAACTGCTTGTTTTAAGACAAGAAAATGAGACATTAACAAAAAGAATAGAATCTCAGGAAAGATTATTAAGAATGGTCGCGCATGAATTAAGAACACCTTTAACTGCTGCAACTTTGGCTGTTCAAAGTCAAAAACTCGGACAAATAGATATTTCTAAATTACAGGAGGTAATTAAAAGACGTCTTGAAGAAATTGAACTCTTATCTCAGGATCTTTTGGAGGTTGGAACAACAAAATGGGAAGCGTTATTTAATCCCCAGAAAATTGATTTAGGTAATATTAGTGCTGAAGTAATACTCGAATTAGAAAAATTTTGGAGACTAAGGAATATTGAAATTGATACTGATATTCCATCTGATCTGCCAAGAGTATTTGCAGATCAAAGGAGAATGAGGCAAGTATTTTTAAATTTAATTGAAAATGCTATTAAGTTTTCTAAGGACTCTGGATCTATAAAAATCACTATGATTCATAAGACAAATCAATGGGTAGAAATAACAATTTGTGACAAAGGTGCAGGTATTCCTTTGAGCGAACAAAAAAGAATTTTTCTTGATAGGGTTAGGCTTCCACAGACTTCTGAAGGAACTTCAGGATTTGGCATAGGGTTATCAGTATGTAGGAGAATAGTACAAGTCCATGGAGGAAGAATATGGGTCGTATCTGAAATTGGAGAGGGTTCCTGCTTCCATTTCACAGTTCCCGTGTGGCAAGGACAAAACAAAGAGCAACAATACTTGACGAAAGGCTAGCTTTACTCTTAGTTTTTAATAAAGCTGTCATGCTAATTTCCTGGCCCCATCGTCTAGAGGCCTAGGACACCTCCCTTTCACGGAGGCGACAGGGGTTCGAATCCCCTTGGGGCTATTATTTAAAATTGCAAACTAATTTTTTATTAATTTTGCTTGTCTATCTACGGCAATCAAATTTTCTGAAAGATCTTTTTTTAGTCTTTTCTCTATCATCCCTATAGGCATCCACTGACAACCTTGAACAGTAAGATCATAAATTAATGAATTTTTAGAAGTATTTTTAATATTTTGAATTTTCCAACTACCTTCAAATTTTCTGAAATCCCCCTTAATTAGATTGAATCTTAAAATACCAAGATCCTTATCTTCAAATAAATCGATAGTTACTTCAGCTGAAAATTTCATGCCAAGGAAATCCTGAGCACCAACTTGTTTAAGATGTACATTATTGTTATTTTGATATATTTTTTTGCTTGATAAGAGATTTGGTATATAAAGATTTAGTCGGTCATAATCTGTTAAAACATTCCATAAAGAGTCGAAACTTGCAGAAGTTGTAAGTTGAGCTGCTAGTCTTCTTGTCCCACCAGAAAACTTCTCCATCGTCTGCTCAATTGTCCTGTAGTCATTGTCTTTATAATGATCTACTGATTCTTGAGGATTGTTCATAAATGAATTTTTTAATTGGATAAAAAATTATTTCTGTGTAACTATACTGATAAAAACAATAAATACGGAAAAATTAAAATAATTTCTTTTATTTATCCCGATCTCAAAACGTAACCATTTTTGTAAAATTACTACAAATTAAACTACAAATTGATAATCTTTTATAAAAGAAATCTAAAAAATGTATTCACAAGCAAAAGTAATCGCAGGCGGATTAGCTCATATACCAGTAGTAATAGCTGTTTTTTATTTTATACTCACAACTTTTAATAAAAGAGCTTTAAAATTTGTTGAAGAAGAAAACAAAAAAAAACCTGAGGCAAAAGCTGTGGAACCTAAAAAAGCCGCTGTTTTAAAAACAGAAGCTCCAAAAACAGAAGCTCCAAAAATAGTTAAGAAAAAACATGCAGATGTACCCGTAAATATTTATAGGCCTAAAACGCCATATGAAGGAACAGTTATTGAAAATTACAGTCTTCTTAAAGAAGGAGCAATTGGTAGAGTTAATCACATAACTTTCGATCTTAAAGATAGTGATCCATTTTTAAATTATGTTGAAGGTCAAAGTATTGGTATCATGCCTGCTGGTGAAGACGCTAATGGAAAACCTCATAAATTAAGACTTTACTCAATTGCGAGTACCAGACATGGTGATGACTTTAATGGAAATACGGTTTCTCTTTGTGTGAGACAGCTTCAATATGAAAAAGATGGGGAAACCATCAACGGTGTCTGCTCCACTTATTTATGCGATATTAAGCCCGGAGATAAAGTAAAGATTACAGGTCCTGTAGGTAAAGAAATGCTTCTACCCGATGAGGAAGACGCAAACATAGTAATGTTGGCTACTGGAACTGGAATAGCACCAATGAGGGCTTATTTAAGAAGGATGTTCGAACCAACTGAAAAAGAAAAAAATAAATGGAATTTTAAGGGTAAAGCTTGGTTATTTATGGGGGCTCCAAAATCAGCTAATTTGTTATACGAGGAAGATCTTCAAAGATATCTTACTGATAATCCAGATAACTTTAAATATACAAAAGCTATTAGTCGTGAGCAGCAAAATACAAAAGGCGGAAGAATGTATATTCAAGACAGAGTTTTAGAATCAGCCAATGAACTTTTCAATATGATTGAGGATGAAAAGACACATATATATCTTTGTGGATTAAAGGGTATGGAGCCTGGAATAGATGAAGCAATGACTAAGGCGGCAGAAGAAAAAGGGTTGAACTGGTCAGAGTTAAGACCTCAACTAAAAAAAGCAGGAAGATGGCATGTTGAAACCTACTAAATATTTGATATTTAGATTTTAGTTTCACTTACTAAATACTTTTTGGTTTAGACACAATATGTAGCTAATCTTAAAAAAAAAGAGGATTTTAAAAAAAGAATACAAAAAATATGCCTTCAACTTTAAGTAATCCTCTAAGATTAGGTTTACGGCAGGAAAGAGTCATATCCCCACAGTGCTTAGTAATATTTGGAGCTAGTGGGGACCTTACTCATAGAAAATTAATACCAGCTTTATTTGAGCTCTATTTGCAAAGAAGAATTCCTAGTGAATTTGGAATAATTGGTTGTGCGAGAAGACCTTGGACTGATAATGAGTTTAGAGAAAAGATGAAAGTAAAGCTATCCAATCAAATATTGGGTAAAGAAAGGCAATGGGAACAATTTTCTAATTATCTTTTCTATGAACCAGTTGATTTACAACAAAGTGATCATGTCATGAGGCTCTCTAAAAGACTAAATGAAATTGATAAAACACAAGCTACTCATGGTAATAGAACATTTTATTTATCAGTATCCCCGAATTTCTATGCAAGTGGATGTAAAGCTCTTAAAGCAGCTGGCCTTTTAGATGACCCTAAGAAAAGTCGTTTAGTGATTGAAAAACCTTTTGGAAGAGATTATTCAAGTGCAAAAAAATTGAATAAGATCGTTCAGAGTTGTGCGGAAGAAAGTCAGATTTACAGGATTGATCATTATTTAGGTAAAGAGACAGTTCAAAACATTCTTGTTTTGAGGTTTGCTAACACTATTTTTGAACCAATCTGGAACAGAAATTATATATCAAGTGTTCAAATTACTTCATCTGAAACAGTAGGTGTTGAAGATAGAGCAGGTTATTATGAAAGCTCTGGTGCTTTAAGAGATATGCTTCAAAATCATATGACTCAAATGCTAGCTGTTACTGCTATGGAACCCCCTGGAAAATTTGAGCCCGAAGCAATAAGAAATGAAAAAGCCAAGGTTCTTCAAGCTTCAAAACTTGCTGACGAAAATGAACCGTGGAATTGTTGCATAAGAGGTCAATATGGAGAAGGAGGAAATATCACAAATCGACTAAAAGGATATAGGCAGGAAGATGGTGTTAATTGTGTTAGCACAACAGAAACTTATATTGCGACAAAAATTTTCGTTGATAACTGGCGTTGGCAAGGGGTTCCTTTTTATTTGAGAACTGGTAAAAGACTTCCTAAAAGACTTGGAGAAATAGTCTTGACTTTTAAAGATGTTCCTGTGCATTTATTTGAATCAACAATAATAAATCCTGCACCAAATCAACTTATCCTTAGAATTCAGCCAAATGAAGGCGCTACTTTCAAATTTGAAGTTAAATCTCCTGGTTCTGGAATGAAATCAAGACCTGTTGAGATGGAATTTTCTTATGATGAATCATTTGGAGAACCGTCAGATGAAGGCTATGTAAGGTTATTAGCTGATGCAATGCTTTCTGACCCAACCTTATTTACTCGAAGTGATGAAGTAGAGGCAGCTTGGAAACTTTATACACCATTAATAGAATTGATGGATAATTCTCCTTGGAAGTTACCTATTTATAATTATGAATCTATGACGTGGGGACCTCCTGAGTCTGATCAATTAATTTCAAAAGATAATATTTTCTGGCGTAGACCTTAAAAATGAAACCTCAACTAACACTCCAAACACCTTTAGAGCTGCCTTATCAGGAAATTTCTAATTACCTTAATAAACTATGGATTTCAGAAGATAAAGACAATAGTGGAGCTAATACTTTTACACTAATGGTCTGGCAGCCTGCTTGGCTAGAACAATGTTTAGTTCAAAAAGGATTAGTAAATGGACCAATTACTGGAAATTTAAGTTCAGAGATAATTGAAGTTGCTAAAAAATTTATATTAGATCAAGGACTTCCTATCACTACTTCCATTAATAGTGAAGAATTATTGAACTTATTGAAGGAAAATTTATCTAATAAAGACTATGAAGATTTTAGAGGACAATTTTTTGAATCAACAATAAGTACATTGAATCCAAGAAGATTAATAACTCTAGCGCCAACAATAAATAAAAATTCAGAAATCAAAACTTTTGTATCCGCTTACTGTCCATTAAGTGATACTCCAGCTATGCAACCTATATGCGGGGATTTAGTTGTTATAAGGGGGGATTCGGCCTCAATTTCTAATAAAGGATTAAAAATAATTGATGAATTATCTATTGATGAATTACCTTCATGGTTGTGGTGGAATGGAAGCTTGGATGAATCGCCTGAAATTTTCGAATATTTTACTAATTATGGTCTACGGTTAATAATTGACACTGCTCTTGGATCGCCTCAAAGATGTTTAAAGGTGTTAGATCAATTAAATAATTCAAATAAAGCTATTAATGATTTGAATTGGGTTAGATTGAAAAATTGGAGGGAATCATTGGCAATGATTTTTGATCCACCTTCGAGGAGACCAATTTTAGATCATATTACTGATATTGACATTGATATTGCAGGAGATCATATGATTCAAGCTTTGTTTTTGATTTCATGGATTAGCGATAAACTTGGTTGGTCTTTTCTAAGAGTTGAAAGGGATACAGAATCAACAAAAATAGACTTTGAAAGAATTAATGGCGAAAAAATTTCTGCATCAATAAATCCCTTATCTTTAGGAAATCCAAGTATTCATTTAGGACAAGTTATTGGATTGAGGCTGATTTCAAAAATTAGTGAGGTTCAAAAAAATAACACTTGTGTAATACTTGGTTGTGAATCAGTGGAATGTATGAGACTTGAAGCAGGTGGAATGGCTGATATGGAATTAATAGAACAAGTTGTTCCAAACTCTTCTACTACATCAGAGTACGATGTTAGTAAATTATTGGGAAGTAGTAGAGGAAATACCAGTCCTTTATTTGAAAATTCTATTAAAATAGCTCTTCAAATATTTAATGGTTTGAATAACTAGTAGATGCCTTGTGTAATATCTTCTCCTTCAACTGATAGTGGGAAAACCACATTATCGCTTTTGCTATCTTGTTGGGCGTTTTCAAAAGGTATAAAGATACAAACTTTCAAGGTTGGCCCAGATTATCTTGATCAACAACAACTTAGTTCAATTGGCCAACCTATTTGTAGGAATTTAGATATTTTTTTAAGTGGTGAGGAATGGGTTCAAGAAAGTTTTTTTAAACATTCTTTGAAATATGAATTCTCATTAATTGAAGGGGCAATGGGTCTATTTGATGGATTAGGGTCAACAACCTATTCCAGTACAGCAAATATCTCTAAACTTCTCAATGTTCCAATAATTTTTATTGTTAATGCTAGAGGTCAAGTAGCTTCTCTTTTGGCAACTATTCGAGGTTTTAGAGATTTCGATAGTGAGTTATCAATAGTAGGAATTATATTTAACAACGTTAATTCAGATAGACATAAAAAATTAATCAAAGAAGTTTTTAAAAATGAAGATATCGAAATTCTTGGTTTTTTACCATCTGATCCAAATATAACTTTAAACAAAGCTAATTTAGGTTTGATATCCCCAATGGATAATGGAAAAGAAATTGATGTGCAATACTTTGCAAATTTCGCCGAACGAAATCTTGATGTAATTTCCCTTATTAAATTCCTGAAATCTCCTCAAAAGAAAATATTTAATTCTATCAATTTTAAAGATTTCAAAATAAAAAAAAGTAAACCTATTGCAATTGCAGAAGATAAAATCTTTCATTTTCAATACCCTGAAACTAAAGAGTTTTTGAGTGAAATAGGAATACAACTGATTTCATGGAGTATTTATGATGATGAAGAAATACCAAATGAGGCTTCTTCTTTAATTATTCCTGGAGGGTTCCCTGAAAAATATGCTGATCAAATAAGTAACTCTTTTAAAAGCTTAAATTCGTTAAGAGAATTCCGCAAAAATAGATTCATATATGCAGAGTGCGGAGGGATGATGATTTTAGGAGACTTTATAGAAGATGAAAATGGTAATAATCATAAAATGAGTGGCATCCTGCCTTTTAGATCAAAAAAAAGTAAACTTACAGTAGGTTATAGATACATTGAGGGTCTAAAAGATACTCCGATCATCAAGCAAAATCAATTAATTAGAGGACATGAATTTCATTATTGGGAAATTGAAAATAATTTATCTGAACTTGATCTAAGAAAAGATGAGCATCAGAAGAAACTTTCTTCCCCATGGAAAATTAAATCCTGGGAAACTGAATATAAAAAGGAGGGTTTTTTTGATGAAAAATTACATGCAAGTTGGATTCACTTACATTTGCCAAGTTCTCCAGAAGTCGCAAAAAACTTTATAGATGCCACCCAAATTAGTTTTTATAAGGATTCTTAATTTATTATCAAATCATATATTTTGAGAGGAGAACCTAAAAAAAACATTCCAGGCAAAGTAATTAATGGTCCTAAAAAACTCCCAACTATGACTTCAATTTTTGTATGCCCTAGGGTTTCTTTTAAAAGTAATTCAGATTTAGGGTCTAGTTTTTTTGATAGTTTATTGATTTCTGCAGCTTGAATTCCAGCTGATTTCCGGACACCACTAGCGTCATACATAACTATTAGTGCTACAGCAACTGATAATGCGAATATTGAGCTATCAAATCCCAATTCATAACCTATACCAGATGTTGCACCAGTTATTAAGGCGGAATGACTTGAAGGCATACCACCTGTCTCGAACATAATTCCAAATTTTATCTCACCTTTTGATAAGAAATTGAATACAATTTTAAAAAATTGAGCTAGTAAACAAGATAATAAGCTCCAGAAAAGAACTGAATTATTAAAAAAGAAATAAAACTCAGACATAAATCAATACTTTTTATCTGTCTCTATTGGTAATAAAGTCGGCTAATGATATTAAATATTTTGCATCAGACCCCCATGGTTCAATTGCTTTTTTTGCTTTATCAACTAAATCAATTGCTCTTTTCTTTGACTCTTCCATTCCCAGTAGTTTAGGGTAAGTAGTTTTGTCAGCTAAAAGATCTTTGCCGGCAGTTTTGCCAAGCTTTTCACTGCTTGAAGTTAAATCAAGAATATCATCTATTATTTGGAAGGCTAAACCAATTCCCTCTGCATATGTTGTTAGAGCTTGTAATAGTTTATCGTTAGCGCCAGCAATCATCGCACCTGTTCTTACGCAAGCTTTTAATAAAGCCCCAGTCTTATGAAGATGAATATATTCAAGAGTTTCGAGATCGACTTTTTTACCTTCGCATTCTAAATCAACAACTTGTCCCCCGACTAGGCCTGGTGCACCAGCAACTAGGGATAATTCGCCAATTACATTTAATAACCTAGTTGGATCGACTCCAGGGCTTCTTAAAGAGACCATTTCAAAGGCCCTCGTTAATAAAGCATCCCCTGCAAGAATAGCTATTGCATCTCCATATACTTTGTGGTTTGTTGGCCTACCTCTCCTCAAGTCATCATTATCCATGGCAGGAAGATCATCATGAATTAGGGACATTGTATGGATCATTTCTATCGCTACTGCAGTGGGAATAGCAAGAGAGGGTTCTCCTCCAGCAAGTGAGCAAGATGCTAAACATAAAATTGGACGTATTCTTTTCCCTCCAGCTAAAAGTGAATATCTCATTGATTCTCTTAATATTTCTGGATTCTCAGGGCCTAAGGAAAAATCAAGTGCTTCTTCTACAACCTTTTTTGTGTTTTCAAGATATTTTTCAAAATCAGAAATAGTATTGATAACTTCAGTCATTTTATACCTTTAATAAGAATTTTTTTCATCTTGGATTTTATGGCAAAAGGTCATTAAGAGTAGATGATAAACCAAATTGTTTTTGCCAGCTAAAAATAGTATTTACAAGTAACATTGTTACTGTCATTGGTCCAACACCTCCTGGTACAGGTGTGTAAGCAAATACTTTAGAAATGACATCTTCTAATAATACATCGCCACATAATCTGGTTTGATTTTTATCGGAACTTTTTAATCTATGTATTCCGACATCAATTATTACTGCTCCTTTTTTTACAAAACTCGAATCTACAAGATTGGGTTTTCCTGCAGCTGCAATTAGAATGTCGGCTTCTCTACAGACTTTATTCAAATTTAATGTTTTTGAATGAGTCATTGTCACCGTCCCATTTAGATTCAACAACATAAGCGATAGAGGTTTCCCAACAAGCAAACTTCTTCCAATTACAACAATTTTCTTACCTTCAATTGTAATATTTTGGGATCTTAATAAATTAATAATTCCTGCTGGTGTACATGATCTCATTGCAGGTTCATTTTTCACTAATTTGCCGATATTTATCTCATTTAATCCATCTACATCCTTGTTTGGATTAATATGGCTGATCAGTTTTTGCTCATCAAACTTCTTTGGGATGGGAAGTTGTAGCAACATTCCATCAATATCCTTATCTGAATTAAGTTTGATTATTAATTGTTCAACTTCTTTTTGCTCTACATTATCTTTTAGATGAAAGATAAAGCTCTTTATTCCAATCCTAGAACATGCTTTTTCCTTGTTATTAACGTAAACACCACTTGCAGGGTCTTCCCCAATTCTTATTACTGCTAAACCAGGAGCTCTTTTTGCAATTTTTATGTTACTAGAGATATAGTTTTTTAATCTTTCTTCAATTTCAAGAGATAATTTTTTACCATCTAATTTTAATGACATTTAGAAAAACTTCTCCCATTTACATTTAGCATGCCTATAATTTTAAATTATTGAAATAGATTTATTTATATTCTGTGCAAAACATCACAACTACCTTAAAGAAATTGTTTTATCTGTGGAGACGAACTCAAGTTCCAGTAAAACAACCAATTAAAATTTCAAGGATAGATAATCTCATAATTTTTTTAGTATGCGTTTTAATTTCAATAATTTCTTCTTATAAACTACTTCTTATCTCGCCTTTAAATATGGCAGGTATTTTTTCTTGGTTTTTGAACTTTACTGAAATACTTCTTTGCTCTGGAATTTTGATATTAGTTTCAAAAAAAGAGAATCCCACAATTTCTTCAAGGCAGATCTTCTTGATCATTACTCTTCTTTTAGCAGTACAAGCCTCGAAATTAGCCTTAGCTTCAACCCTAAGTCCATTATCTATTATTATCCCACCTGCATTAATAATATCTCAAGGAATGGGAAGTATAACAGCTTTAGCTTGGGTATCAATTGCAAGCTTTAGTTGGCCAGACCCAGCAGTTGCAATAAATAATAATTTATTTTTTATTTTATTAGTTTGTGCTTCAATAGTGTCTCTCCTTGGAGGAAGAATAAGAAATAGAGCTCAGTTACTTCAACTATCAATTCTTGTTCCCATAGGATCGTTCTTGAGTCAATGGATATTGATAGGTAAAGATAAAATATCTCTTATTATTAATAAGCAAAATTTTGTTTTAGCTAATGGGGATATATTGTCTGATTCCTTGGTATTGGCAATAGCTATGCTTTTTACAATTTTATTTATACCTATTTTTGAATCGATATTTGAATTATTAACTAAAGCAAGATTGCTCGAATTGGCTGATAAAGAGAAACCTCTTATTAGAAGATTGTCTCTAGAAGCTCCCGGTACTTTTGAACATACCTTACTTATATGTGGTTTGGCAGAGGAAGCAACAAGGATGATTGGTGGTGATATTGATCTTATTAAAACTGGAGCGTTATATCATGATGTTGGCAAATTACATGCACCTAATTGGTTTATTGAAAATCAGGATGGTGCAGAAAATCCGCATGACGAGTTAGATGATCCGATTAAAAGTGCAGAAGTATTACAGGCACACGTTGATGAAGGATTGAAATTTGCAAGAAAAAATAGACTTCCTAAACTGATAGCTAATTTTATCCCTGAACATCAAGGTACTCTTAAAATGGGATATTTTTTTCAAAAAGCTAAAGAAAAAAATCTCGACATTAATGAATATTATTTTAGATACAAAGGCCCTATTCCTCAGTCCAAAGAAACAGCTATTTTAATGCTTGCCGATGGATGTGAAGCGGCACTAAGAGCTATGAATATTAATGCATCTGATGAAGAAGCTTTGAAAACAATTTCTAATATTATTTACTCACGTAAGAAAGATGGTCAATTAGATGATAGTAATTTATCGAAAGGAGAAATTTTTCTAATAAAAAGGGCATTCTTGAATGTGTGGAAAAGAATTAGACACAGAAGAATTCAGTATCCAACTAGCAAAAATAATACCTTTTCATAATTTTCAATTTTATAACCTAATACTTCTTCGATGTTTTGGATTACACCAATAAAGAAGAGCTAACGTACTTAATAATGTTGTTAAAAGAGTAAACCCACCAATTCCATAAATGTCTTGAAGAGTTATGAGCCTAACAACTGAATAAGGACCCATGCCGGTAATTACCATTGATAAAGATACTAGAGTTAAAGTTACTCCCCATTTTCTCTCTGCTAAAAGAGCTGCTGAAGAAACTATTCCAACAATTGCAGCAGGCCATCCAAGACTTATGGCAAGGGTTATATTCGCAACTTTTAGTGGAGGCCCATAACTTATTATTAATGCGATTATTGGAAGTGCAATTATATTGCCGATTAAGCCAACCCACGAAAGTGCCCAATATCCAAATACCCTTTCTCTCATTATTTACTGCTTTAACTATTAGTTTAATCTACAGTATTAAGATACTATTTTTGAATTCTACTTAATAATCATAAGAAAATAATTTAATTTGCAGGATTAGGTAGAAATTTATTATCAGAATTCTCTAAATTATCAAATTGTGGATGAATTGAATTTTTTTTCTCAGAAAATACAAGTCTATTTAAAGCATTAACGTAAGCATTTGCTGCAGCAACTACAACGTCTGTATCAGCAGAATGACCAGAATATATCTTATTATCCCTTCTTATTCTTATTGTTACTTCTCCCAAAGCATCAATTCCTTCTGTTACCGACTTAACAGAAAATTCAATTAATTCATTAGGAACTTTAGCTAATTTATTTAAAGCCTCGCATACAGCATCAACGGGCCCAGTCCCTATTGATACTGCAGTATCTTCACTATTATCTTCCGTGTTTAGAAGCGAAATGGTGGCAGTAGGTTTAGAGGCGTTACCACAACTTACTTGTACAAGACTTAATTGAAATTTAGCTTCAGGGAGCTGAACTTGTTCACTGACAATTGCTTCTAAGTCTCTATCAGTAATTTCTCTTTTTCTGTCAGCTAAATCCTTAAAACGAGCAAAAGCATCATTTAAATCTTCTCTGCTCAAGTCATATCCCATCTCTTCTAATCTTGCTCTTACCGCACTTCTTCCACTAAGTTTCCCTAAAGATATTTTGTTATCATTCAAACCAACAGTTTTTGCATCAATAATTTCGTAAGTGAGTCTATTTTTTAAAACACCATCCTGATGAATTCCTGACTCATGAGCAAATGCATTAGCTCCCACAATTGCTTTATTAGGTTGTACAGTCATTCCAGTTAGGTTAGAAACAAGTCTAGAGGTTTTTGTTATTTCTTCTGTTCTTATAGCCGTAAGAGGAGTTGGGGAATTTGGATTTCTTTTAAAAAAACTATTAAAAAAACTTTTCCTAACATGAAGTGCCATTACTAATTCTTCTAGAGAGGCATTCCCGGCTCTTTCACCAATTCCATTAATAGTACATTCTAGTTGTCTTGCTCCATTTTTTACTGCCTCAAGAAAATTTGCTACTGCTAACCCCAAATCATTATGACCATGTACTGAAATTACAGCCTCATCAATATTTGGAACATTTTTATTTATATCGGCAATTAGTTTGCCAAATTCACTAGGAGTTGTAAATCCAACAGTATCAGGGATATTTATTGTTGACGCTCCTGCATTAATTGCTACTTGAATCACTTCGTATAAAAATTCAGGATCACTCCTTGAGGCATCTTCACAAGAAAACTCAACATCATCTACTAAGGATTTTGCATAATTAACCATTTCCGGAACTATCTGAAGAACATCTTTTCTGGATTTTTTAAGTTTATGTTGAAGATGAATATCACTTGTCGCAATAAAAGTATGTATTCTTTTCTTGGGAGCTGGACTTACTGCTTCATAACATGCTTTTATATCTCCTTTAGACGCTCTAGCCAAACCGCATATTATAGGGCCATTTTCTTTCCCTACAGCATTAGCAATTTTATTAACGGCTTTAAAATCTCCTGGACTTGCGAAAGGGAATCCAGCTTCAATAACATCTACTCCTAATCTTGCTAATTGATGGGCGATAGCAAGTTTCTCTTCGAGATTTAAACTGGCACCAGGAGATTGCTCTCCATCTCGAAGAGTCGTATCAAATATCAAAATTCTTCCAGGATCTTTTGACATCAGAGGGAATAAACTAAACTTATATTAAGCTAATTAAAAAATTTTGACTAGATTTATTTTTATAAAAGCATGGTGAAAGTTTAATACTTAAATAATATTGGTTAAATTTCTGAAAAAAAAAATAAAAATTTTAAATTTTAAAGTATTCTTTTAGGATTAAACCTTCTTTTTATAAAAAATAATTTCGAATTTTTATAAAACTAGAGGAATAAATTTTAAAAGTATGAATGGGCAATACTCTAACATTGATACTCTTGGCCAGTTAGCGATAGTTTTACATGCACATTTACCTTATGTCAGAAAAAATGAAAAAAACTCCTTAGAAGAGGATTGGTTATTTCAGGCGATTTTGGAATGTTACATACCACTACTTCAATCGATAGAATCTTCCAAAAATGAAAATCCTGTAAATACCAAACTTACTATTAGTTTGTCTCCAACATTATTATCACTTCTAAATAATAAAAAAATTCAAGAAACATTCCCTAGCTGGATTAAAACAAGAAATAATTTCTTAAACGAATTGCCATATGAAGAAAAAAATGCCTCTGCTTTTTTAATAAATAATCTTAATGATAAATACTTATATTGGCAAAAATGTTCTGGAAATTTAATTGAGAAGTTTAGAGTTTTAAATAACTCTGGAAATTTGGATATTCTTACTTGTGCTGCTACACATGGATATTTGCCAATTTTAAGGGAGAATCCAGAAACTGTTAAAGGACAAATCAATACAGCAATTAGGAATCATGAAAATATTTTTGGAACTAAGCCTTTAGGTATCTGGTTACCTGAATGTGCATATTATGAAAATTTAGATGAAATTTTATTTAATTCAGGAATTAGATATGCAATCTTAGATGGTCACGGTATTTTAAACGCCACACCAAGGCCTAGGTATGGTGTGTATGCTCCAATATGCTCAAAAAAAGGAGTCGCGTTCTTTGGAAGAGACAGTGAGTCAACTTTACCAGTTTGGTCTGCAAAGGATGGGTTCCCGGGAGATAAGGTTTATAGAGAATTTCATAAAGATTTAGGATGGGAATTACCTATCTCCAAACTCCAAAAGCAAGGTATCTCAACTAAAAGACCTTTGGGTTTAAAGTTTTATAAGATTACAGATGATAAGTTACCGTTAGGGGAAAAGGCGTTTTACTTAGAAAATGAGGCTAAAAAGAAGGTTGCAGAACATGCTGATTCTTATCTTCTCGCGAGATCAGAACAATTAAAAAAATTAACATTATCCTCTTCCTTTAAGCCTTTATTGGTGGCTCCTTTTGATGCAGAGTTATTTGGTCATTGGTGGTATGAGGGTCCTTCTTTTATTGAAAATATTTTAAAAAACTCTAGTAAATATTCAATTAAGCTTACAAATTTAAAAGAATTCTTAATTCAAAAGCCGAATCTTCAGATTTGCGATCCATCACCATCAAGTTGGGGACAAGGAGGTTACCATGACTACTGGATTAATGATGCAAATGCGTGGATTGTTCCTGAAATCACTAAAGCGGGCTCAACTTTTGTTGATTTATGCTCTAAAAATTTTAATAATGACCTATCTACAAGACTTTTCAAGCAAGCAGCAAGAGAATTACTTCTCTCTGAGTCCTCTGATTGGAGTTTTATACTAAGAGCTGGAACTACAACTGAACTTGCAAAAGAGAGGATAGAAAGACATTTGTTCAGGTTCTGGAAAATAGTTGAAATGATTAAAAATGATTCCAATATTAATTTAAAATTTCTTGAAGATATTGAGGAAGAAGATAAAGTTTTCCCAGATATTAATATTGATGATTGGCGAAAATAAAAATTACTAATTCAACTTAAGCATTCCTAGTTTTACTTTTAGAGGTGAATTTATAAACATCTTACTCATCACGTAAATTAGTTTTGGAAGTGGAAGTGTATTAGTAAGAAAACCTACCCATTCATTGGTAGATAATCTAAAGAAATTTGAGAAAAAGCTTCTTAATCTACTTTCGTCAAAACTCATCAGTCTTCTTAAACCATATTGGTAAAGTTTATGCCTTTGTATTAACTCGTAAGGCCATAGGATCTCCCAACCTTTTGTTGCCAGTTCAAGGGAACTGAGATTAGGTTCTTTTAAAAAGATTGCTAATTTTTTTGCAAGGAGTGGAGCTCTTCTTAGTAAAGATCCGATCATGTACCCTGATGCAGGATGCACCATGCTTGCAGACCCTCCAAAACCAAGTACAAATTGTTTCTTAAATGGGAGGGGTAAATTCATTGGAAAAAGGCAATTCTCTTCATGAAAAATTTCACTTACCTGAATACCCTTGCTGTTCAATCTTTTAAAAAGTCTTTTTTTGAGATTCTCTTGGGATAAGGCAGGATAACTAGCTAATGATGTTTCTTCAACAAAAAAAGTTTCATTTCCAAGATCCATTGCATAAAGAAAAGAAGGAGATGATAACTTTTCTTCTTTGTTTAAATGATCTGGACGGAAATCCATTAAAACAAACTGATCTTTTTTAACTGGTGGAGATGAAAATTTACCGACAATCCCATACGCAGCTTGTTGAGCGATTTCATTTTGGAATGGTCTTTTTATGAAATTACTTTTATGACCACTTGCGTCAATGACTAACCTCGCCTTTATTCTTAGACCTGAAAAACAAATTACTTCAGATAGTTTATTTTTCTCTTTAATATCTTTTGCTGTTTCATTCAACCACTCAATCCCGTTAGACTTTTTTAAAAGTTCATTTTGAAAAGCTTCTTGATTTATCAAACCATAATCGTAATTATGTTTTGTAGGATTATCACCCTTTTTATTTTCGCCATTTCCAAAAAAACTAACTGTTTCGGACCACCGATGAGATAACAAAGACTCTAATCCTAATTCCTCTAATTCAGAAGCCCAAATGCCATATGTATTCTCCCATTTTTCATTTGGTGATTTAGTTGATATACCCTTAATATTTAGATTTTGTTTGGCTAATTCTGAAGCCAAGCATAGTGCTGCAGGCCCGGAACCTAAAATTAGAATATCAAGTATTTCCATATTATCTAATAAAACATTTTCTTTTAATTTTCTTTGCCATGGTTTAATTGGTCTGTTTCTTCTGTTTGTTCATGAGGAACTAATACAACTTCTGATAAATGATCACCCTCATCTAATCTTTGTAATTTTACTCCGGTAGCGGCTCTAGATTGCTGGGATATTTTATCTGCGTTTGTTCTAACTATCACGCCTTTTTCGGTCACAAAAAGTAATTCTTCCCCTTCTCCAAGGACCTTCAAACAAACTAATACATCATCTTTAATTCTGAATTTTATCGCTCTCAAACCCATGCCCGCTCTTTTTTGTAATCTAAATTGAGTTACTGGTACTCTTTTACCTAGTCCAAATGCACTGGCTATTAGTACCCAAGGACCTTGTGAAGAGTTAACTTCAAGATTTTCATCAGACTCTTTATGGAGATCTTCACTTTTAGCTAATTGATCAACTAAATCAGATGTTAAAACATCCATAGATACAAGATTGTCTCCTTTCCTAAGGTTCATAGATTTAACCCCCCTTGCCGTCCTGCCTAGTGGCCTTAATTCGTTAATATCTAGTCTGAAATGAATCGCCATTCCCGTTCTTGATCCAATCAAAACACTGTCACCTTCTTTTGATAATCTAACCCAAGTTAAAGCATCTCCATCCTCTAGATTAATTGCTATTAAACCATTTGATCGGATTTTTGAGAAAGCAGAAAGTGAAGTTCTTTTTATAAATCCAGCCTTAGTTAGCATTAATAGATAACAATCATTATCAAAAGAATCTACTGCAACTAGCGAGGTTATCTTTTCTTCTCTTGGTATTGGGAGAAGTTGAACTGATGGAGTACCCTTAGCTGTTCTGCTACTCATGGGAACTCTATATGCTGGCAGAGCATAAGATACCCCTCTATCACTAAATAGCAAAAGAGTATCATGATCATTGCAGCTTATAAATAGTTTTACTTCATCATCTTCTTGTGTCTTTGTTCCAGCTTTACCTCTAGACCCACGACTTGTAGATTCGAATTCATTAACAGGCATTCTTTTTAAATAACCCGCTTCAGTAAATAAAACTACAGATCTGTCATTTGCGATAAGGTCAATATCATCCAGACCACCGCCTAAATCAAGTATTTCTGTTTTTCTTGGTGAGGAAAATCTTTCATCAATTTTATTAAGTTCTTCAAGAATAATTTCAAAAATTCTTTCTTTACTATTCAATATTTGCTTATATAAGTTGATTTTTCTGGTTAACTCATTATGTTCCCCTTTGATTTTATCTGCTTCTAATGCTGTTAATCTTCTTAATTGCATTTGTAAAATAGCTTCTGACTGTGTGGGAGATAACTCATGATCAGTTTGTAATTTTTCTCTGGCTGAAACTGTATCTTTTGCTGATCTAATTAGATTAATAATCTCATCCATAGAGCCCAATGCTAATAAAAGGCCTTTTACAATATGATCCCTTTCCTCAGCCTTTTTTAATAAAAATCCTGTTCTTCGCTTTATTGTCTCCACTCGGAAGTCTAGAAATACATCTAACATTTTCCTGAGTGAAAGTGTTGTGGGCTCTCCTTTTACTAAAGCAAGGATATTTGCACTAAAGTTATTTTGTAGAGGTGTTAACTTAAATAAATTATTTAAAACTACTTGTGGGTAGGCATCCCTTTTTAGTTCAATAACAATCCTCATTCCGTCGCGATCACTTTCATCTCTAATATCAGAAATTCCTTCTAATTTTTTTTCATTGACCAAGTCAGCAATTCTTTCTATCAATGCCGCTTTGTTAGTTTGAAATGGGAGCTCTGTGATTATTACTGCATCTTTTTCTGCTCTACCACTGGATTTAATTTGCTCAATATTTGCTACACCTCTCATGGTTATAGAACCCCTCCCTGTTTTGAAAGTTTCTCTGATACCATCTCTGCCTAATATTTGACCACCTGTGGGAAAATCAGGACCTTTAATTATTTCAAAAAGTTCTCTATCTTCAATCGAAGGGTTATTGATGATTGATTTAAGACCATTAATTAATTCCCCTAAGTTATGAGGTGGAATATTAGTTGCCATTCCTACTGCTATTCCAGAAGATCCATTTAGTAGTAGTTGAGGAATCCTAGCAGGTAAAACTGTTGGTTCTTGCTGAGAACCGTCAAAATTATCGGCGAAATCTACAGTTTCAGATTCAATATCCTCTAATAAACTTTCATCTGTAAGAGATTGTAAACGAGATTCTGTATATCTCATTGCTGCTGGAGGGTCATTATCAACAGAACCAAAGTTTCCATGGCCATCTATGAGTGGCATCCTCATAGAGAAATCCTGAGCCATCCTAACCAAAGCATCATATACAGCAGTATCGCCATGAGGGTGGTATTTACCTAGTACTTCTCCAACAACTCTTGCACATTTTCTGTATGGTCTACCGCTAGTTAAACCAAGTTCATACATTGCATAAAGAATTCTTCTATGAACAGGTTTTAATCCATCTCTTGCATCTGGAAGAGCACGACCGACTATAACGCTCATTGCATACTCAAGATATGAGCGAGACATCTCGTTTCTTAGGTCAGTCTGAATAATTCGGTCGTTATCTTCGCTTAATCCTGAATTATCAGAATCTAAAATATCAGACATATAAAAATCCTTTTTTTAATAATAATCGCTGATTGTCATATTGAATAAAAAAAAATATTTATTTAATTCCCAAATACTCACATTTACACACAAATCAAAATAAAACCTGTTGTTTTTGAATAAACCTTGGCTTATTACCCCTTTAGTTGTTAATTTAATCAGAATAAAGTAAAAATTTCGTGAATATTGATCTTGGTTTAAATAAAAAAGTCAGAAGGGCTTATGGCATCGATGAAATAGCTTTAGTCCCTGGGAATAGAACACTAGATTATGATTTGACTGATCCTTCTTGGTCAATAGGCGATATCAATAGAGAAGTTCCGATCGTAGCTAGTGCCATGGACAGTGTTGTCGATGTCCATACGGCTGTAGAACTTACAAAATTAGGTTCTATAGGGGTTATTAATATGGAGGGTATACAAACAAGGTATGAAAATCCTGATGAAATATTGAATCAAATAGCATCAGTCGGGAAAAATGATTTTGTACCATTAATGCAGAAGATATACAGTGAACCCGTCAAGGAGGGATTGATTTTACAAAGAATAAATGAGGTCAAAGAAGGTGGAGGAATCGCTGCTTTTAGTGGGACTCCCCAAGCTGCTATTAAGTTTAAAGAAACACTTAATGATTCCAAAATAGATTTATTTTTTCTTCAAGGAACAGTTGTTTCAACTGAACATCTTGGTTTGAAAGGTAAGGAAACCTTAAATATTAAAAATCTTTGCCAATCTATGAATGTTCCAGTTATAGCGGGAAATTGTGTTACTTACGAAGTCGCAAAACTTCTCATGGACGCAGGAGTTGCAGGATTAATGGTTGGGATAGGACCTGGAGCGGCATGTACATCAAGAGGAGTACTTGGAATTGGGATTCCTCAAGCAACTGCAATTGCTGATTGTAGTGCGGCCAGAAATGATTATTTTCAAGAAAGTGGTCGTTATATTCCTATTATTGGTGATGGAGGGATTGTGACGGGCGGAGATATCTGTAAATGTTTAGCATGTGGAGCAGATGCTGTAATGATTGGATCCCCAATAGCTAAATCCTCAAACGCTCCAGGTAAAGGATTTCACTGGGGCATGGCTACTCCAAGTCCAGTATTGCCAAGGGGCACAAGAATTGAAGTTGGTTCTACAGGATCCTTAGAAAGAATAATTAAAGGCCCTGCATTACTTGATGATGGGACACATAACTTATTAGGAGCCATTAGAACCTCAATGAGTACTCTAGGGGCAAAAAATATTAAAGAAATGCAAGAAGTTGAAATAGTCATTGCACCATCGCTTCTTACAGAGGGTAAGGTTTATCAAAAAGCTCAGCAGCTTGGGATGGGTAAGTAGTTCATTTAGAGCAAAATTATAAAACCTTACTGAATTAATTATTAAATTGGAAAAATTTTCTAATTAGGAGTTATTATAAAATGATGGGGGAAACCCCATACTCCTCACACACTAAATCGCCCGATTAATCGGGCTTTTTTAGATATTTTGTTACTTATATTATTTTATCTGTAATGAAATCATCACTTAAAAGAATTGCCTGCTAAATTTTCAAAAAGGAATACTTAAATTATGTCATCAGCTCCAGCCGTAACTGATTCTTCATTTGACAAGGATGTACTGCAAAGTGATCTACCAGTATTGGTTGATTTTTGGGCACCATGGTGCGGTCCTTGTAGGATGGTCGCTCCAGTTGTAGAAGAAATCTCAAAAGACTTTGAAGGTAAAATTAAAGTTTTTAAATTAAATACCGATGAAAACCCAAATGTAGCCAGCCAATATGGAATTAGAAGTATTCCTACATTAATGATCTTCAAAGGTGGTCAAAAGGTTGATACCGTTGTGGGCGCTGTGCCAAAAGCAACTCTTTCGAGCACTTTAACTAAGCATTTATAAATTTAAAACCTTTGCATAAAATTGGACTAATAGACTATGGAATGGGTAATATTCATTCTGTAACAAAATCTCTAGAAAGTCTTGGAGAAGAAATTATATTAATTAAAAACTTTAATGATTCCAATCTTTGTAAGGCGATAATACTTCCTGGGGTTGGAGCATTTGATCCAGCGATGAATAATCTCATAAATACTAATTTGATAACTGATTTGAAAAATTGGATTAAAAGTGGTAAGTCCTTTTTTGGGATATGTTTAGGTCTTCAACTCCTTTTTGAATCTAGTGATGAAGGAAAAGTTCAAGGGCTGGGGATTTTAAAAGGAAAAATAAAAAAAATACCCAATATTGTTAACCAAAGAATCCCTCACATGGGTTGGTGCCAACTTTTACCTACAAAAAAAAATACTTTATTTGGGATTGAAGAATTAAATAATTGGGTCTATTTTGTACATTCCTATCATGCGATCCCAGATGACTTAAATATTATTGCAGCTCAGGTTGATTATGGTTCTGAAAAATTAACTGCAATGATTGAGAATGATAATTTATTGGCCTGTCAATTTCATCCAGAAAAATCTGGAAAAACCGGTGAAAAACTTTTGAGAAGATGGCTGAGTAATATTCAATAACAGATGCTTAGGGATGAAGACTAACTTAAGATTAATAGGCGGTAAAAAACTTCAAAGTCCAAATAATTCTTATACAAGACCTACAACTTTGAGAGTGAGAGAGGCCATATTTAACATATTGAACAATAGAGTTGAAAATAGTAACTGGTTAGATTTATTTAGTGGAACAGGGGCAATATCTTGTGAAGCATATAATCACGGGGCAAGCAAAATAATTGCAATTGAAAAAAACAAAATCAACTCACAAATTTGCTTAGAAAATTTACTCTCGTTGGAGAATATAGAAAACAGGAGAAATGATATCGAAGTTATTTGTAAAGACGTTTTGAAATGGACAAAACCAAATTATGAGAGAAACTTATTATCTAAAAATATGGATTTAAACAAATTAAAATTTGATTTTGTTTATCTAGATCCTCCCTATGATGTGGATTTCCATGAATTAGTTTTAAATCAATTATTCAATTGCGATTTTTTAAAAAAAGATTCAACAGTTATTTGTGAACATTCTCCAAACCTATTTATTAAAAAAAGTGCTTTATGGGAAACTATAGATGTAAGAAATTATGGGCAGTCAAGATTAACATTTTTAATCAATGTCCAGCATCCCTGATCCTCTTCTGTATTGATTCCATGCACTTACGAATAATCCAAGAAGAGTTATTGGTACTAAACCTAAAACAATTCCACATAGAAGAGGCTCGATCATTTTTTGCCTTTTTTTAATTTCTTATTCACAATTGTTACATAGAGACTATTTTTTGTGTCAACATCTTCATCAACTGCAGCAGAAAGAGACTTTAAAAGAGAATTCTCAAAAATCGTTTTTATTGTATTTGTAGTTTTAATGATTTGTTTTTCAATATTTTTCGTAAAACATCAAGAAAATAACAAATATATTATTGAAACTCTTGAGCTTAATGGCTCTGCTGAGAAAGGAGATGCTCTTTTTAAGATAAATTGTGTTGGATGTCATGGAATTACAGCAAGAGGATTAGTGGGGCCAGACTTACACTCAGTAACTCAACGATTGAATGATAAAGAGATAATAAAACAAGTTACTGGAGGCCTAACTCCCCCAATGCCAAGTTTTGAAATTGATCCTGTAAATATGTCCAATTTATTAAAATATCTTCATAGCCTTGAATGATTTTGGGAAAAAATTTTTCTAATTTAAAGGTAATATTAGTTGAACCTAATGGTCCTTTAAATGTTGGGAGCGTTGCTAGATTATGCTCCAACTTTGAAGTTGATGAATTAAGAATTGTTTCTCCTAAATGCGATATATATTCTTTAGAAGCAAAAAAAATGGCCCTTAAAGGTCAAAAATTTCTTGAAAATTGTAAGATTTTTGATGATCTTCAAAAAGCAATTTTTGATTGTGACTTAGTTCTAGCATCTTGTGGAAGGATTGATGTAGATAAAGATTCATTTTTTGGAACTTCTGAAGATATATTTGATTGGACTTTATCATTTAGAAGGATAAATAATTTAGCAATTATATTTGGAAGAGAAGATAGAGGTTTAACTAACGATGAATTGCTTATGGCAAATAAAACTTTTAATATCCCAACTTCTCAGAATAATCCTTCATTAAATCTTTCTCATGCAGTTTCAATAGCTTTGTATGAATTAAATAAGTCTTCAAAAAGAAACTTTGATCAAGAAATAAAAGTGTTTAATCTTGCATCATCAAAACAAATTCATGATTCGTTTTTGGAGATAGAGGAATTACTTTTGAAGGTTGGATATCTTTTAAAACATACTTCTAAGGTAAAAATCAGTAAATTTAAAAATTTTATTTTGAGGGCAAATACATCAATGCACGAAATAAATGTTTTAAGAGGAATTGTCCATCAAATAAACTGGTTTTTGAACAATTCAAAAAGAAACTAGCTACATAATTAATTTAGTTTTTATTTCTTTGTAGTTTTAATTTGAAAGGGATATTTACTAAAAACATTTTCTGAAGTAACATCTATTGATTATTTGAATATTTAAGAAAACTAAAACTGTGCCTACAACAAAGAAAAGAAGAGTTTTTCCCTTTACAGCTGTAATTGGTCAAGAAGAAATGAAATTAGCTCTCTTATTAAATGTTATTGATCCAAGAATTGGAGGCGTGATGATAATGGGTGATAGAGGGACTGGAAAGTCTACTACAATCAGAGCCTTAGCTGATTTGTTGCCTGCAATCGATGTTGTTAAAGACGATCCATATAATAGTTCTCTAGTCGATCCTGATTTACAAAGTAAAGAAGTTTTAGAAAAAATTACTCAAGGAGAAAATCTAGAGAGTATTCAAAAACAAGTACCTATGGTTGACTTGCCTTTAGGGGCTACTGAAGACAGACTTTGTGGAACCATTGATATTGAGAAGGCTTTGAGTGAGGGTGTTAAGGCATTTGAACCAGGATTATTAGCAAAAGCTAATAGGGGTTTGTTATACGTTGATGAAGTGAATTTACTTGATGATCATTTAGTTGATGTACTTCTAGATTCGGCTGCTTCCGGATGGAACACAGTTGAAAGGGAGGGGGTTTCAGTTCGACACCCAGCTAGATTTGTCCTTATTGGTTCAGGTAACCCAGAAGAAGGTGAGTTAAGGCCTCAACTGTTGGACAGGTTTGGAATGAGTGTTGAGGTTAAGACAGTTAGAGATGCTGAATTAAGAGTTCAGGTTGTAGATCAAAGAACTTCTTTTGACGATAATCCTGATGAGTTTTCATTGAGCGTAGAGAAACAACAGGATGAACTTCAACAAAAGGTCATAAAAGCACAAGAAATATTAAATTCTGTTCAAATGGACGATGACCTAAGATTGAATATTTCTGCAATCTGCGGAGAACTAGATGTTGATGGTTTACGTGGAGATATTGTTACAAATCGATCGGCAAGAGCAATTGCAGCCTTTGAGGGCAGAACTGAAGTGCAAGAAGATGACATAGCAAGGGTTATTTCTTGCTCTTTAAGACACAGACTAAGAAAAGATCCCTTAGAACAAGTTGATTCAGGTGAAAGAGTTATTCAAGCTTTTTGTAAAGTATTTGATTTAGATGAAAAAGAAAATCTTTCAAAATTTCAATTGTCTGCAGAAGCTTAATTACAGTGAGAATAATTGGGATTGACCCTGGATTAGCTAGAGTTGGTTATGGAATTATTGAAATAGAGAATGAAAAAAAGATATTATTAGATTGTGGTGTTATTGAGACAAGAAAAGATAAAAAAGAAGAAGATAGACTTTATGAGATATTCAAAGATCTTAATGAATTAATAAATCATTGGAATCCAACATCAGCGGCGGTAGAAAAATTTTTCTTTTACAGATCAAGCACTACCATTAGTGTGGTGCAGGCTAGAGGCGTGATTATGATGGTATTGGCCTCAAAAAAAATTCATGTTAGTGAATATTCTCCTGCTCAGATAAAATTAACCATTGCTGGGTCTGGAAAAGCATCTAAGAAAGAAGTTCTTGATGCTGTTATGTATAGCTTAGAACTTAAAAAACCTCCAAAACCTGATGATTCAGCAGATGCATTGGCCATAGCACTCACAAAACTAAATGAAGATGGCTTTAACTGAAAATTTGATATGAAGATCTTTGAAAATAAGAAATTGGAGAGGGATATGTTTAGAAAACTGAGAGATGGGATTTCTCTTAATCAAAGAGAAAATGTAGAAAAGAATGTAAGTTTGTATGTTGATTCATTTGTAAAAGGACATAAAAATATTGGTTATATAGCAATATATTGGCCTCTTAAAAATGAAGTAGATATTAGAAGTCTCAAGAAAAAATTTAATATAGCTTTGCCCAGATGCAAAAATAAAAAAGAGTTGTTATTTTATCCATGGGATGAAGAACCTCTTACCAAAGATTCTGAAGGGATACTAAGTCCTAATAACTCTCCCCCATTAAGTTATTTGCAGATAAGCATAATACTTGTTCCATGTCTTTCCGTTGATAAAAATTTAACAAGATTAGGTTATGGAGGAGGTTATTTTGATAAGTTAAGGAAAGATAATAATTGGAAAAATGTTCCATGCATAGGAGTACTAACTTCTAATTGTGTAAGTACGATTCCATTAACCAGAGCTGAGTGGGATATCCCTTTATCAGGCTTTATCACAGAAAAAGAAATATTTGTATAATAGAAAATCTATAAAGTGATTAATTTATAGTTTTAAAAAATGGAAAATCAGGAAAAATACAATAATTTATCAAAATTAGTAGAAAAATTAAAGAAATCAGAAGATCCAAAAAGAAAATATGAATACATTTTGTGGTTAGGTAAAAAATTGAAAGAACCAGATAGTGAAGTCCTTGTTGAAGAATATAAAGTTAAAGGATGCGTTTCAGAAGTTTTTGTTAAGGCAAATATTAAAAGCGGTAAATTATTTTGGGAAGGATATTCTGATGCTCTCATAACAAAGGGTTTGTTGGCCTTTCTAATAAGTGGATTAAATGAGTTAACACCAAATGAAGTTGTTGAAATAGATAAGAAATTTATTGAAGATACTGGTTTGAAAGCAAGCTTAACCCCTTCACGATCAAATGGTTTTTTAAACATATTATTGAAAATGCAGTCTCAAGCAAATGAATTTTTGTAGGTCTAATAATATAAAATTAATTTCAAAGTAAAAAGAAATAAAACAATGAGAAAATGCAAAATTGGTATTGTAGGTTTTGGAACTGTAGGTTCAGGGATTTATAAAATATTAACTTCTGAACTTGATTCACATCCAATTCTAAAAGAAATAGAAATTTCAAAAATAGCAGTTAAAGATCTTAATAAAAAAAGAGATATTGAGCTAGATAATAATTTATTAACTGATGATCCATTTAAATTAATTAATGACCCATCAATAGATGTAATTGTTGAAGTAATGGGTGGGGTTGATTTAGCGAAAGAAATTATTCTGCAAACATTAAAATTAGGTAAATCTGTTGTTACCGCGAATAAAGCAGTTATTGCAAGATATGGAGAAGAAATATATAAAACTGCATCTAAAGAAGGAGTGTATATATTGTCAGAAGCCGCTGTTTGCGGGGGTATTCCAATAATTGAACCTTTAAAAAGATCATTAAAAAGTAACAGTATAAAAAAAATGGTTGGGATAATAAATGGCACAACAAATTTTATTCTTTCAAAGATGGCAAATGAAAAAGCTGATTATAAAGAGACTTTAAAATTGGCCCAAAGCCTTGGTTACGCAGAATTTGATCCAACTGCAGATGTTGAGGGGCATGATGCTGCTGATAAGATTTCAATCCTTAGTGAACTCGCATTTGGAGGAAAAATCAAAAGAGAGGAGATACATTCTGAGGGTATTAGTAAAATTAATCTCAAGGATATCGAATATGCCAATAAATTAGGATTTGAAATAAAACTTTTAGCGCTCTCCGAAAGGGGACAAACAAATAGTAATAATTCACTTGCTTTGAATATTTGGGTAGGCCCTTCTTTGATTCCAAAATCTCATCCATTGGCAACAGTTAAGGGAGTTAACAATGCCTTATTGATAGAGGCTGATCCTCTAGGAGAGATAATGTTATATGGTCCTGGTGCAGGGAGTGGCCCAACTGCTGCATCTGTAGTATCAGATATATTAAATCTGCATGCCGCCTCAGGAAAAAATAATAATTCAGTCGATCCATTGTTATCTTTTGATTTCTGGAGAACCTGTCATATCATAGAATCTTCACAAATAAACAAAAAAAATTACCTTAGAATTATTTGTCTTGATAGTCCAGGCGTCATAGGAAAGATTGGAGATATTTTTGGAAAGAATAATGTATCAATCGAATCAATTGTTCAACTTGATGCAAGTGAGGACAAAGCAGAAATTGTTGTTATTACTCATGAGGTGAATAATGGAGATTTTGAGAAATCGAAAGATGAAATAAATTCGCTAAATGAAGTCAAAATTATTGCAAGTCAATTAAGTTGTATTTAAAAAAATAGTTTGCAAATTTCTTGATAGCTTGGTAAACCGAAGAAAGTAAGTGTTTGGTTTTAGGACCCTAATGATTCATTCAAAACTACTAGACAGTGAAAATAATAATTTAATTTTTTCTGAAAACCTTTATAAAGGTGCTTGTGTAAAAATTAAAAATAGCAATAAGACTTTTCAAGTAATTGGATTAAATATAAGTAAAAAAATTTGTTGGGTGAGAGAGTGGCCTTTTGCCTGTAATTCTAAAAAAACATTTGCTTTAGAAATAAATCAAATAATCTTACAAATTTTCTGCTCAAATAATTCTTCAGAAAAACTAAGTAATTATGAAATATGAAAAAAAAAATTGTTTTATCAATATTTATTATTTTAATTTCTTTTTTACAGAATTCTTGCGGCTCAAAAAGAATATCTAAAAAAATAATAGTAGCAAGTTCTGGAAAAATTGAATCTTTAGATCCAGCTAGAGCAAATACTCTTAAAGCAATTCAATTAATCAGTTCTCTTGGAGACACATTATATGAATTAAATTCTGATGGAGAACTAATCCCTCAATTAGCCTCGGGGATGCCAGTTATTTCAAAGGATAGACTTCAAATAACTATCAATTTAAGAAAGAATGTTTTTTTTCACGATGGAACTGCATTTAATTCAAATGCTATGAAGTTCACCTTTGATAGATTCAAAAGAATTGGAACGATGAACTATATTTTAGGAAATAAGATTAAATCAATAGAAACTCCAAGTGAATATTCAGTAATAATAAATTTGAATAAACCATCAAGTTCTTTAAATGGTTTACTCACATCAGTAAATTTAACTCCAATATCTCCTACATTTTACAAACAATATTCTGATAAGTTTCTAAATGAAAAATTCGTTGGTACTGGCAAGTATGTGCTGACTAGTTTTTCTAATGAAGTTCAATCAATTGATCCATATTTGAATTATTGGGGTGAAAAGCCCTTTAATAAAGGCGTTAAGTTTGTGGGATATTCAAATTCATCATCTCTTTTTGGGGCTTTAAAAAGTAAACAAATTGATGTGCTTTTATCAAATTCAATTGATGATAGTCAGAGAAAAAGTTTAAATAATTTAAGCAAAAATAAACAGTTTAATGAAGGTAATAGCCCTTTCACTGAATTAAGTTTTATAAGCCTTAAAACTAGTTCTTATCCCCTAAATAATCTTAATTTAAGACTGGCTTTGGCAAAAAGTCTTAATAGAAAATTGATTAGTGAGAAAGTAAGTTATGGATTAAGGAAGCCCTCTAGATCAATTATTCCTCCGATATTAAAAAAAGATAATCAAGAACTGTGGCCTAAATACGATTATTTAGAAGCAAGAAGGTTATTGCAAGAAGAAAATTATTGCAATGGAAATATTCTAAAAATACCTCTTACTTATAGATCGAATGTACCAGCTGACAAGCTTATTGCTCTGACATGGCAAGAAGAAATTAAAAGATCTTTGAAAGATTGTATTGATATTGAACTCAATGGGGTTGAATCTACAACAGTTTATAAGAATTTAAGTTTAGGAATTTATACGGCAGTTCTTCTCGATTGGACTGGGGCGTATTCAGATCCAGAGGCCTATCTCACCCCTCTTTTAAGTTGTAATGAAATAGTTGATGGCATATGTAAAAAAGGCGAATCAGTTTACAGCGGTAGTTTTTGGGGATCTAATAAAGTAGAAAGTTTATTTCTTGAGAGTGAAAAAATAAGTGGAAAGAAAAGATTAGAAAAACTTGTTGAAATCGAAAAAATAGCAGCACGTTCAATACCTTATATTCCTATTTGGATATCCTCTCAAAAAGCATGGTCACAAAATAAAATATCAAAACCTATTTTTAATGGTGCAGGAATAATTTCATTGAGTGATCTTGAGTTAATTAATGAGTAGAAATTTAAATAAATTACTAAATTATTCCCTATTAAAAATTTCATTAATACCCATAATGTTATGGATAATTTCTTCATTAGTTTTTATTTTATTAAGAGTTGCTCCCGGCGATCCTGTCGACGCAATACTTGGATCTGGTGCAGATGAAGTTTCTAGGGAACTTCTAAGAAATAAATTGGGGCTAAATGAACCTTTAATAAATCAATATTTTTCATATATTAAAAATATATTGCACTTAGATTTTGGGCAATCTCTTAGTACCCAAGAGTCTGTCCTTAATATTATTATTAAGTCATTCCCTGCAAGTCTTGAGCTTGGATTCTTTTCAATATTAAGTGCCACACTAATAGGCTTCCCATTGGGATTACTTGGCTTAAGAAATAGAGGGAAAAAGACTGATTATATTGCGAGAATATTAGGAATTGCCACATATGCGATCCCTCCTTTTTGGGGAGCAATGTTAGCGCAATTATTATTTTCTGTATTTTTTAATATTTCCCCAATTGGAGGTAGATTTCCAATATTTCAACAACAACCTCAGATTACAGGTTTTCTAGTTTTAGATAGTATTCTTTCAAATAATATTATTGCTTTGAAAGATAGTCTTTATCATCTCGCACTTCCTTCGATTACCCTTGGCTTTTTATTAAGTGGCATATTCAGCCGCTCATTAAGAGTAAATTTGGATAAGACATTAAAAAGTGATTATGTAAATGCTGCTTTATGTAGAGGAATATCAAGGAAAAAAATATTTTTAAACCATGCATTGCCTAATGCTCTATTGCCAATCGTAACTATTTCTGGCTTGACTATGGCCTCATTAGCAGGAGGTGCTCTATTGTTCGAGGTAACTTTTTCATGGCCAGGTATTGCTTTAAGATTACATGAAGCTATTTCTCAAAGAGACTATACCTTGGTTCAAGGAATTGTAATTTTTACCTCTATGCTCATAGTCTCTTTAAATCTCTTAGTGGATATTTTAATCGCATATTTAGATCCCCGAATAGAGTACTAATTTTTGGAAATTTCTTTTATTGTTTCAAGATCTAAAAGATGGAAATCAAGTCCTAAATCTCTTTGGTTTTTAATCACATTAGGGATCTTTTGATCTTTAATATTTTTTAAAAATTCAACTATAAATTTCTTAGATAAATCTTGCACTAATATTGGCTCTGAACCAATAAAAGATTCACTTATTTTAAAGACGTCATTATTTTCTTCATGGCTTTTATTAATTCTTATTGGAGAAAAATGACTTGCTCCTTCAATAATTAAAAATCTATTTGATGGATTATTTAAAGCAGAAAAGACTCTAAATTGTTCATTTATTAATGGTGTAATAAGGTCAAACGTACCACCTATTAGAAGAGTTGGTGTTTTAATGCCTGTACTATTTTCTTTTGGCCATACTAAACTGCCAAATGAATTAAAACCTATAATCGCACTGGCCTTATTAGTGTTTTTTTTCTTTGGGAATGGTATTTCGCTCAACTGACATTGAAGTAATTTAGATAAATTTGTTACCGCAAAGTCTTTTAATGCCGAATCGCAATTTTCCTCTAGTTGATCATTAGGTTTATTGCCTTCATATAAAAGTGCTATTAAAGCACCAAGCGAATGCCCCATTAAAATATAAGAATCATTAGGTAAATCAAATTCTCCATTTTCATGAGCTTTTAATACAGCATCTAAATCTTTAATTCTATACAAGAAAAAGTCTGCACTTCCTGGGATCGTTTCCTTACCTTCAAGAACTTCTATAAATGAATCTAAATTACTCCCTCTATGATCTATGAATAATATTGGCCAACCTCTTTTAGCCAATTCGTTGCCTATCCATTTAAAATTATTAATTTCGCCTCCAAGTCCTGGCATAAAAATTACTAGTTCTTTCTCAACGTTTGTTTTATTGTTTTTCCATATTTCAATTTCAAAAGGTTTCACTCGGTGAGGGGCATAAATTTTTTTATCAATTTTTATTAGATCTTGAGTTGATTCTTTTTCAGTTTTTTTAAAAGAATTATGGTTCGTTTTTTCAAGTTTATTTAATTTGGATAAAAGTTCTTGTTGCATTGATAATTCATTTTTCCAAGATGAAATTATTAAAATTAAATTATCAATATCTAGTGAAATTTCTTCTGATGGTAATGCCTTTATGATTTCTAAAGTTGAAACTTCTTTTTTTTGATCTAATAAATTTTCTATAGTGTTATAAATTTCTGTTCCATTATTGTCATTTGGAACTTTAATGCTTTTGCTTAATTCTGTAAGAATTTTACGCCCTATCCAGCTTCTTAATATTTCTCTATTTAATCCCTCTTCTTTGAAAACTGGAAATTCTAAAAATTTTGACAATTCAAAAACTCTTATTAATCCAATTTTTTTTAACCAATCTATTAATTCTGTTGAATCATCTTTGTATTTCTCTAATTTTGATAATTGTTCTATAGTAAGAGGGATTTCCATCTCTTCAAATTTAATATTTATTTTTTCAGCGGCATTTAATCCATTATTAAAAAATAAACCACAAAAACTAAAAAAAATTATAAAAATGTATTTCACTTGTGATTAGTCCAAATAGTTTACAAATTAGCAAAAATTGGTGGATTCAATTCCCATATCATTTGAGGTTAATAACCAAGATAAGATTTTACGCTGCATTTGGAGCAGGAGGTGTTATTTATTTAACATCACTTATTTTTAATAACATAGGATTATCGGCAACAGATATTGGCCTGGGGTTTACCATTTCAGCAATAATTGGAACCGTAACAAGACTATTTACAGGTAATTATCTTAATAAAACTGGGAAAATACAATTTCCAATAATTACTTCTTCAATACTAAGTATTGCCGCTAGCTTATGCCTCATTTTTTCGAGAGATACCTTTTTATACATAATTGGACAATCATTTGTTGGAGCTGCTGCAGGAATATATTGGCCTGCCGCCGAGTTTGGAGTGCCCTATTTTTGCCATCCTATCGAAACACGAAAAGCTTATGCTCTTGTAAGAAGTTCCGAGGCTTTAGGAATATTTCTAGGGGTATTCTTAGGGGGGTATATGACCAATTTTTTGTATTCTAAATCAATTTTTATTAATGATATATTTTGCATGTTAGCTATCACATATTTAATATCTAGAAATAGTTCTTCTATTAAAAAAAACTTACAAAATTTCCAAAAAAAATTAGTAAATCAAGTTAATCAGAGACAATTGAAATGGAATAAGAATTCAAAAATAATAATCTTATCTATTTTATTGATAACTACCTCTTTAGCTTTGATTCAAGTAACTTTGCCTCTGGATCTTGTTAAAGGTGGGGTATATCGTAATGCATTAAGCAAAGAAATTATTAGTCTTATAATTTCTATTCAGTTGATTTTATTGTTGTTTTTACAATGGCCTGTCGGTTCTTGGATATCTAAGAAAGAAAGATTATTTGGCTTGAAATTTAGTTTAGTAAATTTCTCTTTAGCTTCATTTTTATTATTTATTTCAAGTTATTTGAATATCCCAGCTTTTTATTTAATTTCTTTTGCATTGATTTTAGTAAGTTTAGGGACTGCTTCATTTCTTCCAACATCAACAGATGTCGTTTTTAGAATAGCTCCTTCAAATAAAAAAGGTTTTGCACTTGCTCTACTATCACAGTGTTTCGCTATGGGTTATTTTTTGGGACCATTTATTTCAGGGCGCATATTAGATCTGTTTGGTTATGCTTCAATAATCTGGCTTTCAATTTCTTGTTGTTGCTTTATTGTATTTGCAATTCTATTTAAGAGATTATTTTAATTAATCTTTTCTAATTCAATAATTCTTCTCTCTCTCAGAAATAAGAAAAAAGGTGCAGAGAATGCGAAGGCTATAAGAAAAGTTCCAATGTATACAACCCACATATTCTTCATGTTTAGTTTTTTTGATTCATTTACTATCCAGATAAAAATAGCACTTGCACCTACTAATAAGTCTCTGGAAATTGACTGAGCTGCAGGGTTTGCATTCGCTAATGAAATGAAGTTATTTATATCAAAGCTGTTTCCATATTCCCTAGCAAATTCGAAATTTGCCAACATTGGCAGGACAGCTCCCAAAATTGATAGAAAAAGGTAAAGATAAGATAGTATCTGTTTATTATCTTTTAAAATGTTAATGGAATTCACTTGTCAAAATTATTTCTTTTAATAATAGTATTTAAAAGCTTATGGTTGTTGAAAAGAATAATAAAGTTGAAGACTATAAATTTAAAAAAGGAAATTTAAATTTTGCCGTTATTGGTCATGTTGAGTGGATAAATTTTTTAAGGGTTGATCAATTACCAAAACCCGGAGTCATTTCTCATTCTGAAAAGTCCCTTGAGTATCCAGCTGGTGGTGGATCTATTATCGCGAAAATACTTTCTGATTTAACTTTAAATCAAATTCATTTTTTTACATCATTAGGTAATGATGATTATGGAGATAAGTGTTTCAAGATTCTCTCAAATATGGGAATTAAGTTACATGTGGCATGGCGTGACAAACCAACTAGAAGAGGTTTTAGTTTAATTGACTCTCAAGGTGAGAGAGCAATTACAGTTATTGGAGAAAGGTTAGCTCCAACTCATAAAGACAATTTAGACTGGAGCATTTTAAAAAAAATGGACGGAATTTTTATTACAGCATCTGATTCAGAGATTTTTAAAATCGCCAGATCAGCTTCAGTACTTTGTACAACTCCAAGAGTGGGGTTGAATACAATTAATCAATCAAATGTGCTTTTGGATGGATTAATAGGTAGTAATCTTGATCCTGGTGAAGTTTTTTCTTTTTCTGAATTATCGTTAAAACCTAAATATACTTTTAAAACCGAAGGAGAGAAGGGAGGGATAGTATTCCCAGGAGGAAGATATAAGGCTCTTAAAAACAAAAAATTAAAGGTTGATTCTTATGGATGTGGCGATTCTTTTGCTGCTGGGATTCTTTATGGAATGGCATGTAAATGGGATATAGATAAAAGTTTAAATCTTGCTAAAGTAATGGGAAGAGACGCCAGTGAATTTTTCGGACCATATGAAAATAGTGATGAAAAATAATTGATTTAAAATTAATATGAGCAATTTAGATAATAAAAATAAAAATATTCTTGTAGAAAATATTATTGTTTTCTTTTTATTTACTGTTATTTTAGTTTATAAATCTTTGAAAACTTTATCTAAAATTTTTTCTTATGGAATCTTAAAAAAAGAAATATTAACTACTAAAAGTAACTTAGGGGTAGATATACAAATAAAAATTAAATAGGTAATGAAAATAGTTGTAGTTTTTCTAATTTTAGGAGTTATTTTTTTTGTCTACAAAAAAATTAAATCTAAAAACCCAAAGAACTTAAAATTAGATAAATTTAAAAATAAACTGCAGAGCACTGAAACAAATATTGAAAGAATTTTTTTGAGGGAGGAAGAAAAAACCTTTTCAAATCCTAATATAAATATTTATATTGGAATTTATGATAATGAAGAAAATATTAATAGAAAATCCAATATACACAGAGCAAGACTTTCAAAATTTAAGAAATCAAGATTAAATGGAGAAATGATATTTCAAGATGATGAACAAAGAATTTATAAATTTAATAATGGAAAAAAAGTTTACTTATAATTTTAATTTCTAACTACACTCAAGACTTTCTCTTGTTGAAACGCCTGTTGTTGGATTGATACCATCAGCAATTTCGCAAAGATTTCTTTGATCTTCGCTGTCAAGAATAGCGTAAGAAAAATCTGCTCCTTCTATTTGAGCTCCTGCAAAACTGCTACCTGATGCGATCATATTTATTAAAACAGCATTCCTAAGATCTGTTTTTTGGAAATTAACTCGATCCGAAAGAGTATCGGTCAGGTCGATTCCATTTAAATTAGAACCTTTTAAATCAGACAGGGTTAAGGTTGTCCCATGTAAATCAACGTCACTAAAATCTGCGTCTCTAGCAACTGCTCCAGCTATAGATGACAAATGAAGATCCTCTCCATGGAAATCAAATCCTGTGATATTAGATCTTACATAACTTGGAACTTCATCTCCTTCTCCCTTAACAGCAACATTCGCCCCAGCAAAAACTGGAGATGATAAAACCAAGAAAGAAAAAGTTATACATAAAAAATATCTTAAAAAACTAAAAAATTTCATATTAATAAATTTGAGTAATTATATTTTATAACAATTAGATAATTTTTAAAATTGATGACTAAATTTGGGACTCCTTTTTAAAATTATTTAACACTATAAATTTTGAATCTAGGCTCAAAATTGGTTATACAATCTAGAAGTTTTTTGTTATCTCTGCTATTCGTAATCTTGAATTCAGATTCAACTGTACCTTCTTTATCTCTTATAGCTTGATTTAAAACTATGGAACCGTTTTCGTCAGATACTGATCTATGAAAAGTTCCTCTAGGTATTCTTAAAATGTATCCGCAAGATTCTAATCTAACTTTATAAAAAGGATAATCCCAGCCAAAATTGACAAGAAAAAATGTTCTTCCCCCTGAGATAGCCAGTAGATTATCTTCTTGATTGTGATGTATGTAAAATTGCCAATTCTTAAATTCTTCATCATTTGGAGGACTAACTGCAGGCCCACTGTGAATAACGAGATCTCTATAGTTTGATTCATTAACACTAATATCAAAAAATCTTACATCTTTTGTATCGCGAAATTTTTCATAACTTATCAATTCAAACATTTTCGATTTGTTTGATTTGATAACTGGAATTTCTAAACTTGAGTTCAATTTTCTTTAAAGATTAAACAAATGAAAACAGATATATATATACAAGAACGTATCAATAAACACTAAAAAAGAAACATATTATTATTTATATTTTTTTGTTTTTTTAAAAGATTAAAAATTTAGTGTTTATTTAATTTCAAGAGGTTTGATTTCCCAGGACAAAGTATTTTCTAAATTATTTTTTCCTATAAAGTTTCCTGTAATTACAGAGGTTAAATTAGATTTTGAAGAGGATACCAATGTTAAATATCTATCATCTATTAATCCTTTTCCGCTGGGATCAAAACCTCTCCACCCAGCACCTGGGATATATAATTCAGCCCAAGCGTGTAAATCCAACTCAGAGGGTAACGGATCTTCAAAATGATAACCACTTACAAACCTACTTGGGATACCTATTGACCTGCAAGCTTCAACCATCAGCATTGCTAAATCTCTGCATGAGCCTATACGTTCTCTAAGTGTCCTGCTAGCCGGCCATGCTGGGCCTGTATGTCTTTTGGTATATTTAACCCGATCTTGAATAATTTCAATTAATTGGTAGGTAAATGATAATGCGTTATTAATGCTTCCTGCTAAAGCTTCTTGTGCAAGTTCTACTGCAGAGGGATCGTGTTGTCCATTTGGCATCCATCCCTCCAATGCTCCCTGTAAATCTCTATTAATAATGCTTCTACAAAAAGGTAATGTTAAATCTCTATTTTTAACTCCATCAATAATGTTTGGATGTTTTATAGTTTCAACTTCGCTGATTGATTCAATAATTAAATTATCTGTTAATCCATTGAATCTGATTCTGTTAATCTCTTCTCCGCTGGCAGCAAGTAATGGGTAAATAATTTCTGGTTCTGGGGTTATTTTTAATTCAAAATTCTTTAGTTTTTGGAAGCCATTCGACCTTGGCTTTATACATAATCTATGCTCGCCTAATTGAACAGGCTCTTCGTATTTATATTCAAGTTTGTGAATGTATTTAATTCTCATTAATAAACTTATTAATTAATAAAATATTTTTCTTGAATGAGATCATTTAATTTATTTAAATCCATTTGCAATGAATCTATTGCCTCATGTAAACCATCATTGATTATATCTTCAATTCTGATATAACTCCACTTTGCTTTAAGCAAACCTCTCATGCATTCTAACTCTGATGGATTTTCAGTAGATGGAGAGTTATCTATCGCTTTAAGTGTATTACTTATCCCATCAAGACAGTACCTTACTGATCTCGGAAAAATTGGATCAAGTAAAAGAAATCTGGCAACTGAATTAGGCTTTATAGAATTCTGCACTGCTTTCCTAAACATTTGATAAGCTCCAGCTGAACGTAAAAGTGCAATCCATTGCAGCTCATCAAGAACTCCTCCAAGTTCATCTAAGCTAGGTAAGAGTAAATAATATTTAACATCTAAAATTCTTGAAGTTTTGTCAGCTCTTTCGATTAATCTACCAAGAATGCTGAATCTCCAGGCAAGATCTTTGCTTAGAGTCGCATCTGTAATTCCATAAAAAAGCTGACATTCCCTCCTTATTTCACTAAGTTGTTCTTGTCTTGGTTTATTCCATATTGCCTCTCCTTCTTGCATATTCCAATATAAAATATTAATCTGTTCCCACATTTCTGTGGTCATTACATCTCTGATTTGTCTTGCATTTTCTCTTGCCATTTGAATGCAAGAAATTATGCTATTTGGATTTAAACGATCTCTTATTAAAAAATTAATAACGTCATCAGGTTTTTTCTCTGGGAATCTTTTATCAAAAGATTCTCTGTCACTAGAAGCGTCAATTAACGGTAGCCAGGGTTCTGCACTTCCTGGCGGACAATCTAATGACATTGCTTCGCTTACTTCCACGAAACGAGATATGTTTTCCGCACGTTCTAAATAACGATTGATCCAATAAAGAGATTCTGCTACACGACTTAAAAGCATATTATTTACCTACAACCCATGTATCTTTGCATCCTCCACCTTGAGAAGAATTAACGACTAATGATCCTTTTTTTAATGCTACTCTCGTAAGCCCACCTGGGCTAACCCATGAATCTTTTCCTCTTAAGATATATGGTCTTAAATCAACATGACATGGATATAGTTCTCCATCACATAACGATGGCACAGTAGATAATTCTAATGTTGGTTGTGCTATGAAATTTCTAGGATTATTTTTAATTTTATTAGCGAATTCTTCTATCTCACTCGTTGTTGAGTGAGGGCCAATTAACATTCCATAACCACCAGCTTCTGCGACAGACTTAACAACAAGTTTTGGTAAATTTTCTAGAACATATTCTCGATCCTTTTGATAATGACAAATATAAGTTTCTACATTTTTAATAATAATTTCTTCATCAAGATAATATTTAATCATTTTTGGGACAAAAGAATAAATCATTTTGTCATCTGCTATTCCAGTCCCAGGTGCATTTGCTAAAGCAACATGACCTGCTTTAAAAACATCAAGTAATCCGCTAACACCAAGGCAGGAATCTTTTCTGAAATTAAGAGGATCTAAGAAATCATCATCAATTCGTCTGTAAATGACATCTACTCTTTTTAATCCAGAGGTAGTTTTTAAATATACATAATCATCATTACAAACTAAGTCATGACCCTGAACTAGTTGTATGCCCATTTCTTGAGCTAAATAACTATGTTCAAAATAAGCACTATTAAAAATTCCTGGAGTTAGTAGAACTATCTTGGGAGTGTCAGTCCAAACAGCTAGTTCTTGAAGAGTTTTTAAAAGATATGATGGATATTCATCAATTGGTTTAACTATTCTTCCTGAGAAAAGATTAGGGAAAATATTCTTCATGACTAATCTATTTTCTAAAAAATAAGCAACACCAGAAGGGCACCTTAAATTATCTTCTAAAACATGCCAATCTCCTTTTCTATCTCTTATTAGATCAAGTCCTGAAATTTGACACCATTTATTTAGTGGAGGTTTGAAACCTATCATCTGAGGTCTCCAACCTTCTGAACTCTCTATTAATTCTCTTGGAATTATTCCATCATTTATTATTTTTTGAGAATTATAAATATCATCTAGGAATAAATCTATTGCCTCAAGCCTTTGTTTTAGGCCTTTTTCTAACGTTACCCAATCATCTTTACTAATTATTCTGGGAAGTGGATCAAAAGGTAATATTCTCTCAGTACCTTTTAAACCAGTATCGTTTAATCTAAAAGTTGCACCATGTCTTAGTAATAATTTTTTTGCGGCAGAGTGATTCCTGTTTAATTCTTCAAGTCCCATATTATCTAAAGATGAAAGAAGTGGAATCAATATTTCTCTAGCAGAATTAACATTGTCCTTAAAGTATTCATCAAAACTATTTTTAGGCTGATAACTTGAAAACATATATTTCATCGTTTAGTAACTTTTACTTTAGCTTTATATCTTTATTCGTATTTATGGCTACCAAAAATAATATCTCTTGACTAGATCTATATCATTATTTTGATCATTGAAGTATATTTCTTAAAAATCTAAAAAGCATGAGTTCTAGTAATTGGCAATTTGTTTTTTTTAGATATTTCGCAAGCTTTCTTTTTATCCTCTCTCATAGTTTGCTGGTTCTTGATCATCTACCAGTAGGGGCAGCACTTCATGGACTTGGGGAAGTTTTTATTGCGCCTTGGGCTTTTAGGGAAAGAGCATGGGATCTTGTTGTTATTGCAGTTTTATTTTTCTTCTTCGATATCTGGGGACTTATAAACACTCCTTGGAATTAACTGATATTATTTATTTACTAATTATTGGAAAATCATAATAAAAAATGATTTCATATTTTAATCAAATTTATAAAATAATTTTTCTTTTATTACTTACGAATAGTTCCAGTTTATATGCACATAATTTATTTAATGGTGGTTGCAAAGAACATTGTGGTCAAAAAGTTAAAGTAATAAGTAATAAAAACAAATTAAAAAATATTGATGATGGAATAAATATTGAGAGTAAAAATTCTTGTTTAAATAAATCACTATGTAGGGGTTAACCTCTCTTGATTTTTTAAATTGTTTTATGAAAGTTTTTCTTTGATAATTATCATTAAAGTACTAATTGCTTGATAATTTTTATTAGGAGGATTTATTTGATTTTTAATTAAAAAAATAAAAGTATATATTAACGGTAGAAGTAATGATGATGCGGCAACTAAAGCAATTATCTGGTTCAACCTAATAAATGGTTTTTTTACAAGATCCTCTCCGCACAAGCCACAAATTAAATTACCTTTTGAGGATTGTTTTTGAAATTGATATTTAGGATTGCAATATGGGCAATAATATCGAACCATTTTAAAATTTTATTGCTTTAATCATTATCTATAAAAATAGAATAAAGTCATCTTATAAAAAAAAGAGGGCTTATTTAAGCCCTCTTTTATCTCTTACTTATATTTTTTACTGAAGTTAATAACGCACCTAAATCATGGATCCTTGTTGCTAACTTCTATTAAGCTAATGCTCACCAAAATTAACTAATTGTCTTTAACTGGGGCAAAAACTCTAGAATTAAGCTTGTTTCTTAAAGGGCACCTAAACGATGCAGAAGAAGGAAGCTTAGACATTAATAAAAAATAATTGGAGCAGTTAATTAAATTAGTTCGGTTTATTCCGAAATTTCAGGCAGGCTATCGATCATTTTGAAAGACCTCCTAGAACTCAACAATATAAAATTAGGAAAATATTTCTCTAAAGACAATCCGTTTTTATACGCATTGCTTTTTAATTAAAAATGTCCGAAAGTGGTAATCAATTGTGCTAATTTTTTTGAGATATTTTTAGTAAGTTTTGCTTATTTCTTTTGATATTTAATTCGTCTATCTTTATTTTAAATAATTGAGGAAATCTTTTATGAATTATTCGAAAGAAGTTAGTAAAACTGATAAATCAAATCCCATAGACGAATATTTTCAATGTCTTTCATATTGCGATATTCACCCAAAAGGGATTGATAATGACTGTGAGGTCATTTGTATGGAAAGACATTTAAAAGCTAATTATTGGTGATTAATAAATTTCTACTTTTTACTTAAATCCTTTTGAAAAAAGGTTAGTACGAACTTTAAATTTCCATACATTAACAACACCTTTTGCATTAACTGCTGCAAGTGCACAATCATCGGGTCTCCAAGATATTGCCCCTACTAAATCTCCTGCAAATGCAGCCCCAACGGGATCACCATTGCCATCATTTTTTAGAAAACTTGCGACAACAGAACCATCCCTAGATCCTGAGGCTACAAGCATACCTTTATTTGAAAAGGCTAGGCTCGAAATTGGTTCTGTATGGTGACATAGCTCTCCTGGCATAGTCCCCTCTGGACCATTCCCTACAAAGCTCCATACTGTAATTCTTTCACTGCCACTAGTTGCTAGTAATTTTCCACTGTCATCAAAAGAAAGGTGACTTGGTTTCCCAGGATACCCCGTCATTTCAGCATCCATTCCTGTTGATCTTCTCCAAAAATGAACTGAATTGTCTTGACTACCGCAGGCAACTATATCTCCATCAGGACTTAATTCCATAGATACCAATGATCCTTGCCATTCAAGTTTTTGGTTCGTTTTATTATTAACTATGTCAAAGAATGTCACTCTTCCATAGCAAGCAGTTGCTAGCTCATTTTTATTTGCCCATGTTATTGCACTTACTGTGCTTGGATGGTCTTCTGAGATCCATTTCTCTTCACCAATTTCATTAAAAACATATACTTTTTTTGAGGTAGCTATCGCTAGAAATAAACCGTCATTAGACCACTTGAGGTGTTCTACCCAACCTTTGCCAAGATCAAGTGTTTTAATAACTTTACCTTCATGGCAACTACAAATTTGAACATTTCCATCCTGACCTGATGTTGCAAAAATTTCACCCTCTGGATGAATTGCCATTGCTAGTAGACCACCAGAGTGAGTATTTTCTTTTTTCCAAATAATTTTTCCAGTATCTCCTTCGAATGCAAAAATACCACCCGCAACGTCGCCAACAATAAATTGTTTCCCTTTAAGAGCCCAGCCACATGCTATGGCATAATCGCTAACTTCAGCAGTCCATCCTTCATGGAACATGCCTCTTGGGCTAAATGGTTCTATATCAGGCATTTATCAAAGCCTTCTTGCATCTCTTTCTCATTTAAATTTCTACCGATAAAAACAAGTTGATTTCTACGAGGTTCGTTACCCCATTCTTTGTCAGGTTGTGCAGTAAATAACATGTGTACCCCCTGGAAAACTATTCGCCTTGGGTTGCCTGAGTAACTTATGAAACCTTTAGTTCTGAATATATCCACCCCTTTTTCTGAGAGAAGCCTTCCCATCCAAGTATTTAGTTTTTCTGGGTCAACATCTCCAAAACGCTCTATAGCAATTGAGCCTACTTCATCATCATGTTCATGCTCTGCTTGCCAGAACCTTTCAGTATTAAATGGAATCTCTTTATTTTCGTCACTTTTAATGACTTTCAAATTAAATTCTTCAGCAGTGTGCTGTGTAAACAAACCTATTTTTGTTGGCTTTTCTATGTTAAGGATGAAGGATTTATTTCCTTTATTCTCCAATTTTAGATTTACATGTTCTCCATATGGGACAGTATTTCCAGGCTCCAAAGTATTAGCATTTTCTGCATAAAGTCTTACGGAGGATTCAGCACCATCTTTAAGTTCTTCCTCACTCTCACCTTGGTTAACGAGAGCTACTAGGGACATTTCTGGATCGGGTCCTTCTTCTAGCATTAATTCATATTTACCTGGATCTAGATCGTAAACACCCGTCCATTCAAAAGGATATTCTGGTTCAAGAAATGTTGGTCTGCGTTTAAGGATCTGATCGAGATCAAATGCACTTAGATTTAAGACTGTTTCAATTGGTACTTTGGCATTCTCGGCTCTAATAATGCGAGTCATTCGATTCATATCTCTCAATCTTGATTCAAGGGTATCTAATGCATCATCAGAGACTAAATCAGTTTTATTAAGGACAAGAACATCTGCAAATGCCACTTGTTCTGAACTTTCGTCACTCCTGCCTAGCTGTTGATCAATATGTGCAGCATCAACTAAAGTCACAATTCCATCAAGAGTAAATTCAGAACTAATCTCTTCATCCATGAAAAATGTCTGAGCAACTGGACCTGGATCTGCTAATCCTGTCGTTTCTACTAAAACATAGTCAAACTTATCTCTTCTTTTCATAAGGTTGCCAAGGACTCTTATTAAATCACCGCGAACAGTACAACAAATGCACCCGTTTGACATCTCAAATACTTCTTCATCGGCATTAATTACGAGACCTTGATCTATACCTACTTCACCGTATTCATTCTCAATTACGGCTATTCTTTTCCCGTGCTCTTCACTTAAAATTCTATTAAGCAAAGTAGTCTTCCCTGAACCTAAGAATCCAGTGAGGATGGTTACGGGAACTTTATCTTTGATGCTCATTTACTGATTTTTACTAAATAAACAATAGTTTAATAATAGTAATAATAAGAAATGAAAACCGTTTTTATTAGAAAAATTTAATCTGAAAGTTTGTACCATTCAGACTCAAGATTGGAGCCAGATTCTTTATCACAGCTTCCACCTAATGAATCAACAATTGTACAAGTATTGTGAACAGCTACTGAAACCGTATTACCATCCATCATTAATCCATCAACGAATATTTGATTAGAAGCTAAAGGAACTGAACTTTGTCTACTTAAGTTCCTTAATAACTTAGATGCTGGAATTTGTTCAGGAAATATTGCCTGAACTTTCTCTTCATCTAACATTTTTAAAGTAGAACTTATGTTGTCTGGCCTTAAGCTTGAGGAGTCTCCAAGAAAGTCAAGTAAACTAATGGTTTCAAAACCAAATGCATCCCCGTAGTATTCCATCGCTTTGTGTTTAGAGACAATTACTCTGTTTTCCTCAGGAATAGAACTTACTTGTTCGACGATCCAACTATCTAAGCCTTCTAAGAGAGAATCAGCTTTTTCGAATCTTTCATTAATTAGTTTTCTGTCACCTCTATTAAAAACTGAAATATCTTTCTTTAAACTTTTGCTTATAAGATCTCCCATTTTTATGATGTTATGCGGATCATGCCATACATGTGGATCTAGACCTCCATGGTCATGATGATGATGCCCCTCACCTTCGTCTGGAACTTGTGCTATTGGTTCTACATCACTATTTGAAACGTCTTTAAAAAAGTGTTGAGTTGCTTCAAACTCAAAAGGCATGTGTTCAGTAAAAAATATATATTGACCATCTTCTTTGATATCCACGTTGAAAACAGTACTTTCTTTTCTTTGATCAAAGTTAAGAACAAAAGCTTTATTACTTGCTATCAAAGTACCATCATTTTTTCTGCTTATTGAGTCTTTAGATCCTAATAATTCTTTAGCTAAATCTTCAGACCCTTCTATGTCATTAGATTTGAGAATCACCATCTTCATTGCAGGATCTGCATATTCTCCATCGACTTTTTCAAATGACCATTTGTAAGAACCCTTAGAAAGTTGAAATTTGCCTGCCCATTCGAAAGCACCTTCAGCATGATCATCATGTCCTCCATGGTCTGAATGATCATCATGTCCTCCATGATCAGAATGATCATCTACTTTAGCTGAATGTTCAGAATGATCGTCATGTCCACCATGGTCTGAGTGATCATCATGACCTCCATGATCAGAATGATCATCTACGTCTATTGCACTAACACCTACAACAACAGTATTCTTTTTATTTTCCCAATTTCTCATACTTGGAGTCATTTCTTTACCAAGAGTAAATACTTTATCTGCGCTATTTAGTAATTGAGCTTGCCTTGGATTGATCTTTAAGTCATGAACATCTTGTTTTCTATCTACTAAGCATGTGACTTCGTCAGATGGTAATGCAATTGATTTAACTAAATCACAAACTAGTGGCTCTACTGCTACATATGACTTTCCTTTAGCCATAACATCCTGCCCAAAACCAGAAAATATAATTGTTCCAGCTACTACGGAATTTTTAATAATTGACTTACTCGAACCTTTTTTATTTGTTAAAAGTCTTTTAAAAATTGACATGAAAAATAATTAAATACTTAAAAATGATAATCATTTTCATTATCTCTGGCAAGTGAAGGTATCAAATGTTATGAAAATAATACGCAACTTGTATTATTGGTAAGCTTGTAAAGTGACTTTTTTAAAAGATTAATTAATGGCTACTTTAGTCGCTGAAAATTTAACCTTTGCATACGCAAAAAAAAGTAAGCCAGTTTTGAATAAGGTATCAGTTGAGATTAAACCTGGAACTCTAACAGCGTTAGTTGGCCCAAATGGCGCAGGTAAATCAACTCTTTTGAGAATTTTGCAAGGACAAAATACTCCAGATAAAGGCGAAATAAAAATTGATGGTGAAAATTTATATAGATCTAGAGCTCTTGTGGCACTTATGCCTCAAAGAAGTTCTATGAATTGGAAGTTCCCCATTACAGTTGAAAAGTTGGTATCTCTTGGTCAAATAAAGTATTCAAAATCAAGAAGTAATAACCCATTTCAAATTAAGACTCTTCTAGCATATCCTAATTCTTGGATAAATAAATGTTGTGAATTAGAGGCGACAATGCAGAGAGTAGGCATTGCAAGTTTGGCAAATAGAAGACTCGATTCTCTTTCAGGAGGACAGCAGCAAAGAGCTCTATTAGCAAAAACTCTTATGTCCCCGGCAAAAATATTTCTTTTAGATGAACCTTGTGCAGCTTTGGACCCACCTGCAAAGGAGGATTTTCTTAAAATTGTTCGTCAACTTGCCGATGCCGGACTTTCTTTGCTCGTAAGTAGCCATGATTGGGGCGATTCTTTAAATAACTATGATCAAGTAATCGTTCTTGATAAAAGTGTTTTGGCAGTTGGTAGTCCTGACCAAATACAAGATAAATTAGAGGCAATAAACATTAGCTCTATAAACGAAAATAATTTCTGTGATTAGAGAATGTTCCTTTTTAATTCTGAGCTTGATAACAGTTTTGGCAAAGCCCGAAATACTCGAGGGTATGAAACAACAATTGGAATTTCTTTGGATTTGTTTTGGGTGTATGAATATCTTTTACCGGGCATCCTTCCATTTTTGATGTCTCACCACATTGAACACAGGTCAAATGATGAATATCTCTGTCTACGGGAGTGTACAGAACCTCTCCAGTTGGGAGATGTCTAGAACGTATTAAGCCATGCTTTATCAGAACTTGAAGATTCCTGTAAACAGTCGTCAGTCCCATAGCCTTTCCGCTTTCTATCAATTGTCTATGCAACTCTTGACCAGTCAATTCATCCTCACATTTATTAAGTTCTTCAAGAAGTTGTTCTTGTCTTTTGGTAATGTCAGACTTAGTTACCATTGTTTCCGAAATCTTTTTTTGTCCCGTATTTTTGATCATACCGAATCATTCGAATAATGTCTTTTATTAATAACAACTGGTGGCTGGTTCCATTAATAATAACTATATTCTCCGGGATTTTATGCCCAGCTATGGGAACTGTATTAATCACTCATAAGAGATTATTACAAGTTAATTTAATCTCTCATTGTGTGTTGCCTGGACTTGCTCTCGCATTAGCGCTTGGAATTCACCCCTCAATTGGTGGTGTTATAAGTGGTCTTCTGGGCTCAGTAATTGCGGAAAGTTTAACTAATAGAAAAAGTGAAAATTATGAAGCAGTTATGAATACTATTCTCGCTGGAATGCTTGGATTTGGGGTCCTTATAATCCCTTTACTCGGAATAAGGATTGATTTGGAGGCAGTATTATTTGGCGATTTATTGACTGCAAATTTTGGAGATTTACTTAGAACAATAATTGCTTTTTTAGTTTTTATACTTTTAATGACTTTTGGATATGAAAAGGTTGTTTACGTTGGACTGGATCCAGAAGGTGCATCTGCGAGTGGTATAAACGTTTCTTTATTAAATCTTGCTTTGAGTTTTACAACGGCATTAGTAATTGTTAGTTCAATGTCAGCAGTGGGAGTGATTCTTGTTATTGCTCTTCTTTCTACCCCAACACTGTTAGGGCTTAATAAGGCTCATAGTTTAAGAATTGCAATGATGAGGTCTTCCTTTTTTGGATTATGTATATCACTTCTGGGCTTTATTCTCTCTTTAGTCTTTAATTTGTCGCCTGGACCTGCAATTAGTGTTATTTGTGTCGCATCTCTTTTGATTCCTAAACTTCGTAAATAATTAAATCTTAAATGTCCAATCAGAGTTTAATGCTTGAGCTTCTGGATTGTTTTTTAAAGCTACTTCCATAGCCTCTTTTTTATTATTAGCTATAACAACTTCATCAAATTCCTTTCCATTTTTTTTGAGACTTACTTTGAAACGCATAAAAAAAATTTTTAATTAATCAAAAGTTAACCACTAATCAACTAGATTTAAATACTTTTAAAAGTTAATTGATGAAATAGAAACTTTAGTTATTTTGAAGTTTTTCTACTACAGATTCTTTCTCAATTTTAGCTACATCCTGTAATCCATTAGCATCAAACCAAGGAGCGTTTTCCCAATTAAATCCTTCGCCAAACGTATTATCGGGAGCAGCTACGTACCAGTGACATGACGAATCGGGAACATCTACAGCACATTTTGACCAGTCAGCTTCCCACTGTGGAACTTGTACCCACATCACAGATGCTAATAAAAAAGAAAAAATAAAATTCATAATTATCGGTTAGCAAAATTTTGAAAGATTTTTTTCACATTCTTTCTTTCTTTTTTTCCAGTAATTCTCAAGTATTTGATATTTATGCTTATTTTTGAATTGACTTAAATGAATATTATTCTGATTAAGAACTGAAGTATTTTTGATTTTCATGACTCAAGCTGTCTATGTAGGACATATTTAAGACACTTTATAGATTTTTTGAAGTGAATTTATACTTAATTTTTGTCTTACTTTTGTGTAGGTAAGTATTTTTCGGGATTATTTTCAATATAAGTAAGCGAATATTTGACAATACCTACTATTACTGAAAAAAGAGCAATTGTCGAAATAATAAAAATGATTTTTTTGTAAATGCTTTTAATGAATTTTTTATGTTTATGATTATTTTTTTTCATCAACGGCCAATTTTTCTGAAAGATTTAAATAATTAGTAATTTATACTGTAGCCTTCTAAATTACCTACGGAGTAGATTAAATATATCAGAAACTCCTCACACATTTTTTTCTGATAACTTTAAAAGTACTCGACCGCAATGTTTGAGTACTTTTTGTATTTTTGCCATGTGACAGTTAAAATAGAGGTCTATCTAGCATTACATAATTTGAATTTAAGTGTGATATTAAGTTTGTGTGTAGGAGGAATTGATTTGTTTCAGTGGAAACAAGGAAACACTTGATATAAATCAATTTTAAAAGATCTCTCTTTGAGGGGTCTTTTTTTTTGGGATTATTAGAAATAAATATTTAATTCTGAATATAAAAACAAATATGCTTTCTTCCAAAATAATTAGGCCGTCATTACAAATTAGTAATTTAATTCGTTAGATTATGACTCGTTAAATTCTTCTGTTAATGCAAATACTTTTTTTAACAATTTTAATTTGTTCAAGCTTTTTATTCCCTTCTTCATCATTTGCCTCACATATAGAACTAAAACCTTGTGTAGAGATTGCTCATTGTGTACGAGAAGAATGGGAGGTTAATAATATTGAGAAACCTTTTGAAGAGATTAAAACATTTATCGAAAACACCCCAAGAACTGAGATTGTAGAAATTGATGGCGATTATCTTCATGCTGAGGCAACCAGTAAATGGATGAAGTATGTAGACGACTTAGAAGTATCCTTTCTACCTGAATCAAACATCTTATCAATAAGATCAGAATCAAGAGTTGGAGAAAGTGATTTGGGAGTGAATCAAAAAAGAGTTGATTTACTAAAATCTAAAATGTTTTAAGATGAAAAAGTAAAAAAAATAATTTATTTTTATTATTTTTTGTATAACTTTTACATTTTTAAAAAAAAATTAGCAGATAAAAAAGTGATAATTGTCATCATGCCTTGATAATGGCAAATTTATTAGATTTTCTCTGAAAAGATGATCATAAATTTTATATATTTATTGTTTTCTAGTTTTGTTTTTTTCTGGTTTTATATAAATATTAAAAAAAGTGGAGTTAAATGGATAATCAAAGGTCTTTTGCAAATTGGAATATTGGTATTATTCATTGGAGGATTTTTCAAAATATTTTTCACCTTACCCCCTAATTTATTTATAAAAATATTTTTTCTTATTATTTATACATGGTGCACTGTTGGAATAAATGTAAATTTCATGATCCCTTTGATTAGTTTGATTGACCAAAAAATAGTAAAAAAATAAAACTAAAATATGCCTTAATTCTCAGTACAAAAATAAATCTATTTCCTTAATCTGTAATATTAAAATTTATAGGATTTATTTTTTTCCTTTTGAAAGTCTTTTCCTTGTATACCTAGTCTTTAATGCCAAGTCTGTCATTATATATATTCCAAATAAAAGAATGATTATTCCAATAAAGTATTTCATTATTTTTTATGTAATTACTATGTTTGAGGTTTATTCATGATGCCAACTAATTTTAATATCTATTTCTTGAGATAAATTTCTTGTAACTGGACATTCTTTGGAAGCTTTTTTCAAAAAATCAACGGTTTCATTAGAAGTGCTCTCTGGTATGAAAATATCTATTATTAGTTCTTTTATCTTCCTCTCGCTATTTTGTGTCATTACTTTTTCAATATTTAAATATATACTTTTCAAATCAAATCCTTTCGATTTGGCTTTGATTGCCATGATGGTTAGCAGGCAAGTACCTAGAGATGTTGCTAATAAATCAGTTGGGGAAAAACTTTCACCTTTACCGCAGTGATCTAAAGGTGCATCAGTTCTAATAAGACTTCCAGATTGTAGATGAATAGCCTCACAGTTTAAATTTCCTAAATAAGAACATTTAACTTTAGTCATTTTAAAAAAATTAAATTAGGAAAATATTATTAATAAAAAATTATGGAACATAACAAGATTATTGATGAGAAATTTTTATTTGCATATTAGTGGAGTATTAAGCAAATTCATCATTCAAGTTTTGAAATCAGTTTTTATATCCATATTCCTCTAAGCAATACTCAATTAATTCAATTGATTTATTAAGAGTTCTTTTATTTTTATTTTCTAGATCGAAACATTCATTTAAAACACGTATAGATTCATTTAAGAATGATTCTTCTTTATTTTTTATATCTTTAACTTGATTTATATAAATTAATTTTTTAATCCCAATTAGGGAAAATATGATTATTGATATTGTAAAAATTGCTATTTTGAATTTATTCATATAATTATTTATTATAAATATTTTAATTTACTTAATATCTGAAAACTTTACATAGCTTATAGACTAAGTAATTACATATGTAGCTGCTGTTATTGCTATGGCAGTAATTGAAATAAAGATGTAGGGAACAACCTTTAAAGGTATATATAGATTATTTTTAGACATAACTAAAACCTTTATATAAATAATTACATTCCCTTTAAACTTTATAAGTCTTCAAATATACAAATTAATTTTCTTTGTATAAATTCAATCCTTTTAAAGATTAACAAATTTATATTCATTGAATTTTCATTAAATAAAGTATCTCTAAATCTTGTCTTGAGTCCGATATTTTTCTTTTTAAAAAGATTAATTCTTCTTGGCTCATTTTTGATTCTTTTATAATCAATTCTGCTTGTTCAATAGCATGTTCTATATTTCTAATTTTAATGTCTCTTATTGAGGGATCATCTTTACATGCTTTTTTAGTATTTGCATCTAACATCTGTACGAAAAAATCACATTGAATATAATCTAATTTAAAACTTCATTATGCTATAACCGCAAATTTAATTAAAATAAATTATTATCAACTCAAGAACTTTAACCTTAGCTAACCCCCTCTTCAATTGATCGAGTGGGTTTTTTTTATGGTGTAATATACTCCTAGCATTTACTATTAATTTGGAAGATTCAAAACTTAATCCTGAGGAAAATAATTCAATCGAATCGTCCCCCAATTTGAATAAAGACAATAAAGATCTTAATGAGGGGAATAAAAAAGAAGAAAATGTTAAGGCATTTACAGAATTTCTAGAGAAAGCAAGTAATCAAGATTCTTCAGAAGAAAAAGTAAAACTTGATTCTATGCAACAAAAACTAAAAATTGACAAATCACTTTTTAAAAGATTTCTTAATAATGGATTTGATGGAATTTCAACTAATCCAAACTATA
>CACMTJ010000005.1 GCA_902616595.1 uncultured Prochlorococcus sp.
TTCCAGTAGAAAATATCTTTAATTAAATCGCTTCCAATAACAAAATCTAAATTATTTAATTCATAAATTCTTTTACATTTTTTAATTGACTCTACTGCCCATTGGCTACTAACACTTTGATTAAATAAAATTTTAGGATTATCCAAATCTTTAATAAGAGTTTTTAATAAATGGCTACGAATTGAGATATCCTCTTTGTGATTTTTGTTAGGGTTATTACTAACATAACCAATTGTAAAAGCATATATTTTGGATAATTCTTCAAGTATTTTTTTATGTCCAATGGTAGGCGGATCTGCACTGGTACCGAATAATGCAATACTTTTTCCCATTTAATTTTTTAAGGCAAAATGCTAACAAAATTATTATTTAAATTTCTATTTGAAAAATAAATATTTATGTGTTTTAAAATCTCTGGGTCATTAAAAGTTATATTTTTGATCAGAATAGCGGGTTCTATAAAAGAGGCTTTGCTTCTTATAAGTATCTCTTTTGCGGCTAATTTCCCTAGGATTTTTGTAGATTTTACCGCGATTGCTGCTTGAATAATTGCTATGGGTCCATAGGGTAATAATGAAAGCCCATTAGTAAAAGGTGCTGTTAATAGAATTACTTTCTTGATAAGGTTGAAAGAGGTATTTATGCCGACTTGAGTAACTCCCAAACATAAATTATTAATGGATATATTCTTAAATATTTTTCTTGTAGATTCACCTTTCAACTTTAATCCGTAAATTTTACTTAATTCGCTAATCAATGCAGTATCTAGTGCGAAACTACCAGCAACATCAAATAAAATAAAAGGATTAAGAGCTACTGCGGATGCCTTTATAGTAGAAAATTTACCAATAGTTGATTGAGCTAATTTCTGTCTTCTTTTCAATCTTTGCTCTTTTATTTGCAGAAATAATTTGTCAGCCAATTGAATAGAATTTAGTGTTAACAGCATCTCACCAAATTGATTTATAAATTTTGTTAAGTAATTTTTAAGATTGTTTTCATTATTGATAATTATTGGAATATTTAAATCTTTTGGAAGCTTAAACTTTAAATTTTCAATTATTTCTTGTAATTCATTTTTATTATATAGATCGATTTTGTTTAAAATTAGAATAATTTTTTTCCCATTTTTTATAAAAGAGTTGATTTCGCTTAACTCATTTCTATTTAAATCTCCCGAAACTATAAATAAAATAAGGTCTGAATGATTTATATAAGAGTAAATTTTATCTGAGAATTTAATATTGCAGAAATCAAATCCTGGAGAATCTAGTAACTCTAAACTTTTGAGTGTTGGATCTTTAAGAGTCCAAGTTTCCGATTGTATTTCTTTTGTAGTCCCATTAATAATATCTGTTTTGAATATGTTTTTTTTTATTAAAGAATTTAAAACAGATGATTTTCCTACACCTGATTTGCCATATGCGCCAATTCTTATTTTTTTTTCTTTGAGTCTTAAAAGTTGTTGATTAAAAGAAATTATTTCTTTATTAAGAAAACTTTTTTCATAATTGGTAAGATCAACAGTCTCCCACCATTTCTTTAAAAGTAAATAATTTTCTTTAATAGTAAATTGTTTCATGATTTATTTTTCCACCAACCGGCTAATACAGATAACACAGCTTCTGCTCCAATAATTCCCACGAATCCTCCGAATTCATCTACTACTACTTTCACTCCTTTATGATTCTTGTCAAATTTAGTTAATAATTGATCTGCTTTAATCATTTCGGGAATGTAGTCTACAGGTTCGCAAATTTCTGATAATAATTTTTTATTTTCACCATTAATTAATTCTGCCAACATTTTTTCACGCTTTACTACCCCTTGTATTTTGTCAACTTTATCTCCCAAAATAACCCACCATGTGGAACTGTCAGACATTACAAGTTTTGAAATTTCACCAAGATTTGAAGACCCATCAAGACAAGGTGCCGAAACCCTAGGGGTCATTAAGTCTTTAGCTTTTAAATCATTTAATTGAAAAACCTTAAATATCATTGCTGCCTCATCAGCTTCTATAAAACCTTTCTGACTTCCAATTTTTGCCATTTGTCTGATTTCTTCTTCATCAGTTGAAATTTCATTTTCTGCTGTAATAACTGGAAATATTTGTTCGATTAATATTAAGAATGGCCTCATCAAAGAATTTAATATTCTCAAGATAGGAACCGATAATAATGCTATTTGAATAGAAAATCTTGTGCCAAGAGCTTTGGGTAGTACTTCTCCTACTAAAACAACTAGTATGTAAAAAGCTATTGAAAAAAGGGTTAAACCAAAACTGCTATTAATTACAAATGCTCCGTATACTCCCAAAATAAGACTACCAATAATATTAAATCCATTATTAGTAATGGTGATTACAGTTAACGTCCGACCAAGATGTTTTCTAAGTTTTAGAAGTTGGTTCGCAGAACTTTTTGGTTTTTGTCTAGAGGCAATTTCTAAAATTCTAATTGAATTTACAGCTAAAAAAGCTGCTTCTACTCCCGAACAACATGCTGATCCAATTAAAATAATTAATATAAGTAAAATTAAACCGTAAACACTTGGTTCCATTAAAGTAGATTAGGTACTAAATCTGTTTTAATTCATTCTTCCATTTTTTTTAAAAACACGCCAATACACAATTTATGTTTGAACCTGACCATAAAATTTTTGAAGAAAGAAGAGAAATTTTCCTAAATAAATTAGATGGAAAAGCTGCTATTATCCCTGGAGCTAATCTTGTAAAACATCATGCCGATTGTGAATACCCTTTTAGGCAAGATAGTAATTTTTGGTATTTAACTGGTTTTGATGAGCCGGATGCAATTGCTCTTTTCTTGTCGCATAAGCCAAAGGGAGAGAGATTTATTATGTTTGTCGCTCCCAAAGATGTTGTAAGTGAAGTCTGGCATGGCTTTAGATGGGGTTTAGAAGGCGCAGAAAAAGAGTTTAAGGCTGACAAGGCTCACTCAATAACCGAATTAAGAGATTTACTTCCAGGTTATATAAATGGTTCCGATGAACTTTTTTTTTCAATAGGTAAGTATCCATTAATTGAGAAAATAGTACTCGAGATATTTTCACAACAAATCGACAATCGCTCAAGATTAGGAATTGGTGCAAATTCTATAAAATCTCCAGAAATTTATTTAAATGAGATGAGATTAATTAAAAGTGAATTTGAAATTAAGAGAATGAGAGAAGCTATACAAATTTCAGCAGAAGCTCACGAACTAGTAAGAGAATCTATCTCATCAAAGAAAAATGAAAGGCAAATTCAGGGTCTTCTAGAGGGATTTTTTTTGGAAAAAGGTGCCAGAGGACCTGCATATAATTCTATTGTTGCTTCAGGAGATAATGCATGTATTTTGCATTACACTTCGAATAACTCACCCTTAAAGAAGGAAGATTTATTGTTGGTAGATGCTGGCTGCTCACTAACTGATTATTACAATGGAGACATAACGAGAACCATCCCTATAGGTGGAAAATTTTCTAAAGAGCAAAAAGCAATCTATGAAATTGTATTAAGTGCTCAGAAAAATGCAATTAAAAGTGCTGTGGAGGGATCTAATTCTAGTTCTGTTCATAATGTTGCCTTAACAATTCTGATAGAAGGATTAAAAGAAATTGGTTTATTGTCTGGCAGTACTGAGGAGATAATTGACAATCAATCTTATAAACATCTTTATATGCATAGAACTGGACACTGGCTCGGTTTAGATGTTCATGATGTTGGAGCTTACAGAATGGGAGACTATGAAGTGCCATTACAGAATGGAATGATTCTTACAGTAGAACCCGGGATTTATATCAGTGATAGGATTCCAGTCCCTAAGGGACAGCCTCTAATTGACGAGAAATGGAAAGGTATAGGGATAAGAATAGAAGATGATGTCCTGGTCAAAGATTCAAACCCAGAAGTTCTAAGTATTGCGGCATTAAAAGAAATTTCTGATTTAGAATTTTAAAATTTGACTTATCTAGTTTATAGATTTATTTTTTATTAAGTTTAAAGCTCAAAAATGAATAATTCTGATTCATATGATTCAAAACTCTCTCAAGCAAGAGGCTTAGCTAGTCAGCTTGGCATGTTCGCGGAAGAAAATGATATCCCTAAAGATCTTTGGGATTCTTTGGAAGCTACTATTTATGACTTTTATGAAGTATCTCATGATAGATAAAATTCCTATTTCGAAAGTATCAATAACTAAAATCAAGAAATTTTTGAATAAATCAATCAAAATGTGACTATAAACTGATAAATTATTTATTAAACATAAATAAGTGAATGACTTCATCAGATAAGTTAAATCAAAATTCAAAAGAAAAAAAGGAAAAAGTCAGTGATGCCCTAAAGGCCAAAAATTCTTCTCCTAATTCTGGAATGATGGGTGCTACAGCTGTATTAGCAGCTGCCACCATTGATGAAGATGGAGTTCCTACTGGATATACTCCTAAACCTGATGAAGGAAGGTTCATAATTAAAGTATTATGGTTATCTGATAATGTTGCTTTAGCAGTAGATCAAATAGTAGGTGGAGGCCCAAGCCCCCTTACCGCTTATTATTTTTGGCCAAGAGATGATGCTTGGGAAAAATTAAAAAGTGAATTAGAGAATAAAGGGTGGATTACAGATAACGAAAGAGTAGAAATATTGAATAAAGCTACTGAAGTAATAAATTATTGGCAAGAAGAAGGTAAAACAAAAAAATTAGAAGAAGCCAAAATAAAGTTCCCGGAAGTAACTTTTTGTGGAACCGCTTAAGTATTAATTCTTTGCAGCTTGAATTCTAGCCTCAGCCTTCGAAACCTCTTTCAAGGCCTTAATTTTCTCTGGATTTTTTTCATTTTCAGAAAATTTGCTAATTGCTAATTTTGCTTCTTTAAGATCTTGTTCAGCATTTTGAACATTAATCTCGGAACCTATTTCAGCATTATTTACTAAAACAATGACTTCATCTGATTCAATTTCAGCGAAGCCGCCCATTAGAGCTATTGATTTCCACTGGGAATTCATTCTTACTCTTAAAACACCAATATCTATAGCAGTAACTAAAGATATGTGTCCTGGCAGTATACCAAGTTGACCTGTAGTGCTAGGAAGGATTACTTCTTCAGCTTCGCCTTGATAAACATTTTTATTAGGAGCTAAAACTTTTAGAGAAATTGACATTTATTTAAAATTATTGAAGGTTAAAAATATATCTAAGTATTTATTTTTCTGATCTTATTTTTTCAGCCTTTGCTTTAACTTCCTCAATATTACCAACTAAGTAAAATGCCTGTTCTGGTAAATCATCCAATTCACCGGACAAAATCATATTAAAACCAGCAATAGTATCTTCTAATTTTACGTATTTACCTGACATTCCTGTAAATATTTCTGCTACAAAGAATGGTTGTGAAAGGAATTTTTCAATTTTTCTGGCCCTATCGACTGTTAATCTATCTTCTTCCGAAAGCTCATCTAAACCAAGAATTGCGATAATATCCTGAAGTTCTTTATATCTTTGCAAAGTTGATTGGACTGCTCTCGCTGTTTTGTAATGCTCATCTCCAACAACTGATGGTTGTAGCATAGTACTAGTTGAGTCTAATGGATCGACTGCTGGATAAATTCCCTTAGCCGCAAGAGCTCTAGCAAGCACGGTTGTAGCATCTAAATGGGCAAAGGTTGTTGCTGGAGCAGGGTCTGTTAGGTCATCGGCAGGTACGTAAACAGCTTGGATAGATGTTATTGACCCTTCTAATGTAGATGTAATTCTTTCTTGCAATTCACCAACATCAGTTCCTAGAGTTGGTTGGTATCCAACAGCTGAAGGCATTCGTCCGAGTAATGCAGATACTTCAGAACCAGCTTGAACGAATCTAAAAATATTATCAACAAAAAGTAGCACGTCTTGTTTATTTACATCTCTAAAATGTTCGGCCATCGTAAGTGCTGATAGGCCTACTCTCATTCTTGCACCAGGTGGCTCGTTCATCTGTCCAAAACATAAGGCTACTTTTGATTGAGTTAAATCGTCTGCATTGATAACGCCTGATTCTTTAAATTCTTCATATAAATCGTTTCCTTCTCTAGTTCTTTCTCCTACTCCACCAAAAACAGAAACTCCACCATGTTCCTTCGCGATATTATTAATTAATTCTTGAATAAGAACCGTCTTCCCAACACCAGCACCTCCGAACAATCCAACTTTTCCTCCTTGTCTGTAAGGAGCTAAAAGATCGATAACTTTAATTCCAGTTTCAAAAACTTTTGGCTTAGTTTCTAGGTCAGTTAACTTTGGAGCAGCTCTATGAATTGGAGCAGTATCTTTAGTATTTACTGGACCTTGTTCATCTACTGGTTCTCCTAAAACATTAAATATTCTTCCTAAAGTTGCCTCTCCTACAGGTACCGATATCGGTGCGCCTGTATCGATTGCTTCCATGCCTCTTACAAGGCCGTCTGTGCCACTCATTGCCACTGCTCTTACTCTATGGTCGCCAAGGAGTTGTTGGACTTCTGCAGTAAGCGCTATATCTTGCCCAGCGGGATTTTTAGCTTCAATTCTTAAAGCATTTAATATTTTGGGCAATTTCCCAGCTGGAAATTCTACATCTAGAACTGGGCCAATTACCTGACGAACTACGCCTTTTGTTTGTGAAGAAGTTGATGGAGTTGCTACCATTTTTATTGTATTGGTGAAGAATAGCTGATTTTAAACAGCTCATAATCCGAAAATACTACCACCTCATGGGTAGATTCGTTAAATGGGTTCGGCCACCCGCACAGTTTAAGTATGGTTTAATTGCCGCTTTGCAGATTATGTTGTTGATGATACGGATGGAGAATTTCTCTTTCCATTTTTATGGCGCAAAGCGTCTCAATTATGATCCTCCATTAATCTATGGCAGCTGTTTCACTTACAGTCTCTACAGTAAAACCACTGGGAGATAGAATATTTATTAAAGTTTCCGCATCTGAGGAAAAAACTGCTGGGGGCATTCTTTTGCCTGATTCAGCTAAAGAAAAACCACAGGTTGGAGAAGTTGCTCAGGTGGGCCCTGGCAAACTTAATGACGATGGTTCTCGACAAACTCCTGAAGTGAGTATTGGCGATAAAGTTTTGTACAGCAAATATGCTGGCACAGACATTAAATTGGGAGGAGATGAATATGTCTTGCTCTCTGAAAAGGATATTTTGGCTGTAGTAAGCTAAAAAATCTGTTTCAAAAATTATTAAAACTTATTACTAAATCACTGCCTAAACATGGCTAAAAGAATTATTTACAATGAGCAAGCTCGTAGAGCGCTCGAAAGAGGAATTGATATCCTTGCTGAGTCTGTGGCTGTTACGCTTGGACCAAAAGGAAGAAATGTTGTACTAGAGAAAAAATTTGGTGCTCCACAAATTATTAATGATGGTGTCACAATCGCTAAAGAGATTGAATTAGAGGACCACATTGAAAACACAGGAGTTGCATTAATCAGACAAGCCGCTTCAAAAACTAATGATGCAGCTGGAGATGGTACTACCACAGCCACTGTTTTAGCTCATGCAATGGTTAAAGCAGGTTTGAGAAACGTCGCTGCAGGAGCTAATGCAATTACCTTGAAAAAAGGAATTGATAAAGCGACTGAATTTCTAGTTTCTAAAATTCAGGAGAATTCCAAACCTATTAGTGATAGCAATGCTATAGCTCAATGCGGAACTATTGCTGCTGGAAACGACGAAGAAGTTGGTCAAATGATTGCCAATGCTATGGATAAAGTTGGTAAAGAAGGCGTTATTTCCTTAGAAGAAGGAAAATCAATGACAACTGAATTAGAAGTTACTGAAGGGATGCGCTTTGATAAAGGCTATATTTCACCATACTTCGCAACAGACACAGAGAGAATGGAGGCTGTTTTAGATGAACCATATATTCTTCTGACTGATAAAAAAATTGCATTAGTGCAAGATTTAGTCCCCGTTTTGGAACAAATTGCTAAAACTGGTAAACCACTAGTCATTATTGCAGAAGATATAGAAAAAGAGGCTTTAGCAACTCTTGTTGTCAATAGATTACGAGGTGTGTTAAATGTTGCTGCTGTAAAAGCTCCTGGATTCGGTGATAGAAGAAAAGCTATGCTTGAAGATATGGCTGTTTTAACTAATGGACAACTTATTACTGAAGATGCAGGCTTGAAATTAGAGAATGCTACTATAGATATGCTTGGAACTGGTAGAAGAATAACTATCAACAAAGAGAACACTACTATTGTAGCTGAAGGTAATGAGCAAGCAGTTAAATCCAGATGTGATCAAATTAAGAAGCAAATGGATGAAACGGATTCTTCATACGATAAAGAAAAGCTTCAAGAACGTTTAGCTAAATTAGCTGGAGGTGTAGCTGTGATAAAGGTTGGGGCTGCTACTGAAACCGAGATGAAGGATAAAAAGCTTCGTCTTGAGGATGCTATTAATGCAACAAAAGCAGCTGTTGAAGAAGGAATTGTACCTGGCGGAGGTACAACTCTCGCTCATTTATCTCCAATTCTTAAAGAATGGGCTGATAAAAATTTAGAAGGAGAGGAACTAATTGGAGCTAACATTGTTGAAGCTTCACTTACAGCTCCTCTTATGAGAATTGCTGAGAATGCAGGATCTAATGGTGCTGTTATTGCTGAAAATGTAAAAACTAAACCATTTAATGATGGATTTAACGCTGCTACTGGAGAATATGTAGATATGTCCTCTGCTGGTATAGTTGATCCTGCAAAAGTTACACGTTCAGGATTACAAAATGCAGCTTCAATAGCAGGAATGGTTCTTACCACTGAATGCATAGTGGCTGATTTGCCTGAGAAAAAAGATTCGGCTGCTCCAGCAGGCGCTCCTGGTATGGGTGGTGACTTCGATTATTAACTAAAAAATAGTTATCTAATTAATTTTTTAAAGGGGGTCATTCTAAATGGTCCCTTTTTTATTCAACTTTATGAAATCCAACCAGCGCTGAGAATAATTGCAAGTGACAAAAATATTACTAAAAAAGTCCAAGTTATTTTATTTAGAGAGGCTTCTGCACTACTTGCGCTGTTGAACATGGAGCTTCCACTGGCAGCTATGCCTCCCATCCCATCACCTTTGGGACTATGAAGTAGAACTAGGAGAATGAGAAGAACCCCAGAAAATACCCATATCCAACTAATAATTTGAATCATTGCTCAAAAATTTTTATTAACTTTAAACGTGTTGAACCACCTTATTATAACCTTTTAATTCAATTTCTTGAATAAGTGATTTGCCGGTCATTTCACTTGGTATTGGGAGATTTAATAATTGCAATAAAGTGGGAGCAATATCTGCTAAGCCAGCGTTTTCTCTTAAATTAATTTCATTCCCCATATTTGGTATTTTTCTTTTTTCACCTTCAATCAAAATTAATGGAACTTTATTTATTGTGTGTGCTGTCCATGGTTCTCCTTCAGATCCCTTCATTAACTCTGCGTTACCATGATCGGCTGTAATAACGATGCTTCCGCCCATTTCTCCAGTAGCATTAACTATTTGACCTACACATTTATCTACTTTTTCGATAGCTTTAATTGTTGCATCCATGTTGCCTGTATGACCAACCATATCAGGATTAGCAAAATTGATTACAACAAAAGCATAATTCCCGCTTTTAATTGCTTTAGAGCAACTAATAGTTAATTCCTCGGCAGACATTTCGGGTTCCATATCATAAGTTGCGACTCTTGGAGATGGAATCAAATGTCTCTCTTCTCCAGGTAAAGGAATTTCAACTCCTCCATTGAAAAAGTATGTTACGTGAGGATATTTTTCAGTTTCCGCGGTTCTATATTGTTTAAGTCCGTTTTCTGACACTATTTGGCCTATAAAATTGTTGAGTGATTCAGGAGGAAATGCAACTTTAACGGGAAAATTAGGATCATATTGAGTAAAAGTAACGAAATTTAGATTTGGATAATTTTTTCTTTCAAAGTCTGAGAATTCTTTGGCAGAAAGGGATTTGACTATTTGTCTTGCTCTGTCTGGACGAAAGTTAAAGCAAATCAAACTATCCCCATCCTTAAGATAGTTTTGAGAGATTCGTATAGGCTCTATAAATTCATCGGTTATGTTTTTGGCATAACTTTTTTCTATGTAATCCTTGGGAGTAATATTTGTTATTTGAATATCTGGATCAGTCAAATTAGAATATGCCTTTTCTGTTCTATCCCATAATAGATTTCTATCCATTATCCAGTATCTTCCGCATATGGAAGCTATTTCGCCTACGTTAAATTTTTTTATACATGATTCTATTTGATTTAGATATTTCGAGGCACTTTTTGCAGGAGTGTCTCTTCCATCGGTAATAATATGGATTGCAACTTTTTTAAGTTTATTATCAGATGCCCATTTTATTAAACCTAACAAATGATCAATATGACTATGAACTCCTCCATCTGAACACAATCCTGTGATATGCAAAGTAGAATTATTTTTCTTTAATGAATCCGCTATCTCTTTTAACTCATTTACTAAGCCTAATTGATTATTTTTTACAATATTAGAAATCCTTACAAGTTCTTGTTGTATTATTCTTCCCGAACCAATGGTAAGGTGCCCTACCTCCGAATTGCCCATTTGTCCATCTGGGAGACCTACATCAGATCCACTAGCATTTATAAGGGTGTGGGGGTAAGCGTGCCACAACGAGTCCATGATTGGTGTACTAGCACTTTTTATAGCATTATCTGATTTTTCTTTTCGATATCCCCATCCATCTAGTATTGCGAGAACTACAGGGCTCTGAGGAGCACTTAATCTTTTTATATTTTTGCTGCTAATCTTTGACATATTTAGATCAAATTCATTATTAACTGATCCAACCTTAAATCTAGCTTCAAACGTTACTCTTTAACAATTTATATTTAACATAGTTAGCTTTTGCTAATTTATGAAAATATTAGATGAATTTTATTCTTGATAAATCATGTCTAAGAAAACTAAAAAGATCGTAATACTTAATGAAGTTGAGCTTAGAAAAACTATTTCGCGTTTAACTTCCGAAATTATCGAAAAAGTAAAGAAACTGGATAACCTTCTATTAGTCGGTATCCCGACTAGAGGAATTGAGCTGACCAAAGTGCTAGAAAAGGAATTATTCTCTAGAACAGGTTTAAGAGTTAAAAAAGGAACAATTGATCCAACTTTTTATAGAGATGACCAAAATAGAGTTGGAACTCGCCTAATGCAAGCTGCAGACATACCAACTCCAATTGAGAAACAAGAGATTCTTTTAATTGATGATGTAATTTACACAGGTAGAACAATTAGAGCTGCAATGGATGCTTTATATTCATGGGGCAGGCCCCAAAGAGTGATGTTATTAGTCATGGTAGATAGAGGTCATAGAGAATTACCTATTCAACCAGATTTTTGTGGTAAAAAAGTGCCAACTAGTAAAATTGAAAGTATTAGTCTACGTTTAAAAAATGTTGATAATGAAGAAGGAGTTTTTCTCGAATAGCTTGGTTTCAGAAGATATTACCTAAATTATATTCTCCTAAAAATTCATTTTTAATATCAAAACACTTAACTAATAAATCAGCATTTTTACTAATTTTAAAAAAAAGTTTTAAGTTGTCTTCTCCAATATTAGAGCTATTTTTTAATACTATTTTGAGAGGCTTTTTGTTCCATTTTATAGTTTCTTCTTCATTTTGAACCTCTGATAACTTTGGCAATCCATTTTCGAAAATAACATCATATGCTCTTTCTTTTTGTGTCTCTCCAATTATTAATTCGAATATTTTCTGATTATTTTTACTGGCTTGAAGGATCAGTTTAAAGGGTGTCTCTGTTGGCCATGTTTGACCTTTGCAAAAAATAGGATGCCAAAAGTGTTTTTGCTCTCTTTTGTTAAATAATCTTATAGATAACCCTTTGTTTAATATGTCTTTAATTTTTACTCCCGGGGTCATTGCTAAAGCTCCCAAAGCTATTGATTCAATAGGGGGTGGTGATTTTATTTGAATTTTTGGAAATTTTTTTGTTATCCATTCTTTAATCAATGGTATTTGAGTTCCTCCACCAACCAAAACTATTGCATTTAAGTCTTCAACTGTGCAAAATTTACCTCTTGCTTGATTTAATAAATCTTTTAGTAAAGAGTTAAGGTGATTAAGAAAATTATTTTCAATAAGTATTTTCTCAAATATTTCTTTATTAAGATAAAATTCACTTTCGTTATTTTTTTCAGTAAATAATTTTATTGGATATTTATTTTCATATTTGATCACAGATGAGCTTAGTTTACATTTTATTTTTTCTGCCTTAGAAAGATTATTAATATAATTGTTACCTGGAATAAAATAATCAACTATCCATTGATCAATATCTTTCCCACCAATTTTTGAACCTGTTTTTCCAATTATTTCAGCACACCTTATTTTTTGTTTTGAAATTGAACTTACATCATTACCTTTAAATTTTAATAATTCAGCTATTGGACCAGATTTTCCTTCTCCTCCCTCTATTTTGACTATATTCATATCGACTGTACTTCCTCCAATATCTAATGTCATAATTTTTGAGCCAAATGGTACATTTATTCCTAAACTTGCCGCAGTAGGCTCATCAACAAGGGCTATTTCATCTACAGATATTTCCTCGCAAAGGTTAACTAACCATTCTCTGTATCCCTTATATGTATCTATGGGGGCAGTTAAAACAAGTCTTTTGATCTTATACTTGTGCGGAATGTTTGCCCACAAAATTTGAAAAAATTTTTTGCCACATTCATTAGGGTTTAAAATATTTTTTTGGTTAATATTTTCAATAGAATTTCCAATTAATCTTTTAAAGTTCGCATGAAAAAATAAATCAGAATTTGAGTTATCCCTCATCTTTAGAGCACTAATACCAATTTTTGTAATCTTTGAAGGTTCCTCAAACCAAACTGCTGAAGGAATAACTCCTGGGGATGATGTAATATTCGGTATTTCAACTAAAACAGAATCTATATCTTTTTGATCTTGAAAAGCAACAACAGTATTAGTGTTCCCTAAATCGATAGCAAGAGTTCCAGATAAACTTTCTTCCATATGCAATTATTTAAAACAATTAAGTTCTTTTTGTAATTTATGTTTTGAAATGGTCGAATAAATTGTAAAATACATCTTATAGTAAAAGATTTTTTTTAATGAACATATCTAACAAAGCAGGAATAGATTCTAATGATCTTGCAAAGAGAGGTGAGAGCTTAATAAGAAAATCAACTAATAGATATTTAACTACAGTGAAAATTGCTTTCAGAGCTAAACAAAGACGTTTTGATGATTTTGATGGCTTATTAGAAGAATCAACTATTAAACCTGTTCAAAGGTCAATTATTGAACTAAGTGATGAGCAAGATCAACCAGATTTACTTCCAGGCTAATTTTGGTAAAAGACCAAAAAAGATGGAGATTACTTAAAGATTTAAAAAAAGGCAAATTTTGCTTTTTGATTGGTGTAGACAATTGGTCAATAGAGTTACAAAAAAGTGAATTCAATTCACTTTACCTTCTACTCTTAAGAATTAATGAACAACTATTAGTTATCAAAGATGAACTAATGGATGAAGAGTCTATTACTTTAGAATTAGAACAATTACCTTGGTATATTCACTTAGAGGGGAAAAAAAATGAATGGAGTTTAAGGTTTGTTTTTGAAAGCAAAGACCAAACTAGATCCTTTGAAATGTATTGGCCGATACCAATAGCACAAAATTTATTTTATGAAATAAAAAACATGTGGGAATCAATGGATTAAAAGATAAATAAAATTGGAAATTTTAGAAAATATTTCCCCCTCCAAAAAAAAAAAATTCACAACTTTTCCACAGTAATTTTTAAAAAAATATCTGATGATCTAAAACATGTGGAAAACTTCTGATTTTATACAAATCTTTATATTTAAGTAAGATTTAATTTTACAAAATTAATTTCCATGACTTCCTGCATTATGACTAAATTCTCATTATTCTATAATCTGAGACTATCTCTTAATAATGCTTGTTGACGATTTTGTAATTTTGGAGAAAACTACATTTTGTAGATTCAAATTTCAAAAAGTTTTTTCAATATGCAAGAGTTAAATTACGACGAAAATTCAAAAGTATTAAATCATAAAGATGAAGTTATAAGTTTTAAATGTGAACTTCAAGAAAATCTTCAAAAGGCTATGAAAGAATTCGTTGAGAAGCATCCTAATTGGGATCAATACAGGATATTACAAGCAGCTATTGCAGGTTTTTTAATGCAAAAAGGATTTCAAAATAGGGATTTAACGAGGCTCTATATTGGCAATATGTTTTCAATGAATTTTAAGGATTAAAATTTTTATATTTTTTCTAGTAGTATTTTCGCAATGTCATTTCTGACAGGTAATATTGATAATCTATTTCCTTTTTTTACGACTAATAATTCATCCTCATTAAATAAAATCTTTAATTCAGGTAAACTTAAAATCTTATTTGATTTAGAAATGTATTTTACTTTTACGCAATCCCATCTCGGATTATCAGGTTTCGATTTTGGATCAAAATATTTTGATTCTTGATCAAATTGAGTAGGGTCAATAATTTTTAGATCTATTACCTCCATAAGTCCCACAATACCTGGGGGCTTACAATTCGAATGATAGAAAAAAACCTTATCTCCTTTATGCATTTTTCTCATAAAATTTCGAGCCTGATAATTTCTTATTCCATCCCATAAAGTTACATCGTCATTTTTTAAAGTATCTATGCTGTAAGCATCAGGCTCACTTTTCATTAGCCAGTAGGACGGTTGTTTGTCTGTCATAGTTCTCAGGAAATATGGGTGGTTCGAATGAGGTTCGAATGGAATTAGTATTCGCTGAACCCTTTTATGAGTTAATTCTCTTTAAATATATCGGAAAGTTTTTCAGGAAGATATATATAGTTACAGATCGCTTGAGAAAGATTTTTTATTTTATTCTCATTAATAGGTATTTATTAAGAAACTTAGTTATATCAATGTGTTTCAAGGAATAGGTATGCGATCTATTCGAACCTTTTTTAAATCTGATTCGAACCTCCTCTGAAAACCCCTGTAAATACAATAAATAGGCTTCAGCTTGTTAGGGAGAGGACGAACCTGACGCTCAAGCGGCTTCTGGGGCAAAGATCCTACTGTTCTCTCTCCAGTATCTACACCCTTTAATTAGATGATCTCCTTGAGGAATAAGCTTTTGATGAAACGGACAAGTAAGGATGGTGACACAAGAACTTGTCGTGCTGTACCTGAAGTGATTGCAAGTAATACATATCTTCCGTCGTTTTCTTACTAATATTTCGTCCTCTAGATAATCCCATTCCTGCCAGTCCTCCATAGCTATATAGTACAAGTGTACTAATATTTATAGCAACTGAAAAGGGTATGAGTCAACAAGTTTTTTATTAGAAAGCAACTAAACTCTTATGCTCTTTTCGAGCTGATTTTAAACTTTAGAAACTCCTTAAATTAAATTTAACTTTAGAGATAGATTTTTAAATTAGTTATCACTTTTATGTTGTGTCTGATTTTAACGAAGTTGTTTCAAGAAGAAAATTTCTTCAGGGTTCATTTGCTATAGGAATAGGTGCTTTTGCTGCTGCCACTATTCCAAGCAAAGCAATTGGATTTGGTTCAGACTTTAATGGCATTAGTTTTACACCTTTAGCAGCCAATAGTAAAGATACAATTACTGTCCCAAAAGGTTTTAGTTGGCATACGGTTGCAGCTTGGGGTGATCCATTATGGAGCGGAGCCCCTGAATTTGATCAGCAAACAAGAGGAACTGGGGAGTCGCAAGAACTATCATTTGGAGATAACAATGATGGAATGAGTCTTTTTGAGGTTAATGGCAAGTCAGTACTTGCAGTCAATAATGAATACTGTAATAGAAAAATAATTTATGGTAACCGTGCTAGTGGGCTTCCTGAAACACCTGATGATGTTAGAAAAGGCATGGCTGCACATGGAGTATCGATTTTTGAAGTTGCACAAAAAGGTAGGAAGTGGGAAATAGTTAAAGATTCTCTTTATAACAGAAAAATTACTGCAGATACGAAAGTGGCTATAGACGGACCGGCTGCAGGTCATCCATTACTTAAAACAGATGAGGATCAAACAGGCAAATTAGCAAGAGGTACATTTAATAATTGTGGTAATGGCAGAACTCCCTGGGGAACTTATTTAGCTTGTGAAGAGAATTTTCACGGTTATTTCTCATCTCCATCAGACCCTAATGCAAATCTGTCAGCAGATTTGAAAAGATATGGGGTTAAAACTAAAGATTGGGGTTACAACTGGGTTATGAATCAGGATAGATTTGATGTTGTAAAAAATCCGAATGAAATTAATAGGCATGGTTATATTACTGAAATTGATCCCTCTAAGCCACAATCAATGCCAAGGAAACAGACGGCAATGGGTAGATTTAAACATGAAAACTGTGAAGTTGTTGTCTCCAAGAATGGTCAAGTTGTTGCCTATATGGGAGATGATGAAAGAGGAGAGCATCTATACAAATTCGTTTCAAAAGGAAAGTACATAAAAGGAGCTGCATCAAATTATGATCTATTAACGGAAGGTGATTTATTTGTGGCGATTTTTAATGAGAATGGAACCGGGAGATGGGTTAATTTAAAAGAATCGGGAATGAGCGATTCAGATATTAGTATTTTCACAAGGATGGCGGCAACCCAAGTTGGTGCAACAACTATGGATCGACCTGAATGGGTGGCTGCAAATCCTAATAAAGTGGAGGCGTATTGTGCCTTAACTAATAATAAAAATAGAGGTGTTAAACCTAATCAACCTATTAATGCAGTTAACCCAAGAGTCGAAAATCCATATGGTCAAATAGTTCGATGGACTCCTGACAATAATGAACATGCCGCTGACGGGTTTAAATGGGATTTATTTGCAATGGCTGGTAATCCTGTTGTTGGTGAAGGTTTAATGAAGGGCTCTGAAAATATTACGAAGGATAATATGTTTAATTCACCTGATGGAATCGCATTTGATTCAAAAGGTAACTTATGGATACAAACTGATGGTAAATATACTAATCAAGGAGCCTTTGAAGGAATGGGTAATAACCAAATGTTATGCGCAAATCCTAGGACAGGTAAAATTGACAGATTTTTAGTAGGTCCTAAAGAGTGTGAAATCACTGGTATCACATGGAGTAGTGATAAAAAGACTATGTTTGTAGGAGTCCAGCATCCAGGTGAAAATAATCCTGACAAATGTCACTTTCCTGATGGTGGGAGCTCAGTACCCAGATCGGCTATTGTTGCAATCAGCAGAAATGATGGCAAAACAATTGGCTGAGGATAGGTACTTTACCTGAAATTTGACTTTAGCAATAGAAAACGACAAGTTTATTTGCTCTTCAAAAGGATAGCTCTTGCTTTATTCCATCTATACTCAAAAGACTCTTCTCTACTTGATTCTTCTATCTGATTTCCATACTCATCTACACCGTTGTAGTACACGCCTAGAACGTACTCTACAAAGGGTTCAAGGGCTTTCTACTCTTTGATTTAAGGAGCTTTGTGAAGGCTTCCATCGACCTCTCAAGCTTTCCTCTGTCTAGGTTCATTAGCCAGTAATTAACGTCAGTCATATCAGTCAGTTTTTCTTTTTAACTAATCCATAAGTACATAATATAGGATTCACTATTAAAACAACCCAAAAAGGAGGTGGAGGACCTCCATCAACAATTGTTCCAGCATTAAAAGTATTGAATAAGGCTACTGCTAATAAACAAGCCATTAAAGCTAGTTCCCCTGATAAAACTTTTTTTAAAGATTTCTTATCTTTGATAGAGCTGCAAATAAACAACAGGAAGCCTATCCCTAAATTACTAGCTGCTACAACATCTGCAGTCCCTCTTACAAGAAGCAATGTCTCATTTGAAGCGTTACCTGCGATAGTTTCCACAGAAAAAATCAGTAGGAAAATAATTAATAATCCCAATAGTATATGAAGACTCCCAGTGGTTTTTAAAATATTTTTTAACTTCATAAATAAAGGATCTAATTGCCCTTAATTTTAGATCGACTGTCAATCAATTAATAATTAACTAATTTTCTCTTTCCATCTCTAGTTTCTACTTTATTTATTCTTAACCCAATAAACAGAGCCCATATAAGTGCAAAGACAATTGGTAAGAAAATGATCGCAAGTTTCATCATTTTTTAATCCTGTTATTTGCTCAAAATAATATCGTTTAAAAAAATAACTTAAAATAGGTACTTTACCTAAAATCTCATCATTTGATTTGGTAAGAAATTCTTGTATGGAAGATTTAAACCCAGATCTTTTTGGCATAATATCAATTAATTAATTCTTTCATCAATAAGTTCCAACCAATTAATGATGCGCCTTTATCGAAGGAATTTCTCTCCTCGCACATAAAGCCATGATCAGCATTTTCAATTTCGACAAAACTAAATCGCTCTTCTAATGGATCCAATTTTTTAAACCTTTTTTTTATTTCTAATCGAACTTTTAAAGGAATTAAATCATCTGCAGATCCGCAAATAAAATTTAGTTTTCCAGAAACTTTTTCAAGTAAATCTATAGGTGCAAAATTAGTATCGGTTCTTGGCGCTGTAACTCCTGCTCCATAAAAACAAAATGAATTATCTATTCCTTTCAAAGAAGATGCAATAAGTGCTGCATGCCCCCCAAAACAAAATCCAATAATAGCGATTTTCTTTTTTGGATATTTTTCTTTAACCCAATTTATTGCTGCAGAAACATCTTCAATAATATTTTTTAAAGTAGTTAAATTTTTATGATGCCTGCCTAATTTTAAATCCTCTTCGCTGTACCCTAAATCCAAATTTGGAGCCGTTCTTCCGTAAAGAGGGATGGCTAATACAGGTAAATTTTGTGCAGCTAATTTTTCAGAAAAACTTCTTATCCAATTATTTATTCCAAATACCTCTGGTAAAACTATGGAGATAAATTCACACTCATTTTTAGAATCTACCCACCAAGATCTTAAAGGTAAATCGCCACTATATATATTTATCCATTGACCTTTCATAAGTTTTTATTTGAAAAATTTATTAGTAAAAACTAGGGTTTTGTTCTTTTAAAATTAGATCTACCGTCAATCATGATAACCAACTTTAGAAACAATATTTCCTGAAACGGGATCAGTTACTCCAAGTTCAGGAGACAACTCTTCCATAAATCCTCTAACCTCATCAAGGTGAGCAATCATAGCTGGTCTTTGAGCTGCAATAGCTTCTGCACTTTTCCAGATCCCAACAAAACAGTAATCATAATTTCCAGTTTTAGCGATATATCTTTGAGTCATCCCCTCAAAGGTTGTTTTATCTATTACTTGAAAATATTTATCTACACAATCTGACTTTAATTTAAATCTAACAACATTCATAAAATTTTGAGCAGTCATAAAAAAAGGAGCTAATTGCCCCTAGTTTAGATTGACTGTCAATCAGGTTGATTTATTCTTCAGGATTAAGAGTAGGTACACCTTCTGCTGAAGCTACAGCAACCCACATAACTGCTGAAGAATTGCCACTATTAGCCATTGTATGAGCGGGAGTATTTGCTGAGAGAACAAATGAATCTCCCTCCTTAAAGGTTTTACTAATACCGGTCTTTTCAGCAAGCGTTAATTCACCACTTTCAATATGTCCTAGTAAAGGTACAGGATGAGAGTGCATTGGTATCGTTGCTCCATTTTCAACTTCTACTCTAATCAAACGCATTTCAGCTTTTCCTTTGGGATAATTAAAATTATCTCCATCAATGTTTTCTGAAGAGGTGAAGATTTCTTGTACATCAACAGGAGATTCTGCAGCTATGGAAATGCTTGGATTGATAAGCATTAATGCAAAAGCTAATGCGATGAATAAATTCTTGATCATGAATTTGAATTTCTAAAAAATTATTTAGACCTATAGTATTTATTTTTTAAATATCTGTCAGTACTTGATTTAACTTTTTATGTTTTTGTATAAATCTTTTATGAGGAGATAGCCCCCTTATTTTAAATCGAATGTTAATGTAAATTTTCCTTATTCAATTTTATAAATTAAATCTTAAATTATGTAGAGAAACTTATATTGATTTCGTTTTTACATAAGTTATATAAATCAAATTAAGTAGTCTTTTTTACCAATTGAATACACCTGTTAGTAAATTAATATATTTTTCCTTGAAAAGCTCCTAAAAAATACTTTTTCTTGAAATAAAGATTGACAAGACATTCATAAAAAAAACTTTTATAAAACATTAACTTCTTTTATGAATATGTTTCTAACAAACAAGACCCGTTTAAAAATTAAGGATATTGTTAAAAGGATTTCACTAGATGAACCTGTCGCATTGGAAGAAAGAATTTATGTAGAGAAGTTTGCAAAACATAATTCAACTATATGGACATGGCTTAAGAAAGCTAATAGCTTGAGGAGATATGGAAAGCAAAAATCAGATGGAATAAATGGACTTATCCAAAATCTTGGCCTTGATGGTTTAGAGACTGAAAATCATTTCGATCCCAAAAATGATGATCTTGCTGATTGGTTTAGTGGATCTCCTGATTGGGTGAGGAGGAGCTAATTTCCCTTACTTTTAAATGGATTCAAATTAATAATGAAAAAAGGGAACTTCCTCAACTTGCTTTGGAGCATAATCACAAATACCGAATTGCATACATTCCATTTGAGCATCATTTAGTTTTCTCTCAATTGATAGCGAATCAAACAAACCACCAAATGCATGTTGAATTTTATTTTTAATTAGATTTCCGTAAGTCATAATTAACCTTCTTTTTAGAAATTATTTAGTATGAGTTAAATACAAGAATCAAGAGTTGTAATACCTAAAATATAATTTATAAATTAATCAGTTTTAAGTATTTCACTATATTCACAATCAGTATTTTTGCTCTAGGAAATTTGAATCATCACCTTTAAATTAAATCCACTGATTGGAGGTATCACTTCATGAGTACGTTCAAAACGAAATACTTTAAAGACACAAAAAAGATTAACAACACTCTTTGGTTGGATAAATTAATTAATCAACTTGAAAAAAAATCAAAGGGAGTTTGATCATGAATACATTTAGAAATAAACACTTCAAAAATGAATTAGATCCCAAGTATGCATTTTATGATTGTCTTCGTAGTTGCGAAATTAAGAGTAATACTGAAAAGTCTCTAGAAGAGTGCGTCGAAAATTGTAAACCTAGATTATTACCAGAGAATCTCGATGGCTAAAAATAGGAATTTAAACTCTATTCAATACCTATTTTGACCTTATAGAGTTTTTATGTAGATTTAAGGAGGGTTATCTTATGACCAACCTCGCAATTGAGCTTCTACTTCTAATTTTAGTTTTAGTTAATTTTGGAGCAATCCTTACCTCTAAAATTTATTCACAATCAGTAAAAGAAATTCAACGTAAGAGATTATTTTGTAGTGAATCTATAAGTAACCCATATTGTGTTTTTTGATAAATTACTTCTAAACTAATAGATCTCAAACTAGAGATCTATTATTAAAAGTTAAAGTCCACCAAAACTAAAAATAAGGTGTATAAGGTACTTCTGTTTTTAATGAATCTCCGTAGTAACTTTCCGCTGACTTTACCAAGATCCAATAAATGAAATTTAGAAATGATTTTTCCATAGGAATATCTATACCCTTTCCTAATTCAAATCAGAATTTCAAATAAAAACATCGTAGAAAATACTTAACTGAAGAGATTTAGATTTTCTTAGTTAATTTGTGTTGGGTAGGTTTGTATGAAATGCTACTAAAGCTTGTCTTATCAATTGATTTGCTAATTTTGCTTATTGATTCCTTTAAATTCAAAAGATATATTAAATGGACAATCTTAATAAAAGAAATTTATGAGTAATCAAAAAAGTCAAAGCCATAAAAGACAAGAGCAAAATAATACAGAATGGTTAGATGAATTAATCAATAAAATTGAAAATATGAAAAATAAAATATCTAATACTTTTTAACTTATTACTTCTTCTATTATTTATTTAGTTATTAATATTTAAAATACTTTTGTAATTAAGCCAGCTGGCTTTTTAATAGATTTATATATTTTATTTTTGCAAATAGTTATTTAACAATGTTTAAATTAGAATCTATTAAAGCAAGTTTATGGTTCATTTTTATTTTTATTGACAATATTGAAATAAGTGTAAAAAGAATTTTTAATTTGGTAGGGATTTGACTACCTATTTAATAAACTTTATTGATAATGTAATTAAGTACAAAAAAGTTGATTATGAAGAATTTTATACTAATAATAGTCTCTTTATCTTTCTTATCTTCTTGCAGTAATGACAAAGATTTTTTTCTCACTGAGGGGAACGCTTTGTTAAGTTGCGGAGGTAAATCTCGTATTATAGAAAATGATAAAGAAGAGATAATTAATACTGAAGTTAAGGATTTAAGAGATGGAATTGGTAAATACGTTGAATTTACAGTTGTTGAGACTGATAAAAAAGGAGGCAAATATAGGATTATTAATTGTTTCCCAAGTGAAGAACCACAAGATTCAATAATAAAAACTGTTAAAACAAATTATAAATTAAGTAATTAAAAGTTATTTAAAAATAATTAGCTTACCTTTAAGCTGAGATTTTTGATGATTTGATAATTTCCCATGCTTCTGGTGCGGTGTCTGCATATTGGAAAAGATTTAAGTTTTCATCTGAAATTAATCCAAGATCAGCTAAATATTCAAAGTTAATTATCTTATTCCAATACTCCCTACCAAAAAGTATGATTGGAATTTTAGTTTTCATTCCTGTTTGACAAAGTGTCAATAGTTCAAATAATTCATCTAGTGTTCCAAAACCTCCAGGAAAAAATACGGCAGCTACTGATCGCATAACAAAATGGATCTTTCTTAATGCAAAATAATTAAACTTAAAGCAAAGACCGGGAGTTATAAAAGCATTTGGTATTTGTTCATTAGGAAGACTGATATTTAACCCTATAGACTTACAATTTGCTTCAAATGCACCTCTATTAGCAGCTTCCATAATTCCTGGCCCCCCACCTGTAACAATCACATGAGAATTACAGTTTTTATTTTGATTACTAATTGAAGCAAGTTTAGAAAACTCTCTTGCGGATTGGTAGTAATGACTCATAAGAAGCAAATTTTCTAATCTATTTAAATTTCGTTTTAAAAGTATCGATTTAGGATTTTTTTTAATTAACTCTTCTATATTTTCAAGTCTCTTTTTTATATTTGATTCTTCTGTAATGCTTGCGCCTCCAAAAATAATTATTGTTGAAAGAATTTTATTTTCTTCAAGGATTAAATCTGGTTTAGTAATTTCAAGAAGCATTCTGACTCCACGCATTTCATTTCGGCTTAGTAGGTCAATATCTTCGTGAGCCAATTTATAAGTATCAGAATTAATAATTAAATTCAGGTTTTTTAAATTATTACTATGGGATATATGTTTTTTCATTTCAAACAAGAGTTTTAACTTTTTTTTCTAGAGGATTAAAATATATTCTTTTGATTTTGTTATTTTCGTAAATCCAATAAACAGGCGGACTTTTTCTTGCCTTAATTAAATTAATTTTGTCAAATTTTTGAGGGATAAATTCTTTAGCAGGATCAAAAAATTTATCTCTTATAGGTTGGTTTAAAACAATACTACCTTCTTTCCCTGAGATAGATCTGTGATAAGTTCCTATAGGAATTTCTAATGCTCCCATAGATCTATTTAAATAAATCACATGATGAGGTTCATCCCAGGAAGGATTTATTAAAACAAATTTTCTTTCTCCAGTGATAACTAAATTGTGGTCAATTTGATGATTGTGAACGTAATATTGCTCATCTTTTAAATCATCTGGAGGAGATATAGCTTCCCCAGAATGGATCACAACATCAGAACCATTAGAACTATCTATGCCTGCGTCAAAGAATGTCACTTTTGGAGTCTCTCTAAAAATATTTATTGGAAAGAATCTTAATTCCATAGTGCTAACTCCCTTTTAGAAAATTTATAAATACTAATAAAAATTTATTTACTTTTAAAAAACAGCTATTTTTTGATTTCTAATTGCAACAAACTAAGCAATCTTCTTGATTTGGATAATCTATAGATTCTTTATTTAAAGTTTCTTCTAAAAAATCTACTTTCTTAACATAATCAAGATCTTTTAATTCTTTGTTTGGAACCGTGAACTGAGTTTGAAGTTTCATTTTCTATTCTCCTAATTAATACTGTTTTTTGAATCCATTCCTCGTTTGAGAAAACCTTAATCCCAGATAAGAAATTAAAATTATCCAAAATAAAATTTCTATACCTAAATTAGTCATTTGCTTGTCCTCCTTTCTATCTGATTATTCTTTAGTACGGGTATGATGTAAAAATCAAGCGTAAGAATACCTAAAAGTTAAAGTTTTAATCACAAAAAATCTTGCAATGATTGTTACTGGGATTTTCAAAGCATTCGTAATTCCAATAGGCTTCAATTTTTCTGAGATTATTATCATTTGAAAGGTCTTTTTTATCCAAATTTATTTCTTGGATAGTAAATGTGTCATTTAGTGCCATAAGACTTACCTCTTGACTACACTTATGTTCTAATTCATTTGGGTAGTAAATTTCAATTTTTATGTGTGCGGTAAGAGGAACAAAATTGTACGGATTAAGGATCAAAAAAAAATCTCAAATTATAAATGATTGCAAGGAAAATATCTTCAAAGATTTTATTCTAACTTTAAAAAAAATTTGTATAAATTTTGCTTAGAGATTATATTTTCCTAATACTTTCTCAGGTCTGCCAGTATCTATCATTCATCTAATCTATCTGCATATTCTCTTAAAATCTCAGCCATCTTTTGAGGTGGAATTTCTTGTTGATATTCTCTACATAAATCAAAAAATTTATCTAAGAAATCTTTCATTGAAGATGACATAAAAATCAGCGTTTCATTTTAAAAGTAAAGTATGCAAACCCACCAAGCAATAAAAGACTCACAACCCCATAAGTAATCGCTATGCCGTACATGTTAGTCATTTATTTATAAAGACATAAGCAGAATATAAATAAACTAAGAAAACTCCAATAGCTATTGAACTTCCATAAATAAGAAAGTTCCAAAATCTATATAATTTAGGTTTTTTAAATTCTTTTTCTTCTTCTTTAGTAATCATTTATTTTCTTTTTCCTTTTCTTTTCTGGCAGCATTACCTTTTGCTCTTAATACCAAAGTTATCGTAAGGGCAGTGCTTAATATCACAGCATCAATTAATAGGTGCGGGGAAATATTCATCAGCTGAAAAGAGAAATAAGAAGAGTCATTATCTTTTCATAAATAAATCTATTAATCATTAAAAAAGAGGGGTTTATCCCTCTAAGTTTAGATCGACTGTCAATCACAGTCTATTTTAGCTTTTTAGCTTCTCTAAAAAAACAGTATTTTATCTAGCCAGAGCAAGAGAAGGCACCTGCAAGAATATTTTTAAAAATTGGTGCTTGACCCAAGGCATATAAAAAGAAAGTTGATGATGCGAGAGTAACAGCTATTTTAGAAGCCCTGTTAACTTTCAAATTTGAGACTTTTGCAAATGCAGAGTTCATTTGTTCCTTAATTTATTGATTTTATAATAGCTGCAAAAATTATATATTTAGCATCAATATTTACCAAAGAATAATTTTATTGCTCCTTTTTCTTAGCTTGCATTTTTATTAGCTCAAATTCTTTTTTAGAAACTATTCTTATTTTGTTTTCTGGATATCTTGTCTTCCACCATTTATTGATCGAAATAGCTACTCCTTCTAAATTTTGGGTACAAATATTGACCCATAGAGTTTTAGTTTCAGCTTCTTTGTAGAATACCCAACTTGTAGGTGAAGCCATTAAAAATCGCAAATAAAAAAATTCAATAAATTATGGGAAATGGTACATAAGCTAAAACTTTTGTTTTTTTAATAAGAGGATTTAGTTGAAGATATAGAGTTTTCATTAAGTGGTAATAAAAAACTTTTAACAAAAGATTTACATCACTTTCGCCTTCTAGGAAAGTATTACTTTAATTTTATAACGAGTTTCAATTAAAAAATATCTCCGCAAAGAAGGGGCCAAAAATTGACCCCTCTTGGTGAAACTCTTCCAAAGAAACACCATTAAAATCTTACTCTGAAAGCTGCAAAGTTAAACAAATTAATAAAATCAAGATTAACAATTTATGCGGCCTTTTTAAAAGGGTTCATATTCCTTAAAAAGTTATTACTTTTGCGGGTACTCATTTTTCTATATCTTTGATTTATATCTAGGATATACTTTCTAGCTTTCTTATCACTTTCAATTTTCTTTTTTCGAAGACGTAAAGCCCTTAAATCTTCTATGGACATGAGGCCATCATCTTCATTGAAATTTAAATGATCAAATTGCATCAGTTTAAGAAATTAAGTTTCTTCTTTAAGTGCAAGATTAACAACCTTATCTTTATTTGCAATAGAGATAATTAACCAACTTAACTCAAATTAGTTATTCAATGTTCAGAAAGCTAAGAATTTAAGTATTAAAAACTTTCTAAAATCAAGAAAAACTTTTGATTGAATTAGATGGAACTTCTACAGATACAAATGATTCTCCATAATGAGATTCGGCTGATCTTATCAGTAACCAGTAAAAGAAATTTACTAAAGCTTTCTCCACGAGGATTTAGTGACTAATTCAAATAAACTCATCATTTTTGTAATAGTAATATACAAAATAAATTTATTAAACAATCAAGATATTTTTCTCATAAAGGATATATTTATATTATGAGATAAATTTGCACTCTCAGACTTTAGGCAGCGGACTAAATCCTCCTGGAGTATTGGACTTTAGCCCGCACTATTTTTTTTAGCAAAAGAAAAATAGTTCTGCAAGGTAACTAGATCACCAATTACTCTATTTATTCTGAATAAGCATTGACGGGTTAATTGATCAACAATATCTGAACATATGTTGGGGTTGTTTATTGTATAGGAAGGCTACAAAAATTATGTTATATCAATGGATTCAGTATTTTTGCTCATTGATATATTGATTCTTAGAATAATATTATTATTGGTGCCCAAAGAAGGTTTAATTTTGAAAAAAATAATTAAATTTTTAAAACTACTTAAGAGAAGAATTGACATTCGTAACGCAGAGACTGAATTGAAATTTATATTGGAAAATAAATAATGGGATTCCCACATTGCCCCATTTGTGTAGTTCTAGCATTTGTTTCAATTCTTATGGGAGTTACTCGTAGTTATATGTTCTATATTCTTGTTCGGGAGTTTATGAGTGCCGAATCTACTTTTAAATTGAAATTTAGTTTCTATTAATTGTTGACATCTAAGTATAAATACTTTATAAATAGATTGTAGTGAATACTACAAAATCGTCCGATCTACCATCTGATAGACCGCAGTACGACTCAAGCCATAGGACGGGGACTTGAGCAAGTTTAGGAGCTGCATCATGGTAAACATGTATTTCAATGGAAAGTCATTCGTATATTGTAGAAAACAAGAAGAAAAGATTATAAAGCTTACTTATAGAGGGTCTATTTACTTAAAATAAGATTTTTAATTTCTTTTTAAAAAAATTTTGACATTTATTGACTTTTTAGAATTAAGTATTTATTAATACTTTATAAGAAGAACTTATAGTGAATATATTTTTTGCCTATTTAAAAATTCATATATTCGTATATTTAGTAACGAGAAATTAATTTTAAAATAATTAATTTGTAATTAGATTTTTATAAGGTTATGCAACCTATTTCTGAGGAACTTTACAAAAAAATAGTAGAGAGTTCTAAAAAATGAGTAAGTTACTAATTGCTTTATTGGCTTTAGATATTGGAGTTAGTCTGTCTAAAGTTTTTATTTTTACCTGAAAATCAAATTACTTACCATTAAAAAGAAATTGTTTTCTAAAGAAAGAAATAGTTACTGGGTATTCTTTATTTGATTTATTTATTTTATAAAATACAAAAATAAACCAATAAAAGAACTTCCTACAAGTAGTAGCACCATTAAAAGAGCTATTAACTTTGCTAATCCCATAAAGATAAATCCGAATTTCCTGTAGATCTTTGCAACCAGTGGATTTTCCAAATATTATTTACTTTTTTAAAAATAGATGTGACTGTTGGTAAGTCATCATTAGGTGTCCCTTTATAAGTAAATTTTGAACCTAGTGTAAAAATGCACATTACTATATTTTCGCTTAAAAATTCGAATCGGTGAATTTTGGTTATTTCTGCCTTTTCTTGAACTATATCACCAGTAATCATTTGTTCGAAACCTTTTGCATCTATAGGATTACCACTCGGTCTTATGAATAAAAAATCTGGAGTCGCATTGTCAACAAAAAATGAGGCCATTTTTTTTGGATTGGCAAATTCATTTAATAATGAAATTATTGTTTCTTTATCATTCATAAAAAAAGGGGCGTAACCATTCTAGTTTAGATATACTATTTAAAATGTACAAATCGAAATAGGATAATTCTAAAAAAAATTCGTTAGGATATTCAAAATTATTAGATTTTTAATTTAAATCATGATCAATTCATTAAATAAATTATTACCCGTTGGCAAAAAGGTCAAAAAATATTTGCCTTTTTTTATTGGATTTAAATTACTTACATTTACTGGCTTTCTTACTTATTTAATGAATCGCTAATTGATATAACCTTATAAATAAAGTTTAACTAAATTAAGATCTAGTGAATAAAGAAGAACGAACTAAAAGATTTAAGTCTATGTCAAGTATGCAAAGACAAGAACTGATATTAAAGAAGATGAAAGAGAGAGGAATAGAGGTAGGAAGTGGAATTCCTAATAAAAAATATGATAGTAAAGAGGTTTATGAATTAATTCATATTGCAACTTGCTTCCCAGAATTAAGAAAGAAAAAAATATTTAGTTAACTCTAATTAAGTTATTTATTTTGGATCCCTTAATCCAGCAATAACTAATCCACCTATCAAGCCGAGATTCATAAACACTGCTCTTTGATGGAAAGGGTATACATGAAAAATTATTGTTGTTGGAATAAGAAATAATAATAAAAAGATAGAACCAATTTTTTGATTTTCTCCAAATATGAAAAATCCTGAACCCAATATTAGGCATATAATAGCCCCTATTAGTAGAACAGATGCAATAGGATCAGGAATCCCTTTTGAAGTTATATAATCGACTGTTCTTTCGAAACCAATAATTTTTCTTGGTATGGCTGAGATGAAAATTGCCGATATAGCTACTCTTGAAAAAAAATCTAAAAAAGATTTGATACCTTTATTTTTAAAAAAAGAAATTTCCATAATTTTATTATAAGAATAAAAATTTATACCTTTGATAAATAATTAATTAGTCTGAAATACTTTTAAATTTTTCTCAAAGAAGTTTAGATAAATTAATAGAAATCTTTTAATTAATGTGAATCTTATTGAGGTAATTAATAGTAACTTATGAATTATCTTTTTATATTTATGAAATAATAAATCTAATTAAAATAAATGTTTAAGAAATTTCTTTTAACTTCTTTTTTACTTTTAAGTTCCCTCATAACTATATATCCTTCAAAAAAAGAAAATACTAATTTTTTTGATTATTGTTATTCTTTAGAAAAAACAATTTCTAGAAATACAGTAGAAAAAAATAAGAATCTATCTAAGAATTTTAGATCTTTAGCAAAAGATATTGCTTTATTTGGGACTAAAAAAACTAAAGGGACTTTCGTAAATAAGATAATTGATCAATATAAAAATTCCAAAAAATTATTTATTATTACTTTTGTTCCAAACAAAATTTATTGTTTAGCAGGATATTGGATAGAGGAGGTAAGTCCAGGAAAATTTGAATCAATTTTCTATCAGAAAACCAAACGAAAAATAAATGAGTATAAGAATACTAAAAAAGAAGTAGATGAATTTATTAAAGGTATTAATTTAGAATATAAATCTATAAAAAAAGAAATTAATGATTTTTTTTAGAATGTTAAAAATTTTTTTTAATAGAATTAATTTATTTTGACTTTCTAGTTCCGCCATAGGAATAATTTTTATGTGTGGAAATTAGATTCCAACATTCTTTACAACAAAAAATCCAGTTCGTATGAATTATGGATTTAACTCTGTAATGAATTTTATCTGGCTTATGACATAAATCACATTTTTTCATTTATCTATTAATTTTTTAATTTATTTTAGATATGCAAAAGTATGATTTAAAAAGATTCACGAAAAAAATTTTATCGTGTCATTATATAAATGCACTAAAAATATCCTGAAGCAAAGCAGTGGTTTTAATGAGTGCGATTATTTTAATGATTGGATAAAAAATTTCTAATTTTCACTTTTAAAATTTCTAGTCAACCTCAATATTTATATAAAATTTACTAGACTTTATACGTCTTTCATAAAATTAAATATTTGATTATACATCTAAATTAGAACTTTAAAAAGAAACTCACGAATGATATTTAATTAATTTTATTATGATTTTATTGATTTTAATAGTATGAACATTTACCTATTCTGGATATTATTTTTAGCTCTATGGGCAATAGTTCCCCTAATGATTATTAAAGGTAGAGTAGACGAAGAGCCTAAGATTCAGACTTCACCAAAAGTTAAAGAAAAGAAAAAAGGTTGGTTTAATTAACAGGATCTCTTAATTAGTAAAATTATCTTTAAGCTAAATTTTTATAATTTAAATTAAAGTTTAAATAAAGTTTATTTATTAAAAGTGAAAAAATTAAAAAATAATTTTCTTTATTTGGTTGTACTTGGAGGTAGAGCAGAAAAAGCTAATATTGAACTACATGATGTTAGATGGGTTGTTGGATCTAAAATTGAAGACTCATTCGATACTTTAAGAAAGGACTGGTTTGGATCCTCAAAAGGTTTGCATATTGATAGCTATAAAAAAATACAATATATAGATGGTCATAAGATTAATTTAAAAGATGTTGAAAAGCATAAAGTAGGAAAAAAGCAATTAGTAAAAAAAAATAATGCCAAAAAATATTTATGGTTTGTCAATATTGGAGGCTATGATCCAAATTCTATGATGGAAAAACATGAGTTTGGATTAGTTATAGCTTCAAATAAATTAGAGGCAAAAAATATAGCTAAGTCTAAATGGCTTATTGGGTGTAAAAAAAAGCATAAAGATGATCTTGCTTCTTTAGAAATGTTAATTAGTTTCGATGATTGTGAACAAATAAAAAAGATAGGTAATTGGGAAATAGAATTAATTCCAGATAATAACTTTATTCAAGAAAACAACTATCCTGATTGGTATGGTTATCAAAAAATTGACGAGAAATAAAGATTTAAGAATCTATTACTTGCAAAATAATTTTGTAATGTATGTTCTTATTTATGTACTTAAAATATTAAAAAGAACTTGATTTCCTCAAGAAATAAATTCCGCCTCCTAAAGAAACTAAGACCGGTAACCATGCAGCAAAAATTGGAGGTAATATCCCTTTTACTCCGAAGGAACTAAATACAAATGACATTACATAATAAATTAATATAAGTATTACGCTCAATCCGAATCCCTGACTTTTAGAAGACCTTATATTAGATTTAGAACCCAAACTGCTACCTATTAAACCAAATACTAAGCATGCAAATGGTAGAGTGAATTTTTCTTGTATGCGTACCTGAATTCTTCTTATCTCTTTTAAATTACCAGTTTTTTTATAAATCTTTTCTGCATTTAAAGCCTGCTTTAAAGTCATTTCAGTGGCGTCTTTAGGCACTTTTGCTAACTCCAATGGCCCCTCTACAAATGGATAGGTATATTCTTTAAATTGAATATTTGTAGTTTGGCCACTTGGATCAATTGATATAATGTTTCCTTCAGAAAATATCCAAGAGGAGTTTTTTGAGTCAAATTTTGCTGTCTTTGCCTTTAAGACTTGTTGAAAATCTTGTCTTGAAAAATCCAATACTGTAACTCCCTTCATAATGTTGTTTTCGTACCATGAAGCATAAAATATGTGAGTAAGGAAAGTATTTGTTTTTGTTGGCTTTTTAGTTGATCCATTTATCCTAGAACCATATCTAGAAAACATAATATTGTCTTTACCTTTTTCACCGCTAAAGGAACTTCCAATTCCTGCTCTTAATGTTGTTTCAGCTAACTTATTACTTGTAGGAACTAAATTATCATTAAAGTAAAAAGTCAAACCTGTCATAAATATTGAAAGTGCAATAGCTGGAGAAATAATTCTTGATGTTTTTATCCCTAAGGATTTCAATGCTAATAACTCATAATTACTTGATAATTTTCCATATGCCAATAATGTAGAAAGCAAAACTGCCATTGGAAATGATAAAACTAAAAAGCTGGGTAAGCTAAAAAAAAGAACTTTTAAGGCTAAAAATAGAGGCAACCCAAATTCAACAATTTTTCTTATGAGATCGAACATTACCCCAACAGATAATGAAATAACTGTAAATGCAGAAATTGCAAATATCATAGGAGGAATGATTTGACCTAATAACCACCTATCTATTAAAGGTATTAAATACCAGGGACTAATTACTTTATTAATAGTTTTTTTAATTAGCGCTTGATTTGAAAGTTTCAAAAGAGATTTATTTGTTTTTTACGGCCTTTTTAATATTATAAAATATCAATGATTAAGAAACCAATATAAAATTGATAGTTAAGAAAAATATTTTAATTCTTTAAATTTCAATAAAAATTAGAAAAATAATTTATTAAAACTTGCAATAAAATCAGAAATTTGTTTTCTTTAAAAAAAGAGTTTATGCATGAAAAATAAAACTTTTATATACGAATGCAATTGCATACACTGCCAACAAAAACTAAATCAAATTAATAATGCAAAACTATATTGGGAAAAATTAATTTTAAGAAAAAAATTAGTATAGTTTCTGCACTAAATTCTCAAAGTTTTTCCAAACTTTATAAAGAATTTATTTTGAAATCTATTATTTTCAGGAAAAAAAATTTTTTAAGATTTCTAGATCTTTAAGTATTAAGCTTTTTTTAGAAAAATGATATTATTTAACCTTTTGATTTTTTTTGTAGATCATATTTTCTCGATTTAAAAGAAAAAGGATAATCAAAATACAAAATGGTATGAGAATAAAATCTAAAGACATAAATTTTATTTTGTTAAGTCTATTTTCTATCTAGCAAATAAATAAATCTTTGACATAAGTTGCTTATCTAAAGATTTTTTTTAATAGAACAAATAATTATCTTTGCGCTTGATATTTGCTTTTTTTAAAATTGAAAGAGCTTGCAAGTATCCCACTGGCAAGCTCATGACGACCTAGTTAATTCAGATTTCTGATTCAACCAGCTAAGCACTTCCTAAATGCTGTAAATATTCTACTAAGTAAAATTACTTACTGTGAGTATAAATGCTTATTTATAATAATTGATTGCGAATTTGACGATAAAAAGTGATTCGTATAAAAAATGCGACCTGTTAATTTTTAAACAGAAATGTCACATATTGACCTATAGTAAATTTCTCAGGTGAAATTATTAGAGATATTGGTTTACATAAGTTAATATTTATGTTAATTTAATTAACAATTATTATCTTTTTAATGACAAAATCAGGAGTTACTACAGAATCTGGCGGAAGGCAGAATATGTTCCCATCAGAAACTAGACCTTATATTGATGAAACTGTGTCTTACGATGGATATCCTCAAAATGCAGAAAAAGTAAACGGTAGATGGGCTATGGTTGGCTTCGTTGCATTATTAGGTGCCTATGTAACAACTGGACAGATTATTCCAGGAATTTTTTAATTTTTAAGTAACCGTTTTCATAAATTTAGTTCAATCTATACTTTTTAATACTTAAAAATGAAAAATCTAGATTTTATTTTAAATTTGAAAATAAGAAAAACCAAATAAAAGTTATGGCATTCAAGCTAAATATTATTCCTAAAAATGTATAAGCAAACTTTTTCCCAATAAATGCTGTCTCCGGTTCAAGCTTTACTCTCATTAAATCCTCGGAATATCTCGATTAAGATAACATCAATCAACAAATAAATTTAGGTTTTAAAGGAGAAAAATATTTAAATTAATATTTTTTTAAAAGCTTTTTTATATTAATAATTTTCTTTATTCAGCTTTCTAAGTAAAAATTATGTTCTTGCATATTGTTACTAATAAAATTTTTTAGTTTATTTTATTTCCCGCATATATACATCATAAAATTACCCAAACAAATCTTTCAAAACCAACTTTCAGCATAAGATAATTTGATAAACAAAAACTTTAAATCTAATTTTTAAAAATAAAAAAATGTTTTTATGCTGATTTTTAGCATACTTTTTTGTTGGAATTATTAAACCCTTAATTAATAAAGACCATTTATTGAAAAAAAACTCAAAAAAAAGTCTAATTTAATTTTAAATTAGACTTTTTATGAAATTAAAAGATTTGAATTAGATAAAACCAGGAATGATTTGACCTGTAGTTAAATATGCGCCAACTAGAGCAACAAAACCTAACATCGCGAATCTACCGTTAAGCTTTTCAGCAACGATTTTTTCTTTTTCAATTATTTTTGGCTCGTTATTTTTCATTAGAACCAACCTGGAATGATCTGGCCTGTTGTGACATATGCACCAACGGCTGCAACGAAACCTAACATTGCTGCCCAACCATTAAAACGTTCTGCTTCTGGAGTCATTTTGTTTGTATAATTTGTAAATAAATATAACATAATTATTTAATAATGTAAAGAGAATCAGGGATTATTCTCTCTCTTTATCAGGAAAATTTAAAAAACTGCTACATATTTGTGTCGAAATATACCTTATCGATTTTTTTTTATTTTTGTTTTGATTTTTTAAATTTGAAAAAAATATAAGCTTTTAACCTTTTTTTTTTAAGAGGTATATCCTCATTTAGAGGTAAATTAAATTAATATATAACAAGAGTCAGCTAGTAGGGATACAGGCTGACTCTTTTTTTGAGAATTTTTGGTTTTTGACTAAAAGTAGTTTTTAGAATTCAAAAAATTGCTATTAATAAATTAGATATATTTTTAATTTATGTCATTCGCGTCATACTACATGCATTTAATTTTTGGAAGGATTCCTTCTCTAATGAGTTCTGATTTAATACTTTATATCTTGCCTGCTCTTACAATTTCAATATTATTCTTTAGCCTTAAAATAATGTTTTTCAAGACTCCTAAATTGAGAAAGGTTAAATAATCAAGGATTTTAGAATTATTATTTTTACTGAAACGCCCAATTTTTTTAATTTTGGATAACAGACTTTTTTTTTCGGCAACTCAAAGAAATAGAGACTGCATTGGTAATGTACTATCCCGAATTATAAAAAAAGGTTCAGTATTGGAAATCGGGAGTGGCAGTGGTGAACATGGAGTGTTTTTTCAGAAACGCTTTCCTGGAATAATTTGGCAAACAAGTGACCCAGAGTTAGTGCATAGAAAAAGTATAAGTTCTTGGATTGAGTATGAAGACCTATCTAAGAAAATGCCCCAGCCTCTTGAGATTGATGTAGAAAAAATTCCTTGGAAAATTCCATTGATATTAGCTAATTCTTTGCAAGGAATAGTCTCTATAAATATGATTCATATAGCAGAGTGGTCTTGCACTGTAGCACTCTTTAGAGAATCAGGAAAATTACTGAATAAGGGACAATTTTTGATGTTGTATGGGCCATTTAAAATTTGTAATAAGCATACAAGTGAAAGTAATTATTTTTTCGATAATTCATTAAAAATGCAAAATGATCTTTGGGGTATTAAAAATCTTGAGGAAGTTTGTGATGAGAGTAAGAAAAATGGTTTTTCTCAAGAGGATATTTTTAGTATGCCTGCAAATAATTATTCAATAATTTACAGAAAAGTTTCTTAATAAGGCAAATAAAAATATCAATAAGTTTTTAAAATTCATCTTATTAGATGATCAACCTGATAGTTTTTTGCTCCATTCTTTATGCTTTTGATCTAAATCTGAAATTTTTTCGCCTAAACTCAACTGTCTTTCTAATAATTCAACTTTTGTAAGCGTTATTTTTTCCGAATAAAATTTAATAGGCTGTTTACCATGTAGATTGTCGCCACTCATAGAATTACTAAGATTGTGAGTATTTTCTAAGATGAAAAATTTGTTATTGCTAATTCTTTTATATTTTTTTCAGATTTGCGTAAATTAAAGTGATAAAGAATTGGTGCTTATTGTGTTTTTAATCCATCTTTTTTGTATGAAGATTGCCATATATATCTTCCTCTCTTGATGTCAGACTCAACAGCAACGCAATTGCAAGCAATATTCCATAAAGCTTTGTGTATTGGATCAGGATTAAAAAGATATGCTTTTTTAAAGGCTTTTTTAATTAAGACAGTTGCCTTTTTTGCATGATAATGAGGGATCGTTGGACATACATGATGAACGACATGGCTAGAACCTATATTATGGTGAAGAAAATTAAGGACTCTACCGTAAGGCCTGTCAATAGATAGAAATGCTCCTCTCATAAAGGAAAATTCCGTATTTGAAAGATGAGGCACATCTGAATCTGTATGATGAAGCCATGTATAAACTACTAACCAACAATTAACAACTAATAAAGGGCCAAAATACAGAGTAATTACTGGAAATAATCCATACTTGAAAACTAAATAAACAATGCCCACTAATGTCAAACCTACTCCAATATCTGATATCCAAACTTTCTTGGCCCATACTGATGGCCATAATGCTTTAGAAAATGGTTTAATTGGCCAAAAATGATTTGAAGTGCCATATTTAACACCTCCTGTACTTCCAGTAAGTAAATAAGCAGGCCAGCCAAATATTAGATGTAAAACAAGTTGTAGAATTCCATAATTTTTCTTACCTAAGGAATTTGAAAAATGTAATTCTTTTTCTCCACCAACTTTTTCTGTAACTCCATTCCCTTTAATAACTAAAGGGACGTGAGTTTCTCCATTAGTTATGTTATTTGTGAATCGATGATGAACTGCATGAGAACGCTGCCAAGAAAAATAAGGCACCAGAAGTAATGAATGTAGTAAATAACCAGTTACAGATTCCAATGTTTTGTTTTTAGAGAATGCTCCATGCCCACATTCATGGGCAATTACCCAGAATCCCATTGCAGTGGTACCTGATATTAATGCGTAAATTATCCAAATTGGGATCATTTTTGGGTTAAATGGAATAGATAACCCTATTGCAACTACTAATGATTGAATGAAAGCTGATTGAAAAAGATACCTCAAAGAAGTTTTGGTATTGCACTTAAAGTAGTTATCTGGGATAACATCCTGAAATTCTTTTATGCTTGGAATATCTTTATCCTTTATTACAAGCGCTTGGCCTTTAAGACCAGAAAAGTTTATATTACTCAAATTTTTGTTGGTTAAGAATTTTGTTAAATAAAAGAGAATTTATATGTTCTATTATCTATCACAGGATCTCATTATGAAAAGAATTTTTAAATTTTTTTCGATAAAGTTTTTAAGATTTTAATTTCATCTTCAAATAAAACTATCTTTGGAAAAATTTTTTATTTATTTCTTTTTATTGCTGATTGTATATGCTCTTTTTAAAGCTTAATTAATTTAAAGACCGCGTATATACCTTTTAGGTAAACCAGATTGTTTACGTGGCTTTACTAAAATAGGTAAAGCAATAACTCCTACGGTAAAAAGACAGATTGGAGCAACTACCATCAATATAGATTCTAGAGACATGAATAATCTTAGATTTATTTATAAATAGCAGGATTTTTTTTTAAAGTCATGCGTATTTATATCTATTTTGTGAGAATAGATTCAACATTTTTATAAATTATTAAGTAAAAAAGAAAAAAAGATTAAAAAAAAGCAATTTTTTCAAAATTTATCCTATTTACTTAATCATTATTTAAATAGTGATTAGTTATGGATCAAGAAAAAAATTGGATGCTTATGACCTATTATTGTCCAACTCATGGTGATTCAGGATTAGTAAAACCGATTCAACTAACAAAAAAAGAAATTAGTAAAACATTCTTAAAAAAAGGTAGGAGTTCTAAAAATTAATTTTTAGAATAAAAATATAGTTTTATGAAAATGTTCTAAATATTGATTGAAATCTGATTAATTAGAATCCTACAAAAATCCCATAAGCTGCTTTTTTATCAGCAGTATTAAAAATATATTGAAAAACATATCTTAATTTGTATCAGAATCGCATGTTAATTCACATTGATTAAGATCATATGATGATATCTTTTCTAAAATTCTTAACATATCAATTTCGGAAAGCTCTCCATTCGAGTTCCATTTTAAAGTTGTTTTTCTTTGAGGTGAATTTTTTTTATTCATTTTGATCACCTCCCTTTAAATGAACTTCTAAACAACGAGTAATACATTCTTGATGACCATCCACAATACTGCATTCAGTAATACACTCGAAATATGAATTAATAGAATCTATTTCTGTATTCTGATTGGTAGAAACAAATGAATCATTCATAATATTGTTGGATTTATTTGGAATAGAGATATAGCACGAATTTATGTTCAATAATTTAATTTATTAAGTGAATCAGAAAAAATAAGTATTATTTACTAAATTTTTTTTGCAACTGGTTTACCTTGAAAAAGATAGTAAAATCCTTCTTTTAAAACACAAAAGTAAAAAATAATTTTGATTATTTAATATTAATTTATAAGGTAATATTCTAAAAAAATCAGCATAAAGACTGATTTACTTTTCAGTAATTTAGTTAGATGATTAAAAAGTACACTTTTAGATTGCACATGAAATCAGTAATCACTTGGCTTTCGAAAATGTTAGAGAGTATGGCAAATGCTTTTATGCATCCTTTAAAGAATGACTTGCCTCCATCTATTGGTACTCATGCATATAGCAGTATTCCTCTAAAAAGAAAATTGAGAAGAAGGTTGAATTAGGTATTAATTTATTGGAATTAATTTTTCATTTTTATTATCCCAAATAATATATTTGAAGCAGTTTGAAAAATCGCTTAATTTTAAGAACTTTGATTGTTGGAGTAAATGAATGTTTGCTTTATGACAAGCTCTTAAGTTGTAATTTGGTATTCTCTCAGAGAGATGGTGAATGCTGTGGAAGGATATGTCTGCTAAAAACCAATTTAACCAATTAGGGATATCTAAATTGCTACTACCTAAAATAGCTCCATCGATGAGATCCCAATTTTTTGTATTTTTAGCATATGCATTTTCGTAGTTATGTTGTACAAAAAAAACACATATTAAAATTGCTGCTGATAAGGTTAATATAATGGAATAAAACGATAAGAAAAAAACTACCCCCAACCACTTACACATAAAAATCCACCCTATTATTACTACTATGTTATTGATTATTAATTCACATAGTTCACTAAAATTATCTCCATAATCAGAAAAAGGTGGTTTCACTCTTGAATTAATAACTAATAGTTGAGAAATATCTCTGTTTTTTATTTTGATAAAAGTCTCTTCCAATATATCTTTAATGAAATTAAAAATTATAATGACTAGTCCTAATCTAGGCTTTAAAACTAAGTAAAAAAAACCGCCAGGGAATAGCATCATCCAGTTTCGACTTACTTTATAAAATATTTGCTCTCTTTTTGTAAGAGATTCATAGTCTTCAAGACTTAAAACATCTATCGGCCCTTTGTAAATTTCCCAATTTCCGTTATTTCTATGATGAAATGCATGATCAATTGACCATGACTTCTGGGGAATACCATTAACCAAGCCAAGTAAAAATCCAAAAAAGCGGTTTAATTTCTGTTTTGTAAAAAGAGAATTATGACCGCAATCATGCATTAATGAGAATGTTCGAGAAGAGAACAGAGTTAGAAGAATTATAAAAGGCACTAATAGGAATGCTTTAATCAATAATGAAAAAGGTTGAATTATTATTTGGTGGACAATTAACCAGATAAAAATTATTGGGAGGATGGTAGAAATAATTTGATAACAAGCTCTAATATTATTTCTTTTTAAAAATGGCTTTATTAAAAAATCTCTTCTATTTACTTTTAGCATATTTCACTTATTATTTTTGATACTAACAATTTTTAAAAAGTATTGATTATTTAATAAACAATAAAATTTTAAAAATCATACTAAAGAATAAATTCTTTAGACATAGTTCTCAATTGATCAAGATTTAATCTTTCTAAGTAATTTTTAAAGTCACTAACATTCTTAGTAGAGTCAGAATTTCTGCTCTCGTAAAGAAGACTATTAGAAATTAACTCAATAAGATGATCTTTATCCATAACTCCTTATAGACCAAAATTCCTGTTTAAAAAATTAAGGTCTTGAATTCGAGATCATTCACTCATCTCTATTTAAGAGTTATTTTTATAAATTTTTTAATTCTTGTTCTATTTTTTCTAATCTTTCATTTAATTCTTTTTGTTCCTTAATTAAGGATTTTTTCTTTTCTGCACGCTCTTTGTTTAAAGGAGAATTGAAATATTTTTGGTAAGAGACAAAAAAAACTGCTATCGCTACTGCAATGCCAAGAGCACCAATTATTAAAATTGGAGATGAAGGAAAGTCGTAAAATGGAATTGACAATGTACTTTAAAAAAATAAATTCTAGCTATCTCATAAACAAAAAAATGAGTAATAAATACTTATTCTTTTAAAAGCTTTATGGTAATTATGCTAGTTATTTTGTAAAAAATAAATAAGGTTATTCTTTAATTGGTTTTTTAAAATAAGTATTTGTACAGCTGTCAAAGAATGAATAACTAATAATGATTAAACTAGTAAAAATTTTTTCATGAAGAAAATCATAAATAAAAAAAGTAATAAAAATGAACCATGGTTTAAATGGTTAACAAGAGAACTTAATTCTTATGAAGCTTTTCAGGATTTCGAATCGGGCAAGAATCCACAAGATGTAGCAGAGGATTTTATTTCTAAAAATAGTAATGCTATTTCAGAAGTTTTCGAGAATTTTGATGAAGAAGATAAAGATACACTCGATCAGTTTCTTAAATTAACCGAATGCGAAATGCATGTATTTAGAATTCTTGAAAAACAAATAGAGTTAAGAAACAAGGTAAGATTTGTAGATTTTAAAAAAAGAAAAAAATGACGAGTTAATTTCTATATAAGTTTATTCTTCCCATTACCAGTCTTACCAAAGCCTAGCCAGATGAACCACAAGATCCATCCGAAGATAGGTATTAAATTAATAAAGATCCATTTCCAATCTTTACCAAAGTCTCTGATTCTTCTTATATCAATAGCTATTTGAGGAATGACACAAACTAATCCATAAGCATTGAATCCAAACGTTTTTAAAAATATTGGGATAGTTAGTAAAGAAATTATAAGATTCGCTAATTGAACTAACCACCAGTCTGAGCGACATGTGAATCCTTTGAATTCTGTAGCTTTAATCCAAAACTCCTTATATGCATTAAAAAAATTATTAAGCATATATTAAAAATTCAAAGAATTTAATACTATCAATTTAATCTTCAATTTCTCAAAATGTTTTTTTATTTACTAAATAGGATCAAATAAATTCATATCATTTGAATCTTCTTTTGGGAGATCATCTCGATTTGGTAATGAACAGAATCCGTCTTTGCAAATCATCTTTTCTTTTTCAATACTTCTAGTTTCTGAGAATATATTTTTGTTATTGTTATTTGAAGATTCTTTCAGCATTTATATAAAAAAATTAAATCCAATATTAAATTAATAACTCAATTTATTTTGATAAGCAATAAATTTAATATTAATTATTTATTTACTTTTTTTGATTTGGCAAGTCTCTCCAAAACAGCGCCATTATATAAATGAATAAAGATATAGAACAAATATAAAGTAAAGAATTTAGATGCATTTTTATTTATTAAAGTAATTAGTAGGAGAGCTCCTTCACAAAAAGGAATAACCATGAATTTGTAGTTGTCTAACTTAGTAATCCTTCAAATTCTAGTATTTATTTAAGTTTTTTACGATTTATCCTTATTTATATCTGTTAAAGCTTTTCTCCCTTCTTTAAGGGTTCTTAAGACGAGCCAAGATAGAGAGGAAATGATAAGAATGGTAAGTGTAATTAGAGAAATATGAGTTGTTTCGATATTGTTAATCAATCTACTGAAATTTTTATAGAGATTGTAATTTAAAATCTAAAAAATTTCAAACTTCAGATCTAGAGTAAGCAGGTATAAGCATTCCACCATCTTGGTCATCGTTATCATCATCAAACCCACCCCCTAGAAGTAATTCAATAATTACAAGTACAGCTACTGGATAAAGGCACCATAGTATCGCTGTAAAAGGACTTACTGAGGAAGAAGCTGAGTAAAATTCTGTCATAAACTGATATTAATCTAAAGAAACAACAATTGTGGATCTTCTAGGTAGTGTTTTATTCAATATTTTTATTAATATTTTTTAAAAACTTTTCTCTTTAGCACGAATAGATCTTTGGTATGTATTGATATTTTTATTCTTAAAATCAATTTGAATAATAATTTTTTTTGAACTTACTGAGAAACTAATAATGACATAATGAATCGCGCGATTGTTATTTTTTATACTTAACAACAATTGTACAATTTTGATTCAAAAACTATTATTTATCTTGATTTTATAAATTCTATGTTTTCTTTCACTTTTGATCCTTTGGCTGCGATATTTGGTATATCTGGAATTGTAGGCTTCTTTTTCTTCGTTTCTGCTGCTAAGGGAACTTCCAGTATCAATACAAAACCAAAAAAGGAATTAGATTAGAACTTATTTTCTCAGAAAACTAAATTGAAATTTTAAATTTAGTATTTAAAAGGCTCTTTAATTATTACTTATTCCATTGTTTAGAAATAAATTCAAGAAAATCTTTTAGATCCTCTTCAGGACAATTTGTTTGTTTTTGTAAATCAATGCAAATTTGCTTAATATTTTCAAAGGCCTTTTTAACTATTTCGTTTTTTTCAATAACCTCAAAATATTCTTGATCAGTAAAAGGCATAATATTAGTTTCCTTCTTGAAAATTATTTATTACCCATATTTTATCTACATTGACTTAACAGTAAAGAAGAAAAACTCTTTTTTCTTAAATTTAGCTACCCAATCGATAATGTTTTTTAATACTTTTGGTTACTTCCCATTCGCAGTTAAGTCCAGCAGGAAACTCAACTAGATCTCCAGCTTTAATCACGTAAATGTCACCGTTTTGGGTACTTATTTTCGCTTGACCTTCAATAATTAAGCAAATTTCCTTATCATCGTAATTCCATTGAAATTTGCTTGGCTCACATTCCCAAATAGGCCAACTTTTTATTCCATACTGAATTATTACGCTTGCACTACAGGGGGAAGTTATTAGAACTTTCACGAAATAGTTCGGATGTGTTTTTTCATTTTACAAATAAAAGAAATATTTATTTTCGAGAATGTGTATTTCTTTACTGTCTTTTATTTTTTTTCGTTTATCATAAAAAAAATTTCGAATTTATGGATGAGCTTTCTGTATTATCAATTTCGCTATCTATAGCTTCTCTAGGAATATTTTTTTTATTTTTCGCTTCAAATGATGATGATGACCAAGATGGAGGTAAGTTGATTAAATCATTAGAAAGAATTAATTAATTCCAAGTAAATAAAACATTTAATAGAGATTTATAACCTATAAAGCCTGCATAAATGCAGCTTAAAAAAATAACATAAACTTCCAATGTGCCAAGTCTTTTTTTCTTTAATGTTTTCATTTTTTTGAGTGTTTATAAGGTAATTTTATTTAATTTGATTTTTATTAACATGAGTATTTTTTACATTAACTCAGAGATTAAAGAATTATTAATGTCAAGCCAAAAAATAAAAAACAAGTAAAAAATATTATTTTTTTGGTAATTTCTCTTTCCTCAGTCTTAGCAAAAAATAACGAAATTATTGGAGATATGCTTAGTAAAGCCCATCCTACTCCTATGGGAAGGGTTTTAAACACAACTTGTTGTAGAAATATTCCTAGATTTGTTCCAAGAAGTATTGAAATAAAAAATCTTTTTTGTTGTTTTTTGTCTATGTTTTTGAAGAAAAAATTAATCTTAAATCGTTTTAGACTAATTAAAAAAATTATTGCACCTAATAATCTTATTTCAGTTGTAAGGAAAGGAGATAAATTGCTTTGAAGGAAAACCATCCTTGATAAAAGACCTCCAAGAACAGCACATAAAACTGATAAAAAAGGAAAAGCAAAAATCTTAAAGTTATTTTTTTCTGAGAAAGAGGAGTTTTCCTCTTTAAAATCGTCACCTTTTCTGAGAATTATGAATAGCGAAATCGTTACTATAATTATTCCAACCCATGATTTTGTTGTTAAATTTTCATTAATAAAAAATTCTCCTGACAAAGCTGCCATTAACGGAGACAGAGTTTCTATAGATAAAGTTTTTCTTGTTCCAATTGTTTGTAGTGACTTTAAATAGAAAGTATCACCTAAACCAATACCTATTATTCCACTTATTAGTAGGATAAATATGTTTTTTAATTCAGTTGTAGAACTTAGATTGATAAAAGCAGGTATAAAAATTAAAAAAGCTATTATATTTTTTATTAAATTAATATCTATCGATTTATATTTTTGAGTTTGCGAGCGCCAAATAAAGCACGCATATGTCCAAGATGTAGCAGCTCCAAAAGCAGAAAGGATTCCAATCAAAACGAATAATTTTTAAAAATTTTATTTTATAAATTGAGTAAATGCTAAAAAGAATACATAAATAAGAATCAAAATACCTGGTAAGAACTGAATAAGTGATTTGAAATTATTTTTTTTCATGTTTCTAAAATAATTATTTTAAACAGTTTTTTTATTAGTAGGGTACAAACTCTCTAACTTCTTTCTTCTTTGAACTTTCGCATTAATTCTTTCTTCTTTTTCTTTTTTCTTGATCTCATCATTTATCTTATTTTGTCTATATCCAAACCAAAGTAGAACCCAAATAACAGAAGTTATTAAAAGAAGAGCAGTATATTGACCAGTCATAGGAAAACTGGCCTCAGAATATTTAACGTAAGAAAATAACAGACTCATTTAATTAAGTTAAAGCATAAAAATAACTACTGTGTTGATTTTTCTAGAAATTTAAAAATTAGCGAATCGAGGCTATTTATCATATATTTTTAAAATTTTTATATTTATTTTTTTATGGTTTTTGGGGTAATTTTTCTTTATTAGTCCTTGCTATTATCAGATTGAAGCATATTAAATAATAAGTTTTTGGAACCTTTTGATTTAGCAGTTGTTGGAGGCGGTGCAGCCGGTTTTATGACAGCAATAACTGCTGCTGAAAATGGAGTAAAAAGAATAATAATTCTTGAAGGAACTTCAAAACTTATGGAGAAAGTAAGGATTAGTGGAGGGGGAAGATGTAACGTCACTAATGCGACATGGATACCGAATGAACTAATTGAGAATTACCCCAGAGGTGGAATTCAGCTCTTGGAATCATTTAATCGTTTTGCTGCTGGAGATGTATACGATTGGTTTGAGAAAAAAGGGTTAAAATTAAAAATTGAGGAAGATCTAAGAGTATTCCCAGTTTCTAATTCTTCTTCAGATGTTATTGATTGCTTGAGAAAAAGTGCCTTATCAAAAAACGTAGAGATACTAACAAAATTTTTTGTAAAAGAAATTTCAAAAACTCCAGATAATATATTCAATATTTTTAGTCTTAAAAAAGCAAAGGTAACTGCAAAAAATATTATTCTTTCAACAGGAGGCAATCCAAGCGGATATAAATTAGCTCAAAATCTTGGACACACCATTGTTAAACCTGTACCATCGCTTTTTACTTTTTCTACAAAGGAACCAAATTTGGATGAATGTAGTGGGGTATCGATAAGGGGCATAGATATAGAAATTAATTTAAACAATAAGTATTTTCAAAATAGAGGCGATTTACTAATAACGCATTGGGGGTTTAGTGGGCCAGCAGTACTAAAACTTTCATCAATTGCAGCAAGGGAACTTTATAGCCAAAAATATAAATTTAATTTAATCATTAAATGGTCTTCTTTAAGTTATGAGGAGTTAAAAGAAAAAATTAATTATTTAAGATTAAATAAAGGCAAGGTGAATCTTATTAATAGTAGACCTGTTCCACTATTAACAAAAAGATTATGGATTTTTTTATTAAAGAAAATAGGTATTGATAAAGAGAAAAAGTGGGCTGATTTACTGGCGGATGAAAGAGAGAAAATGATAAATACTCTAATGAGGGATAAATATATAATTTCTGGCAAAGGTCCATTTGGAGAGGAATTTGTTACTTCCGGAGGCGTAAAAATTAATGAGGTTAATTTTAAAAGTATGGAGAGCTTAATTTGTCCAGGTTTATTTTTTTCTGGAGAAGTTTTGGATGTTGATGGGATCACTGGTGGATTTAATTTTCAACATTGTTGGACAAGTGGATGGATCGCTGGGATGGCAGTCTCAAAGTTAAATCAATCAATAATAAATTAATAAGTAATAAATCAGTAAGTAACAATTCAATAAGTTTATCTTTTTTTTATTAAGTATTAGACGGAAAAAGTTTTTTGTAGAAACTTTAATTTTAAAGTTTTAATTATTGGTGAAGATTAATGCAGAATCTTGTATCAAAAAAAGAAGAAGAGGAAAGAAGATTAAAAGCTTTAGCAGAATATAGAATTTTGGGAACCAAGCCAGAATCATGTTATGACGATATTACAAAAATTGCTGCTACAACCTGTAATGTGCCTATTTCTTTGATGACTTTGGTAGACAAAGATAAACAATGGTTTAAATCCAAAATAGGACTTCAAATATCAGAAACTAGAAGAGATTGGTCTTTTTGTACACATGCAATAAAAGAAAATAGTCCATTAATTATTCATGATGCTTTCCAAGATGAAAGATTTATAAATAATCCATTGGTAACTGGAGATCCAAAGATTCGTTTTTATGCAGGTTTTCCCCTTAGAAATAGTGATGGTAATAAGCTTGGAACTCTGTGTGTAATAGACAGAAAGCCAGGAAATCTAACTACACAACAATTTAATATTATGGAATTATTATCCAAGCAAATAGTTTCATTTTTAGAGCTTAGAAAAAAGTCATTAAATTTGCTAGATGCTTTATCTAATTTGCATAAACAGGAAGGGATTTTATCTGTATGTTCATATTGCAGAGAAGTGAAAAATAAGGAGGGAGATTGGATGCATTTAGAAAAATATCTTTCGAAAATTAGTGATATTAGATTCAGTCATGGGGTTTGTGATAATTGTATGGAAAAACATTTCCCAGATGTAATCGAAGTATGGAATAAAAAGGATTTCTTTGAAGATGGTCAAAAAAGGTTTTTAGAGTCCTAAATTCAATACCTGGCTTTTTATTGTTTAATTTATTTTCTAAACAAATTCTTTATTTGGTGGTTAGTATTGTATAAATTTTGACTAGAAAATGTTATTAGGAACTTTATTGACAGGTGAAATTGCTAAAAGTGCATTAGTAGCATATGTTCATTATTTAGGAATAATATTGTGTTTCGGTTCTCTTTTGTTTGAAAGATTGACTCTCAAAGTAGGTCTTAATAGAAATGAGACGATCTCAATGATAATTGCAGATGTGGTTTATGGGTTGGCAGGAGTTGCAATATTAGTTACTGGGATTTTGCGTGTTAAGTATTTTGGACAAGGAGGTGATTTCTATACTGGTAATCCTGTGTTTTGGATAAAGGTTTCGCTCTACATTTTGGTTGGCTTACTTTCTTTATACCCAACGACAACATATATCCTCTGGGCAATTCCACTAAGTAAGAATAAACTACCTGAAATTTCAGAAAACCTAGTGAAGAGGTTTAGACTAATCATTACCACTGAATTAGTTGGCTTTGCAACAATACCTTTGTTCGCAACCCTTATGGCTAGAGGTGTAGGTTTAGGTTGAAAAATTTGTTTTTAGAAAGAAATTGTTTAATAAGTGCTAACAAAATATATAGATGGAGTTTAAGTTATAAGATTTCTAAATCTAAAAAAGAGATTATTTTTATTGGTCTAAATCCTTCATTATCAGATGCAGTTTTCTTGGATAATACAACAAAAAAGATAATTAAAATCTCGAAAAATAATAATTATGGCAAAGTTAAATTAATCAATTTATTTGCTCTTATTTCAAGTAAACCAGGAAGACTCTTTAATCATAAAAACCCTGTTGGGTATTTAAATAATAATCATATTTATAAAAACTTAAAATTCTGGTCTGAAAATAAAAATTGTGATTTATGGTTAGGTTGGGGTAACAAAGGGAAATTTCTAAATAGAAATAAAAGAATATTAAAAAAAATAATGCAATATAACTCAATCAGAAAAAATAATTTTGATAATCCTCTTGGACCGCTTTTAATTAAGAAAACAATCAAAGATAATCCTATACATCCTCTATACTGTTCTGATAATTCCATTCTGAAAGCTTTAAATACGATTTGATGCAAAGGTTTAAGAGGCAATTAATTTAAACTTATGTTAAAATTACTTTAAGAACGGGTTAAATTATGAGTAACACAAAGCAACTGCAAAAACTTAAAAACTTAAATGTAAAAGCAGAAAAATGCCTTACAAGAGATGAAGCACAAAAAATATTGACAAAGGCTAATAAGGCTCAGAGTAAAATAAATTTTTAAATTTGATATTTGCTTTTTTTTTAGGAATAATTTATCAAAAAAATTTTACAAATATTTTTCTAATTATTTAGAATTTTTTTATTCTATTTAATTTTGATGGTTTTTAATATTATTAAAATAAGAAAATCCGATGATAGATTTTTATCAAGAAGAGATTGGCTGCATTCAATGCATTCATTTTCTTTCGCAGAGCATAGAGATCCAAAATGGGATAATTTTGGGAAAATTAGAGTTATAAACGAAGATATTATTTCTCCTAATGCAGGATTTAATACACATTCTCATGCAAATATGGAAATAATTACTGTCGTAACAAAAGGAGCAATAACTCATAGAGACTCTTTAAACAATCTTGGAAAAATTCACAAAGATGAAGTACAGGTTATGTCTGCAGGTACTGGAATCTCTCATAGCGAGAAGAATGAAGAAAATGAGAACTGCAAGTTGTTCCAGATTTGGATATACCCTCAAAAAGAAAATATCAAACCTCGATATGATCAAATTTCATTAAGTGAAAAGTTGTGGGATAACCTTATTTTTAATTACAAAGACGGTAAAAATAATAAGCTTTTTCTAAATCAAAGTATCTCTTTATGGCGTTGTAAATATAAGCCAATTAAAGAAAAAAAATTGCCATTAAAAATCGATAAATATAATTGGATACAAATAATAGAAGGTAATCTTTTATTAAAAAGTAAAGACTCTAATTCAAATATACTTCTCGAATCTGGAGATGGTTTGGGTTTTGAAGTTAATTATTATGATGATGTTTCTATAGATACTGAAAAAAACTTAGATTTTCTCTTGTTTTCGATGCCTTCCTTATAATTTATCTGTTATTTTAACCATCAACTCCTTTATTAAATGCATTTAAGGCTTGCAAAGCCATGTTAAGGTGAACTTCCATAGCACCAAGTGCAATTAAAGAATTTGGTGATTTATCTTTTAGTAATTTCTCTTTTCTTTTTGATAACTCGTTAACTACCTTCTTAGTTGAAGCTTCCCAATTGTTGATTAACTCTTCAAATTCTCTTCTTTCCGGGCTTTCTATTTCTGCTAATTCATCAGAAAAATGAGAATCCTTTTGTGCCTTAAGCATCAAGTAACTTAATTTTTTATGACTTATTGCTTGAGGTAAATTGTTAGATTCACTCATTGCTAGTGGTTTATTTATAAACAAAATCTAACTAATTAAGTGAATATTTGCTAGAGGGTAAACGGTTGTGATGACCGACCTGAAAATTACGAAATGATACTTGAACAAAAATTGGATTTATTAACCAATAATTTTTCACTTATTAGTTTCTTGAAATAATCTCCACGCTCTTCATAATTTTTAAATTGATCAAAACTAGAGCATGAAGGTGAGAATAATAATGTTCCAGCCCTATTATTTTGTAAATAATGGAAAACAAAATTTATAAGCTCTTTTAGATCTGAAAATTCAAAAATATTTTTTTTAAATCCTTCATTAATAAGCGCCATTTTTAGGACTTTTGAGCTTTCTCCAAAAAGGAAAACACATTTAACTTTTTTCTTTAAAACTTTTATCCACTCACTATATTCATTGCCTTTTAATCTACCCCCAGCAATTATTATTATTTGACCTTCAATTGAACTTATTCCCGCAATAGATGAGTCAAAATTTGTAGCTTTACTATCATTAATGATTTCCAGATCATTATTTTTATAAATTGTTTCCATCCTATGGGGTAATTGTTTGTAATTAGATAAAGAATCTTTAATCTTCTTGCCAGATAATCCAACTTTTCTTGCTGCTGCAATTACCAATAAAAGATTTTGAAGATTATGCATTCCTTTTAAAGAAAAATGTTCAAGTTTGAATAATTTCTTCCCTCTCTCAACAATGAACGCTTGTTCATCTATCCAATAATCGCAATGAATAAAATTTGATTGATCAAAACTAGTTGTTATCCAAACCCCTCTTGATAGTGAACTGTAGTGATTTCTTAGGTTTTTATCGTCATAATTATAAATTCTAAAATCAGATTTTTCTAACAAGCTTTTTTTTATGTTGAAATAGTTTTCAAGTGTTTTATGTCTTTCAAGATGATCTTCTGTGAAGGTTGTCCATATCCCAATATTAGGTTTTACTTCTGGAGATATTTCTATTTGATAACTGCTTAATTCAGCTACAACCCAATCAATTTTTTCATGTTTTTTGGAGTGAGCATACTTACATAAAGGTGTACCAATATTTCCAGCAAAAGGAGCATATAATCCAGTATCACAGAGTATATGGCTTAGAAGATGAGTAACAGTAGTCTTGCCATTAGTGCCAGTAATACCTATCCAATTTTTGTCTTTTAGAATTTCCCATGCAACATTAATTTCTCCAATTACTTTAATTCCCTTTTTTTTTAATTCAATAACAGTTATATGGTCATAAGGTATTGATGGACTTACAACAACAGATTCGATCTCTTTCAAAAAAGGTTGAATTTCTTCAAATACAAATTTTTTATTTAGAGAAACTATGATATTTAGCTCTTCTAATGCTGTTTTTCTTTCTAAGAATTCTATCCCATCTTTACTTTCCCAAACAATTACTCTCTTATTAATGCTTTTCAAATACTTGGCAGCCCAAAATCCAGATTTACCTAATCCAATTACAAGATTAATATTTCTTTTACTTAAATGATTATCTATCATTAAATTTATAATTGCATTTATATTAATTGTGTTTAAAGGGTAATTCAATCATGAGATTTTTCTTCAGTATTTATAGTATTCGCCCAAGAAAAGTTAATTAATGGAAGATAATACTGCAAAATATTGGTTCTCTTGGTTTTATGAAAAGTGGGAGAAAAATGCTCCAGGTGAATTAATTGAACAGGGTTTAACTCCCTCTCAGATTGCTGAGCGCTTTGTTAATGAAAACCATGATAGTTTTATTCAATTGTCAAAAAAAATTGATGAAAAAAATTATGATGCCCTAACAGAATTTATGAAACTCTCAGAGAGTGAATTACATATCTTGAAGTATTTTCTAAAGTTAGTAAAAATGAAAAATTTATAAGAAGTTATTAAGTATTTCGAGGCTTTTTTCCCATAAATTTTTTCTTTCTTTTTTATTCATGGCGAAAGGAGAAGTAGGGGATAGTTTTGGATGACCTCTGAAATTAAATCTAGGACCATAATGATCACCGCCTCTTGCATCTGGTGAAGTAGCTGCAAAAAGCTGAGGTAAAGCACCCATCTCAGCAGTTTGAAAAATAGGACTAAATAATTCCAATGAGAATGTTTCTAATGGACCAGGGTTAGGTTTTTGAGCAGTAAAGAGATTTGTTTTTGCAATTCCTGGGTGAGCAGCTAAAGAAAGTAGATTTTTGTGCTTTAAGTTCTCATTTAGTTCCAAAGCAAACATTACATTTGCCAATTTGCTATTGGAGTAAGATTCCCATTTGTTGTAATAGTTCTCGGCTTTCAGATTTTTCCAACCAACTTTGCCAAAAAATTGTGCTCCGGAAGTCACCGTCACTATTCTAGATTCTTCTTTTTTTTCAATAATTGGAAGTAACTTTAGAGTCAAAAGCATGTGAGCTAGATGATTAACTGCAAATTGTATTTCATATCCTTGGACACTAAGAGTTTTAGGCGGATGCATAATGCCTGCATTATTGATTAGCAAATCCAAATTTTCAAAATTATCAAAAATTTTGGACTGAACATCTACAATATTTTTTAAATCTGACAAATCTAATTCTAATGGTGTAAATAATCCTTCAGGATTAAGACCTTTAAGTTTTTTGATAGTTTGATTAGCTTTTTCGAGCGATCTACAAGCTATAACAACATGAGCATTTTTTTCTGCTAAGGCCTTTGCAGTGTAATATCCAAGACCACTATTCGCACCAGTAATTAGCGCTGTTTTGCCTGTAAGGTTTGGAATATTAGATGTTTCCCAGTTAGAGATTTTTGGTCTTGAAATAGTGGCAGTCATTTAATAATCCTGCAAATTGCTTTGGAATTTAACCAAAATTTAATTACTTTTCTACTGTAAATACTGGAAGTCAGTATCGTGAGCTCTTATTGAAGGTACTATTCAATATTATTGTTCAATTGCATATTGCCATTCGTTATTTTGAGATATACTTTTCTCTCTAAGTAACTGTAATTTCCTACTATTTATTTTTATAACTATCCCATTAGTTGGATATTTTGCAAATATTTTTTTCTCTAACCAATTTTTTTTATATATTTGGATTTCGCTTGTATGATTTGTGAAGTAACTGTCAGGGGTGCTGAAGCCACATTTTTTAAGATAGTTAAGGGTTTCGTATTGATTAAGTCTTCCATTAAGTATTTGGAAACAGCAAAAGCGGAAACTTTCTCCAATCCCTTTCTTATCATTGAGGTATTTTCGTGTAATTCTTTGGGAAATGCCGGCAACTTGGTTTGCAGCGTATAGTTCACCTCTAATTTGAAAATCTCGTTTGATAGGAATACAATCGGGGACATTTTTAATTTGTTTAATTTTGCTTGAGACATCAAATCCTTTTTTTGTAATAGCTTTATTAAAATTGCCATCTATATATCTAATTGCAATAGCACAGCCATCAATTTTTGGTTGAATGCTTAATCTTGTTTTTGTTAATAAACTTTCCAAAAATTCTTTATAGTTTTTTTTAGCTAATTTTGGCAAAAGTTTATTATTTTTTTGATTAAAGTAGTCAGGCTTTGGATCAATAGGAATAAAGAGCTTCTCAAGTTGCTTAAATGCATCATCCGAAATTATGCCTTCACCTATTCTGTATTGTTCATCTAGATACTTAACATCTCTCACTATTAAATTATTCATAATAATTCTGATAAATATTTAAAAATCTTTTAGAAAAAATCATTTAAATAAAGATTTGAAAATTAAAATTAGATCTAAAAAGTAATTGAACACTAAATATCCTCCTATGCAGAGAGCGATTTAAGAGTATAAAATGTACTGATAAGGCGTTTAAATTAAATACTTCAATCAAACATATTTACTTAAAAGTGAAATAGAAAATTTTAAGGATTAATTTGAAGGCAAATTTTTGAAATTTCTATCAATACAAAAAAAAATTTTTTAAAGTTATGAGAAAATGTCATTTTTATTAAAAGCTCAAAATACCTGGGAAAATTTTGCGAAATACAAAATTAATGATTATGCAAAATTAAGAAATTTTGATTTTGGGCCAAATAACGAAAGTTCAGTTTCAAAATTATCGCCTTTCATTACACATAGAATTTTATCGGAATATGATCTGATTCAAGATATTAAAAGTAAGTACAAAATCAAAAATTCAACTAAATTTGTTGAAGAAATATTTTGGAGAGTTTACTGGAAAGGGTGGATGGAAAATAGACCTAAAGTTTGGAGGAATTTTATTTCAGAAAACAATCTCGATTTTGATTATGAGGTATATGAAAGTGCAATTAATGGAAATACAGAATTAGATTTTTTTAATTCTTGGGTACATGAATTAAAGCAGTACAACTATTTGCATAACCATACAAGAATGTGGTTTGCGAGTACTTGGATATTTAATTTAGGCCTTCCATGGCAATTGGGAGCAAAGTTTTTCTTTAAATATCTTTTTGATGGTGATGCTGCATCTAATCTCCTTAGCTGGAGATGGGTCGGAGGATTGCAAACGAAGGGAAAACAATATCTTTTTTCATCATCAAACCTCAGAAAATTTTCAAATAACAGATTTAATGCAGAAAAAATCAGTAATCAACAAATTTTTCTTGAAGAATCTAATCAAATACCATTAGAAGATGAGATTTATAAAAATGATATGAATCCTAAATCAGATATTCTGCTTATGTTTGAAAATGATCTGCACCTTGCAACCCTTAAAAATTTACTTACAAGCTATAAAAAAGTACTTATTATCCTTTTAAAAAATGAACAAAGACAAATTAAATTGTCTGAATCTGTTTTGAAATTTAAACAAGATTTGGTCTCTGAATTAGTAGAGGATTTTAATAATGTTGAACAGATTGATCCTGATTCACTTGAAAATACTTTGAAAAATACCAACCAAATAGACATTATTTATCCTGGAGTGGGAGAAAATTATGATTTCATAACAGAGTTTAAAAATTTACACCATAAAAAAATTTTTAACCTTGTTAGAGATGAAGATTTATTTGCTTGGCAATTCGCCAAAAAAGGGTTTTTCAAATTTAAAGAAAATATTCCGGAAATTAATCAGAGAATATTAAAAAATTATTCAAAAAATAATTTTTAAATTAGTTGATTTCCTAATCAAAAAAAAGAATTCATTAGAGTACTAAGTATAAATACTTAATTAGGCACGACTTTTGCTGTTTAATCCACGATGGATACTGTGACTAGTTATTTTTACTTAAGGATAACTTTTTTATAGTGCTTTCAACAATTCTTACCAAGTCGTTTAGCAAGGATACTGCTTTATTAATTCTTAGAGTTATAACTGGAACTGTTCTTATTCATCACGGTTATGAGAAATTAGCAAATATAGAAAATTTCGCTGATGCTTTTGTCAGACCTTTACATCTTCCATTCCCAATATTTTTATCATACATAGCTGCATTCTCAGAAATAGGTGGTAGTTGGCTACTAATAATAGGCTTAGCTACAAGATTCGGGGCTTTGGCGATTGTGGGAACAATTTCTGTCGCTATATATCATGCACTTGTTACTTCAGGTTTTAATATTTTCTTATTAGAGCTTTTACTTTTGTATTTTGCTTCAGCAACTTCAATTGCGTTAACAGGACCTGGTAACTTCTCCTTAGATGAAGTCATTATCAGAATTTTGAAATCAGAAGACGAAGATGAAATCATTACCTCAACTAAATCAAAAAATTCTAAAGAAGTTGAAGTTAATGAAGAAACAAGCAAAGGTGGCTTATTTCAATTTCTACAAGCGAACATACTATCAGACACTTCAAGCTAACTTTTTAGGATAAAGGTTATTGATTAGTTCTAACCTTTTTCTATAAATGTTTCTTTTCTCAAGTTTTATCTTAATTGTTGCTTCAGAAAGACTTATAAATAGTCCTATAGCAGTCACCCAAGATAAAAAAATAAAAGGGTTTTCTGGAATTTCTGAGAAATTCATATGAATAATACTTCTTTTTTAAAACTGACTGATCATTATATTTTTTTCAACCTAAATATACAATTTAGAAATATTTAAGGATTAATTTCAACTTTTTCCCATTTCTTACTCTTTTCCCAAAGATATCTTTTATGAACAGGCTGTTCTAATTTAAGAAGATCTACTGAATCGATTTCAAAATTTAGAACTACAAAATTTTCTGAGTTGGGAAGATTGGATAATATTTCATAAGCAGATTGGACTTTTGGGTTTATTTTCTCTCCAGGAGATCCCCAAAACCAAGAAGATTTTGATTTTTCTGATAATAAATCCCAATAATTTTTGTTATCACTTAATTCATGTATTTTTCCTTTGAATCTATATTGTGATTTGGTTTTCAAAAAGAACCATAATATTTCTGCATTAGGGTTAGATTTTATATGCCCAATTTTTTCACTTCTTCTATCTGTAAAAAAAATCATTGAACTATCTTTATGCCATCCTCTGAAAACAACTGTTCTTAATCTTGGCTCATTTTCTTCGCTGACTGTTGCAAGCTGTATCCATCTATTAGAGGGTGATTTGCCCTCTTTTTTTCTAGAGGACTTTAAATCTTGCCTCCAACTGGGTAAGTTGTTTTCAGGCATTTAATTTAGGCAATATAAGACCACTTTTCTTTTTGTATTCTTCGAATGAATCATATTTTGAGAGCGATTTATCTTTTTTTATCATTCTTGGTAGAAAAACTATAGAGAAAAATATTGCAAGAATTACTAATGGTATGAAACTCATTGAAAGTATGGCGAATGATAGATAAATTAGTATTTCTCCTAGATAATTAGTATTCCTTATATTTTTGAAAAATCCTTCTTTAATTAGATCTTTTTTTAATTTAAGAGAAAAATATTTTTGGGCATCACTAGCAAAGTGTAGAAACACACCAATTATATTTATAGATACAGATGCAGCTATTACGATATTTGGAACAGATTTCTGAGATGAGATAAGAATGTAGGGAGCTACCCAGTAACTTCCAAGGAAAATAAAACCAGTAACTGAAGTTAAAAAATTGATTTTTTCTTTAAAATAAGGATCTGGGAATATCTTTTCTTTTAGAAGCCAAAGTAATCCATAAGTACCATGCAGAGCTAAATAAACGTAGGGAGCGATCGTAAAATTATCAAAAAAAATCATTAGACCTATCACTACAAATGCAGTGAGTCCCTTATGTAGATTAATTATTTGATTAAGTTTCATCATTTTTTCATAATCTAAAAAATGAAATTATTTTCTGTGGATATAACCTAGGCCGTCAAAAGTTTTAATGGGCGATACTGGATTCGAACCAGTGGCCACTACCGTGTCGAGGTAGTGCTCTACCACTGAGCTAATCGCCCCAATTGAGGAATTATTAACCCCCTTATAAGAAAATAGCAGGTTGCGTTTCATTTTCTAAGTAATTTAACTTTCCATCTTTCTCTTTTGGTCATTTCTAAATTGAGAATTTCAATAAATCCTTTATTTTCAAGTTCTAGTTTGTCTCCAATTTTTAGATTAATTGTTGGCTTATTAACTTTGCTTCCATTTAATCTGAGCATCCCATTTTCTATCCTTTCAATGATTTTGGTTCGTGATACCCTAAAGCCAGCTGAAGCTATAGCATCTAATCTTGTTGAAGCTTCTACTGTATTGACAAGTTTTTTTGATCTTCCAGAAGGTATTTGTAATTCATTTATACCTACTAAATTAACTTTTACTTTTACGTCTCTTAAATAAAAAATCTTTTCATCTAAATGCTTAATATCTGAATTATCAATTATCCCTTGTGCTCCCCTATCGCCAATAGTCCATATATCTCCAACTTTTATTTGATTAATCCCATTTTCACTTAAGAGGGATCTAAAGTCGTCTTGTGTAGCATTATCAAATAAAAAATTTCCATTAATTTTTATTCCTTGAGCTGGAAAATTACTTTTTAGCGCATCCTCTTCAGGAATATTATCTCCTCTAAAGCAAGCTATCCTAGATCTTTGAGAAGAGGAGAATCCTCCATAAATAAAAAATTTGAAATCATTTAAATTTTCAAAATCTTTTAAAATCTCTTCGCAAACATAAGTTGAATTAAACCCAGTCCAATAAGTTTCCCAGTGTTTGTAAGCTAAGTTAGCGATATTTATTAATTCCTCAGTTTCTTTTTTGTAGTTTGAATTTATTAAGATCTCTTTTAAGTCAATCATTTAGCCTTCTAAAAAAATTATATCTTTCGCTTCTGATTGTTTTATCAAAGCCCATGGTAATTCAGCTCCAATTTGATTTTCAAGTAGAACAAGCCATTTACCCTCTTTATTAAAATTAATGATCGATCTTAACTCTTTATTTCTATTAATGTTGATACTTGCAGAAGAAACAATGCTTCCTAAATATCCTGAACCCATTCCTAAAAGACCTCCAATTAATGATTCCCCGATGTTATTTAAACCAAGAAAGCTGAAGGTAGATAAATTTGTCATATTAGAAAAAGCTATTCCAGCTATAAACCCAAATGGCATTAGCCATCTACTCATATCTTGTTGTCTGATCTTTCTATCAAGTTTAGGATTTAAGATTCTTATATCTTCAAAATTTTGAGATTTGAATAAGATATTCGCTTTCGTATTGAGTAATTCTGTTTCGTCTGATGATATTTTCTCACTTATTGGTGGGATCAAAATAGCTTCAGAGAGCATTACTGATTTTTCTTTGAAAACATCAAATAGCTGGATACATTTATCAATGTCTTCAAATATCACAATACTTTTAGTCAAATTTCAATCCTCAATTGTTTGTGTGTTATTCAAATTAATAAAATAAGATACATACACTATAGATTAAGTTAAAGTAAAAGATTAAAGAACCAATCTTAAATGACAAAAGTTCTCATTACAGATCCAATTGATCAAACAGGAATCGATATTCTTTCACAAGTTGCTCAGGTTGATCAGAAGATAGGAATCTCAGACTCTGAGTTAGCTTCCATTATTAGAGATTATGATGCTTTAATGATTCGCTCTGGCACTCAAGTGACTGAAGAGATTATTAACTCTTCAAGTAAACTGAGAATCATTGGGAGAGCAGGAGTTGGAGTCGATAATGTAGATGTTAAGGCTGCCACACAAAAAGGAGTCCTTGTTGTTAATTCTCCAGGGGGTAACACAATAGCTGCGGCTGAACATACTATAGCGATGATGTTGGCTTTATCTAGACATATTCCGATTGCTAATAGTAGTACTTTATTAGGTAAATGGGAAAGAAAGAAATTTGTTGGGAATGAGCTTTATAAGAAAAAATTAGGTGTAGTAGGTTTAGGAAAAATTGGTGCTCATGTAGCTAAAGTTGCTAATGCATTGGGAATGGAAGTTTACGGATATGATCCCTTCGTTTCAAATGAAAGAGCTCAACAAATACAAGTTAAATTATCTGAATTAGAGGATTTATTTCGACAATCTGATTATGTAACTTTGCATTTGCCTCGAACTCCAGAGACAGAGAATTTAGTAAATATGGATGTGCTTAAAAGCATGAAAAGTAGTGCAAAATTAATTAATTGTGCTCGAGGAGGCTTGATTGACGAAGAAGCATTATCAGAAGCTTTAAATAAATCAATGATTGGAGGCGCTGCAATAGATGTCTTTTCTAAAGAACCTTTAGAATCTAATTCGCCACTTTTGAAGGTTGAAAAGAATCTTATTCTTACCCCTCACTTAGGAGCATCTACTCGGGAAGCACAAGAAAATGTAGCTGTTGATGTTGCAGAACAAATCAGAGATGTCTTACTTGGTTTATCTGCTAGAACTGCGGTAAATATACCAGGTTTGAGCCCTGATATTATGGATAGCCTAAAACCTCATTTGCAGTTAGCAGAAACAATGGGTTTACTTATAAGTCAGCTTTCAGGTGGACAGATTCAAAAACTAGAAGTAAAGCTTCAAGGCGAATTTGTTCAACATCCTTCCCAGCCATTAATAATAGCTAGTCTAAAAGGGCTTCTAAGTAAAGCTTTGGGAGATAGGATCAATTATGTGAATGCCTCTCTAGAAGCAGATTCTAGAGGCATTACAGTTGTCGAAAGTAAAGATGAGGCAAGACCTGAATTTGCTAGCGGTTCGCTTCAATTAACCACTTATGGAGATAATGGAGACCATAGTGTAGCAGGAAGCATTTTTGCTGATGGCGAATTAAGAATCATTAGTATTGATCAATATCCTGTTAATGTATCGCCAAGTAGATACATGCTGGTTACTAGGCATAGGGACATGCCTGGTATTATCGGAAAGCTTGGTTCTTTATTGGGTAGCAATAATGTAAATATTGCCTCAATGCAAGTTGGGCGCAAAATTGTTAGAGGAGAAGCTGTTATGGTCCTAAGTATTGATGATCCAATTCCTAATAAGTTGCTTGACACCATTATTGAAGTAGAAGGAATTACTAACGCTAATCCAGTTACTCTTTAGAGAGGCCCGCTCTTTTAATGGCAAATAAAGATTGGTATAAACTAACTTTTCTGATAGATAGTGATTCAGAAGAAATTATTATTTGGAAATTAAATGAGCTGGGAATATTTAGTTTTTCATTTGAATATTTAATCAATAATGAAAATAAAAAAGAAGTGAGTATATGGCTTCCAGTCGATGATTGGGGCGAGAGTTCTAGGTATGGTTTTGAAAAAATAATTAGCAAACTTCTAAACATTAATGCTCCAGAGAATCAATTTTTTGACTGGAGTATTATTAAAGAGGAGGATTGGTTGACAAGCTGGAAGAAATATTGTGCGCCTGAATTAGTAGGTAATCATTTTTTAATATTGCCTTGTTGGATAAATCTAAATAAAAAATTTAAAAATAAAAAAATCATAAAAATAGATCCTGGAGCAGCCTTTGGTACAGGTAGTCACCCTTCGACTTATCTTTGCTTGGAAAAAATGGAGAATATTTTATTTTCTGATAAAAAGATATTAGATATTGGGAGTGGTAGCGGGATTTTGAGTGTCGCCGCAAGATTACTCGGCGCTAAAGAGGTATGTGCAGTGGATAATGATTATTTAGCTATAAATTCAACAAAATCTAATTTCCAACTAAATTTCGGTGATCTAAACAATTTAAATACATATTTGGGATCTTTTAATGAGGTAATTTTAAAAAATCAACTCGAACAATTTGATTTTGTTTTATGCAATATTCTTGCCGAAGTAATAAAAGGAATGATTCCAAATATTTATAAGTGCTTGAGAAACAATGGGGAAGTCATTTTCAGTGGAATTCTGAATTCACAAAAGGATGAAATTATAAAAAAATTAAATCAGCATGACTTGAAATTATTGGATGTATCAACTAGAAAAGATTGGGCATGCATTTCTGCGCAAAAAGCCAGCAATCCAACCTAAGTATAAGTTTTTCTTATAGATACTCTTTCATACATTTTATTGTGTCATTTTTTACTTCAAAATCTCACATATCGACCTAATCGATGTTAAAAATGTATTTGATAGGTATTAATTACCAACAATTTTTTATTTAAATGGCTTCTTACAAAGTTACTCTCATCAGCGAAGGTGAAGGTCTCAATTCAACTATTGAAGTACCTGATGACCAATACATCCTCGATGCGGCTGAAGAACAAGGCATTGACCTTCCTTATTCCTGCAGAGCTGGTGCATGTTCAACATGTGCTGGAAAAGTTACTTCAGGTAGTGTTGATCAGTCTGATCAAAGTTTCTTGGATGACGACCAACTAGAAGCTGGTTTTGTTCTTACTTGTGTTGCTTATCCAACATCTGACGTAACAATTACAACTCATGCTGAGGAAGAATTGTACTAATTATAAAAATTTAACTTTTCTAAGTTGATTATTGATTATTTCTCTGCCACCCTCTATGAAGGTGGCTTTTTTTTTGTGAATGGATAAATTTGAATTTTTCAAGACTGGCAGTGTTCAATCAAGTTATGGTGGTCAGTACAGTTATAAGGTAATTGGCCCATGTTGCAGACTTTATGATAGGGAAGAGTTACCTTGGCCCTGCTCAAGGCTTGCTTGGAGAAGTAAGGAGCCTAGTTGGAGAAGAATAGGGTCTAGGTTCGTTGCTGATATGGCTTCAAGAAAATGTCCATCTTACTCAGTTCAGATTTTGGAGCCTGGATCAAAACCTGTTGAGACAGTAATAACTCTTTTTTCAAAGAAATTTTCTTCTGATATACAAGAATGGTGGTATAGCAAAAAACCAGGCTCAAAAGAACCTGGTAATATCTTCCCTTCTGAAATTGGTTAGCTTTAAATATTATGCTTTTGGCTTTGGAGGCATGTAACCTTTTAAGCCAGTGCATTCAAGACTATCAATTGTATTAACTCCAGTTTGTGAGTTAGTTCCACTAGCTCTTTCACATAATGATTTTCTCTGAGAAAGATCAAGATTTGCATCTGTAAAGTCCGCCCCATCAATAATTGCTCCATCAAAAACACTTTTCATTAGCTCGCCATTGGTAAGATTTGCATCTGTAAAATCGGCATTATCAAAGCGTGTTGCATATGCAATAAGGTCCGTCATATTGGCTCCTTTAAAACTAGAGTTTTTTGCAGTCGTCACACTCATATATGCACCTTGAAGATTAGCTTCTCCTAAATCTTGATTAGATAAATCATATTTAACATATTCAGTATTATGAAGGTCAGCACCGTGAAGATCATCTTTTAGAACGTCAACTGATGAAGGATCACTAGGATAGAGTGCATTTGCAGATATTGGATTAATAAGTAACCCAATAATTAATGGAAGAAAAATAAATAGTCTTTTGCAAGACTTATGTAGTGATGAAAAAATAGAGACCATTTCGATCGACATCAAATAGAAAAACCTATGACTATTATTTCATGGGTTGGTCATTTACAACGCTCCTGCTAACGAACTGTTGCAGTTTATTTTATTTCTGCCGTTAGAAAATCTTTTGCAAGCTGAGTATTTGGAAAAACTTTTTGAGCCTCTTTAAGCAAATCGCTTGGAGTAATTGCGTTTTTATTAGTATATCTTGGACTTAAATGAGTAATAATTAATTTTTTTGTGTTAGATAATAATGCTGTTTTGGCAGCCATGATTGTCGTGGAATGTAATTTTTCGTATGCCATACTTTCATCCTCCACTGAAAAAGTCGATTCATGTACGAGTAAATCGGCATTTTTTGATAGTGAAACAGCTGATTCGCTAAACACTGTATCTGTGCAATAAACAAAACTTTCACCTTTTCTAGGAGGTCCACAGAATTCTTTCCCATCGAATGTCCTACCATCCGCTAATACGACTTTTTTACCTTGTTGCAGTTCTGAATAAATTGGTCCAGGTGCTATTTTTAGAGACTGTGCTTTTTTGACATCAAATATACCTGGTTTATCTTTTTCACTCACCCTATAACCATAAGCAGGTATTTTATGTTTAAGGCAGGCACAATTTACTTTTATTTTGTTGTTTTCAAAAAGGATTTTATTTTCTGATGCAAAATTTTCAACTTCCACAAAATTTAATGGAAAAGACAATTTGCAAAAACTACTTTTAAGTGATGAATTTATAAAACTTCGCAAACCTGAGGGGCCGTAAATTTGAATACCCTCACTATTTCCTGATAAACCTAAGGTAGCTAAAAGTCCAGGTAAACCATAAATATGATCACCATGCATATGAGTAATAAATATTTTCTTGATTTGTGAAGATTTAATATTGCTTTTCATTATTTGATGTTGCGTTCCTTCTCCGCAATCAAAAAGCCAAACTTCTGATGACTGTGATAATTTAAGTGCTAGGGAAGAAACATTTCTCGTTAAGGATGGGACACCTGAGCTTGTTCCTAAGAAGGTGATATTCACTTATTTATGATATTTTTGTTGTTATATCTGGATTAAATTTAGACTTTTAGTCAAACTTAGGCAAATTAAGCATTTGTTTTTAAACAAAGTGATACTTAAATTTAAAAATAACTATAGAAAATGTTGCCTGATATGTATTTTATTTATTTGTATTTTTCAGAGTGAAAGTGTTTTTGCATCCAGAGAACCAATCATTAGAGTTTTGATATCAAAAAATAACAATTTAAGGATCAGATCAGATAGATCAATTCCTTTAACAATAGAGGGTAAATTTTTTTCACGCAAAAGAATAAAAGGTCTAACTTTGAAAAATGAGAAAAATAGAAAAATTTTATATTTTGATAAGAATAAACAAAAAAAATATGACTTAAAAAGTAATCAAAAATTTCAAGTGAGTTCTTCCGATGGAAGAGGTATTTGGGTAGGTCAGAAGAGATTTGCTGGTAAGCTTAATCTCTTTGTACTCGACTCCGAAATATTGGTAGTAAATGTTTTAGGAATAGAAAAATACCTTAATAGCGTAGTAGGTTCAGAAATGCCAACAAAATGGCCTATTGAAGCATTAAAGGCACAAGCAATTGCCTCAAGAACTTATGCTTTAAAGCAAAAGGGAAATAATTTATTTGATATAGATTCAACCCAGAAAAATCAAGTCTATAATGGCTTGCAATCAAGAACTTATAAAACTATCAGAGCCGTTAAAAGTACAAGATCTTTGGTTTTAACTTATAAAAATAAATTAATTAATGCTTTGTTTCATAGCAGCTCAGGTGGAATGACAGAAAATAGTCAAGATGTATGGAAAAATAAATATCCATATTTATCAAGTGTGAAAGATTTTGATAAAAATAATCCAAAATTTAGATGGCAAAAAAAAATTTCGAGTAATGAATTAATAAATTTATTTCCAAAGATTGGAGGTTTAAAAAATATAGAGATTCTAGATATTACTAGTACAGGGAGGGTAAAAAATTTAAAACTTATTGGGGCTTATGGTTCTGATCAAATATCTGGGGTAGATTTTAGAAAAAGATTAGGCCTGAACAGTAATTTTATCAGATTTAAATTTTTTGAGGAAGAATTAAACAACAATACTCCTCAAAAGAAAGGGTTGATAGTTTTTGGACAAGGATCAGGTCATGGAGTCGGAATGAGCCAGTGGGGGGCTAAATATCTGGCATCTAGAGGCCAAAAAGCTGAAAGAATATTAAAGCATTTTTATAAGGGTGTGCAGGTTAAACCTTTTAGAAAAGATTACCTATAGAAGTTATTTAGCATTAAGGACTAATTTTGGATTTATATTAGATTGCTCTTCATTTAAGAAACCTATCCCAAGTAGTATTTGTTTTTCATCTATTACTTTTATGGGTTTTTTGTAGTCAAAAGATTTGTTTTCCTGGAAGTAATTAATATCAACTCTAATTGCTCTTCCTGTAAGCCAAAAATTGATTTGTTCTTCGGTACTTAAGACAAATGATGAAATGTGATTAAGAGCAGAAATTGTTGGAATAATGAAATTTTTCGAGTTTTTTTTATCTTTTTCTATATCAGATATTTTTATCGAGTTTTGTTCATCAAAGCCACAAGCTGAAATTCTTTTTAGCTGTAGAAGGCAACCCTCGGAATTGAGAATTTCTCCTATATCTCTCGCGATTGATCTTATATATGTGCCAGCTGAACATTTGATTTTTATTTCTATGATTCCGTTAATTTGGTCCCATTTCATTAAGATAAGTTCGTCTATTTTTACTTTTCTTGGTGCTAATTCAAAAATTTCATTTCTGAAAGATTTTTTATAAGCTCTCTCACCATTAATGTGCACACTAGATACTTTCGGCGGAATTTGTTTAATGATTCCTCTAAATTTATTTAAGTATTGATCTAATTTTTCATCACTGATTTTAGGCCAACTTTTTTGACTAATTATTTCTCCGTGAATATCATCAGTGTTTGTTCTTATTCCTAATTTAATTTGTCCTATGTAAGTTTTACCCTGAGGAAGATATTGAATAAATCTTGTTGCACTGCCGATCGCGATTGGTAATGTTCCTATAACTTCAGGGTCAAGGGTTCCTGTGTGCCCGACCTTTTTTGTATTTAGTAATCTCCTTATTTGTTTAACACAATCATGAGAAGTACAGCCTTTATCTTTATTAATTACTAAGAATCCATCTTTAGTTTCCATTTGTAATATTAAGAATACTTTGAGAAAGATTTATAAACATTCTATGATTTTGTCATTGGAAATTAAGAGTAAGAAATTGCAAAAGAATAATTTCATTTTAAAAGAGTTTTTAGACAATGCTTTTAATTTGAAATCACATTTAATGGAATATTTATCTATTAGAGAATGTGATTTAGATGGATTCCTTTCAAATGCAAAGATGAATTTGGCAAATTCCCATCCTAGAGATGCTTTAAATGATGTTTCGGATTTTTATACTGAGATTGTGGGAGAAAGGCATATAGCTGATTTGGCTGCTTGGCATATCACAAGTAGGGATTACATCGCTGATACTTTAAAACTTCAGCAGACATTTTCTAGAGATTTAGTTTTAGATTTTGGAGGAGGTATTGGTACTCATGCCTTAGCTAATGCTATGTCTTCAAAAGTTAAGCATGTTTTTTTTGTAGATATTAACCAAACAAATAGAAATTTTGTTGAATACAGGGCTAAGAAATTAGGAGTCGAAAAAAAACTTACCTTTTGTAAAACAATTCAAGATACAAAAATATTGAAATTTGATACGATAGTTTGCCTTGATGTTTTGGAACATCTCGCAGATCCAGCTTCTCAAATTAATACTTTCAGTGGGATTATGGATAGTAATTCTATTGCTCTATTCAATTGGTATTTTTATAAAGGTGATAAGAATGAATATCCATTTCATATTGACGATAGTCAAATAGTTGAAAAGTTTTTTGAGACACTCCAATCAAATTTTTTAGAAGTATTTCATCCTATTCTTATAACTACAAGAGCTTACAAGAAAATTAAATAACTATATTAACTCTTTTTCTATTTCTTAAATTTCTTTTAATGCTTTCGAAACTTACAGTACCTTCTTTTAGTGCAAAAAGGGTGTCATCTTTGCCTTTACCAACATTGTTTCCTGGCAGAAATGATGTACCTCTTTGGCGAATTAAAATTGATCCAGCAGTAACTTTTTCTCCTCCATAAGCTTTTACACCCAATCTTTTGGAATTTGAATCTCTTCCGTTTCTAGTAGAACCTGTTCCTTTTTTATGTGCCATTAGAGTTGTTTAATTTGTGGATTTTTCTGATTTTGGTTTAGTTTCCTTTTTAACAGTTTCCTTTTTAGAAGTAGACTTAGGAGCGCTTTTACCTGTTGTAATAGATTTTACCATAACTCTTGTAAGTTCTTGTCTATGTCCCATCTTTCTTCTTGTCTTTTTTTTGGGACGCATTTTGTATACAAGAATCTTCTTATCTCTTTTATGAGAGACTACTTCTAATTCGATTTTTGCGCCTTTGACGTAAGGTTTACCAATAGTTATAGATTCTTTGTCCTTTAAAACTAAAACTTTTTCCAGTGTTATCTTGTCTTTCTCTTTTGCATTTAATCTGTCTATGTCATAGTATCTATCAACTTCGAACCAAAATTGTTGACCCGAAGTTTCTGCTATCGCGTACAATTCATTTCTTTTTAAAGAATTGTTTGAGGAGTTTTTAGAATTTGTCATATCTTAAAGACGCTATCAGGCTCAAATTGATAATTTGATTTAGCCAGATAAGCTATCATAGTAGTTTGTTTATTTTCTTATTTTGTAGTGTAATAAGTCAAGGGTTGTTTTAAATCTTTTATATCAATTCAGGAACTATAAAAATGGCAGCAAGAAAAACATACATTTTAAAACTTTATGTTGCTGGAAATACTCCTAATTCAATGAGAGCTTTGAATACTTTAAGAGAAATTTTAGAAAATGAATTCAAAGGAGTTTATGCTTTGAAGGTTATTGATGTACTTAAGCAACCACAACTTGCAGAAGAAGATAAAATTCTAGCCACGCCAACCTTAGCTAAAATTTTACCGCCACCAGTGAGAAAAATAATAGGTGATCTTTCAGATAGAGAGAAAGTTTTAATTGGTTTAGATCTGCTTTTTGATGAATTAACTGAAACTGAATATAGTGGAGATAAGTAATATACTTAAAACTTTTATAATTAAAGATAAATTCAAAATTTATTTTACTTTTGTTTTATAAGCACAAAACTATGAATAATAAGAAATTTGGCAAATCAAATAAAATGCAAGTACAAAAATTACCAACTGGAATAGAAGGCTTTGATGACGTTTGCAGGGGTGGGTTACCTACAGCTCGAAGTACACTTGTTAGCGGTACGTCAGGAACTGGTAAAACTGTTTTTTCACTGCAATATTTACATCATGGAATTTGTAATTTTGATGAGCCTGGAATCTTTGTAACTTTTGAGGAATCACCTTTAGATATTATTAGAAATGCCGCGAGTTTTGGTTGGGATTTACAAGAATTAATTGATCAAAATAAACTTTTTATCTTGGATGCTTCTCCTGACCCTGATGGTCAGGATGTTGCAGGTAACTTTGACTTGTCTGGTCTTATTGAGAGAATTAGTTATGCAATTAGAAAATATAAAGCTAAAAGAGTTGCAATAGATTCAATAACTGCGGTTTTTCAACAGTATGATGCTATTTACGTTGTCAGAAGAGAAATATTTAGACTGATAGCGAGATTAAAAGAAATTGGCGTTACAACTGTTATGACTACAGAAAGGGTTGATGATTACGGACCAATTGCTAGATATGGAGTAGAAGAATTTGTATCTGATAATGTTGTCTTATTAAGAAATGTTCTTGAGTCAGAAAAGAGAAGAAGAACTCTAGAAGTTTTGAAGTTAAGAGGTACTGTACATATGAAAGGCGAATATCCATTCACTATGGGAATGGATGGAATAAGTGTATTTGCCCTAGGGGCAATGAGATTAACGCAGAGATCCTCAAATATTAGGATAAGCTCTGGAGTTAAAGATCTTGATGATATGTGTGGTGGAGGATATTTTCAAGATTCTATTATTCTCGCCACTGGAGCTACTGGTACGGGTAAAACAATGCTCGTATCAAAATTTGTTGAAGATGCTTATAACAATAATGAAAGAGCAATACTTTTCGCATATGAAGAATCTAGGGCTCAATTGCTTAGGAATGCGACTAGCTGGGGAATAGATTTTGAAAAAATGGAAAGTGATGGGTTATTGAAAATTATTTGTGCATATCCTGAATCAACTGGTTTAGAAGATCACTTACAAATTATAAAAACGCAAATTAATCAATTTAAACCAAAAAGAATGGCAATTGATTCTCTTTCTGCATTAGCCAGAGGTGTAAGTTTGAATGCATTTAGACAATTTGTAATTGCTGTTACTGGTTATACAAAACAAGAGGAGATAGCGGGCTTCTTTACTAATACTGCAGAAGAATTTATGGGGAGTCATTCTATAACTGATTCTCATATCTCAACAATTACAGATACTATATTATTGCTTCAATATGTAGAAATAAAAGGTGAGATGGCAAGAGCTTTAAATGTTTTTAAAATGCGGGGGTCATGGCACGATAAACGAATAAGAGAATTTATTATCACAAATAGTGGACCAGAAATAAAAGACTCTTTTTCTAATTTTGAGCAAATATTTAGTGGTGCCCCTCACAGAGTTGTGCCTGATCAAAATGTTCAAAATGTTTTTAAAGGATTAGAGAATAATTAGATAATTTCTTTAATTTCAGAACCTGAAAAAGAATCTGAATTATTAATAGCATTTGTCAATAATTCATCTTTATCAGATTGTGCTAAGGCTAAATCGAACCAGAAAGTTGTTCCTACTCCTAATTCACTAGCCATACGAATCACTCCTCCATGTTTTTCTATTATTCCACGCACTATAGATAAACCTAAACCGGTACCTTGCTCAGTATGAACAGAATTCTCTACTCTATAAAAACGATCAAATATCTTTTCTTGATCAGCTTGAGATATTCCTGAGCCAGTATCAGCAATCTCAATTCTTACTTTTGGGAGTGGTGAAACTAATTCACATTGAGGGGCTGAATTATTTTTTATACTTGGAGGGAAAGCAGGACAGGAATCTGGCCATGTGTAAGCTCTTATAATTAGGGAGCTGTTTTTTGGACTAAATTTCAATCCATTACCCAGTAAATTATCAAATACCTGTAAAAGTAAATCAAAATTTCCAAGGATTGGAGGTATATTTTCCTCTACATCATGCGATAATGTAACATTTTTTTCTGTAGCATTAAGTCTATAATTTCTAAGAGCCTGCTCTATTGCTGTTTTTATTTCCATTTGCTCTAGTTGAATGATTTTACCAGACTCCAATCTTGATAAATCTAATACATCATTTACAAGTCTTGTTAACCTATCAGTCTCTGAATTTGCAATGCCCAAAAATTCTATTTGTTCTTCATCAGAAAGCTGATCTTTTAAATCGTGTAAAGTTTCTACATAACTTTTGATATTAAAGAGTGGTGTTCTTAATTCGTGAGAAACATTACTAATAAATCTATTTTGTGCCGCGTTAAGTTCTACTTCTCTAGTTAAGTCTTGGATTGTTACAGCAATTCCTTTTAATTCAACTTTATTTGTATCTAAAACGGATTGCAAGACAATTCTTAAGGTTCTTGCTGGTTCTCCTAAACTGAATCTTAAATCGTCCTTTTCCTTTTCTCTTTTTAAAATAGATTCAATATTAGCGTGTAAGTCGTTAGATAAAATTTCGGGGATTTCATTTAAAAAAATGTTTACCCTCTAAGAATCTTCCTTCCCAACGAAATAGTCTTTTTGCAGTTGGATTAGTAAGTACAATCTTGCCTTGTGAGTCTAATAATATTGCACCATCTGCCATAGTAGCAATTAGTAACTGCTGCTTGATTTGTGCCGCTTTTAGTTCTTCTATATTAGCCTCGTCATAATTTTCTAATTGGGTGGCCATTCGGTTAAATCCATTTAAGAGTTCTCCTAGATCACCTGTCATGGGTAGAGAAATTCTGGATTTAAAATTTCCTCTTGAAATTTCTCTAACACCTCTTACTAGCTCTCTGACGGGTCTTGTGATGGTTAGTGCATTAAATACAGCACCAAGTATTACTAAAACCCAAATAGAGATAAAAACTGCAATGGTTACTTCTCTAGTCAAGGCAGCACTGGCTAGTGCTTTTTTATTAGGGGTGACTCCTAAAGCTAAAGTTCCAAGATATTTACCTTTCCACAACATTGGGACAAACACATCTGTTACTTGACCTTGAGGTGTAGCATGCTGCCTAACTAATGGAAATTGTGGTCTCTTCTTTAGTTCTGAGGGTAGTTTTAATCTTCGAGTGAGCTGAAACTGACTGTCTGAGCTTGTCGGTGTTGCACTGATCGGTATCCCAAGTTGAACAATATCTTCAGCATCAGTAAAGAATATATAACGCAAGTTTCGACTTGATCTCCAAAACTTTTCAGCTACATTTGAGATCTCTTTTTTTTGGTTGTTAGCGACTAATTCAGTAACATTCCCAGATAACAATAAGCCAAGATCTCGAGCATATCTCGTATCATTCATTCCTGCATCTCTTTGTATGCTATTTAATGCAAAAAAAGTTATTCCCGTCATTAGGAGACTTACTACAAGAGTTGCTATGGCTAACAACTTTGTTCTTAAACTGAACCCACCCCACCAAGTAAGGAGCCCATTAATCCAATAGTTATTATTCATATCTTCATTATTAGTAATATTATATTCTCTATTTTCATGATTATTGGAATCCGCCATAAGCTTAATTCTCCTTAGAAAAGTTTTTTCTGACTTGATGGCCTATGTCATTTCTAAAGTAGATACCTTCAAAATGAATTTCTTTTAAATTATTGTATGCTCTTTCAAAAACCATATCGAAATCCTTATCTTGGCAGACAATACTTAGGACTCTTCCTCCATCAGTTAATAATTTCCCATTTTCACTTAAAGATGTACCTGAGTCGAAAATTTGACAATCATTTGAGTCAACCTTACCTATATTTATTGGAAAGCCTGTTTTATATTTGTGGGGATAACCTTTGGAGGTCGCTATTACACAACCACTACATTTATCAGAAGAATTAATTTTTTCATCACCAGTTAATTTTCCCATTGAGCATTTTTCTAAAAGAAATACAAAATTTTGATCCATCAAGGGCATTATTGTTTGGCATTCTGGATCACCAAATCTACAATTATATTCTATAACTTTAGGCCCAGATTCTGTGATCATTAACCCAAAGTAAATTACGCCTCTATAGTCAATATTTCTTTTATTAAGTTCATTTATTGTAGGTTCAATTACCTCTTTAATAATTTTATCAAGATAATCTTCTGTTAATAATGGGGCAGGAGAATAAGCCCCCATACCTCCTGTATTTGGCCCTTTGTCTTTTTCATAAAGTCGTTTGTGATCTTGGGCGGTTGGAAGTAATATATATCTCTTCCCATCGCATAAAGCAAAAACTGAAACTTCTGGCCCTTGAATTTTTTCTTCTAGAACAACTATATTCCCAGATTTGCCAAATTTACCATTAAAAATTGATTCTGCCGCTTTAAAACATTCATCTTTTGAAATAGGAATAAAAACACCTTTACCTGAAGCTAGACCATCAGCTTTTACAACCAGTGGAATTGATGTTGAATTAATGATTTTTTGAGCTTCTTCTAGAGAATTTGCTTTCCAAAATTTTGCAGTTGGAATATTTGCGTCTTGCATAAATTCCTTAGCCCAAGATTTACTAAATTCTAATTTTGCTCCATCTTTATTAGGACCAAATACTTTGAAATTGTTTTTACGAAGAAAATCAGCTAATCCATCTGCCAGAGGTATTTCTGGTCCGATTATAATTAAATCTATCTTAAAAAAATCAAGCTTTTCGACTAGTTCATTTCTATTTTTTAAATCAATTTTTATTCTTTCACATTTATTTATTCTTTCTGAACCAGCATTACCTGGTATTAAATAAACTTTTTTAACTAATTCATTTTTTTGAATAGCCCAAGCCAATGAGTTTTCTCTACCGCCATTTCCAATTATTAAGATATTTTCTAATCGAATAGAGCTCCTAGAACTTGTTGAATGTATTCCCATATTTTTTTTAAGATTGTCAGATTTGATGAAAAATCAGTTAAAATAGAATAGATTTATTTGAAGTAAACTTCTAATAATTATGTTAATTACAAAAAATACTTTAGTTATCATAATGAGGTTTTAAATTAATGAATAATAAATATGAGTTGATATATGAAGGCAAAGCAAAAAAAGTATTCACTCATGATGATGAAGATAAAGTAAAAATTGAATTTAAAGATGATGCTACAGCTTTTAATGCGTTGAAAAAAGAAAAATTTGAAGGTAAAGGTAAGCTTAATTGCCTTATAAGCGCAAAGATCTTTGAGATTCTCATTAAGAAAAATATTCCAACTCATTTTATTGAACTTGAAAATGAAAATACAATGATTGCAAAAAAAATAAAAGTAATTCCATTAGAAATTGTTCTCAGAAATACTGCTTATGGTTCTTTGTGTAAACAAACGACTATTAAACCTGGAACTTTTTTATCAAAACCATTAATTGATATCTATTTTAAAAATGATGAACTTAATGATCCCCTTATTACAAAAGATAGAATTGAATTAATGAACATATTAAGCTCGGATGATTTAGAGTTAATAACTAATTTAACTTACAAAATTAATTTAATCCTGAAAAGTTTTTTTAAAAACATTCAACTTCAACTTGTGGATTTCAAGTTGGAATTTGGTTATGATTCTTGTAATAACATTCTCCTCGGGGATGAAATAAGTCCTGATAATTGTAGATTGTGGGATCTAAATCAAAAAAATGATACAATTTTAAGCTTAGATAAAGATAGATTTAGGAATGATTTGGGTGGCCTAATTGAAGCTTACAGTGAAATCCACCGAAGAATAAACGATTTTCTTTAACATAACAGAATTAATAATGACTTATTTATCTTGATCAAAAGAACTATGCAAAAACATTTTTTAAAATTTGGAAAGGTTTTCACAAATGTTGCTTGCTCCCCCTTGATTTTGATGTCAAATAATTCAGAACTTGCTGCTAAGTATTTGCCCAATGACGATGATCAATCAATAAAAACTTTAGAAATACAAAATATTAAAAATGGTTTATTTCAAGGGATTGATACTAAACCAGAGAAAAAATTTCTTTTTGCAGAAAATAATAATGATATTAATGAAGAAAGTGTTCTTATTTCAGAAATAATTATCGAAGGTTGGGAAAATCATCCTGAGGGTAGAAAACTTGAATTGGCTGCATATGACTCTATGAGCATAAAGCCTGGGAGTATTGTTGATAATCGAATTTTAAATCAAGACCTAAATGCAATATATGCTAGTGGTTGGTTTTCAGGAGTTAAAATAAAGTCTCAAGAAGGGCCACTAGGCGTGAGGCTAATAGTAAATGTAGTGCCTAATCCAATTTTGAAGAAAGTTGAACTTAAACCAATTAATTCTATAGTTTCCAATGAATACGTAGATGATATTTTTAATAATTATTACGGTACAACTCTTAACTTAAATGAATTACAAAACAAGATAGAAATAATAAAAAAACGTTATGAAAAAGAGGGTTATTCTTTAGCTAGGATTAATGGCCCGGATAGAATCTCTGAAAACGGAATAGTAACATTAAAAGTTTCTGAGGGTATTATATCTGATGTAAAAATAAGATTCCCTGATTCTGATGGTGAATTTGTTATTGATGGAAAACCTAGAAAAGGGAAAACAAAAGATTGGGTCATAAGGAGAGAATTAAAAACACAACCTGGTACCATTTTTAATAGAAAAACTTTAGAAGCTGATATCGGTAGACTCTATGCCACATCATTATTTGATGATGTCAAGGTTTCTCTTGGGCCTGATAATTTAAATCCTGGTCAAGTCATAATTTTTTTAGACTTGAGCGAGCAAAGAACAGGATCATTAACAGGCGGACTGGGTTATAGCAATAGTTCAGGTATCTTCGCCTCAATTGGTTTGCAGGAAACAAATACACTAGGAAGAGCATGGTCTACAAATTTAAATCTAAATTTCGGAGAATATTCAAATACCTATAATTTTTCATTATCTGATCCATGGATTAAAGGAGACAAACATAAAACATCTTTTAGAACGAATATTTTTTTGAGTAGAGATTATCCGCAAGAATTTAAAAGTGAAAATAATGGGAAATTATATGCAGTAGATGATCAAACACCATCTAGCTCTGATACTTTTTCATCAATAGTTTTAGAAAAAACAGGAGGTGGATTTTCTTTCTCAAGACCATTAAATGGTGGAGATCCATTTAAGGTCGCTAAATGGAGAGTTCTTGCAGGAATGAACTTTAAGAAAGTAAAGATGATTGATGGTGATGGAAATAAAAAACCTTATGGTGATAGAACGCCAACCACAACTAGGAACAATATAAGCGATATTATTTGTATTGGATTTTCTCCAAATGATGGATCATGCCCTGAAGAAAATACATTAGTAAGTGTTATTGCAAGTACTTCTAGAAATAATTTGAATAATTCCATCAACCCAACTGCAGGAAATAAATTTAGCTTTGGTACCGAACAATTTTTTTCAATGGGGAAAAACTCTCCAACTTTTAATAGAATGAGAGCCTCATATTCATTTTTTATCCCAACAAAATTAATAAATTTAACTAAAGCATGTAAGTCTAATAATGCTAATAGTGAAGACTGTCCTCAGGCTATTGGATTTCAATTTAAGGCGGGAACTATTCTTGGGGATTTGCCACCTTATGAAGCATTTTGTATGGGAGGAACTTCATCTGTTAGAGGTTGGGGATCTTGTGATTTGGCTGTAAGTAGAAGTTTTGTTGAGGGCACAGCAGAATATAGATTCCCTGTTTGGAGAATGATATCAGGAGCTTTATTCGTCGATGGAGGAAGTGATTTAGGCTCTCAGGAGAATGTTCCTGGAAAACCAGGTAAATTACTGCAAAAATCAGGTTCTGGTTTTTCTCTTGGAGGGGGAGTTGGGGTTAAAACCCCAATAGGTCCATTAAGATTAGATGTTGCTAGTAAGGACCTAAGTGGAGATTGGAGATATACACTTGGAGTTGGATGGAAGTTTTAAGTGTTTTCTTGGCCTGCTAATTATGATTCTTGTTATACCTTGGCTGGTGTTATATCCAGAGAGGGTATAGGTCTACATAGTGGAGAAAAAACAAGAGTAACAATTTCTGCCTTTGAAAAAGAAGGATATTATGTCTCATTTAGGGATAAACCTAATGAGATTTTTAAGTTAACTCAGGATTTAATTGGAAGTACGATGCTTTGTACAGCGGTTAAATTAGGGGGGAGAAATTTGTATACTATCGAACATTTATTATCTGCAATGGCAGGGTGTGGGTTGAGTTATATTCATATTGAGGTTGATGGGAAAGAGATTCCTCTTTTAGATGGATCGGCAATTCAGTGGGTTAGAGCTTTTGAAGAAGTAGGGATAAAAAAGGCACCTAGGCCAGATAATTTCTTTCGGGAGATTAATAAATCAATAATTTTAAATAAAGAAGACTCAGTTATAGCAGCAACTCCTTCTGAAAAGACTACAATTATATCCACTATAAGTTTTTCCTATAAAGTAATAGGAAATCAAACTTTTGTGATTGATTTAAATCCAAAAAGTTTTGTTGAAATGATTGCTCCCGCTAGAACATTTGGTTTTAAAGATCAATTTCAAGAGTTAAGTGAACTTGGATTAATAAAAGGCGGAAGTTTGGGAAATGCTCTTGTTTGTGATGGTGATAAATGGGTTAATCCACCATTAAGATTTGATAATGAACCAATAAGACATAAGATTTTAGACCTAATTGGGGACTTGGCTTTGGTAGGGTTACCTAAGGCTCAAATTTTAGTTTATAAAGGATCACATTCTTTAAATGCTTTATTGGCCTCATCACTAAAAAACTAACTTTATCTTTAATTGTTTTGGAAAAGAAATTATCCAGTGAAAATAATCAACTTTCCTCTGAGCAAATATTAGGTTTGTTACCTCACAGATATCCTTTCGCACTTGTGGACAAAGTCATAGAGCATATTCCTGGGGAGAAAGCAGTTGCAGTAAAAAATGTAACGATAAATGAGCCTCAATTTCAGGGACATTTTCCTGAGAGACCCTTGATGCCTGGGGTTCTTATTGTTGAATCAATGGCTCAAGTAGGTGGAATAATTGTAACGCAAATGCCTGAACTTCCTAAAGGACTTTTCGTCTTTGCTGGAATCAACAATGTTAAATTCAGAAAACCAGTTGTGCCTGGAGATCAATTGATAATTTCTTGTGAGTTATTGTCAATTAAAAGACAAAGATTTGGGAAGGTTAAAGGTGAGGCGCACGTTGATGGGAAGTTGGTTTGTGCTGGAGAATTAATGTTTTCATTAGTCGATTAGGGATATGAATCATAAAAATAATGAATTTAACTCAAGATTTAGTGGCGTAAAAGTGCACCCAAATGCTTTCGTTGATCCGAGCGCTGAATTACATGATGGTGTTATTGTCTCTCAAGGAGCTATTGTTGGACCTGATGTGACTATCGGAAAAGGAACCGAAATAGGTCCGAATGCTGTTATTTCAGGAAGAACTCAAATTGGTGTTAACAATAAAGTTTTCCCAAGTGTTTTTATAGGTCTCGATCCCCAGGACCTTAAATATAAAGGGGCCCATACTGAAGTAATTATTGGAGATAATAATACTTTCAGAGAATGTGTAACTATTAATAAGGCAACTGATGAGGGCGAAAAAACAATTATTGGAAATAATAATTTGTTGATGGCTTACACTCATATCGGTCATAATTGTGAAATTGGTAATAGGATAGTTTTATCAAATAGTGTTCAAGTTGCCGGCCATGTAAAGATTGAAGATAAAGCTATTATTGGCGGTTGTTTAGGTATTCATCAGTTTGTACATATTGGATATTTAGCAATGATTGGAGGGATGACTAGAGTAGATAGAGATGTACCTCCTTTCTGTTTGGCCGAAGGGCATCCAGGAAGGTTGAGAGGTTTAAATAGGATTGGAATTAAGAGAAGTGGTTTAATGGAAAATAAAGATTTTGACTTAAAATTACTTCAAAATACTTGGAATCTACTTTTTAAATCTAATGATGCGATTTCAAATTCATTAGAAAAAGTAATGAAAGGAGAATTAGATATTTCATCTTCAAAATTATGTAATTTCTTAAAAGAGTCAATATCGAAAGAAAGACGAGGACCAATGCCTATAGTGAATTTATGAATAAAAAGATATTTATAAGTACTGGAGAAGTCTCTGGAGATTTGCACGGAAGTTTGTTATCAAAAGCATTATTAGAGGAATCTAAAAAAAAATCGATAGATTTAGAAATTTGCGGATTAGGTGGGGAAAGGATGAAGAAAGAAGGTGTAAAGATTCTTCAAGATACTACATCAATTAGTGCAATAGGAATTTGGGAGGCTTTGCCTCTTATTCTTCCAACAATAAGAATTCAAAAAAGATTTTATAAATTACTAAAAAAATATCCTCCTGATTGCTTAATTCTTATTGACTATATGGGCCCCAATATAAAAATTGGAACAAAATTAAAAAGATCGAAAACTAAAATTCCAATTTTTTACTATATTGCTCCTCAAGAGTGGGCTTGGAGGGTTGGCAATAACACTACAACAAATCTAATAAAATTTTCTGATAAAATTTTCGCGATTTTCAAGAAAGAAGCAGCATTCTATAAAAAAAGGGGCGGAAATGTTTTGTGGGTGGGACATCCAATGATTGATTTGACAAAAAAACTTCCTCTTAAGAAAGATGCCAGAACTATTCTTAACCTTCGCTTTAATCAAAATATCCTGCTTTTGATGCCAGCATCAAGACCTCAAGAATTACGATATGTATTACCTACTTTTATGAAAGCGGCTAAAAAATTACAACAAAAATATCCAAGCTTGGTTGTCTATATTCCCTCCTGCAGGAGTTCTTTTGAAGAAATATTTAAAAAAGCCTTTAGGGAATATCAAGTTAAAGGACATGTGATTTCGCAAAAAGATAGTGCAAAATTAAAGCCTTATATTTATTCGCTCACTAAAATTGCTTTTTGCAAATCTGGGACAGTTAATATGGAATTAGCTTTATATGGCATACCGCAGATTGTTGGTTATAGAGTCAGTAGGATAACTGCTTTTATCGCTAAAAAAATTCTCAATTTCAAAGTAAGATTTATTTCCCCTGTAAATTTGTTAGTTAATAAATTAATAATACCTGAGTTTGTACAGAATGAGTTTAATGAAAAGAAAATCTTCTATAAATCTTGTAGGATTCTTGAGGGGAAATCAGAAAAAAGAAAAATAAAAAAAGGTTATGCTTTTTTAAAAAAAGAATTAGGTGAAGAGGGCGTAGTCCAGAGAGCTGCTAAAGAGATTATTAATTCTATTATTTGAACTTTATAATAAAAAAATGAAATATTTTTTACCTTTAGTAATCGCTCTTTCAATGCTTATCAACCCTGTAAACGCTTTTGCAGAGGAATTGATTCTTGCAGGAGGTTGCTTTTGGTGTTTAGAACATGATTTAGAGTCATTAAGGGGGATAAATTTTGTACAAAGTGGTTATTCAGGTGGACGTTTACTAAATCCTACCTACGAAAATCATGAAGGACATCAGGAAGTGGTTATGGTGGACTATGATTCCCAATTGGTAACTTTACCCGAGATACTTAGGCTCTATTTGAGAAATATTGATCCTCTAGACGGCAAGGGTCAATTTTGTGATCGTGGAGATTCATATAGGCCAGTTATCTTTTTCAAAGACGAAATTGAGGAAAGCGATGCAAAAAATGCAATTCTTTCGGCTTCTAATGAATTGCGAGTGCCATTAGAAAAAATATCTGTAGAACTAAAATCAAAAGGTAAATTTTGGTTAGCTGAAGAATATCATCAGGATTTTGCTGAGAGAAATGAATTAAAATATAAGTTCTATAGATTCTCATGTGGGAGAGATCAGAGGTTGGATAAATTATGGGGGGATAACGCTAGATCAATAAATCTTTGGACTGAATGATTTTAAATATAGTTATTTATTTTTAATCCATTGAACGAGAGTTTTAACTCCAAAACCGGTTGCACCTGATGGGTTTATTCCCTTATTCTTATCAGTCCAACAAGTCCCAGCAATATCAATATGAGCCCATTTAATCTCTTTATCAAAAAATTCCTCTAAAAATAAAGCAGCAGTTATTGACCCACCTGCTCTAGGACCTGTATTTTTCATGTCAGCTATATGAGACTTTAAACCTTCTTTATAAGATTTTTGTAAAGGCATTTGCCATAATTCTTCTCCAGACTGGGCTGATGCAGCTTTTAGGTCATTTGCTAGATCATCATTATTGCTCCAGAATCCAGCTACATCATTCCCTAATGCAACAACAATAGCTCCTGTTAAAGTGGCGAGATCTATTATTGAATCCGGTTTTAAATTTGATGCGTAAGTTAAAGCATCCGCTAATGTGAGTCTACCCTCTGCATCAGTGTTATTTATTTCAATTGTCTTACCATTAGATGCTTTAACTACATCCCCAGGATGTACTGCAGATCCATTTATCATGTTTTCGCAAGATGCCACAATAAAATGAATTTCTAATCCCTTTGGTTTTATTGCCCCAAGTGCTTTTGCTGCTCCTAAAACTGCAGCGCTTCCGCCCATATCATATTTCATCATTTCAATTTGAGAGGCTCCCACTTTCAGATTGTATCCTCCAGAATCAAAGGTTAAACCCTTCCCAACAAGCGCAATCTTTTCTTTAATAGGCCCCTCTGACTTTAAAGTAAGATGTATAAATTTAGGATCTAGATCCGACCCTTTTGCTACAGCTAAATATGCACCCATCCCTAAATCTTCACAATCTTTTGCTTCTAAAATTTTTACTCCCAAACTATGATCTTTAGCTATTTGAGAAGCTTGTATAGACATTTCCTGAGGAGTAAGGCTATTTGGAGGGGCGGCTACAAGTCTTCTTGCCAGTTCTACACCTTCACATATTTGTGCTGTCTCTTCAAAGCTAATATTCTCAAATTTTTTCAAATTCAAAAACTCTATTTCTTTAAGAACTTTCTTTTCATCTTTTTTCTTATTGAATCTATTGTCCTTATAGGCAGATAATCTGATTGACTCTGCTAGTTGATTTATTTCTAGTTGTGAATTTATAAATTCCCAAGGTAGCAAAATGCTCATTTTTTCATTTTTATCAACGGTTTTCCTAACTAGATTTCCTATAGAGTTTTCTATATCACTTTTATTTAGGTCTTTTGATTTGCCAAGACCAACTATGAATAAAGTTTCTAATTTTTGATCTAAAAATTCAAAGCTTAAAGTTTTTCCTTTTTCTCCTTTAAATTTTTTTTGAGTAACTTTTTTTAATAATAATTTTGGGTCAATAACAAATTTTATGTTTTCAATTTGGCCTGCAATTTCTTCCTCTAAAACTCCAAAAATTAATGAAGCACCTTGCCAGTTATCTAGATTTTTTTGGAATGTGGAAAATTGCATTTGTAAAATGGATTTAATTAACTTTTAATTGTTTGTGAAAGTAGTTGCCCACCTATCTCGAGTTTCTTTATTAAAAGGTGGTAACCATAAATATATCAGTTGTTGTTCTAATTTACGTCTTAATTTTACTTCTTTAGGTACATCTAAGAAGAAACGAATATCTTGGTGACTTGAGAGTTTGTTATGAGCTAGGGCTTCTTTATAGTTCATGATGTAATTTTTACAGTCATGTTCTCCCTTCCATCTTTTATTCGCTGAATTTGTTTCTCCTATATAGAGGATTATTTTAGAACTCTCCATCGAGTCAATTACAAAATACATTGCTGGCCCATTGTGTATATATTGATTGGTTCTCCAAAAGTTCAATGATAATGGCTGCAAGGAAAACGGATCAATTTTTCTTTCATCGGAAATTGGATTTATAGGAAGACTTGTTTGGTGCAAAATTTTATTCTGAGTATCTTTTGAAATTTTGAATTGGTGATTATATATTCTATCCCTCCATTTAGTGAGGATTTCGCCTTTGATTTTAAAATTATTTGAGTGTTGAAAATTAATTGATGTATTTACATTTGAACCAAATAATTCAAATTGTCTATTTTGGTTTGAAATATTATTTAAATTAAATTTTTCCAATATTTATGAAACATGTCTACTAAATTTAATTCTGAAAAAATATAAATCAAAGAATTATTTATAAACTAAAATTTATTAATCTTCTAATCAATTTAAAAGATTCTTGTTATCTTGTATTTGAGCCTTAATCTGCGAAGTAAAAAAATCGAAAATGTTCTTTATTTACGGAACAAAAAGTTCATTAGATGATCTTGATAAAAGAGAAATATAAGAAGAGCAATGATTGAAGATGAATTTGATGATCCTGATCTTAGGAAAATAGTCATTGAGAGATTTATGGAACTTGCAAGGGTGAAATTCAAATGAGTGCAATTCCAAAGGAGTTATTTGGATTAAAAGTAGAAGTTCTTCGATCCAAAAGAAAAACCTCAGCACTCCATATTATTGGAGATGAACTTCAAATAAGAGTTCCCAATAGAGTAAGAGATGGGAAAATAGTTGAAATCTTAGAAACCAAAAAAAGATGGATCAGAAATAAAGTAGTTCAATTACAAAGCAGACCAAAAAGTAAAGAAAGAGAATTTGTTAGTGGCGAATCTTTTTCTCTTTTTGGTAAGAATTTAAAGTTAAAAGTTGTAGAAGGAGGAAGAGTTGGAACTAAATTAGATGGTGATTATCTTTTTACAAATGTAAGAGCATCCGAAATAGGAGATGTAAGAAAATTTAGAATTAAAACTTATATCGAAAAATGGTATATCCAAGAGGCATACAAAAGATTAGAAGATAAAGTCATTAAGTATTCAGAAATTATTAGGGTTTCTCCAAGAGAAATAAAAGTCAAAAACTATAAATCTAGATGGGGTTCTTGCGATAAGAAAGGAAGATTGACTTTTAATTGGCATCTCATAAAAGCACCGCATTCAATCGTTGACTATGTCGTTATTCATGAACTTTGTCATATGGTTCAATCCAACCATTCACCAAAGTTTTGGCGTGAGGTTGAAAAGTATGATCCTTCTTATAAAGACCATAAGAAATGGTTGAAACTAAATGGTACAGAATTAATTAGATAAAAAGAAGGGAAGGCAATGATGATTTCTGACCAGAATTTATCTAAAAATAAAATAAGAGGGCATTTGTTTGCCCTCTTCGAGTCTTATGCACCTCGCTGTCCACAAAGTCGATGAAGTGCTTTTGACTCCTGAATTATTTATACTCCTACTGAACGAGAAAAGATAGTCGTGACAACCACAAAGCACTTCTACTCGGGTAATAATACTCTATGAATTTCAAGTAAAAAGGAGGACAATATAAGTGTAGATACAGGAGGTCTTATGAAACTCATTACTCCTTTCACTATCCTCAATCAAAACTTCCATGAAATGGATTTGATTAGAGACGCAATGAATAACAGGAAGTTAGCAACTGAAAGATTACATGATGACTATAGAAAAATGTATAAAACCCATCAATTTGCATATTGAAAATAGTTGTGCTGAAGTTGCCTGAAAACGCTTTATTAAAACTGCTTTCAATAGAAAAATATAAGTGTTAAATTAGATCAGTTATCTCTACAACAGGTTGATAGTTCTTTATTGCAACTTGATGCCATAATTGTTGTAACTTTCATTGAACTTTCACGAACTTGCAAGCGATTTCAACTACTAAAAACATGAAAAGTTACATGGCGTGTAACTATGCTATTCAAGGTGTGCAAGGCGCAAGTTCAACATATAACTACAATCTTAGTGAAGTAAGGGAGGCATTATAAAGATGGGTTTCTTTGAGTCAGACATCGTTCAAGAAGAAGCTAAAAAGCTTTTTACGGATTACCAAGAACTTATGAAACTTGGCTCTGATTATGGAAAATTTGATAGAGAAGGGAAAAAAATGTTTATAAAAAAAATGGAATCTCTTATGGATCGTTATAAGGTTTTTATGAAGAGATTTGAATTGTCTGAAGATTTTCAAGCAAAAATGACCGTAGAACAATTAAAGACACAGTTAAGTCAATTTGGGATTACTCCTGATCAAATGTTCGATCAAATGAATAAAACCTTAATAAGAATGAAGGATGAACTTGATAAAACTTCTTAAAGTTAACGGTTAAAGCTTCATGACAGATAATTTAAAATTGCCATTATGGCTGTCAAGAGGAATAGAAGAATATTTTCCAATTAAGGGAACAGATCAGACCTTTTCCGAGATAATTGATCATGCGAAAAAAAATAATAAAAAATTAAGAGTTAAACTCGGCATCGATCCAACTGGAACCGATATTCATCTTGGGCACAGCATATTGTTTAAAAAACTTAGGGCATTCCAAGATAATGGACATATTGCAGTTTTAATTATTGGGGATTTTACTGCTCAAATTGGAGACCCAACCGGAAAAAACAAAACAAGAGTTCAGTTATCGGAAAAACAAGTTAAGGACAATGCAAAAACATACTTAACCCAACTAGGGATGGGAAAGCCAGCCAATGAATCTATTTTAGATTTTGATTCAAAAGATAGACTAGAAATTAGATATAACAGTGAATGGTTAAAAGGATTAAATCTTAATTCGATAATTGAATTAATGGGGAGTGCAACAGTTAGTCAAATGCTAGCTAAGGAGGAATTTAATAAAAGGTACACTTCGCAAGTCCCAATTGCTTTGCATGAATTCTTATATCCACTATTACAAGGTTACGATTCGGTAGTTGTTCAATCAGATATTGAGCTTGGAGGCACAGATCAGAAATTTAATATTGCAATTGGAAGAGACCTTCAAAGGCATTTTAAACAAGACCCTCAATTTGGTGTTTTGCTGCCTATTTTGACAGGTTTAGATGGAATTAAAAAGATGAGTAAATCTGAATTTAACACCGTCGGTTTAACTGAAGATCCACTTTCAATGTATTCAAAATTAGAAAAAGTACCCGATAATATAATACCCACCTATTTTGAATTACTTACTGAATTAGATTTAAATTTTCTGGAAAACTTAAATCCTCGTGAATTACAGAGAAGAATGGCTTTAGAAGTTACTACTTTATTCCATGGGACCGAAGAAGCATTAAAGGCGCAATCAAACTGCGAAGAATTATTCCTTGGGCACAAAGAAAAAGTTGGAGAAATTCCAGAGATTTCGTTAAAAGAAGTAGTTTTTCCAGTAAAGTTTTTTTATTTATTAAGTGCTCTAAAACTTTTCAAATCTAGCAGCGAATCAAAAAGATCTATTAAAGGTGGGGGTGTAAAAATTGATAGTCAAAAAGTAATAAATCCTGATTTAGTTTTTAATTCAAAAAATGATTTGGAAGGAAAAATTTTGCAAATTGGGAAAAAAATAATAAAGAGGTTTGAAAACTGAAAATTGATGAAGAATAGATTTAATTCCGAGGATAAAATAATTTTGGCAATTGATGGATTAGATGTAAATCAAGCAAAATTACTTTTGGAAAAATGTCCTAATATTAAGTGGGTGAAAGTTGGTTTAGAACTTTTTGTTAGGGAAGGTCCAAGGGTTATTGAAATATTAAAAGGTTTAAATAAAAAAATTTTTTTAGACTTAAAATTTCATGATATCCCAAATACCATGCTTGCAGCATGTTTCCAAGTTTCAAAATTAGGAGTTGATATAATTTCTATTCATGCTTCAGCAGGTTTAAAAGCTCTTAAAGATTCGAAAAAAGCATCTTTAGAAGGAGCTAATTCAGTCAGTTTAAAACCTCCATTGGTTGTAGGAATAACTGTTTTAACAAGCTTTTCTCTTAAAGATTTTCAAACTGATCTTGATAGAAATAATTCAATTGAAGAAAATGTATTGAGACTTGCAAAGTTGTCTTTTGATGCTGGATTAGATGGATGTGTTTGTTCCCCTTGGGAAGTAAAAATGTTGAGATCTATTTATGAGGATAATTTTGAACTTATTACACCAGGTATCAGATTAAATATTGACAATAAAGATGATCAAAATAGAATTATGACTCCCTATGAAGCTATAGATAATGGCGCTTCTAAGTTAGTCATTGGCAGATCAATTTCAAAAGCTATAGATCCTAATAAAGCTTTAATAGAAATATTTAAATCTATTGATTCTGATTAATTTTGGATTCTTTTCCCTTGAGCAATCTTGTTATGTTTGTTCTATGTTTCAAGATTACTAATAATGCCACAATTAAACTTATAAAAAAGTATGAGTGCATAAATTTACCTAGGTAAAAAAACATAAAAATAGGAAGTAAGATTGCGGCTGCAATACTGGATAAAGAAACAAATTTAGTTTTTGTTAGGACTATTAAAAAAATGCCAAGAGATGCGAGTCCAACTTTCCAAGAAAGAGCTAAAAACATACCTAATCCAGTAGCAACAGCTTTCCCTCCTTTACCTTTAAGCCATATTGGCCAAATATGTCCTGAGATAGCGGATATACCTGCTATTACCTCTATTAATACTTGATCTGTATAATGTTGAGCAATTTTTACTGCAATAAGGCCTTTCCCAACGTCAATGATAAACACAAAAAGTGCTGGCCATTTCCCGACATTTCTTAAGACATTTGTGGCACCTGTAGATCCAGAACCCATAGTTCTTAGATCTATATTTTTGAGATATTTTCCAATTAAAAAACCTGTTGGAAGTGATCCTAAAAGATAACTTGTAAAAATTATTAAGATATTCATAAAGCTTAGTTTAGTTCAAGATCATCGTAAATTTCATTATCTGAACCAGCAAATGCAACCCATAATGGAAATTGAAGTATTGGAATTTCAACAGAAGTTTCTGCAGCATCAATGATAATAAATGGCAATTCTTCATTGGCTTCTAATCTATCAGCTCTTTCGATGACACCTTCAGGCCTTTCAAACAGAACAATCCCACTATTAGGTCCAAAGTCATCCCTTGTTAGACCAAGTGAATCTTGAAGAATTCTTCTCCATTCACCTAATCGTTCAGGCTGCGAAGCTAAAATAAGAGTCTGAAATTGATCTCCATATAATTCGCCAAGAATAGATATTAAGCCAGCTGATAACAAGGCATTTTTTTGTCGAGATCCTCTACTTTCAAGAGAACCTCTTCCGCCCATGTTAAAGAACCAATCATCCATAATTTCTAAATCTGAGGAATCAAGACTCCGTCTTAATTTCCAAGGTTCTGCATAAAAGTCGGGTTGTTCTTTGAAACTTGAAAAGCAACTTTTTATAATCTCTTCATCTGGCTTAAATGTCTCGGAAAGAGCAGGAACATTAACTACATTATTTGTGCTATTGTCTTGCTTTTTCTGATCAAGGGGAGAGGGCTTTACGATTATTGGTTGAGAAACTAATTCAAGTTTCTCTACGTTTTGTGAAAGATTCTGCAAAGCTCCAGTTAAGTACTCTTGAAAGCCTTTAACTCTTTTAGCAATATTATCTGACTGTCCTTTAAAATTTGACTCAATATCTTTTTCTATTTCATTTTTTTTTGTTTCTAACTCTTTTATTTCTTTTACTAAATAGTCTTTTTTTGAAACGAGATCTCTAAAAATTTCATTAGAAATTTCATCAAAGGATTTAGTTGATTTGTCATTTTTTGGTGTAATTTTTTTGTTTTGAGTTGTATTTTTCTTACTAATTTGTTTGGTTTTATCATCTGAGATTGACTTGTCTATTATTAATTCCTTTTCAGGATTATTGTCGGAAATTTCTGTATTGGTCATTTAAATAATTTTGATGAATAGGCAAAGTCTGAATTTTAAGAATTTTTAATTTCCAGGGAGTTAACTTTTTTTATGAGCTCATCTTTTAATTGCTTTGGATTAAATAAAATTGGTAATAAATGGGGACTGGACTTTTCTCTAAAATAAAAAATACCTGGGATTATTGGAAAAAAGAATTTCCATGATATCCAGTTCTTGAATGGAAAAGTTCTAATCTCCTTACCTAATTGTAAAACGACAAAATCATCATCTGTAATTTTTATTCTTAAGGTGAATGACTGAAGTAATAAAAAAAAGCTAAAAGAAGCAAAAACTATTGTAGGCAATGAACCAATATTTAAAAACAAAAGCATAAAACTTAAAACTATTAGAATGATTGGCAACTGAAATGATGGAGATATTATTACTGGTTCCTCTTTTTTTGATTTAGTTTTAAACATAGGATCATCCAAATAAAATTTGTGTTAGAAATACATCCATTAAAGATACAGTAACGAGAGTCATTACAACTGCACCTGTTGTACTTGTTCCAACTTCTTTTGGACCACCTTTAGTTGTTAGTCCATATCCACAAGCAATGATTGAAATAAGTAATCCGAACACTACAGATTTTATTAACATTGAAGTTAAGTCTGTACTGGTTAAACTCACGTTACCTGATCTTACAGATGTCCAAAAAACTATTGGAGGAACTTTATAAAAAATTGTGCTCCAAATTTGTCCGCTCCATAAAGCTACAGATAAAAACAAAAGACACTGTATTGGAGACATTATTACCATAGATAGTAATCTTGGGACGACCAAATATTGGACTGGTTCGGTCCTTAACATGGTTATTGCCTCAATTTGTTCTGTGACTTTCATAGTGCCCAGTTGAGCAGCATATGCAGTGGCAACCTTACCAGTCATTAAAGTAGCAGTTAGAAGAGGAGCCATTTCTCTCGCCATGCCTACTGCTAACAAACCTCCAATTTCACTTGAAACCCCCATGCTTGTAAGTTGTGATGCAACTTGAATATTAAAAACTGTACCTGCGGCAATTCCTGTAATTAATACAATTAACAAACTGCCAGGACCTGACTCCATAAGTTGGTCAAAGAGATCATTTTTGGAAATTTTACCTTTAAAGATAAAATTAATTGCTTGCCCCCCAATGATTAAACTGCTTAGAAGTCTTTTGAAAAAATTAAGGTAATACATATCTTTATATTAGTTTGTAATTAATTTCCGATCCCATTTTTTCATAATTAAAAGACCAATTATTACCAGTATTGAGGGTATAAAACCAATACATAATCTAATAGTTAATTGTGCTGAGTAGCATTGTTCAATAATATTTAGACCATCTTTATCAACAAAGCATGATTGATAGCCTGATAAATACAATAAAAATCCTAATAATTGAACACTAAACGCGATACCAATCTTCTGAATAAGTACCATCCAAGCAGTATATAATCCTGCTGGTTTCTCTGGGTCTTCGTCTATTGCATCAGGAAGTAGTGACCAAGGGATAAGAAAAGCGGTTGAAGCTCCAATGCCAATAAGACAGATTATAAAAATTAAAAGAATGAACAGAAATATGTTGCTGGGATTTAGGAATAAACTATCTCCAGCTCCTGAAATTTTTGATAATGAAGGTAAAAATAAAGCTGCTGTACATGAAATAATCCACATAATCGATCCATAGTTTAACGCTGAAATCCTGTTCAATTTATTAGATACTCTGGTCCATATTTGTAAACCTACTAAAGCGCTAATTTGGAAAGGTATCGGGATCCACTTCGCAAGATATGTTGGTACGTTCAGTACATCCTCGACATAGATTAACGCTACTGTTTGCATTAATTGTAAGGCGCACCAGAGAAGAATATAGAGTGTAATAACTTTTAGAAATTTTTTATTTCTGAAGATCCTTTTGAATTGAAGTGTTATAGCTTCAACTTTTCCTGAAGGCCTTCTTGCTTTTTTTGCGAATGGAGCTAATCCCCAACAAGAAATTAAAGTTGCAGCAACTGCAATACATCCGCTTATTTTACCCATTAAAAAATATTCATTATTTGCTGATCCTTCGGAACCTAATACAACTCCAGCAATTATTAAACCAGTTAGTCCTGCGATTATTGAGCCAGTAAATCTAGATGCGTTTAGTCTTGTTCTTATTGCTGTTTTTTCAGAAATTTCAGTAGAAAGAGCTGCGAAAGGAAGATTAATACTTGTATAAGCAGTCATTACGATTATAGAAATTATGGCATAGTAAATAGTCTTGGTTAGTACTGAACCAGTGGGTGTCCACCAGATCGCAGCTAAAGATAAACCAAGGGGAACAGATGCTGCTACCATCCAAGGGATTCTAGGCCCCCATCTTGATTTAGTACGATCACTTAACCATCCAATTAACGGATCATTTACTGCATCCCATATCTTTATTAACATTAATAATGATCCTGCAATTATTACTGGTAAACCCGCAGAAATAAAGAATTTGAAAAGAAAAAAACCAAATTGTGTCGCGACTAAACCCGTACCTGCATCTCCTAGCCCATAAGAGAACATTAATCTTGTTGTTGACCTAGAAATATTTTTTTTCGAGTGTGAATTTTCCAATCTTTTTACTTTGTTTATTGTTTGATAATGTATTATTGCAATGGTAATTCTATTACTTAATGCGGGCGTGGTTTAGTGGTAAAACCTCAGCCTTCCAAGCTGAAGATGCGGGTTCGATTCCCGCCGCCCGCTTTTAGAGTAAATTATTTTTTGCCCCAAATACTTCTTCTGAAATGATTAGTAAAGAGCTTCTACTCTTTATTGAAACAGATTCTTCATTAATTGTTAAGGGTTCAAAAATCTCAGACATGCTAGTGTCGATAACTTTTAACCAATTGTATTTACATTTCGGCAAGGGGAAATCGATACTTTTTGAATATGCATTTAAACCTATCCAAACCAGCGGACTAGTATTATCTTTGTTAATGCTAAAGGCAACTGTGTGGGACCAACTACCCCAGTCAGGGCTATCTAACTTTGTTCCATGCCAATGATATGTTGGAATATTTTCATTGGTTTGATTATTAGGGGAGAATGATGGATTAAAAATGTTTATTAGTTTTTTTCGGATTTTTATAACGTATTTAAAATAATCTAATAATTCCAAATCTTGTTGACCATGTTCCCAATTCATCCAGCCCAAAAAATTATTTTGGCACCAAGAATTGTTGTTCCCGCCTTGTGTTCTTCCTATTTCATCACCCATAAGTATCATTGGAACACCTTTGGAGATAAGTAAACTAAGAACAAGATTTTTTTGTTGTCTTTTTCTTAAATCATTGATTAATAAGTTCGTAGTTGGTCCCTCAGTACCATGATTCCAAGAATTGTTATGGTTATCTCCATCTCTATTTTGTTCTCTATTGGCAAAATTATGTTTTGTATTGAAAGTTACTAAGTCTTTTAAAGTGAATCCATCATGTGAAGTAATAAAATTTATCGACTTTGGAAAAATATTATCTTCTTTGTAAATAGATGGAGAACCTTTTATTTTATCGCTCATATTCCAAGCTGTATCTTTATCTCCCTTCCAAAATCTCCTCAAGTCATCTCTGAAATGACCATTCCAAGTGAAAGTATTCCTAGATGGGAAATCACCTAATTTATATAAACCGCCACAATCCCATGGCTCACTTATGAACTTGATATCGATAAGTTCTGGTTCACATTCTATATCTTCAAAAATTGGAGGATTATCAAGCGGTGAAAGATTTTCTCCTCTTGATAGGGCAATTCCTAAATCAAATCTAAAACCATCAACTCCTAATTCACTCGCCCAACATTTTAAAGATTCAATAATTAGTTTTCTAACTAATCCTCTGTTTGCTGCAATAGTGTTACCACATCCGGAGACGTCCTGATAATTTTTATCTTTTCCAATAAAGTAATAAAGATTTTCATCTATACCTTTCCAAGATATTGCTGGCCCTTTTGAATCACCTTCGCAAGTGTGATTGTATACAACATCTAAGATGACTTCAATGTCTGCTTTATGACATTCCTCTACAAATCTTCTAAATTCCTCTCTATTCTTTTCGGGGGATTCATTCGAAAAATATTCAAAATGCGGAGTAAACCAATTAATTGGACTATATCCCCAAAAATTTTTTAGACCATTTGGGGCATCAGTAGGATCAAAGCAAAAAATTGGAAGTAATTCAATTGTTGTAATACCCAATTCTTTGAGATAAGGAATTTTTTTTAAAAATTTCTTAAAACAACTTTCATCTTTATCAGTTGATTCAGTGAAAGCTTTGATATGGAGTTCATAAATAATTGTTTCTTCCCAAGAATGTTTCGGTCTTGGATAATCCTTAAAATTAAATAATTTTCTATCGCAAACAACACTTTTAAGACAAGAATTAGTATTTGCTTGATTTTTTAATGCATTTTCTCTTTTATAACTTCTCCATCCGGCAATACCCCTTGAACATGGATCAAGTAATACTTTTTTTTCATAGTTATTATTAATCTCATTATTTTTTTGTTTCACTCTAAAAGCATAAATACAACCTTCATCTAGATTTTTTATTTCCGCATGCCAGTATGGACCTGTATTATGAGTCTGATCTAATTTGAATGTGCTTTTTGGGTAAATAGAGTCCTCTTTCTCAAACAATAAGATTTCTACATATTCTGCATTTGTGGCTACTAAGGAAAAATTAATCCCTTGTGAAGTTAGAGAACTCCCTAAAGGAAATGGCTTACCTTTATTGAGATGAATCACTTTTCTTTATCATTGATTAGTTAAATATTGAGATAATTTATTTAAATTACTGATATTAAAATAATAGATGCAAAATTTAAAAAAAAAACTCAATTTTAAGGCTTCACTAATCAACTTTATTAGATCTTGGTGAGTATTAATTTTCTAATTAATTCCAATTTCTTCATCCATCTGCTCAGTACATAAAACGATTTATAGAGAAAGTTTAATAATGAGAAAACTAGATTTTTCTTGATTTCAAAATACAAATTGTGTTTTTTCATGTGATGAGAAGGAAATATATCTGAAAATTAATAAAACATAATAAATAGCTCAAATTCTTAAATTAACCCCCCTTTAACATTTCCCCCCTTTGCAAAATCTAGTTAGATTTTTAATGCTAAATCTAGTGCCACCAATGCTTTTTGCTGTTTTACAAATGAAGAAGCTATTTTTTATAAATGAAAAAGCGCGGTTATAAGAAATAAATAATGTTGCTAAAAATGTCCCTAAAATTTGTATAAAGCTTTGCGCCGCCGGCATTTTCGGTTGCCGTATTTGTATTTGCTCCATATGATGTGAAAGTTCGAGGTTTAAAATCGATTTAAATCTTTTTTTTAACCCCTAGCTTTAATTTAAATTTCAATGAACAAAGCTGATTTAGTAAATCTTGTTGCAGCTCGTACAGAGCTCACAAAAACAGATGTTTCTTTAGTTGTTGATGCAGCTATTGAAACTATTGTTGATTCAGTAGTGGAAGGCAAAAAAGTCTCTTTACTAGGATTTGGTTCTTTTGAACCAAGAGATCGTTCTGCAAGACAGGGTTTAAACCCTAAGACAGGCGAAAAAATAGCAATACCCGCTAAAAGAGTTCCAACATTCTCTGCAGGTAAACTTTTTAAGGATAGAGTTCAAGGGTAATTTTGTTAATCTATTTCTTCCTTTAATAAAAAGGTGCTCTAATAGGGCATCTTTTTTTTTAATCGCAAAAAGATTCAATTAGAAGATTC